>JAGXRP010000014.1 GCA_018335795.1 Desulfobulbaceae bacterium | reverse complement strand
ACGAGCCTCTTGGCTATTGATAGTAGCTTTTTGCATACTATACATAACTAACTCTACAGTGATGATAGCACAGAACGATAAAGAACAATTTCCTGAGCAACTGCTTAGTTCATGTTGCGAAGAAATTGATATTGACTATTACGTGACAGAGGATTGTTGTATTCAAATTGATATTGACAATCCAAGTTGTGAAGATGCAAAAATTTCTATACAATATAGGGACCCATATAATCATTTATGGCAAATAAAACATACTGAATCTGCACCAGCAACTACTGTAAGCTATAAACTTTGTCCTACAGTAGTTTCAACTAATGTCCAGTTCCGAGTGTTAATTCAATATGCTAATGGTGCTCCACATTGTGAAGAAAGTTTTTTTGTCGAGGGAGTAAACCAGTTTACTTATAATGTTGACAGAAGCCAATGTTGTGGGTGTGAAGGTTCAAGCACTTGGTTAACTGCCTCGATGCATGCTGATACACTATGCCCGGATTCTTGTACAATTAGATTAGATTTGGATATTCCAGATTCACTCACTTGCTTTAAATACTTTATGACTCTTCCACAAATGACTGGAAATCATCAACCAATAGAAATTACCCCAGAAAATATTTCAAACTTCTATTTATGTTTAGGACCCGGACAATCAAAAAATGTTACTATGCGATTATTTGCAAGTTTAGGAGAATATACTCATATTTTTGCAGGGTGTTATCTTTATGCCAATTTCTCCTGTGACACAGTTCCACACATTGAATTCCCTGAAATTGATCCACCATGTTCGGAGGAATGCCCGGACAGTGCTTGGACTAAATATACTGATGTTATTCCAATTGGGTTACCATGTCCTGATTGTTATGTAAAAGTTGATTACATTGCAAGAACATGTAACGGAAAGCAGGAATTGCAGATTACTCGATTTTTTACAAATAACACTTTTTATTGTAGTGATTGTTCAGATGATGTAATTTATTCACGAGCAATTAAGTATATTATTAATAAAAATGATATGAATTTCAAACCGAATATACCAGATGAATGTGATACGACATGGAGAGTAGGTGTCGGGAGTTGTTGGGCTACATGGGAATATTACCAATATATTATGAAATGGCAAGATGCTGGTCCTTCAGGTCCGGGCTGGGTATCAGTTCTTGATACAATTGTTGTTCGTGAAGTTTGCGATAGCGTTCAGTGTTGTTATGATATTGTTACAGTTTGCAGGCTAGCTGAAGGTGGAATTGATATTAGTATAGACTCAGTATCAACCCGATTCATAAATTGTTTGTTTAAATCAAAACTAACTTATTCAGGTTTGCTCGTATTCTGCACACCAGCTTGTCATTGGATTGATAGTTTAGAAGGACCTTATAATTTCCCTTACATTATAGAGAAAAATAGTACTTTGGAAAATTTTGACTATTATAATGATTATAAAATAAGCGCTTATACTTTGGATGAAAATTTAGTCTTTGAAATTCAATCTCTATCGAGTGCTAATGCAGATATTAGAATTTATGATTTGTTAGGTAACTTAATTATAACAAAAGCTATAAATATTTCATCAAGTAGAGGTGTTCATAAGGTTGACATATCAAAACTACAAACTGGAACTTATGTATATTCAGTGACTATTGATAATAAATTGATAAAATCGGATAAGTTCATGTATTTGAAGTAATTATGAGCAGTACTCCTGCTGAAAAGCAGGAGTACTCTTTGATTTTATTAATTTTAGAAAGGAGAAAATTAGATGAAAATAATTTTAATTTTTATTGTTTTTTTCGTTTTGTCTTTTATCAATATTAATTCACAGACAGCATGGGAAAAAGTTAATCCCTATATGGGGCAATTTGCGAGATTCCAAGATGTCAGATGTTTTGATGAATTGAATTGCATAGGTATAGTTGAAAATACAGATACATGTTGCGATAGAATAATTAAAACAACTGATGGAGGCAAAACCTGGTTCACTCATTATCATGAAAAAATTTATATAAGTGATGAAGGTAAGCAAATTTCCCCTAATCCAATGTTTATGAATTCCATAGCATATTTATCAGAAAAACTATTATTTATTTCACGTAGCGGTGGTAAAATATTTAAAAGCCAAGATGGAGGTCTAACTTTTGATACTATACAAGTTATTGAACCAATAGATGGCAAATTTCAAAGCAATCCTGATATCGTAAGTTTGGATATGTATGATTCTTTAATAGGTGGTGCTATTTCTTCTCCTTATTTATATATAACTGATGATGGATGGGAAACTTCTAAAAAAATAATAATCAAACATGAGTTAGTACCTGAGGATTATGACATTAAAGTAGATAAATTTTGGTTATTTGGAAACAAACAATTTACTTTAAGATTTTGGGCAAATAAAGAAGTATCCCCTCATAATTTTAAATTATTATATAGAGGATTATTAACTACTCATGATTCTGGCAATACTTGGCATTTAAGAGATATACTTAAAGATTTCAATGCTAATTTGACTTATATAACATCTTTATTTTTTTTTAACTCACAAATCGGTTGGGCTTGCGGTCTAGCCGAATATGATAATGATACAGGAGGATTGAAAACTCATGGATTTGTTTATAAAACATATGACAGCGGAATAACTTGGGATTTGATTCATGTTGATGAGACTGAACCTACATTTGGATTATGGGACATAGCTTTTTATGATGAGTTAAATGGTATTGTAGTTGGCAAGTACGGTAAATTATTACGTACAACTGACGGTGGTTATACATGGTTCCGTGATGCTTTCTTAGATAACTATTCTCAAAACATGCGAGTAGTCCAAAAAATTGCATTTGCAGGAGAAAATCCAATTTTAAGTACATTCAGTGACGGTCTTTGGCGCGGCACATACAGTCCGTCGTCAGTAAATGAAAACACGAATGTAGGTAAGGGGCTGGTTGTCAGCCCCAACCCGGCGACGGAATTTATCGAAATCAGTTCCACCTTTATCAACCCTACGGTTAACCGTGGGGTTGATGAAGGTTCTGACATCAAAATCTTTAATACTCTGGGAGAATGTGTGATGACCGTAGAGACAATTTATGAATTGTCTCTACAAAGAATTAATATTTCGCATCTGCCTGGTGGTGTGTATTATCTGCGTATGGGTAACAGGACGCAGATGTTTGTGAAGACATAAAAAAAGATGTGCCACACCTCGCAAGTGTGGCACATCTGAATATTATTCATGTCATCATCACATCAATCACTCAAATCCCACAAATCACAGTTCAGATTACTTTACCAACTTTTTGTATTTGATTCTGTGGGGCGTGTTGTCGCCGATTCTGGCTTTGCGATTTTCTTCGTACTCGGTGAAGGAACCTTCGAAGAAATAGACCTTGGAGTCACCTTCAAATGCGAGTATATGTGTTGCAATTCTGTCCAAGAACCACCTATCATGTGAAATTACCACAGCGCAACCTGCGAAATTTTCGATTGCTTCTTCTAATGCTCGCAAGGTGTTGATGTCAATATCGTTTGTCGGTTCGTCAAGCAAAATCACGTTTCCTTCCTCTTTCAGCGTTATTGCAAGGTGCAAGCGATTACGTTCTCCTCCGGAAAGTGTTCCGCATTTCTTCTGTTGGTCGCCACCTGAGAAATTAAATTTCGCTACGTATGACCGCGAGTTTATCGTTTTATTGCCCAAAGTCATTGATTCGAGTCCTCCGGTTATTTGCTCGAAGACCGTTTTATCGGGGTCAATGGCAGTGTGTTGCTGGTCAACGTAAGCGGTTTTGACAGTTTCTCCAATTGTAAATGTGCCCGAATCAGGATTTTCAATTCCAAGAATTAGTTTGAAAAGCGTCGTTTTCCCGGCGCCGTTTGGTCCGATTACTCCCACGATTCCATTTGGTGGAAGCGAGAAATTCAAATCCTCGAATAAAATCCTATCGCCATAGCCTTTAGTGACTGATTTTGCTTCGATTACGTTATTGCCCAATCTCGGTCCATTCGGTATGAATAGCTCGAGCTTTTCTTCTTTTTGCCTTACGTCCTCGTTCAATAGATTTTCATATGCACCCAACCTAGCTTTTGATTTTGCATGTCTGGCTTTGGGCGACATTCTGACCCATTCGAGTTCGCGTTCGAGTGTTTTAATCCGTTTATCTTGGGTTTTGCCCTCTTGCTCTAAACGTTTCGCTTTTTGGTCAAGCCATGACGAATAATTTCCTTTCCAGGGAATGCCTTCGCCCCTATCTAATTCTAATATCCATCCTGCTACATTATCAAGGAAGTATCTATCATGGGTGATAGCGATGACGGTCCCTTTGTATTGGTTCAGATGTTGCTCGAGCCACTGCACGGATTCTGCGTCAAGGTGGTTGGTTGGCTCATCAAGCAATAAAATATCCGGTTCTTGCAATAGAAGTCTGCATAGAGCGACGCGCCTTTTTTCGCCACCTGATAAAATTTTAATTGGCATATCGCCTTCGGGGCAACGCAATGCGTCCATTGCACGCTCTAACTTGATGTCAATTTCCCAAGCATCGTGGCGGTCTAACTGGTCGGTGAGTTCGCCTTGACGATTGATGACTTTTTGCATTTCGTCGTCGTCCATTGGCTCGGCAAATTTTGCACTAATCGCTTCATATTCGTTGAGCAAATCCATTATAGGTTGGACTCCTTCGCGGACAATTTCGATTACGGTTTTGGATTCGTCCAATTCCGGTTCTTGATGCAAAAACCCAACATTATAGCCTGGGGAGAAGGTCACTTTGCCATCGTAGGATTGCTCTTCGCCTGCTATGATTTTGAGCAAAGTAGATTTGCCGGAGCCATTTAAACCGATTATACCGATTTTGGCTCCGTAGAAAAACGATAAATAAATATCATTTAGTACCTTTTTGGCTGGAGGAAAAGTTTTACTCACTCCAATCATTGAAAAGATGATTTTGTTATCTTCTGACATTGTTTTAATTTATTTGATGAAACATTAGAGGCTATTGACGAAATGAAGCCTTAAGAATTGAGAAATCGTCGTCGAGAGGGTTGTTATCGTATAATTTAACTAATTTATCGTAGATATCTTTGATATCTTCATTAGCTTTGAAAGATTCGTAAATGAAATCGGCAAATTGGTTTATAGTCATCATTTCGTCCCCATCAATCGGTATTTCGTATGCACCATCCGAATAAATCATCAGATTTGCCGGTGGCACAATTTCGACTTGTTCGCTTTTGTAATGAGTGTCTTTGATGATTCCAATAAAAAAATTATCAGAGCCAAGTTGAGTCAGTGCTAAGTTTTGGTCAAGCAAAAATGCAGGAGGATGCCCTGCAGCACAGTAATTCAAAATTTTCGATTTATGATTATATACGCCGTACCATATTGTAAAGTATAAATTATCATGGTCTTTCATTTGGTATTGCTGATTGAGAGCATTGAGCAGTTCGCCCGGGTCACGATAATCAATTCCTGTCATATGAGCATTATTGATGGTATTCACTACCGATACTGAATACAATGCTGACCGTACCCCGTGTCCGCAAACATCTAACAAATAAAGAGCGAAATGTTCGCTATCCAATTGTTTAAATCCGAGTAAATCTCCTCCCAAATGGAGTGAAGGAATGAAAGACCAATCAATTTTCAGATTGTGGGAATCGAATGCAGCAGGTTCAGGAATAATACTTCTGACATATTCGGCTGCTCGTTTAAGCTCTAACAAAATCTTCTCGTTTGCCCTATTAAGCTCTTGGTTTTTGACAGAAATGACTTGGTTCTGAGTTTCGAGTTTTTGGCGTGCATTCCTTAGTTTTTGCTGATTATTATCACTTATTCTGACAATTTTTGCAGTTTGTTTGAGTAACTTTGCATATTCACAAACAAGCTCATCAATATGTTGCATATTCGTATTATCTGTCCCATATTGTAGTTCAATAGAATCAATAATGTCCCGCAGTCTTTTGTATTCGCCCGGAAACACATTAATGTCAATTTCATGAAGATGCTTATCTAAACCCATAATAATCTTTAATAAGGAATTAATTTACATGGTAAAGTCAGATCGGAGGTAAATTCAATTCCGCTGTCTTCTATGTCATCATCTTCTTCTTCAAAATACCAATTCAATGATACTTTGCCACCGGTTTGATGATAATTTTCCAATAGTTCAATAATATCAAGTATTGATTTGGACGAGCTTGTATTGAAATATGTCAATTTGAATGAAAATTCAATTTCGCGTTTCACTTCCATGTAATTGTTCAACCAACTAAAGACCGGTTTGTAAAATTCTGCCGAGTTTTCGGGGTATGATTCACCCGAGATGATAAGCTTTCCTGTCGCACTATTGAATTCAATAGCAGGTGTAGTCTTTGTTTTGCTGAGGTATAAGTCTGACATTCATTTACTCCTTATCAATTTGAACTTTTATGGTAACAAAAGTATTTTCTGCGTTAGTTTTATGTTTATTATACGAAATTTTTCCTGAGGCTTTTCGAGCAATTTCAATCAATCCCAATCCTGCACCCTTGCTTTCAATAGGTCTATCTGCATGTAAACTAGATGAATACTTGTCTTTGAGCTGCTCTTCATTGAGTGCATTCAAATTATCAATTTTGTCTGTCAAAAAGCGAATGCTTTGATTATCAACTAAGTTTCCTGAATAGATTGTAAAGTTAGTATCATTTTCAGTAAATAATATTATTCCTACTCCGATTTCTTTCCCATCAATTTCTACACGTTCTGATGAATAGTGCATTATATTTTGGGATAGTTCGACAAAAATAGAGAAGAGTTTCTTCAATTTTTTGTTCAGATTAACTCTGTTTTTCACAATGTTGCCCATTTCTACAAGAATTTCTTGCGATAAAGCCCCTTTAAATGAAAGCAGTACGTTATGCCTATTGGCTGTGTCGTAATATTCGTGTAAGTCTATCATTACTCAGATCCTTAATCCGATTATGGTGATATCATCTCTTTGTCTTTCGTTCCCAATGTGTTTTTCGAATTCTTGATTAACTAAAGTTAATTGTTCTTCGACTCCTTTTTGGGATAACAAATATAACAAATTTTTTAGTTTCTTTGTGCTATATTTTTTGTTTTCATTGTTATTTTGGTCAGCAAAACCATCACTTGTCAGGTAAATCATTGAATAATTTTGATTTTCAAATTCATGAGAAGTATATTTCAAGTCTGGAGAAAAACTTCCTATTGATTGCTGATCGCCTTTAATTTCGAGAATCTCGTTATCTCGAACAATGAATATCGGGCGTCGTGCACCAGCAAAACAAACATTTCCCATTTCATCTACGCTAATCAAACATACGTCCATTCCATCGTTAACAACATAATTTTCGGCATTTTGTAATGAATGGCTAACCCTTTTGTTTAATTCATCAAGTATTTTTGCCGGATTTGAAACCAAATCATTCACCACAATTTCATTTAGTAAAGTATTGCCAATCATGGACATAAATGCTCCCGGCACTCCATGGCCCGTACAGTCAATAACAGCAGCAAAACGTATGCCACCAACTTTTTTAAACCAGTAAAAATCTCCCGAGACAACATCCTTCGGCTTGAAAAAAACGAAGTTTTCGGAGAATAATTCCTTGATGTAAGTTGCTGATGGTAGCATAGCATTTTGAATCGTAAGACCATAATTGATGCTATCCATGATTCGTTCTGTTTGCTCGACGATTGTCTGATTTTGATTGTTAAGTAATTCATTGACTGATTCGAGTTTAAGATTTTTTTCTTCTAACAATGCGTTACTTTTCTTTTTGGAACCGAATAAGATGAATAGGATTACTAATATGATAATGAACAAACCCAAAAATAGAGATATATAAAAGATTGTTTGACTTTGGTTTTTCAGCTCACTTTCCTTCAATTTCATTTGAAGCTCCATGTTACTCTTAGCGAGTTCAATTTCGGATAATTTATCTTGTGATATCGAGCGTTTAGTACGTTCGAGATTCAATCTTTTGTTAATTTCGCGCAACATTGAACTCGATTTTATCTCTTCAGACAATATTTTCGAGTAATTATCCAAATATACGAGTGCTTGTGAAATATTTTCGTTTTTCAGTTCTAATAAATACAGTGCATAAAGTACTTCTTTCAACATTGTCAGATTACTAATTTCCACTAATATAGTTTCGGCTTTTTGTAATTTATCCTTAGCTGTTTCGATATCCCCAATGTCGTAGGCAACCTCACCCCAAATAAGGTATGTCTCGGCTAATCCGTCTCTGTCGGCTAAGTACCTAAATTGTGCATCTGCTTCACGTAATATTTCGATAACGGCATCATTTCTTAATTGCATTCTGTAAACCCGTGCCAAATCTAATAGGTTTCGAGCATAACTGGATTTGAAATCATTCGCTTTATTGAAATCTAATGCTTTATTGAATTCGGTTTCTGCTTCTGAGATTAAGCCCATTTCTTCATATATCAAGGCTTTTTCGGATGTAGCTGCCGAATAGTAAGCTTTATGATTTTCCGGTAATTGTGTATTGAATAATATATCTAAATAGGCTTGAGCAGCTTCGTATTCCCCTGCTTCTCTGGCAATCTTTGCAGAAATCACCAGCAACTCATAGACTTTGCTTGTGTCATTTAGTTTAGTATATTCTATTCTTGAGGAGTCATGATATAGGTGTGATTTGTCGGGATTATTCATCACATAATACGACATACCCAGTAAATGATAAGCTTTAGCAAGATTCAAGGTGTCTTTTTCATCCCTAAGGGTTTGAAGTATTCCCTTTGAAATGTCATAAGCAGCGAGTACATTAACATCAAAGATTGATTCTGCTTCAAGCAATTTAACAGTATTTGATTCTCTATCTGCCCAACACAAATTCCAACTTGACAATAAAATCAAAATTGTTGCGATTACTATTTGTTTTTTTAAGTTCATAAATCATCAGTCGAAATTGTCACGCTCTAATTGCTTTTAATTTTACAAGCGTTAATGTAATTAAGAAAACTACTCCGCACATTACTGCTATACCTCCTGAAACTGCTGCATCGAAATAAATTGAAAGGTAGAACCCCGAAATAGATGAAATTATTGCAAAGATAATTGCCCAAATAATCATATTAATCACCGTGCGCGTAAACAAATGAGCCGTTGCAGCGGGTACTATAAACAGTGCTATCACGAGAATCGAACCGGCAGCATCGAATGAGGCTACTGCAGTAATTGATACGATTGTCATAAACAAGTAATGCAATGTCAGATTTTTAAATCCAAGCACTTCAGAAAGTTGCGGGTCGAAAGTCGTAAGGTTTAATTCCTTGAAGAATATGATGATAAATAACAAGTTAATAAGAATTACCGAACCGAGTATATAAAAAGATTTCGGACCGTAATCAACACCATCAATCACCAAATTATTTAGTGCAGATAGCGTAATATCTCCAACTAAAACACTATGTTCGTGAAAATGCACACTTGACATTTGCATTGAAATCAAGATTACGCCGATTGAAAATAATCCGGGGAAAACAAGCCCAATCGAAGCATCAGTTTTGACAAGTTTGGACCGGCTTATTAATTCTGTCAGATAGACCATAAGTAAGCCTGATAAAGCTGCACCTATGATTATCAATGGTGATGACCTATCCAAAACAATCAAAAAAGCAATGATAATGCCCGGCAAAACTGAGTGGCTAATTGCATCGCTCATCATGGACATTCTTCTGAGAACCAAATATGAGCCGGGAATTGCACACGCAATTGCTGTCAAAAGTCCGATTAACAATACCATTAAGCTAATCATATCAGTTCACCTTTTGTGAGTAAGATTGATTCCGCTTTCTTAAGCCCTTTGTCAGTCAAAACCCATACATCGCCGTTCATATTTCTGACTAAACCCAATTCAGCAAGTATAATTAAACTCTTTCGGACATTGAATTTCTGCTCGTGCATAGTTAGCAATACTTTAGCACTATGACCCACATTATAGTCGTCATTATGATGTATTTTGAGCTGGTACAAGTCAACAAGCACTAAACTGAGTCTTATTCTTTGTTTTCTCGCTATGTTTTTGATTAACTCTGCGATAAGCCCTCTATTTGGAGAGAATAATATTGAAATGACAAAAATCAATACAAGTAATAGCACAATTACAGGTCCTGTTGGTAATTTTTGTACTGATGCTGAGATAAGCGCCCCACTCAAACCTGCTACTAAACCAATAAAAGCTGAAATGATGACCATAGTTGAAAGTTTATTAGTCCATTGCCGAGCAGCTGCAGCCGGAGTAACAATCATTGCTACCATCAATATTACACCAACCGATTGCAAGCCGATAATTATTGCTATTACAATGGATGAAACCATCATTGTATCTAACAACTTTGAATTAAATCCTAGTGAATGGGCATAAGTTCGGTCAAATGTATGGAGCTTAAACTCTTTCCAAAATATAAATAAACTCATAAGAGTCAGAGCTCCAAAAATTAGTATGATATTGACGTCACTGTGTGTGAGAGTAGATGCACTCCCGAAAATATAATCCTGCAAACCTGATTTGCCCGGAATATTCCGACGTTGAATTAATGAAAGCAAAAATATACCCAATCCGAAAAATACGGCTAACATAATCCCCATCGAGCTATCGGATTTGATTTTGCTAATATTCATCAAACGTGACGAAAAGTGCATAGACAGAAATCCCGTAATCGTTGCCCCGAGAATTAAAACTAAGGAATTTTTGCTACTGCTGCCAGTAATAAAAAAGCCGAGTAAGAACGCTAAAACTATTCCCGGTAAAGCTGAATGAGCAACGACATCGCCGGCTAAACTTTCCCTTCGTAAAAAGGCAAAGCTACCGAATGCTCCGGCAACAATTCCCAAAATAGAAGAACCCAATGCAACATTTCGGATAGTATAATCAAAAAATATGTCGTGGATGAATTCCATCAATCTAAAATTGATTCATTTTGAGAAAAATTGAAATGTCCGCCATAAGCTTCGTAAATAATTTCCTTCTTGTAAACATCTTCGACTTTTCCGCTTGCATAAATCTTAATGTTCAACACTGTTATCATATCAAAATAATCACTCAATGTGATTAATTCATGATGCACTGCAATTATAGTTTTGCCTTCACCTTTCAATTCGCGGAAGATTTGCATAATGGATTTCTCGGTTTTGGCATCTATTCCGGCAAAGGGTTCATCAAGCAAAAAAACGTCTGCATTTTGGACTAATGCACGCGCTATAAAAGTTCTTTGTTGCTGTCCGCCTGATAGTTGGCTAATTTGTCTGTCGGCATATTCTTCCATTCCTACGCGTTGAATAGCATCAAATGCCAATGCCTTTTGGATTTTTCCCGGTCGGCGAAACCAGCCTAATTGCCCGTATGTTCCCATCATTACTACGTCAAATACTGTAGCCGGGAAATCCCAATCAACAGCCGAACGCTGAGGCACGTATGCGATTCTTTTTCTGACTTTATCGTAATCTTCGCCGAGAATTTTAAT
Source organism: Desulfobulbaceae bacterium (assembly GCA_018335795.1). Taxonomy (GTDB): domain Bacteria; phylum Bacteroidota; class Ignavibacteria; order Kapaibacteriales; family UBA2268; genus PGYU01. Next base: position 3,912 of record JAGXRP010000014.1, on the reverse strand, counting down.
TTTTCCGGCAATAGGTTTGACCAATTTGAGAATTGACTTAATCAAGGTGCTTTTGCCGGCGCCATTCGGTCCGGCAATGCCCATAATAACTCCTTGCGGGATTGACAAATCAATATCCCAAAGTACAGGTTTTTCGTTATATGCAACCGTTAAATCATTTATTTCGACTGCAGGTAAATTATTCACTGTGACCTGATGTGAGTTCATTTTGAATTAAATCTGCATTATATTTAATAATCCCGATATAAGTATCCACAGGCGATTCGTCGCCCAAAGCATCTGAGTATAGCGGTTTATCGGAAATTTGAATTTCATGGTTACGGCTTTGTACGGCATTTCGCAAAGCTTCTACTGACTTGTTGTTCACCATAGTTTCAAAAAACAATACGTGTACTTTTTTTTCAACTACATAATCAGCCAATTCGCGCAATTCCTTGATTCCGGCTTCAGTTTCAGTCGTAATGCCATGAACAGCTTTTACCTCGAAGCTATAAGCACGAGAAAAATATCTGAAAGCGTCATGCCCCGTGACGAGGATTCTATTTTCGGCAGGAATTTGTTGGTACTTGTAAAGTGCATAATTATATGCGTCGAAAACATCGCGAAGGTAGTCGGCACCATTATCCTTGTAAAAATTTGCGTTCAAAGGGTCTTTTTCTACAAGAACATCAATAATTCGTTGAATAGAATACTTCCAAATCAAAGGATTATTCCAAATATGTGGGTCGTAATCTTCGATATTGTCATCGGGATTGATGTCAATCAAGCTGTCTTTTGGGATAGCATTACCAATGGCAATTGACTTTTCGGAGCCTTTCGATGCGAGAATTTCGCCCATTTTGGCTTCAAGCCCGACACCATTGTAAAAGACCAAATCCGCTTTCATTATTGCTTCGGCATCAGACACACTCGGCACATACGAATGTGGGTCAACGCCGGGTCCGCAAATCACTTTTATGATTTCGACTCTATCGCCGGCGATGTTTTTGATTGCATCATCAATCATGCCCGTAGTAGCTACAATTTTCAATTTTCCCGTATTTTCAGGCTTGCTTTCTTCCTTCGAACAAGAAAGAACCAATACAGAAGCCAATAAAACAAACATAAATTTTACGAAATTGATTTTCATTTTTCAAACCTTATTCATTGTAAAATGCTATAAACGAATAAATCCACTTTTCAGGCTAATATTTTTTTTATTTTCACCTAAATATTTTGAGTTTATTTTATAAGTTTCAATAAAAAATACAAGTTATGCAAAAAATATTTGGTCAATTTGGAAAATTATATTACTTTGCAAAACTCTATACACCAAAGAGTGAAAAATAATTGTAGATGTAAAAATTACATCTTTTGTAAAACTAAATTGTATTTTTTTTGGAGGATTTTAATGTCAGATAATACTGATATCAACCATGATTCAATGGTTACAACCGAACAAGTAAAACTTGATTCATCTGCTAAATTAATGGAAGCAACGAAAGCAAAGCACCAAAGCCGTTCAAGTTACGACGAAGTTGTAAATTTGCTCGAAAATGGATTTGAATCGCTCGAACTAAGCGATGATGACTTTACCAATTTGTTCGATACAAAGATTCAAACAATCAAAGAAGATGAATTGGTCAAGGGTAAGATTGTCCAATTGTCGAAAGATGAAGTTTTTGTTGACATCGGTTTCAAATCCCTTGGGGTTGTGCCGAGAGCAGAATTACTAAATGCCGAAACTTACCAAATTGGCGACGAAATTGACGTTTACATTGACAAAATGGAAGACCCAACGGGAAGACTTGTACTATCACGTCGTCGTGCTGATTTCATGAGAATTTGGGATGATATCATTTCATTATATGACAAACAAGAAATCGTTAAAGTCAAGATTTTGAGAAGAATCAAAGGCGGCATGGTCGTTGATTTGCTTGGTATCGAAGCATTTTTGCCGGGTTCGCAAATTGACGTCCGTCCGGTTCGTGATTTCGATGGTTGGGTTACAAAGACAATTGATGTCCGCGTAGTAAAAGTCAATCATCCAAGTGAAAACGTCGTTGTATCGCATAAAGTACTTCTCGAAGAACAACTTTCCGAACAAAGAAGTGAAATCATGTCAAGACTCGAAAAAGGTCTCGTACTCGAAGGTATCGTGAAAGCAATTTCTGATTTCGGGGTGTTTGTTGACCTTGGCGGTGTTGACGGGCTTGTTCATATCACAGATTTATCATGGGGTAGAGTTACTCATCCTTCAGAAATCGTTAGTCTCGATTCTACAGTGAAAGTTGTAGTTCTTGATTTTGACGGCGACAAAAAACGTATTTCACTCGGTATGAAACAACTTACTCCTCATCCTTGGGATACTATCGGCGAAAAATACGAAAAAGCGACAAAAGTTACAGGCAAAGTGGTCAGCTTGACTGATTACGGTGCATTTATCGAAATTGAAAAAGGCGTCGAAGGTCTTATTCACATTAGCGAAATGTCTTGGACTCAACATGTCAAGCACCCATCGCAAATCGTGTCTATGGGACAAGTTCTCGATGCAATCGTATTGAATATTGACAAAGACAACAAGAAATTAGCTCTCGGAATGAAACAATTAGAGCCGGACCCATGGGAAGATTTGATGAAGAAATATCCCGTTGAATCAAAACATATCGGTATCGTTCGCAATTTGACCAACTTTGGCGTATTTGTTGAACTCGAACCGGGTGTTGATGGTTTGGTGCATATTAGCGACTTGTCTTGGACAAAGAAGATCAGACATCCTGGGGAATTCGTCAAAAAAGGCGACCGCCTCGATGTTATCGTTTTGAGTATTGACCCCGACCAACGTCGTATCGCACTCGGACATAAGCAAATCAATGACAATCCTTGGGACTTCTTCGAGGATAAATACAAAATTACTGCTGAAACCGAAGCTAAGATTGAACGCATTATCGAAAAAGGTGTTATCGTCGAACTTCCTGACGGAGTTGACGGTTTCGTTCCGGTATCACAATTATCGTTTGCACCGGTCAAAAACATCAGCGAATACTTCAAAATAGGCGATTTGTTGCCATTGAAAGTCGTTGAATTTGACAAAGATGCCAAGAAAATTGTATTATCGGTTGTCGAAGCACTTCGTGGCAAAGACCAAACTTTGATTGATGATTACAATACCGCTCACCCGGTACCGAATGCTGATAACTTATCAGTCGAAATCACTTATGACAGCTCACAAGCAGACATCTTCAACGAAGAATACAATCCCGATTATAAGCTACTGAAGCAAAAAATCGAAGAGCAATTCAAAGGCTCAGATTCTGCAGAAGATGATGCTCCTGAAGCACCTGTAGCAAAAGCTCCTAAAGCTGAAAAAGCTAAAGAAGAAGTCGTAGAAGCACCGGTTGCTGAAGCTACCGAAACTGAAACAGCTCCGGAAGAAATCGTAGAGCCTCAACCGGCAGAACCCGAAGTCGAAACTCCGGCTGAACAAGAGCCGGTTGTAGAAGTTCCCGAAGAAGAGCCTGTAATCGAAGTTCCGGTAGAAGACCCCGAAGTGGAAGAAACTCCTGCCGAAAACGAAGAAACAACTGAAGAAGGAGAACCAAAACCATAATTCACTTTAGAATTAAATTTACACAGAGGCTGTCCATATGGGCAGCTTTTTTTTTTGTGGGGTTGTAGGAGGCTGTCTCATAAGGGCAGCCACTTTTGTTATTTTTGTGGAAAAAAAAGAGAAAATACTAGGTGTAAATCGGCGTCATAACAGCTGTAATCAACAATAAGTTAGCGATGCAATGAGACCAAAGTTTAAATACTATAATCAATCACAAGCGTTTCTACTTCCCCCATCTCTTGATGAAATGATTAAAGAAACTCATCCTGTTAGGACAATAAATAAAATTATTGATGAAATTGATATAAGCGATATCGAAAATA
>JAGXRP010000013.1 GCA_018335795.1 Desulfobulbaceae bacterium | reverse complement strand
AGCTCTGAATCTATAGGGCTTTGGTGTCCTTTACCGGGGAATGCACCTTCAGCATCTTTCAAATACCGTTGCTTCCAGAGATGCAAGGTATTTTCGTTTATACCAAGTTCTCTTGATAATTCCGATATTCGCTTTTGTTTGCTTAATATCAGTTTTACAGTATTTATTTTAAATTCTTTGTCGTATGTTCTTTTTACTTTTTCCATTTTTGACCTCCGTTTTTCTCAAATCTAACTAGTTTTCATCTCTTTTCCTAATGTCCACTCTATTAGGGGAAGGTCAATCTTGGGGAATTAGTAATAATATTGAAAGAAGATGGTTCTTTTCTTTCCAAGCATAACATCAAAAAATACTTTGTAAATGACTATTGCTTCAATGAAAAAAATAATTATTTAATAATGACGGGTCGCTCTTTAAGTCTTTATGATTTCACTACTCGTCGTTTGATTGATAGTGTTCCGAATATTAGTCAATCAGGCAATTCTAAAGTCAAATATTCTCGACTTCATAAAAAAGTAATGTTTGCATCCGAAACCAAATTCGGCATATTCAACTCTGAATTTCTTACGACTGAGCCCAATGTTTCTTTTATAGCTGATTCAAATTTTGTTTATACAGGTCAATCAGTTAAATTATATAATAAAAGCAATATTGATTATGATGCAATTGAATGGGAACTATCAGACGGACGAAGAACATTTCATCCTAACCCCACTTTTACATTCGACACTCCCGGTATGATTGATGTAAGATTGCGTTTGACTAAAGATGGAAAAATATATGAAAAGTTTGCCAAAAACTTTATTGAAGTTTATACACTGCTTAAACCCGATTTCGACACTGATGTCAGGATAGGAAATGCACCCTTAACAGTTAATTTTGTTGACAAATCTCTGGGCGATATTATAAACAGGACTTGGTTGGTGAATGGGCAGCCATTTTCAGAAACCAAGTTGAGTACTTACACTTTTGATAAAGTCGGTCGCTATCATATTAGTCTAATAGTCCAAGATAAACATAAGCGTGATACTCTAACAAAATACTATCACATTTCGGTAGGGAAATCACAAGTAGAGCCATTGATTTTGAAAGGGTCTGTATATACATATGCAGGAAGCTATTATCATGAAGTTCATGAAGATTATAGAGATAGAAGTATTCAGGCAGTTGGTACGCAAGTTGTTAAAGATACAATCTATAGCTATTTCGCCTCGCATGGGTATGATCAAACATTTGCGAATCATTCATTGAAATTAGATAATAAAATGAACTTAATTATGAATTCAAATGCTTTTATTTATTCTAATCTACTGCATCATCAATACTCAAACCTCATTAGTTTTAATGATACATTACTAATATATAATATAATGCCGCAAGGGTTCAGAAAGATTAATCCAATTTCAAATAAAGAAACTTTCAGAAGCAATGAATTAAGTGCTCGACTTTATCCACCATTATCAATAGTTAAATTGGATAATAATAGTGTTTTAGTAGGTGGTTTATATACTTGGGGATTGGGTAATTATATTAATAGTAGAATTGTAATATCGGATATTAATGGAACAATTGTTAAGCATGACTCTATAATTGAAAAATTTATTGAATTTGTGAAATTTTCGGATGAATTGATTTATGTTTTAGCTAAGAGTGATGAAAATAAGTACGTTCTGTTCAAATATTCATCACAATTGGAACTGATTGATAGATACGAATTAGATTTGCCTACTGACATCAATCTCAAATCACTTCTCAAAATACCAAACGGCTTAATTGCATTTTGTGGTGAACAAAAGACTGATACTGTTGGCGTAGTGGGCACTCTGAACTCAAAAGGTGAAGTGATTTGGATGAAAGAAATGCCTGATTGGAAGTCTCTTAACAAATTATATAATAATCGCAATACTTTTTTCGCTACCGGAACAGTGCGTACTAACGGAACCGGAATTCTTGAGATAGATGGCTCAGGGACTCATTTCACTGATAATAGATTTCCTGCAACTAACCCGCATACGGTTTTTGATTTAGACATATTATCGAAAAATGAACTAATACTTACATATTATGGTTCAACTATTTGGGTTGTAAACAAAGTGCAATATACTCCTTTAGACCAACCCGATGAAATAATTGATACGATAAGTACTGTTGGAGTTGAAATTGAACCTAAACTATCCCACTCCATCCTCCCGGTCCCCAACCCCGCGGAGAATTCTGTGACGCTGCAATTTGCGGAATCACATAATGTGCAAAAGGTACAAGTTTATGACTATTCGGGGATAGAGGTAATGCAATTCACGCTTCCGCAATCGCCTGTGTACGAATTACAATTGCCGCTTCATAAACTCAACATCGGTATGTACCACGTGACTGTGACTACCGATTCCGGCATCTTGCGAACAAAATTTATAAAGTATTAGCTATTTGGCTTTTTGGGCAACAAGTGTCAAAATCGTCGCATTTGCGACTACTTCGTCGTGCTGGTTCAGCACTTCGACGTCCCATTTCACTACACCATGGTCAGCAATGCCTTCCTTGGGCTCTTTGATGGTCTTTTCTTTTACAGTCAGGAACACATGAATCGTGTCGTTGACATAGACGGGCTTGATGAAACGTAATTCGTCTATTCCGTAATTCGCCATGACCGGACCGCGCCGCCCGTCAACAAAGAGCCCTGCGGCGGCAGCCAGTACGAAATAGCCGTGTGCCACTCTGCCTTCGAAAAGTGAGCCGTTTAATGCAGTGATGTCGGTATGAGCGTAAAATGTGTCCCAACTAACGTTGGTGAAGTTGACTATATCGGTTTCGGTGATTGTGCGTCCGCGAGTTTCGTATGATTCGCCGATTTGCAAATCCTCGAAATGCTTGCGGAATGGATGAATCAAATCTTCGTGTCGTTTGGCACCTTTCATCCATTGTTGCGAAATATGGCTAATCGTGGTCGGGCTTCCTTGAATTGCCGTGCGTTGCATATAGTGCATGACTGCACGGATACCACCCAATTCTTCGCCACCACCTGCTCTGCCGGGACCGCCATGCACAAGATGCGGCATCGGTGAACCGTGCCCGGTGGACTCTTTTGCACAATCTTTGTTTATAATCATTATACGTCCGTGATTTGTCGCTGTGCCGAAAAATAGCTCTCGTGCGACTTCATCATCTGAAGTGAAAATCGAACCTACAAGACTGCCCTTGCCCATATTTGCCAATTGGACGGCTTCATCAATATTTTTGTACGGAATGAGCGTGCTGACGGGACCGAATGCTTCGATGTCGTGGATTTCGGTGCAATCAAATGGATTATCGCATTGCAATAATGTTGGTGCAAAAAATGCTCCCTTGCTTCTGTCGGCGCCTACCACTTCGAGTTCTTCGAGCGAACTCGATATTATTTTGCCTGAACGGAGCAAATCTGCAACTCTTTCGCCGACTTCGACAACTTGGTCGAAACCTGCTAATGGTCCCATTCTCACGCCTTCAGTCTGCGGATTCCCAATGATATTTTTCTTCAAACGGTTGTTGATTGCTTTCCCTACTTCTTCAATCAAATTTTCAGGAACGATGGCGCGGCGGATTGAAGTACATTTTTGCCCCGCTTTGACGGTCATTTCCCTAACGATTTCCTTGACGTACAAATCGAATTCCTCCATGTCGGGTGTGACGTCGGGACCTAAAATCGAGCAATTCAGCGAATCGGCTTCCATGTTGAATCGAACTGAGTTTTGGAGTATATTTTTGCTCGATTTCAATTTCATTCCCGTTGTAGCAGAGCCGGTAAATGTTATGACATCTTGATAATTGACATGCTCGAGCAAATCTCCGGCGCTTCCGCAAATCAATTGCAAAGCTCCTTCTGGCAAAATTTTCGAATCAATTATTTCGCGAACCATTGCTTCAGTTAAGTAAGCTGTGAGCGATGCGGGTTTGATAATTGTTGGCAGTCCTGCTAAAATGGAGGGTGCCATTTTTTCTAACATTCCCCAACATGGGAAATTGAATGCATTGATATGAATTGCGACTCCTTCCAATGGCACACAAATGTGGTGACCCACGAAAGTACCGTTTTTGGATAGTGGCTCGAGATTGCCATCAAGGTAGAATGGTGTATCGGGTAGTTCGCGGCGACCTTTGCTTGCGTAGGTGAACAAAGTGCCGATTCCGCCTTCGATGTCAATCCACGAATCGGTTTTGGTGGCGCCCGTAGCCCACGATAAATCATAGAAAATTTCTTTTTTGCTCATCAGGTGGTTAGCCAAAGCCTTCAATAGCCTTGCTCTTTCGTGGAATGTCATTTTTCGCAAAGCCGGGTTGCCTTGTTTGCGGGCATATTCCAACATTCCGCCAAAGTCTAATCCTTTGCTGCTGATTTCGGCAACTTTTTCGCCTGTCACTGCGTTGTACAAGTTTTGTCCGGCTTCTGTGCCTTCTACCCAATGCCCTTCGGCGTAACTTTTCAATTTCATTGCAATTCTCTTTGTTTGATTTTCGATTGTATCAAACAACGATAAATGCTAAAAAGTGTTGTTTAAAATTTTGGCAGGACTAAAAAACTATCTACTTTTTACAAATTTTTTTGCTTTCTCTATGTTTTTATCGTACTGATTGGGTAAGAATTCAGCCATAATTTTCCCTCGTGAATCTAAAATTATCATCATCGCTATACCTTTGGCGCCCAAATCTTTTCGTGCGTTGCCATCGTCAACTAACATGTAGTGCTTCCAATCATTCTCTTTTTGGAATACTTTAAGTTCAATCTCCCGTTCCACACTCACTAAAGCCATTAATTTATAGTTTATTCCGAGTGAATTCTTTTTTATTAATTCCACAAGGTCCATTGGTTCTATAAAGCATTTTACGCAATTTCCGGGAGTTTGAAATATTACAATCAAGTATTCATTTTTACTCAATTCGCACTTTTCTTTCAGTTGCTCGAAAAGTGTTTGATTTGCAAACACTAACATTGCAATTACAAGTATTGCCATTTTCATCTCAAGCTCCATTTCTCAGCTGTCCAAGATGTTTTGCTTTTTTTAAAAAGGACTAACTCTTTGTCATATTTGTTGAAAGCAAATTGCCTGATTTGATTTTCAGGTTCATCGTCCAAAGCGACTTCACGGAGCAATTTGCCGTCGGAAGTGTATTCCTGTATGAGATAGTAAAAGCCCATAGGCTTGTTTTTGTCCCACACTAAGATTATCGGGTAGAATTTATTTTCATTTTCGAAGGCATCTATGATTTTTATAGGAAATAGTCTTGCTATCACGTCAATATCAGGTCGCATTTCCTTACTACGGCAATAACGCAGATAATCTTGATAATAGACAAAACCGGAATCATTTTTAAAAGGCAAATTTTGCAAATCAAACAATTTTTTATTTTCTCCAAACACGGCTAATTCTTCAGGATATACAATCATAATATGATTATTGACTTCAATAAATCTCGGATATACCCAGCCATTTTTCAATCCTCCTTTTAACAAATAGTTATTTGTCATATGAGAAACCGATTTAATGAAATTACCCTCTAAGTCGTATTTGGCAGCTGTTGGGTATGAATCGAACTCGCCACCAAATGCTGGAACTTTATACATCCCAGGTGCAGAAAGGTAAATGTAATTATTAATGTAAAAATCATAAGCAATTGCATGACTGTTTTTGTTCAAATCCATGACGACATACGATTCTATATTGAGTTCATCATTTAAGACGAAAAGTACCGGTATGTTGTCAATACTCTTTTCAGATGAACCAATATAATAACAATAAATTGTTCCAAAAGAATAAAATGTATTATTAATATTTTTAAGAGACATGAAAAAATTTTTAATAAATTGTTGAGCGATTTCACCATCTATTCCATTTTGAGTGTAATTAGTTGTTGAAATATAAGGTACTTCCACCTTTCTACGTTCGTAATTAGAATCAATATAAGGTTTGCGTCCGGACTTGGCGACTAAATCGGTCATTTCGAATGTTGCTTCAATTTTTTTTATAAATTTGCCTGTCGTATTATCATAAAACAATAAATCTTTACCATTAATTAGTGCTAGAGTGTTTGATTCGCCAATTATAGCAACCGAAGTAATTTGTTGAATTATATTATTTTCGTCTTCTTCAATTTCAATTATACCCTTTGGTTCTATATTGATTTTGTTTAAGTTTTGGGTTTGGAGTTTTTCAGGTTTATATTCAAGTATATGCTGTGTTTTCATCGTGCAATTGGATGAAATAAGAGTAAGTGTTACAAAGGTGATTAAAATGATTTTCATTGATAGTATTTCTCCTTTTAAAAATAAAGCCCCATTCTTTCGTGGTACCCAAAAATGTTGGGGCTACAAAATATTTCAATCGTTAACAATTATGGGTGACCCCAAATATCAATTCTAGGACCATAAATTCCTATTCCTCCATCCCAGATTTCAAGATTTGGACCGTTAATTGAATAGCATGTTCCACCACCAACACAATAGAAAGAGTATCCTCCTGGTATCATTTGGACGTTTGAGGCTGCTCCATCTAATGTGTTAAACCCATTGCTAGAAATCCAACCATTTGCATTATAATCACTTATATATGAATAAGCGACTGCAAAACAGGCAACAAGCAGAACGCTTGCTAACAAAAGAAGTTTTTTCATTTTTCACCTCATTAAAAATGTAAAATAATAGTTACTTTTCAACAAACTGCAGATTGTCTATTGCAAATATCAAAAAAAAAAACAAAAAAACACGAAAGTTTTCCACAAGTTATCAACATCCTCTTTGCTCTCAAATTTATTCAATTGCAAGTATTGCCGTCTTCACCTCATTCTCCATTTCTCAGCTGTCCAAGATGTTTTGCTTTTTTTAAATAGCACTAACTCCTTGTCATATTTGTTGAAAGCAAATTGCCTGATTTGATTTTCAGGTTCATCGTCCAAAGCGACTTCTCGGAGCAATTTGCCGTCGGAAGTGTATTCCTGTATGAGATAGTAAAAGCCCATAGGTTTGTTTTTATCCCAAACTAAGATTATCGGATAGAGTTTGTTATCACTCTCGAAAGCATCCATAATTTTTATGGGAAAAAGTCTTGCCATGACGTCAATTTCCGGTTGCATTTCCTTACTTCGGCAATAACGTTGATAATCTTGATAATAAACAAAGCCGGAATCATTTTTAAAAGGCAAATTTTGTAATTCAAACATCTTCTTGTTTTCTCCAAACACGGTTAATTCATCTGGATAGAGCATCATCACATTGTCACCTACAGATACAATTCGCGGAGCTACCCAAGGAAGACGCTTGCCACCCATAGTTAAGTAATTTGGACTTTGATATGAAACTGTTTGCAAATAATTGCCTTTTTTATCATATTTTGCAACTGTAGGGATGGATTGGAACCCGGAATTGTTAATGGGTTCATAATATAAACTTGATACAGTAGAATATAAATTTTTGTTAGTGGAAATGAAGTCCCTTGATATAGCATGTTTATCCTTTTTTAATTCTAAAACTACATTTTCGCTAATTTCAAAATCTTTTGAGAATTTGAAAATAATTGGAATGTTATCATACACTTTTTCAGATTTAGATGTAACAAAAGGACAGTAGGCTGTTAATGATGCGTATATTGTATCATTTATATTTCTAACTATACTAAACCTATTTTTTATAAATGAGTCTGCTAATTCTTCAGTAATTCCATGTTCTAAATATTCTTCTTTAGATAAAAAGTGAGACTGTTCTTTCCTATATCTACGATTCGAATCAATATATGGCGTTTTTCCGGATTTGGCGATTAAATCACTGAATTCAGTTGAAGCTATATGTACTTTCACTATTTTACCTGTCTGCGAATCATAAAATGCTAATTTACTTCCGTTTATTACGCCAAAATGATTTCCATCATTCATAAATGCAGCTGATGTAACATTAACAAGTATAAAGTCTTCATTTTCTTCGAGATTTAGAGATTCGGAAAGCTCCAAATTAATTTTTTCAATTTTGACGGTTTCGATAACTTTGGGTTGATAGTCTAAAATATGCTTTGTTTTCATAGTACATTTAGGTGAAATCAAAGTGAAAGTCAACAAAATCAGAATGAATAATTTCATATTATCCTTAATAATTATATTATTACAAATAAGTGCCTCAAATTACTGGGTACCTTTATAAATTGAGGCACATCTTATCTTGATAGTCTGACAAGGTAATTAGTTTCTCCAAATATAAATGTCATCACCACCAAAACCGACACCAATTTCCCATATGGATAAATTGGGACCATCAATTGCATAGCAATCACCAGAGCCTTCACAATAGAATGCGTATCCGCCGGCTATTATTCTGAGATTGTAAGCTTGTCCTTCCATATAATTTAGTCCATTACTTGATGTATAACCTTTTGGATTGGATTCAAAAAGGGAATACGCAACTGCACAGCACGCAACAAGCAGAATACTTGCTAACAAAAGAAGTTTTTTCATAACTCACCTCATTAAAAATGTAAAATAATAATTACTTTTCAACAAACTGCAGATTGTCTATTGCAAATATCAAAAAAAAAACAAAAAAACACAAAAGTTTTCCACAAGTTATCAGCATTCGATATTTCTCATTTTTGAACCTCTTTCATACTTTTTTCTTTTCACTTCGCAAAATATCGGTAAATTTGAACTTTTGTATAGTACACAAAGGATGAAAATGAAAATAAAAGAAAGTGCATCAAAGTTATTTAACAAATCGTTAGACTATATTGAAATAATTGGTAATAAATTGCCGCATCCGGCAACCCTTTTCGCTCTCCTTGCAGTCATTGTAGCTATTATGTCATGGATTGGCGGACTGCTTGAGTGGCAGGTGATTCATCCGGCAGACGGCTCAATTATTGGAGTAAAGAGCCTCCTAAGCGGCGATGGGATTCGTTGGATATATACAAATGTGACTGCGAATTTTGTGAATTTCCCGCCTTTGGGGTACGTTCTGGCGGTAATGATTGGTATCGGCGTTGCCGAAGGTTCGGGCTTGTTCACTGCTATGATTCGCGCTCTTGTGACAAATGCACCGCCAAGACTGATAACCGGCTCAATCGTTCTCGCGGGAATTATTTCGCATCTTGCGTCCGAAGCCGGTTATGTAATTCTGATTCCGCTCGGTATGATAATTTTCCATGCCTTGGGTCGCCACCCTATGGCTGGGCTTGCTGCTGCCTTTTGCGGCGTTAGCGGTGGTTTCGGTGCAAACTTTTTGATTGGCTCTGTGGACCCGATTCTTGCCGGACTTTCGCAATCTGCCGCCCAAATAGTTGACCCGGCAATGACAATCAATCCGGCAGTGAATTTCTATTTCATGTTCGCTTCTGCATTCATTATTGTCGTGTTGGGGACTATCATTACCGAGAAAATCGTCGAGCCACGCTTAAAAGAATATACGGGCGATGCAGATAGGGTACCCGTTGACAAAATGAACGATGTCGAAAAGAAAGCATTACGTTGGGCTGGGGTTAGTTTGCTTGTACTTATTGTAGGATTCGTATTTACAATTGTACCCGAAAATGGCATTTTGCGTAATCCTGTAGATGGTGGTGTGCTTCATTCTCCATTTTTTGAAGGCATTATCACAGGGATTTTGTTGTTCTTCTTGGTTCCGGGCATAGTTTACGGATGGATTGTCGGTACTATCAGAAACGACAAACAAATGATGAAGCATATCATAACTTCAATGGGAACATTGTCCACATATATCGTGTTGGTATTTTTCGCAGCGCAATTTGTTTACTTTTTCAAATACAGCAATTTGGGTTTAGTTGTAGCAATTAACGGTGCCGAATTCCTCAGAAACGTAGGTATGACAGGCATTCCGCTAATTGTAGCTTTTGTGTTGCTTTCTGCGTTCATAAATATGTTTATGGGTAGCGCATCTGCAAAATGGGCGATTATGGCTCCTGTATTTATCCCGATGTTCATGCTTTTGGGCTATCACCCCGCACTCACACAAGCCGCTTTCAGAATCGGCGATTCGGTAACTAATCTCATCACTCCGATGATGAGCTATTTTGCTCTAATTGTGGCATTTGCCCAACGATATGACGAAAAATACGGCATCGGTACAATTATTTCTACTATGTTACCTTATACTATAATATTTACTATATTTTGGACTTTATTATTGATTATTTGGATGTTGTTCGGAATTCCGGTTGGTCCTGATGGTCCTCTTTATTTGGATTAAAATTATTAAATTAAAGGTTTTTTGATATGAAATTATGTATATATATATTGTTAGGGTTTATTGCCACTATGTTGCAAGCTCAAGACTATGTCATCTACGATACCAAAAGCGGCAAAGCTATCTCGGTAGAAGATATGGCTAAAAGAACTAAGGATTTCGATGTGATTTTCTTTGGCGAATTTCACGATGACAGTTTGATTCATGTTATCCAATATGAGTTCTTGAAAAATGTTTACAAAATGGACAAAAATGTTGACATTTCGCTTGAAATGTTTGAGCGAGATGTCCAAAAACAACTCGATAGTTTCCGTATAGGTGCAATTGACGAAGAGGCATTTCTTAAAAATTCACGTCCTTGGAGTGATTATAAGAAATTCTACAAGCCGCTCGTAGATTTGGCTAAGGAAAACGAGGCTTCGGTGATTGCAGCAAATATTCCGCGAAAATATGCAGCGATGTATGTCCAAGGCGGCATGACGAAAATCAATGATTTGCCCGATGAGGAAAAAGCTTTCGTGGCAAGAGAGATGCTCTTGAAAGAAGATGATTATGCATCAAAATTCTTCAAAACTATGCTCAATTCCGAATCAAAGTTTGATTCGCTCACTCCAAATCAAGAAAACACGATGTTTCTTTACTATGGTGCTCAACTTATCAAAGACGAGACTATGGCTGAAAGCATCGTAATGCATCGCAACGAGAATCCTAAACGCAAAATCATTCATTTCAACGGAGATTTCCATTCAAACAGCTACTTGGGAACTGTCCAAAAAGTCGCAGAACGCAACAGCAAACTGAAGCTTGGCGTGATTACAGTAAAGTATTTTGGCGATGAAGAAAGTGCCCCAAAATTTGATGAAAGCATGAAAAAAGAGGGCGATTTTGTGATTTATTCGAAAGAACCCAAGCGTGAACCGTTCCCAATGATGGGTGGAGGCTCGCACTTTGGCGAAAACAGCGTCGAAAAATATGACATTGAGGTCGTAATTATTCCCGAAAGTTCATCACTCGAAGGTAAAGCAAAACTGAAATTCAAAAATCCCGTGCTGAAACGCTCAAGTGTAAAATTGCTCAAATCACTCAAAATTTTAAGTGTAGAGCATCACACAGGCAAACTAAATTATACCATTAATAATGATGACCCAAATTATTCTGAAATTATATTCGACAACCCGACTATCAAAAATCAAAAGTACGGCGGTAAAGGCATCAAAGAAGCAAATGATGTTACCATTACATATAAAGGTACCGTTTATAATCCGCCCGATGAAACGAACCTAATTCAGCGACATTCACGTACTGCAGGAATAATCTCAGCAAAACCAAACGAGGGGATATATTTGCCGGGTGGCTCATTTTATCCGCAAACTGACAAAGACATCGCCAAATTCGATGTCAAAATCACAATTCCGGCTGATTATACCATTGTTACAAGCGGCGAAATTGAAATCGCAAAATCAGGTAGCAACTCTGTATATTCCATCACCACCGAAAAACCGATTGATGGTATGATTCTGGTAGGAGGGAAGTACATTAAAGATTCCATTATATATAAAGATGTTGAATTTTCAGTTTACAAACTTGCCGATATAGTCAAAAGCGAAGATTACCTAACTGCGATGAAGGAATATTACGACTTTTACACAGATTTGTTTGGACCATATCCATACAAATCATTCCATGTGGTTGAGAACTTTTTCGCATCAGGATTTGGAATGCCGGGTTATACATTGCTTTCAGGAAGACTTATGGCAATGCCGTGGGTAACGCTATCGCCCGGCTCTTTAGCACATGAATTCGTTCATAATTGGTGGGGCAACAGCGTCTTTGTGGACTATGAATCCGGCAATTGGTGCGAAGCTCTCACAACTTTCTCGACCAACTATTATTATAACGAGCTGACAGGAAACACTGCAGGCGCAGAAGATTGGAGGAAAAAAGCCTTGATTGCAATCGCCTCACTTCCCGAAGACCGAAACTATCCTGTGTATGATTTCAAGTATCAAAAAGATACTTATGATGCTGTTGTTGGCTACTCCAAAGGTGCTTTTGCATTGTATGAGGTTTATAAGCTGTTTGGAAAAGAAATGTTTTTCGATGTTTTGAAGAAATTTGCAGAACGAAATTCCGGCAAAAGGGCTTATTGGTTCAACCTAACAGGACTTTTCAATTCCGAAGCCAAAACAGCAAAACTTGATATCCCAACAAGAAAAGTTTTTGACCAATGGCTCAAAGAAAAAGAAATCCCCGAATTGCGATTAAAAAATGTGATGATAGACGCAAATTTAGTCTCGCTCGAAATAGTTCAAGATTTGGATTATTACATTTCCGTACCGGTGCTATTCGAAGGCGACAATCAAAGCCGTAAAGAGTATTTCAATGTCAAAGATAGTGTGGAGCTAATCTCATTTGATGCAGGATTTGAAGTCAAAAAAATTCATGTGGACCCAAACTACGAAGTTTTGCGTAAGCTCTACAAATGGGAGATGCCTTACAGCTTGAATCGCACAGTCAATGATAACCCGATTGTGGTCATTCCTTCGAGTGATTCGCCGGATTATAATATGGCGATAAAATTTATGGATATGCTGAAGGAAAGCGGCTACAATTTCAAACATTATACTCAAGACGCAGTAACAGCCGAGATGATAAAAGATAACTCATTGATTTTGCTCGGAAATATTGAAAATAATAGTACAATAGCAACGACAGCGAATAATTTACCGCTTGGAATGAAAATAACAAAAGAGAACTTCCAATCAAGTGAGCGAACACTACCAATTAATGACCATATATTAATGATGAACATTGACCACCCTATTAACGATTCAAAGCTTTGCACAGTAATATATTTCGACAAGCTCCAGTCTTTCCGCCCATTCAGCCGTCTTTTTCATTACATGAGCTTTTCGTTAGTAATGCTTAACAATCAGATGGGAGGAAAGCCTGCTTTGCAACAAGAAATTTTTCCTGGAGGATTAAATCGTGACGAGACAGTATATATAAAGGTTTCGAAGAATTGATTAAAAAAATGTTAAAAAAAAATTAAAGAAAAATGAAAAAAAATTTAAAAAAGTAGCTTATGAATCGAAAATTAATATTATATTACAAATAATTAAGAATCTTTTTGAAAATAGAAAAAATGAATCTGTGAATTTTTGTAGAGTGAAAAAATAGGATTGGAAAAATGCCAAGTTCATATTTAGATGAATTTGGAAAATTCAAACAGTAGATTTATCAATCTGTTCATTGTAAAAATTAAGTGATTCTACAGAAATCTGGGCATCTGAGTATATTCGTTCTTTGAATCA
Organism: Desulfobulbaceae bacterium; assembly: GCA_018335795.1. Classification (GTDB taxonomy): domain Bacteria; phylum Bacteroidota; class Ignavibacteria; order Kapaibacteriales; family UBA2268; genus PGYU01. Next base: position 7,809 of record JAGXRP010000013.1, on the reverse strand, counting down.
AAGTAGTGCAAAACAGCTATATGAATGAGCATGATTGCGAGCAAAAAGTGATATTTTTGCTTACGAATTATCAATTAACGAACATGAAAATGAAAATTTGTTCATAATCATTGTTGATTACGCTATAATCATAGTAACAATAGATATTTCAAATGGCGGTTTTAAAATTAAAAATCATATGAAACTGAAAAAATGTTCATAAATAAATTTACTCTTATGTTAAATTTTATTTGCATTTATCAACTATTTGATATAATTTAGTTGTTAGAAACTTTGAAAATTTGAAACAAAATTTTTTTATTGAACATTTTTTATGGATTTTAAAAAAAAATTCATAAATTACGTAAATAAATTAATGATTGAAAAAAAAAGTTTATTAGTTTGAAGTAAAGATAAATATTTTTTAAAGTGAAGAAATCACTTTTGGAGGTAGTAAAATGTCAAAAGGCGGCGGAGCCGGTAAGGTTTATTTCGTATTGTATCTTGCAGTTGTATTAGAGCTTCTCATCATCATTGTTGAGCGTGACGAAGCCGAAGAACATCTTCATAAGAAGACGCAAGAAGCTATGAGAATAGTCGAAAGTATTCTCTCCCAACTTCAATCGGGCGCAGGTACCGAAGGTATTAACACCAGACCACAGGATGAAATCACTTTGCCTCCTCCCGGTGTTGATATAAAAGCGATTTTTGGTACCGATATCAAATCGTACCGTAAATATATTGTTGAAGTAGGTGTGACTGATGTCAGCACTTCGCTTAATAAACGAGAGTTTGAAAGCGAAAAAGAATATCTGCAACGTATCCAAAAGTTAGTCGAATTGGCTAACGTTGAGCAATTGCAGTATCAAATATTCTTTTCAAACGACCCAAATCCCTCAAATGCACCGCCATTCCCAACGGAAAATTACCTTAAAGAGCAAGGTGTTGACTTCCTCAATCTTAACCCCGGCGATAAAATTTCCGGAGAATTTCCTGATGTACAGTGGGAATTTTTGGGTGTAAGAGAAATGAATCTTGACAAGGAAGCCACGTTCAACAAAATTGATTTTACTCAAGTCAATATGCAAGAAATTGCTCCAATTTATCCCCCTGAAAAGTTTAGAATGATTGGTCCAACATTCGGACCTCCAAATATGCCCGAAGATAGTATCTTCTATTATTCAGAAGAAGCAAGTGTAAATAGATACAGCGGCGGTGCTGATATGCAGCGTCGTGCATTTGTTGTTCATTTCCAACCACCAAATCAAGCAGGATGGTATAAGCTTCGGTTTGAATCAAGAACTAACAGAATCCTTGGTGTTAAAGCTGACCAAAAAGTGGATGCAGTAAGTGACGAAGCAACGGTTAATATTGGTACTGTCCAATTAACTGTTCGCGATTTGAGAAAAGTTATGAAAGAATTGACTTTACGACTTGACAAATATAGTTTACCGTCACTTGATGCATTAAGTGTTTCCGATAATATAGTTGATTTTAACAAACAATTGAACGAAGCCAAAATGCAAGCCTCTACTGAAGATGATGCAGAAGCTGTAATCGGCAACATCAATCTTTATGGTTATATCGTAAAACTTTTAGCTCCCGGGCAATCAGTCAACTTTGAACAAAACAGAGGCAGTATCGAATTTAACATTCGTGTTGTAACTCCAAAACCGACTATCGCTTCACCAACAATCACAATGCCAACATATTTGCCATCATTTGATGAAGTTGAAGCTGTATTTGAATTCAATATTTCTCCTTATCAACCTAACCAAAATAATTTAACAGGTATAGTTAAGGATAAGAATGGCAATACTATTGCAAGAACCAATTTCCAACCTCTTGACCAAATAGCCGGACTCGGAATATCTGAGCCGCCTTCCGGACAAAGCAGACTTTATCGTGCTACAGTTGATAAATCTCTTTCACCCGGTAAATATCAGGTAGAGATTACGCATCAATTGATGTCCAAGACTGAAGTCAAGAAAATGGAACTTGAAATATTCCCAACTACGCTTACAGAACAATCAGCAGCGAATTTGAAAACAAGAATGAGTTCATTTGCATTCTATGGTTACCCATTGATATTCAATGTTGAACCTACTTCAGGTGGTAAGATTCCTGCTAAAGACTTCCGTATAACTGTGAAAACTGATGCAAATAATCAATATCCCGAAACTAATGGACTTGGAATCGGAAGCGATTACGGCTTCTATTTCACTCCTGACGCAAAAGAAGTTACATTAAGAATTGCATGGATTCAACCACTTACTAATAGAGAAGTTGATTTGTTCCCTGAAGCAACTTTCCCGATTCGTCAAGAAGAACCAAGTATCAGGTCTGCAAGAATGTCTGTTGACCCGAACGGTCCTCCTGCGAAAATAAGAATCGTTATTACAGGTATTAGTGTATCCAAACCGCAAGCATCACGTGACCAATATGCAAATGTTGTTCTTCAAGTTGCCGGCGCGATTAATACTGACGGTTTGAAAGGTTTCACTGCGATAACCGAGCCAATGTTGGACGGTGACGCAGAAGGTAACTATAGAATGGAATTTGAAATATCCGGTAAACTCGAAAGAGGTGAAACGAAAGTCGTTGGCGAAATTGTTGTCCCATTAACTGCAGTTGCGACTAATCCTGTTAACGGAGTCCGTTCAGCACCGGCAACACAGAGTTTGAGAATTCCAATTAACTACGAACCTGCTCGCGAAGGACAAAGACGTCCCGGCGGTGGTGGACTACGATAAACTGAAATTTTTTGAAGAATGTATATTTTGATAAATAGTAAATTAATTAAATGAAAATAAAATGTTTGAATTGCAAGGGCTATAAAATGTTTAAGAAAACAACATTCATTGTCGTGTTGATTACGGCACTGTTCCTGACTTTACCTGAACGCTCCGAAGCACAAGTTGGTGACGAGTCATTCAGAATGAAACTTGAAAGTATTCTTTTCAATTTTAAAAACTACAGATTCTCCAACATATCCGTATATAGTCTCAAAGACCAAAAGGATATTCGTCGGATAATCAAAGAAAGAGATGAAGCTGCAACTCTCGGTGAAATGGGTGTTACTGCCGATGAAGAATGTTTGAAAGGAGTTGACATTGCAGTATTGCAAATGATTGAAACCGGTGTAAATAACGGTGATAATGCCGGTGCAATTCAACGTACTTTATTTGGTAGGTCATTACCTATCCCCGAATCCTTCGATTGTATTTTCAATTATTACAAAAGTAAGGATAGAGGTATTATTCCTCAAGTTAGAAATGTATATATTGTGACTACTCGTAAGAGCCGCGAAGCGCTTACTCCGAACACAATTATTGCAATGATAGTATCGTATTCGGATGAGAGAAATTTGGTTAAAAATATTAACAGACCTTCGCCGACGAATGTATTTACTCATCCTGAGTTGAAAGAACATGCTCTTGACTCGAAAGATTATCGTGCAGATAATTTGTATGATTTGCTAATGAATGCATTCATGCAAGGTATGGTAGAAGATATTACTCTCGAATCGCAAGGCATTGGTACTTATATAAAATTCTTTGCACCTCAAGCAGGAGTGACCAAATCACTTATAAACGATGAATACCAAGTTCAAAGTCATGATATTCAAACTTTCAAGAGAATTTCAGAAGGTCAAGCCCTTGATATTACCGACAAATTCAATGAAGTTATCGTAAGTGGTGATTTAATCAGCTGGCGTCAATATGATTATCCTATGTTAACTTACCCTGACGGTTTCCAAGATACAATAGATAGACGTCCAAATTTGACTTTACCTAAATTTGGTCTTGAGTTGAAATATGGTATCGAAAGCATAAATTATCCTTCGTTTTGGAGTGAAAGAATGACTGTCAGTGCTATTTGGGAAGCTGTCAAATTAGGCATAATTCTACCGACAAGCGGTTGGTCAAATCTTTCTACTGATATTTATAACCTTGAAAGAACATTGACTCATGCCGGTGTGGGTGTTGCCTTTGAAGGTGATTTCCCATTTGCAGTTATCCCCAAAAGTGGTGTGTTCAACGTATCAGCAGGTTTTGTATTTGGTGATGCGATAGAAGGTCCGCGTGATAGAAAACTTTCTCCGGATACTTATGTAACCGATTTCACAGATTTGGACTATTTAATTCGCTACAATGCTCAATTACATTATACTTTTGCTGTCGCTGTTGATAGAGACTATCTTCTGAGATTTGGTTTAGGTGGTACTATATATGGTATAGAAGAATGGTATAATAAAAGTGAAGAAGACCCGGATACTCGTCGTAATATCATAACATACGAAAGACTTGGTGAAGAAGCAGTTGGTGGTATTTCGGGACGTATTGATTTTATGGCTCGCGGTTTGAGTACTCCATTTGGAGTTACTTTGCAATATTTTGACGAAGGTCTTTATACCAATATTTGGCTCCAAGTACCGATTATTGATAATACTTTCTCATTGAGATTGGATGCTAAAGGCTTTTTCAAAGCATTTACCGAAGACCCTCGTATGTGGGAAAAGAAAAGTGTGTTTTTACCGATGGCTCGATTCATTGTTAATTTTTAATCGAATTTTGTAAACTTATAACGAAAGTGATTATGAAAAAGATTGTAAACTTTATTATTTTTTCGGCTGTATTGGTTATGTTGACCAATTTTGAAGCTAAAACTCAGATATTAGACAGACAAGGAGTCATTGATTCGCTTACGACAATGGACCCTCAAATAGTTCAGTATTTTCCACGTTGGAAAGTATGCGAACCGGATTTGTTAGTCCAAATATATCAATCTTTTCTGTATCATGGTTACCCCGAAAGTAACTTGAGTAGAGAAGACATTCAAATTCTTGCTGCACCGCGGGAATTCGATTATGACCCTTTTGAAATATTGATGATTAATTGCGGCAGTGAAAGTATGAACGCTACGGAAATTGAAGCAACTTTCAGCGATGTTTTGGTTGGTTTCCTTGCCGGTAATTTGTTCTATTCAGGAATGTTGCGAGGTGAGCCTAACGATTTTGCTCGCCGCGATTATTGCTTCACGGATTTGCCCACTCAAGCACCTATTACTCCGTCGCAAGCCGATATTATTACCGATTATTTAGACCGACCCACAAATGTTGACCATGCTTTTACTTTGTCACTATTTGAGCAAGGTATGAAAATTGGTGAAACAGGTTTCTGGTTGCGTTCAATTATGGGTACTGACCAAGTTGGTTACCATTTTTGGTCTGCAGGGGAATCTAAAATTTTATTACAAAGACCATTGTACATCAATACAGATAGAGAAACAAGCAAAGGTATTCCATATTTGATAAATGCACACTTAGGTGGCGGTTATCGTCTCTCGAGCGGTTTAGCAAATAATAACTCATTGCTAAGTTGGGTTGCCGACCGTACTCTCAATGCCGGTCCCGGCGGTAAATTAGTTTTCGGTACTGATGTTCATGCATGGTTCCATCCTGCGTTTGGCATTGGATTGAATGTCGAACTACCTATGCAAGATATTGGCACCCAAACAATTGATTTTGGTTCATATGGAAAGATGGAAAATTTTGATAGAGCTGTTCAATTTGACCCTTCAGACCCAAGACCTTACGATATTACTCATACTGTGCCTCTGTTAAGAGCTACCGGTCAATTCACAGCTTTCTATCATTGGTGGTTGGACAAGAAAAATCCTGAAAATTATTTCAGATTTGATTTTGGTATCAATTATACTGAAGTTCGCGAAGCTGCATTATATATCGAACCAACTGAAATTGGTCCTATTACCAAAATTACTAATGAAGGTGTTGACGGCTTGATGACTTATAAACCAAATGATGTAGCTGATTGGATGTTTTTCAAAGTTTCTTACAGAAGCCAAGCAGCATTCCCATTCGGAGCAAGTATCCAAATGTCAAACCAAGTCTTCCTTGCAAGAATCTTTATCCCATTATTTGGCGATTGGTTCTATCTCGAAGGCAAATACTCTACTATAATGAGAGACCCGAGACCATTTGAAATCCAGAATTTCTTTATGTTCTCGCCCGTTATTAGATTGACTATATAATTTCGTTATGTGAAACCCCGTAATGATATTTTTATATTGGTTGCGGGGTTTTGTATTTATACTAAACCGATTTATTTAAAAAGTACCTAAAAAGCATAAAATGTTAACCAATTTGTTACATATAAAAATATTTCATGTATTTCTAATGTTTTTCATACTTATGGCAACGGATATCTTCGCGCAATCCGTAATTCAGGAATCTGATGATAAGGCACGCGAAATACTCGAAGACGCCAGAGTACAATCATCCCGCCAAGAAATTGAAATTACTGTCCGTAGTGTGGATATCACTACTTTCCCCATGATTAAAATTATGATTGAAGCATATAACCGCCTTGGTGAACCGCTTGATACACTTACTTCCGAAAATTTATTCGTCTTTGAGAAGGGAAGAAAGCGTGATATACTTCAAGTAGAGAAAATCCCGGTTGCAGAAAACGTTCCCGTTGATTTTGTTTTTGCAGTTGATATAACAGGATCGATGCAACCGATTATCAACTCTATCAAATCAAATATTTCTGTTTTTACTCAAACTCTTGTCAAACGTGGGATTGATTATAGATTAGGCTTGATATTATTTAGTGATGATATTGAGAAAGTATATGACCCGACTCCAAATGTTTCGGACTTCTTAAAATGGATAAATCCCGTAAAAGCACGTGGCGGAGGTGACGAAAAGGAAAATGCACTCGAGGCATTAGAAGCAGCAGCTAAGATTATCAATTGGCGTGAGGAAGCAAATCGTGTTTGCGTTGTGATTACCGATGCTCCCTATCATCAAAAAGGCGAAGACGGGCATGGTGTAACAGACCAAACTACTGCAAGTATGATTGAAATGATGCAAAAAAATGATATTCGTGTTTTTACGATTGTTCCTCCAAAGCTTATCAATTATAAATTGATTTCGAGCAAGACTCGTGGCACTTTTTATGATATTGATTATCCATTCTCGACAATTTTGGATAATTTTTCAAGTCAGTTGACAAATCTCTATTATTTGACATTCGAATCAACAGAAGAAACCATTCCCGATTCAATCGAAATAGCTTTATTCAGCAGTGAAAGTAAACAATTGATTAGAAAAACAATTCCCATAGTAGAACTTGGCAGAAAACTAATCATCGAAAATTTGCTATTCCAGACAAATCGCGCAGATTTACCGGAAACTGTCCGCGAACTTGACATTTTGGCAGAGTTCATGGAAAATAAGAAAAACATAAATATTTTAGTCGAAGGTCATACTGATAATGTCGGAACGAATGTGATTAACGACAAACTTTCGGAAGCAAGAGCTAATAGCGTCCGTAATTATTTGATTTCAAAGGGCATTTCTCCTAAACGAATTGAAATCAAAGGGCTCGGAAAACGCCGACCACTCGCCACAAATGATACCGAATTTGGTAGAAGACTCAATCGTAGGGTTGAGATTGTGATAATTTCTACGTAGGCAAGTTAAATATACATATGTTAAAACTCAAGGCTGTTCATTAGGGCAGCCTTTTTTTATTCAAGACAGTTCTGTCCAAATGACAACATAGGAGGCTGTCTCATAAGGGCAGCCACTTTTGTTATTTTTGTGGAAAAAAAAGAGAAAATACTAGGTGTAAATCGGCGTCATAACAGCTGTAATCAACAATAAGTTAGCGATGCAATGAGACCAAAGTTTAAATACTATAATCAATCACAAGCGTTTCTACTTCCCCCATCTCTTGATGAAATGATTAAAGAAACTCATCCTGTTAGGACAATAAATAAAATTATTGATGAAATTGATAT
>JAGXRP010000012.1 GCA_018335795.1 Desulfobulbaceae bacterium | reverse complement strand
GTTGTATCAACTTTAAAATCAAATAATCTCTCCCATTTTTGAGTTTTAATATTAAAATTTACATACTGTGTAGAAAAAATTTCTCCCGTGTGAGCTATAACATAAAATCCTAATGTTCCCTCATTAACTTTATCAATGCAATATATTTCGCCTCGTATAAGCATGGTATCTGCTATTGAATATGATTCCCAACCGTCTTCTGTGATATAAATATAGTGATAAAATGTATCATCAGACCATTGGGTATCTGTAATAATACCACGCAAAGAATCCAACATAAAAATATGAGTTGGGTCAGAATCTTCTGATATTAAGATTTTACTAAATGATTTACCCCGGTCAATGCTCTTAGTAACATATTTACCTTCGCTGAAAATTGCAAAATAATTATCTTTATCGGGTGCAGCAAAATCTCGTACATTCAGTAAATATTTAGGTTCATCATTCATTGGGTCTGCTTTATAGGTCAAAGACCAAGTATCACCAGCATCATAGCTATGGTAAAGCTCTATTAGTCCGGTTTGCTGAACCACAGATACGCACATCCCATCATCAAAGCATACCAAAGGATTAATTTGTCCCGTATCTAAATTCTTTGTAAATTTCCATTCAGAAGCATATGTATCTCTTCCAGAAATAAGGAGTAAGAATATAATAATAAATAGTTTCATATTTTATCCAATCTCTCAAAAAGTTTCTAAACAAACACCTTCCATAAAGTATAAACAAATGAAACTTCATTTTGTCACAAAAATATGCAAAATATTTCAAAATTTCAGATGTGCCACACTTGCCAGGTGTGGCACATCTCTTTTCCCAACCAAAAATTTTCCCGCTCCCAAAAAAAATCTATACAAAATTTTCTTGTTTACGTCATTACTTATGGTCATTTTTGTAAGCGTGTTGGCTGTAAATTGAGGATAATATGAAAATTTTGATAGTGGTATTTTTGTTTTTTGGGGCTTTTGATGTGTTCGCACAGAGCAGGGAGGTTAATCAACATCTGCAGATGCTGGCGAATGGCAAAACTGAAGAGGTGAGGTCGGCGATTCCGGAACTTTTGGCTCGCTATCCGAGTGACCCGGGCGTCATGTTGTTGCATGGTAGTGTGGTCGAGGATATGAAGCTGTCGCTGGATATTTATCGTCGTATCGTCACTGATTACGAAGGAAGTGAGTGGGCGGACGATGCTCAATGGCGCATTGTGCAGCATTATGCTATTTGGGGCGACACGAGCAAGGCTAAGTCCGAGCTCGATATTCTGCGTACCAAGCATCCCTATTCGACGTACTTGACGGTTGCCGCCGATGTTGTCCGGAGTTCGGTCGCATATGCCAAGAGCAACACGAAAGCTATTGCCCGAAATGAAATTCAGCGTCCCATTATTGACGAACCCGCCAAGCAAGATTTCAAGCCGCTTACGACTGAAGCCGCACCAAACAGATTAGCTGATTCGAAACCTGCTGAAAATGTTGTGATTGACAATAGATTGAAAGAAAGTTTACCTGAACTGAAAAGTGAACCCGCTTCAAACTTCGAAGCTGATGTGAGTTTTGAAATTATTGAACCCGAAGTCAGCGATGAAGTGTTAAAAGTAGATGTGCCAAAGGAAGTTTTTTACGGTTTGCAGGTAGGAATTTATAACGATAAAGTTGCTGCCGAATCTGAAAAGGAGAAATTTCTGGCAAAAAGGATGCGCACGACAGTATCGGAAAAGCAGGTAGGCGGTAGATTGAAATATGCTGTAGTGATAGGAAACTATTCTTCAATAGAAGCTGCAGAAGCGGCTAAAATAATAGTCGGGCAACAATGCGGTTGTGAGCCTTTGATTTACGAGAAATAGGTTTTATTTTTATAAATTTGGGATGAATTATGAATTTCAAAAGAATGATGATTGTAGTAGTGCTATCAATAGTGGTAGTAAGTTTTTCATGTACAAGCGAAACAAAGGAGTCGGATAAAATGATGAGCGAGAATATTTACGGATTCAATGTCACAGATATTGATGGGAATGAAGTCTCATTGAACGAGTATAAAGGTAAAGTGGTGCTTATTGTCAATGTAGCGTCGAAATGTGGCTATACTAAGCAATACACGGGGCTTCAGGCGATTTACGAAAAATACAAGGACCAAGGGTTTGTTGTATTGGGATTTCCTTGTAATCAATTTGGCGGTCAAGAACCCGGAACTGAAAAGGAAATCAAGGAGTTTTGCGAAGCAAATTTTAATGTCACTTTCCCTATGTTTTCCAAAATTGATGTCAACGGGGACAACACTCACCCGCTTTACAAATATTTAAAAAGCAATGCTAAGGGCACGTTGGGAACTCAAGATATTAAGTGGAATTTTGCAAAATTTTTGGTTAATAAAAATGGCGTCGTGCAAGACCGCATCGGCACACAAACTACGCCCGAATCAATGACCGAACAAATCGAAAAACTGTTAGCCGAATAAATTCTGAATTATTTCGAATATTTCAAAGCCGCTCCATTTGGGGCGGCTTTTTTGTTTTTATTAATATTTAGATATAATTATTTATTTTTTAATCCTTCCCCATCAATTCTTATAATTCTTTATTGCTTTAATGCGGGAATTAATGCCCTCTATCACAGTATTAATTGGGACGGAACTGCCGAAGCCAAGTTCATTATGTTCGTCTATCAAATTGTCATTCTCTATTGGGTATATTGACCTTGCTGCCGAACCTGCCGTGCTAAGAGGTAACAAGCTGAAATATGTTGTGCCTTTTGTATTGCAAATCATTCTGTATTCGAAGAAAATGAGGTAGGATTTGTTGAGTTCCATCTCGAAATTGGGATTTGATTCTTCAAACCATTCCTTGACATAGTCAAATTTCAAGCAATTGAATGTTTCTGAGGCTCCTTCCTCCCCACATTCTAAAAGCTGCTTTCCTTTAAAAATCGTGTCAACAGTTGCAATTACTTCTCGCACTGTTTTGGGCTGTACTTTGTACGATGTTGCTCGCATCAGAATTGAATTAACAGTCACTCGAGCAACTAAGTATGATGAGGTCAAAGATGCATCAAGAATTGGAGAGGGAGATACTCGCCTGATTTGTTCGATGAACGCAAAATAAAAGTCCATCACAGATTTTCTTTTCAATTCACCGTCAATCTTGTAGTTAAGAAATTTTTCAGGGCTGTATTCAACAAGTTTGTATAAATATTTCATAATGGTTTGGAGAGTGTCATTATAATCTTGTCTCCATAAATCTCCGTAAAACGTTTCGATATCAGAATTTTTGGTCAAACTATCCAGAAATGTGTAGGCTCTTACGACATCTTTGGGCATATCATCTGAATAGGGCGGATTGCTTACGTTTACTTCGGTCTCATAATGTGTGCCAACAAAACCGGGCATGCACGGCAATTCTTGCCCGTAAGAAGATATTATAAATACGAAATTAGAACACAAAATTAGTAATTTAACAATCAACTTCATAAATTCACCTTTTTTCTTCTTGCAAATGACACAATTTTAATAAAAAGAGACTTACTTCGATACAAAAAATTGAAACGAACGAAAACGAGATTTGTTTATCGTTAAGTGTAATGTTGTTTTCTGGAATTGCTCTATTTAGCTAAGATTATAACGTAATATTGCAAAATCTAAGTATCTTTCCTTGAATATGTTATGAAAGTGTCGAAAAAATATTTATATTTCATGACAAAAATCATTTTCTTGCATGGTTAAAGATTAATTGTTAATTTTACACTTGTATTTGTTGTATAAGATAATTAATTGTTTTAATATGAACATAATAAGTCATTTTAAAGATAGAGGGAAAGCAGTAACCATTACATATAGCGTGGTTTTTGCTCTTATAGCCTATTTGACATTCACAACACTCAACTCTGCGGTACAAGTTTCAATGCCCGAAGAGAACGACGATTGCATGGTTTGCCATGACGACAAAGATTTGAAAGGCACCCGCAAAGGCAAGAATATTTCGATGTATGTCAATCCCAATCATATTCTTGGCTCTGTACATGCTGAAGCCAAGTGTGTTGATTGTCATACAGACTTAGCAGGCGTGGATTTGCCTCACGAGGATGATTTGAAGACCGCGACTTGTGGGAAATGCCATAATAAGCAGCAAAAGGATTTCGACATAAGCTTTCATGGTGTTGCACTCAAAAAGGGCGACCCTTTGGCGCCTAATTGCCAGTACTGCCACGGGAACCACCAAATTGTTGATGCGCAGCACGAAAAATCTCCTGTACAACCTTTAAAAATTCCATTTATGTGCGGGAAATGCCACCAAGAAGGCGCACCCGTACAAATGTCAAGGAATATTCCCCAATCTCATATCTTGGAGAATTATTCTGAAAGTATTCACGGTGAAGGACTTTTCAAGCGAGGTCTTGTTGTGACTGCAACTTGCGTTTCGTGTCATACTGCTCATGCGATTTTGCCACATACAGACAAGAGGTCTTCTATTGCAAGGAATAATATTGCCGCAACTTGTTCTCAATGTCACGCGAGAATTGAAGATGTGCACAAAAAAATTATTGACGGCGAGTTATGGGAAAAAGAGGCTCATTCATTGCCGGCATGTGTGGATTGCCACCAACCTCATAAGGTTCGTAAATCTTTTTACGATGTCGGTATGGCAAAAAAAGAGTGCTTAAATTGCCACCAGGACAAGAATATTAAAGCAAGCAACGACGGTCGCTCTCTACATGTTGACGTAAGCAAATTAGACCATTCAGTCCATTCAGACCTTGCTTGCAGTAAATGCCATATTGAGGTTCGCCCATCTAAGATTCGCTCATGCGAAACAATTACAACAAAAGTTAATTGTGGAAGTTGCCATGACAAAGTCAATAATAATTATATGCAAAGTAGTCATGGTAAGCTCTTCTTGACGGGTGAAAAAGATGCTCCTACTTGTGTAACGTGTCACAATGACCACGAAGTTCTCCCTAAGATTAATCCTATGTCCAAAACTTTTGCTATAAATATTCCCGACCTTTGCTCAGAATGCCACCAAGACGGACATCAAGCAGCGGTCAGAATGGAAGACAAGGTGCAACATCTTACCGAAACTTATACCGAAAGTATTCATGGGCAGGGCTTGAAATCCGGCAGGCTCAAAGTAACGGCGAATTGTTCGGATTGCCACTCGGCACATATGGAGGCAAATCATGAAAATCCTGTATCTTCTACACATAAAGATAACATCAGCAATACTTGCGGTAAGTGCCATTGGGGGATTCAAACTCAATTCGATAAAAGCATTCACTCGCCCATGGTATCAAAATCGAATGATGAACTACCAAATTGCAACACATGCCATGTCGCTCATTCGGTTGTTGACCCATCGAAAGATGAGTTTAGATTGTCCATGTTGAATACCTGCGGCAAATGCCATGAAAAAATCACTCATTTATATTTCGATACATACCATGGGAAAGCCTCACTACTCGGTTCAGGCAAAGCTGCCAAATGCCAGGATTGCCATAGCGCCCATATGATATTACCAACATCACACGCAAATTCGACACTTTCACGAGACAACATTGTTGAAACATGCGCCAAATGCCACCCTGCAGCAAACAAAGGCTTTACACGATATTTAACACATGCAACTCATCATGACCCCGAAAAATACCCACTACTTTTCATCACATTTTGGGGTATGACCATACTACTTCTTGGCACATTCCTTGTTTCATGGTTGCACACATTATTGTGGTTGCCAAAGTCACTAAAGATGCGAAAAGAGATTATGGCACTCAAAGCCGCAGGGCATTCGGGCAAACGCGTTAGGAGATTCACACCATTGAACCGGATTTTGCACGTCACGATGATACTATGCTTCCTGACTCTTGCCGCCACAGGTATGATGCTCAAATTCTCATATGCTTGGTGGGCACAATTCAGCGTTAAGATGATTGGCGGCGTCGAAGTTACCGGATTCTTCCATCGCTTTGCAGCAATAGTGCTATTCGGTGTATTCTTCACTCATATTTTCGATTTAATATTCAATAAACGAAAAGAATTTGGCTCATGGAAAGAAATGCTATTGGGACCCGATTCACTTTTGCCGAATAAAAAAGATTGGGAAGATTTGGTAGGTTCGATGAAATGGTTTTTCAACAAAGGACCGCGCCCGCAATATGGAAGATGGACATACTGGGAAAAATTCGACTATTTTGCAGTATTTTGGGGGATTTTCGTAATTGGTTCAACGGGGCTTATGCTCTGGATACCGGAATTCTTCACCAAATTTATGTCCGGGCAATTAATTAACGTTGCTACAATAATTCATAGCGACGAGGCATTGCTTGCAGCAGGTTTCATTTTCACAATCCACTTCTTCAATACGCACTTCCGTCCGGAGAAATTCCCTATGGATACCGTGATTTTCTCAGGCAGTTACGATGTAGAAGAATTCAAATTCGACAGACCCGCCGAATATGAAAAATTAGTCGAAGAAGGAAAATTGGAAGAACTTTTCGTTGACGAACCGACTCCGACACAAAAGAGAGTCCATTCAATCTTTGGATGGGCAGCTTTATTGACCGGATTATTAATAGTATTTTTAATAATTTATTCGATTATTAGCATTAACTTTTAAATATAGCAAAATGTCTTCTGCCCCCTCTTTCTCGTCCTGTCTTTGTTACTAAGACAGGACGAGTTTTTTTTCGGAAAAGAAACCCAAGATGCCCCACCCCGACAACCTTTAAAGGAAATCATTAAGAACATTGAAAATTTTGAAATATTTTGAATTTTTGTTTGGAAGTTTCGAAAAACTTTTTTATGTTAGTAATGTGACAGAAAGCTCTTTAGAATTTTGTTTTTTGGAATGGAATTCATATTATAAAATTAAGCCCAAACAGGGCAAATTTTATTGTTATATTATACAATAGGAGTCACTATGCAAGTACGCAATGAACAAATGCGTCAATCTGACCCAAACCCAATTTTAGGGGGGGGGTAACTGCTTTATTTTACAAGAAGTTACCGAAATCACTTGGCAAGTTATGGCTTGCAATTTTTAGCATGATATTATTTGGAGGTACAATATTGATGCCTGTACAAGCCGGAGCAGTTGAAGAAATCAAGGAATTGCCAGCAACTATTCAGAATGGATTTATTGAAAATCAAGGTCAGTGGCCAGATGAAGTTTTATATATGACAAATACTAAATCATTCCGAGCATGGATTACTAAAAAAGGCATGGTTTTCGAGCAATTTGAGAGGATGGACAATGATATTTTAGGAGGTTTAGACCAACGAAGTAAAAGAGAAAATTCCTATAAGGCGCATGCCGTAGGATTAGAATTTATCAATTCTAATTCAATTTTGAATATTCAAAAAGGAAACCAACTACAAATGCGTTACAACTTTTTAAAAACTAATGATTTTGGGAAACACCGTAGCAATGTAGTTCAATATGAGATAATTGAAATCCGAAATCTTTATAATGGAATAGACATCAAATATTATTTAGAGGAAGGTGAACTAAGATATGATTTCATATTACATCCAAATGCAAACCCTGAAAATATTGAATTTGAAATTAAGGGAAGCAATTCAATAAATGTGATAAATGGTGAAATCAAAATTGAAACAACATTACAACCGATTTATAAAAAGGACTTGTATGCATATCAATTTAGTGAAAGTTCTATTGATAGCAAACAAAAAGTTAATGCCATTTTTACAAGCGTAGGGAACAGAATTAAAATATCACTTGGGCAATATGATAAAACCAAACCACTTACAATAGACCCCTTGACTCTAATCAAAACTAATAAAATAACTCAAACTCCTCTAAGTAGTAATAGTCCAATGTGGAGTTTTGACCTGAATTCTGATGACGATATTATTTTTTGTGGTTGGACAGCAGATATTAATTTCCCTATAACATACGGAAGTTTTTCTGGATTAGGTGACTCATACGTTGGCAAATTTATAACAAGCACTAGATCCTATGATTGGATTACTATCTTTGGTGGAAGTGGTCAAGATAATTGTGTCGATATAGAGTTAGATATAAATAAGATATATTTAAGAGGGGACACTAGAAGTAATAATTTCCCAACCACTATAAATGCTTATATGATAAATTACCCAATAAATTTTTGGCGAACTTCTTATTTAACGATTTTAAGTCAAAACGGCCAAAATATTGAATACTCAACTTTTATAGGTGATGAACCTAATTATTTTTCTAATCAAATAAAAATTTCTAACAGAGGTGAAGTTTATATTTCAGGTGAAACTGTGGGTGATCAAAACCCGGCTTTTTTTGAACTGGGAGAAATTACAACGCAACAAAGAAATTTAAATTCTGAACCTATAGCTTACATTATGTGTTTTACTCCAGATCAAAATTCAGACTATATTCTTAAATTTTCTACGTTGTGGGGTGGTGATCATACAACACGAATTTTGGGTATTGATGTAAATAATAATGATTTTATCTATATTACTGGTTTAACCAAGAGCTCCTCATCTTCATTTTCACCTACTTCAGGTGCTTATGATGAAGTTAATTCTTATGACTATCCTACTTCTTTTGTTACAAAGCTTCATTTTGATAATAATAATTTATTAATTGATTATAATACTTTTTTTGGTATTATTGACGACTTTCAAGAAGATATAAATGGTTATTTCAGTCATACGAATCCGCTAATTTTCCGTGAAGGGAAAATTATTTTTGCTGGTTGGGTCCAGCGAAGTGGAGCGATACCAACAGTAAATGCTTTTAACAATACCAGGGGGATAGGTGACCAAGCTTTCATTGCAGTTATTCAACCTTTTTCTGATGGAATTAATGACCTTTTATATTCAAGCTATTTTGGTGATGGTTTAAATGAAAATGACTTATGTATAATAAGGTCTTTGGAATATGACATCAATTGTCATTCGATAATATTTGCAGGAAGCACAAAAGCTGAGTTAATCGGTTATACAGGTGTATTAAATGAAAACTTTACACCAAATAAAGTAAATGGTTTGCTTGGAACTGTATATATTAATAAATTTACAGTTCAAACTTTAGAAGAATTGGCATATAATGCCGAAGGTTATACTAGCTTTGTTGAAGTTAAGCACAATCCTGCTACAAATATTTTGTATGTTACAGGTGAATCTGAGGTGACAATAAACCAACAAGTGCGTTATATTGAATTTATCAAAGAGTTTACAAAAATGTCATGTTATAGTGAAGAGGATTGCCCATGTCCATCGTCAAGTAAAGAATGGTTAACTGTAAATGTTGAAAAAGGAGGGGATGGTTGTGATGCTGACGAGTGCTTAGTTACTCATCGTTTAGCGATACCCGAAGAGTACGCTTGTTTTGGTTATGTAAATGTTTCGGCTCTAATTGAAGGTGAAGTTGTTACACAACCAAATAATTATGATTTAAGCACTTTTAATATGTCAGATTTTAATCTTTGCATTAAGGAGGGGACTAATTATACTATTACAATCAAGTTATTCAAGACTTGCTGTGACTACAATCCATGTATTATCAAAAAGACAGTTTATTGTGATGTCATAGAGGAAGCTCCACCATGCACACCTATTGGCGATTGCGAACACATTGGTTGGACGAAACAGGAAAAATTGAGGATACAAGTAACAGATTGCCCGGGTTGCTATATTAATGTGAGTTATTATACTCGGGAAGCGTGTGGATTTAAAGATATTCAAATAACAAAAATTGAAGTCGAACATGGTTTATCCGTGCTTGCTTGTTGCGTTATGAGCGCATCTCAAACCTTCTTAGAGGCGGTACAGGGTGTTATACATGAAAATAAAATGGGATTTTCACCTATTGATTACAATGAACCTTGCTCTGATACATGGCGAGTTTCTAATGCATCATGTTGGGCTATGTGGGTTGAAGCTGTTGATATAGGCGGGCCAACATTTAAAGTTATCAAAATTCAAAAACCTTGTTTCTCAAATTGCTGCACAAGAAGATTGCGAGTTTGTAGAGAGTTACCGAATAAAACAAAAATAACCGATTTGGGTCCCGGCACACCACCATTTAATTGTAATGGCATAACATATATTACACCTACCCAAACCTTACAATGTGAATATTTGTGTGAGAGTTTGGAAGATATTGATGTTATAATAGGCAAATCCGGCTATATTGACAACACTATACTCGATGAGGAACCTTTATATCACAAACCATTCGAGCAAAGTAAAAAAGCACAATTCAATATTTCAAATGATAATGAAATACTTAGAGTAATAGTAGATAATTCAAATGCAAGTAGTCTCATAATCAATATATTTGACATTAATGGGAAACTTTTATTCAGTGAATCGAACAATATCAAATCAGGTTTAAACGCTTTTGATATTGATATTACTACTTTTAACAATGGTGTTTATCTATACAATATTATGATTGACGATTTTTTGGTACAAACCGACAAATTCATGATTTCTCGGTAATTAATTATAATCATCCCCCTGAGACAAATTTCTCAGGGGGAGCTTTTGGAGAAAAAATGAAGCTACTAATTATAATATTCTTACTATTAATATCAAGAATAGTTTCGTTGGCTTCCGAATGGGAATTTAACGATAAATTAAATACAGGACAAATTAATCCTTTGGTATGCTTTGATGATGGAATGTGTGTAGCCGTAGTTCAGCAAACCGGTCTAATAGAGCTTTACCATAGCTATGATAATGGAAAGAATTGGTCTTTGACTTATAGAGCAGACCCAATGAATGTAGAACCTAAATATTTACTAAATGTTCGCGATTTTTCTGCTCCCGATAAAGATAATTATTTTGCAATTTTCTCGGAAGGGAAATATGTTACAAAAAGTACTGACCGTGGAAAATCATTTAAAAAATATTTACTTGCCGAAGATGCTGACCCATTTAGGATATTTATGTTGGATTCTTTGCGTGGAATTATTTATGTTATCAGAACCACCCCCCCTAGTCTAGGATATATTTATTTTACAAGTGATGGATGGGAATCCTTTTCAATTGTAGATACTTCGATTTTTGGTACCATTAATTGCATTGATAAAGTTAATGAGGAAACTTTAGGGTTTTATGTTTTAGCTAGTGATGGAGAAATTTTTACTAAACAGTATATAAATTTTAATATTAAAACTCAAAAATGGGAGAGATTATTTGATTTTAAAGTTGATACAACATATCTAGGATTCAGAGAATTAGACATTGTCAATGACAGTGTAGCTTTTTTGGTTGGTAGTGAACTTCTTGGTATAGCACATTATCGGTCAGATGTAATTTACCGAACTCGAGACGGTGGTAAAAATTGGCTTGCTGTCCTTGACACAATTGTCGAGCCTAAATTT
Organism: Desulfobulbaceae bacterium; assembly: GCA_018335795.1. Taxonomy (GTDB): domain Bacteria; phylum Bacteroidota; class Ignavibacteria; order Kapaibacteriales; family UBA2268; genus PGYU01. The sequence goes on along the minus strand of JAGXRP010000012.1, from coordinate 383 downwards.
GGTCTTCAATCAATTAAATTTTATGATGAATTAAATGGTGTCGCAGTAGGGCAAAATGGCAAAATCGTAATGACAAACGATGGGGGTAATACTTGGAACTATCATCCATTACCACAGCAGATGATTGACGAAGCACCATTAACCATGCGCATTGATTGGGCAGGCAAGAAGCCGGTAGTGGGTACATGGTATGGTAATATATATAAATATGAAGGAATGTTTTTTAAATTTCAACCTATCCCCGAATCAATCCGGCTAACAACTCCTGTTCATGGAAGTCAACAAAAAAGCGAAGAAATAAATTTTGAGTGGGAACCATCATCGCAATTAGATTCGTATCACTTCCAAATTGCAGAAGATAATAATTTCCAAAATATTTTTTA
>JAGXRP010000011.1 GCA_018335795.1 Desulfobulbaceae bacterium | reverse complement strand
TTGTTGGATTGGAAGATCGAATTATCCAACGGTCGTTATGACTATGACGTGTTCCAACGGGCAGGTTGGGAACCAAGAAGTGTAGACTATAGCAAATATCGTACATTAATCTGGTCAGACGGTCATGACAAATCATTGACAAGATTAGAAAAACTAAACTTGACCGACTTTGTAATGAACGGTACGGTAAGCGAAAAGAGCAACTTAATCATCGGTAGCCAAGAAATGGTACGCGAAAACACAAACGTAGAAGACGCAGACGAAGTATTCGTCCGCAACATCTTACGAGCAGAATATCGTTTCCCGGGCAATCCATTAGGCGCAAACCAAGATTACTCAGGCAAGACATTGACGGGAGTCGCCATAGGCAGAAACTTGATATTTGATGTATTAAGCACCAACGTAGAAGGCGACATGTACCCACAACCTGCATTGATGAACATAGTCGAAAGCGGAGATGGCTTGTCGCAAATGGCATTCAGATACAACAAAGTACAAAATGACGAATGGCCAGACATCGCAAGAATCGCAGGCGTCACAAGCTCAAACTTGTACAGCAATGTAGTTTATTTAGGCTTAGACTGGAGACATTTCGGAGATATCGAAAAAGTCGTCCGTGGAGCATTTGACTATGCAACCGGAAACGGCGGCATCATCATCCCGGTTGACTTATTGAGCTTCGACGCCCGCCAAGTTGGCTCGAGAGTAGATGTAAACTGGTCAACCGCAAGTGAACAAAACACCGCCCGTTTCGAAGTCGAAAGAGCAGATGTAACAAACACAGGAACAAGCAGCTATGTGAAAATAGATGAAATGTCTGCAGCAGGCAACAGTAGTGTAATCAAACATTACGGACCGGTAGTAGATAACAAAGTCAGCTACGGCAACACATACAGCTATCGTTTGAAGACCTTAGACAGAGACGGCAGTCATAGCTACAGCGATGAACAAATCGTAACAATGACAGGCTTAAGTGGCGCAGCATGGTTAGGCAACGCAAGTCCGAACCCTGCAAGCAACGACTCGAAAGTATCCTACAGAATGAGCGAAAGCGGTTCAGTAAGAATCTCGATGTACGATGCAAGCGGCAAAGAAGTAGCAGTCTTATTTGATGGCACACAAAGCATTGGTGAACACACATTGAATATAAGTGCAGGCAACTATACAAGTGGCACTTACACATTGGTATTGCAAAGTGGCAACATCCACTTGACAACACCATTGACAATCGTGAAGTAATCACACAAAACGCTTAAAAGCAATTAAGCCCTTGGCAAACGCCAAGGGCTTTTTTTTGTGCTATTATTTATATTGGTCAATCAATAAATATTTATATCAAAATGTGTAACTAATTAAGGTTTAATGACGTCTTTTAACAATTAGAAAAATAGTGTTTCATAAATATTTTCTGTCATGTCCAAAATAACTTTGCTTCTCTTATTAATGTTTTGCGTTGTGTCCCAATCAAAAGGACAATATCAACTACAAATTCAGCTTAAAGCCCAATCAGAAAATATAGATTTGTCAGAATATCCGTATTTCAAGGCAAATTTCAGAGTTCTGAATGCAGGGCAACCCATTGAAGTACAACTACAGGATGTATTTATTTCCGAAGGTGCATTTGCAATTATACCTGAGGAGGTAAGCCCGCTAATCAATGGCTGGCAGGAAGTAAAATGGTACACCAAAAAATCCGACCCGAGCGATACTCTTATTAGGTCAATCTTAATGACCAAAATTGATTCTAAGGTTGTTCAGGCTTTGCTATTTGGAGTCATTAGACCATTTCACAATATCATTATCACAGACGAAAATTCAATTCAAATTCGTGATGTCAAGGAAGGTCATTGGAGTCAGGTGCAGCCCGGCAATTCCATTCCGATTCAGGTTCGTATAAGATTCTCACTTCTTAATGAAAAGAAGCAACCTATAAGTATGAAATTGGACTCTATAACGACAAATACAGATATTTTTAGATTAAAGTGGTTAGCTTCTGATTCTGACCCCGATCACTCAGAACCTCCGAGGCTCGTTATGTCAGGCTCCTCATATTGGGTTAATATTTATTTTGAACCTAAAGAAAATAGATATTACCACGACGTAATGACAGTTCATTATCAGGGTGGTTTGAAAAAACATTTGCCTTTATATGGCAATTCTTTCAAACTTGACGGCAAAACATTAATTGAAATGACTGAACCACCGGAAGGTTCGAAATTCACCCCCTGCCAAACAGTGTTCATACGATGGAAGGGACATGCCGTTAATTTACCAACTGAAATATCATATACTACAAATAATGGATTTACATGGACAACTATTGACAATGTGAAGGGTAATGAATATTTGTGGACAGTTCCCGATATTGAAACTGAAAATTTAAAATTGAGAATTAAGCAAAATTTCAAACAAGCTGATGAATACTTATTAAGCGAAGATTTGCAAACGATTTTTAGTGTAGGGTATGATACAGAGGGTACAAAACTTACCTCGTCTAACATCTCAGGCAAATTATTGACATGGGATTTGACTCAAGCCGGACAACCAACTATAATTAATAGGGCATATATTGGCGAACCCGAACAGCCTACTCAATACTATTCATTCGGGCTTGTGTATAATAATACGAAAACCGAGTATATTGTTGGATTTCGTTCTTTGAGTATTCCATTTATCCAACGACGAGATACTTTGGCATTTTTCAAAATAAATGAAGAAACTGCATATCGGAAAATCCAACTCCCTCCGGACTTCATTTCAGGAAAACTCATTACTAATAAGACTTATGATGTATTAGCCGTGCTACCATTTACAGGGACTGAAATGCTACTTTATTCTTCAGTTAATGGTACGTTTTTACGTTCAGTCCAATTTGAAGCTCCTTTGATGGATTTCGCATTCAATAGTAATGGAACAGGGATTGCCCTGTTATTTAATAATCAAATCAGAATTGTGGATTTGAATAATTACAATATTATTGATGAAATCAATTTTGATTATTTCCTCAATTCTGTCTCCATATCAATGTCACCGGACGGTAGATTGATTGGCTTGGGCAATAAATCAGACGGAAACGGTTTGAAAACCGATATTTTTGTGATTGATTTGCAAACAAAAGAAATTGCAAAAGTATATGGACCTTCAATTGGCGACCCTATTAGAATTTATTTCAATCCAACTTCAACATCTTTGATAGTAGGCTCTACACAAGATAAGCAAATTGCATTTTACGATTTGACTCAATCAAAGAAGGCTGAAACTCTTTTCGGACATTATGATGTCATGACTGATATGCAGATAGCTCCCAATGGTCATTCGCTCGCATCAACGGCTACTTCACGAGATAATTTGATGTATCGCGTTTTTACTTATCCTGAGGAATTTATCACCGGGAATATGATAATTCGCAAACAAGTTCTTACAAATGATACAGTGAGAATACCTTTTGCATATCTTGGAACTCAGAATCAGCATTTGATTACCCAAATTTGCAATCCGACTGATGCTATGATTATTTTATCTGAAGGATTTTTTGAATATAGGAATAATTTGAATTTAGCAGTAGATTGGATGCGAGACACTCTTTTCCCCGGTGAATGCCTTGAGATTGGTGTAAATTTTAGTCCTATTGATACAGGAGTAATTAAAGATGATTTGATTTTTAAAACTTGTAATACATATTTAAGAATTCCATTTTCGACATATTCGTATCCAAGGAATGTGACATATTTTAATAAACCATTCGAAATGGGCGAAGTTTGCATTGGCGATACTGTGATTTATAAGCGTGAATTATTTCGCAATGATGACCCTGTGCCGTTACTTGTGAATTTCTCGGCTACCGAACCTATTTCAAACAAAGAGTTCAAAGATGAGACTTTCACCAAAGATACTCTGATTCCGCCCGGTGGTTCGTATTTTGCAAAAATAAAATTCACTCCTTTAGAATTGGGATTGCGTGAAGCAGCTATAGCTGTTTATCATTCAAATCAAAGTAAAATTAAAATTCTTAATGAAGTAAGAGGCGTTGGAATAGGTAGTTTCATCGAATCGAACCACAACAAATTGCTGTTCATTCCCGAAATTGACACTCGTGAATTACGTTTGCACAATGTCGGCAAAACTGATATTGTATTCGATGGCTTCAATGTCGTACCTGCCGGATTATACCAAGTACTGACTCCGACTCCATTTACTTTGAAACCCGATGAAACCGCCATAATCGAAATTATCAAACTAACGGAAATTGCCGGTAATGCTTCATTAGTTATTGATGCCAATCCTTGTTTGATTCAAAAATTCATTCCACTTGGTCCATATACTTCATCCGCAATTTTATCGTTACCGATTGTTGAAGTTGAAGCAACTGATACTAATGTTGAAATTCCAATCACAGTTTCAATCACCGAACTGGAATCATACAAGGGAATACGTACTTTTGAGGGAGAATTTGAAGTACATGCCGGATTGTTTTTACCTTTGGAAGTGAAATCTGAATGGGGCGATGCAATTCTGATAAGAAATTCAATCCAAGGAAATATCAGAACAGTCGGTTTCCGAATTGACGGCGATTTCCCAACTTATGGAATTCTTGGCGTGGTAAAAGGTGTGGCAGGAATTGCCGAAACAGACAGGTCTGATTTGGTATTTACTGACGGCAGATCATTTTTTGGTTCTTCTACAAAATTAACTACTGAAAGTGGCGAATTGCACATCATCGGACTTTGTAAAGACCGCAGAATTCTTCGGTCTTACGATAATTTATCAAATATCACTATCAATCCTAATCCTGCAAATAGTTTGATACAGTTAGATTTTTATACTAACTTTAGCGGTAATGCCGATATTGAAATTGCTGATTTCATGGGCAATGTCAGCAAACGTATAGCAGGTGTTTCGGTTTCTGAAGGACTTAATACTGTGAATTTCGACGTTAGCCAGATTTCTTCCGGTCTTTATACAATCAGAGTTATTTCTAACAACATTATTTCTACACAATCACTTATAATATCACGATGACATACAAAATCAGATTGCTCTTGATTATAATAGTAACATTGGTTATAGTAACAAATAACATTACATTCTCGCAAACTCGATATACAAATTATTCAATTTTTGGCGGATTTGGAGCTGGACTGAACTCACATTCATCAGATTTTGCTCAATTGCCGGGAATTCCGAATTGTTGCAACAAATTTGAAAGTGCTACAAATTTTGGATATGGATTGTATTTTGGAGGAGAATATAAATTAGATAAATTGATTGAATCTTATACATCGAAATATGTTTTGAAATTGCATTATGCAAATTTATCGGGCAATTATCTTGAAAATGAAAATATTGGCAATTTACTTCACTTAGACACTTACGAAAATGTTTGGGTTGACCATAAACTCGATGTTAATTATTCATCAATTCTCACCGAACATTTTTTTCAAATTTCTAAACCGGATTTTCTTCCACTTGAGTTGCGATTCGGATTTGTATTTGGTATTGTCTTAAGCAAAGATTTTGAACAAAGGGAAGAAATTGCAAGTCCAAAGGGAATTACTTTCGAGACCGGTTCACCGGTTCGCCGTGAATTTGCGGGTGAATTGCTCGATGCAAACCCACTTTATCTCGGTCTAGCGCTCGGTACTTCGTACAAAGTGGCAAACATGGGCAACCTTGACATACTCGCAGATTTGCAATATACTTATGGATTGACAAATGTGATTGAAAATTATGATTGGAAAGTTGCAACTTTAAGAGCCGGTGTCACATTCCGTTATAATGTACCTAAACCTGAACTGCCAAGACCGGTTATAATACCGGCTGATGAACCAAAGATGCCAACTCCTCCCAAAGCTCCTGAACCACCTGTAATTGCAATACGTGGCATATACGAAGGTCGTGAAATTAGTATTGGCGATACACTTACGGCTTTTATCAAAAGGGATAATTACATCTATTATTTGAATTACTTGCCTGTACTATTCTTTGAAAAGGGTACTACAAAGCCAAACGAAAGAAGCATCCAAATGCAATCGGTACCTCAATCGGACGAAAAAGCATTTTTCAATATTCTTACGCAGAATGATTTCGCTGTAAAATATGTAGATATATTGACTGAACAGCTTAATGCCGCACCTGAAAAAATATTGACTATCAAATCTATTAGCCACGATGATGAACCGAGCATTATTGCAAGTCGCGGCGAAATTATCAAATCTCTGCTCGTTGCCAATGGCATTGCCGCTGAAAGGATAAAACTTGAGAACGAAAGACTGAAAAAAAATGATTTTAACTATAATGAACTAATCGCCGAAGCTCGCAAAGTGGTTTTCGAAATTGACGGAAAAGAAAGTCTAATTCAACACAATATTGAATCGAAACAATTGCTACATAATACCAACAAAGTTGTATTCCTACAAACTTTTGTCGAATCCGAATCTGAAGTAACAAGTTTTGAGGGCTATTCGAGTATTGAAGGCGCAAATCCAACAATGTTGAAAAACGGTCAAAACGAGCTATTGTTGAATTCCTCCATCTTTGTAAATGAATCATCACGACTGAAAACATTAACAGCGACAGCAAAGATTGAAAACGAAGAAAATCAAAGTGCAAATACTGAAATGAAATTGTATCTCAAGCACGAAGAAACTGCGAATAATATATATATCAATGCATCAGCACAACTATCACAATTCAGCTATTTTGTACTCGCATATTCCGAATTCGACAAATCGGACTTTTTCGCAGTTGATAATACGGCACTTAAATATATCAAGTCCAAAATAGCCGAAGGCAAATCAATAACATTATATCCGCTTACTGATGACCTTGGCACACCCGAATACAATGACGTGTTAGCTCGTAAACGTGGCGAAAGCGCCGTCCGAATAATTGGAGTCAAGCCCGGACAATTCACGATTGATTTCAATTCACCGATAAGATTTTCAACAGATAATCCTTATGGCAGAATTTTAAGCCGAACAGTTATTGTTCGCATTGATGAATAAGTTGATAGTCAGTTGTGGAATTCTGAAAAATATCTTACTCATAAGTTAGATTGACGATTAGTTCGTAATAATATAAGTTTGTGTTACATTATTCAACATAAGTAGATTTATGTTCCGTAACTTGCTATACAGTGTACTTTTTTTACTATTTACATTTACCGCAAATTCTCAACTTTTGCCCGGTGGTAAATGGGATGACAACGAAGCTCCCGCCAAGCAAAATGACCCTAACGGCACCAAATTTGCAGTAGCATTAGGCGGAAAAGCCTCACCAATGAAATCTGAATACGGATATGAATTAGGATTCGATTTGGGAGTATATTTCAATCGTAATATTAAACTTACCTTGGAATGGTATTCATTATTATCAACAGATATTTATATTGTTGAGGATAGAAAATCCGAATTTTTACGACTTTCTTATGTGAGTTTAAGCCCAACTTTTTATTTAGACCTTATGAAGGGTGTATATCCATATATATCAGTTTCCGGTGGATTGGCATATGCATCTTACGGCTACAACAGAAATATTGACTTAGCCGGCAATCTTGATGTTCAGTGGTTTTTGATTGCTGAAACTGCGGTTGGATTAGAAGCTCCGATTACTAATAAAATTTCGCTTGGTGCATCTGTAGGGTGGAGAACCGGAACGGGTCCCGATATCGGGAATTTCTCAAGCCAAGATTTGAGCAATATTGTTTATCGTCTTAATTTCATATTGGTAGCATTTTGAAAAAATTCAAAATAATATTATTCTTATTAATGCTCACATGTATATTGCCTGCGGCATCATTTGCATACCCATTTGTCAATTTTGGAATCATCTTCAAGCCTACACTAATAGTTGAAAATTTCTCTGTAATCGGAGGTAGTGAGCTAGGTATCAATCTTTCCCCAAATGTATATACAGGCGTATCAATAAATGCTATTAGCTTCAATACTTATAGTTCAGATGTCATTGATAGCCAAATAGGTAAATATCCTGTCTTAGCTCTCAATTACATCGCTTTTGAATTCGATTATGCACCGATATTAACAGATAAGGAATATTTTCCTTCGCTTACGATTACTGCAGGGTACGGAAATATGAATTTCAGACCGACTATATCAACTATTACAATAGATAATGAAGTAAAAACTTATAATCCCGAATATAAACTTGACAAAAAGGGATTTTTCATAATCGAACCACAATTGAATCTTAACTTAAATTTCAAATCTTATTACAGATTGACTTTAGGTGTAGGATATAGATTTATTCCCGGGCTTGATTATAAGCCAAAAAATCTCGAAAACGAGGGTAAATTTGTTCATCTACAAAATAATGACCTAAACGGTTTTACAGCAACGATGACAATCAAATTTGGTGGTTTCTGATTAGCGAATTTCGATTCTTTTTCTTATATATCTTTCCTTGCCTATTCGCACTTCAGCAATATAATCTCCCGGAGGCATCATCTTGCCAAATTCATCTCTTCCATTCCAGGTCAGTTTGTAAGATCCCGGCGTCTGATTTCCGTTAAATAAAGTAGCCACCACAACAGAACTGATTGAATAAATGACCACTTCAACATCGGTCGAATAATCCAAATTGTACTTAATTTCCGTAGATGTGTCTTCAATCAGACCGAATAACTTACCAATTGATTCAAAAGTTATCTTCGTACCATATCTTAAATGGTTATTAATGTAAGGTACGTGCATTGATTGCTCAATAGCATATTGCCGATGAATCATTTCGACAGGGTCTGCTCTGTAAAATTCAGGTGGAATGCTCCTCAAGTTTTCAATTGCAATTTGCCATGGTGTACCTTGTGAAATACTTCTTCCCAAATTCCATAAATCGTCGGAATAATGCAAATTGTTGTTGATTAATGTTCGAATGGGTAGCGACAGCCTCATCGCTGCAAAGAAAGCGCTATCTTGCTCGGGTGTAAAACTTTCCTTCGAGGTTGGTAACTTTTGGTTACCATTGTCGCTATTTCCACCCTCTTGCATTGTCTCCAAAGGAGACTTCGATGGTTGAATCTTCAGGATTGTTTCGGGTTTCTTCTCATCGCTTCTATTCTGCGAATTTGCTAAATAAGCAGTAAGTAAAAATGTAAGAATAATGAATCTTAAAAATTTAAACAAAACAACCTCATTTTCATCTGAAAAACGTTTTACAAATAGTACATGAAAGCATATACAAAGATAAAAAAAAACCGATACTGCTTATTAATCAATATCGGTCTAATTATACAAATATTATAAATTATTTATCAATTTTGTTGAAAAGCAACTTTTTGTTTTCGTCTGAAAGCATATCGCCGAAAGAAAATGCGCCATCATTGCTTGGCATTTCTTTGTATTTGTCGTCCTCGCGATTTCTTCTTGGCTGTCTGTCATCTTTGTCAGACTTCTTACGAGGTGGCTTTTCGGTCACTTCTTCTTTAATTTCGATTGCGGGAGCTATAATCAAGGATTCTTTAGTAGTATCTATGCTAACAATCTTAATTTCAAAAGTGTCGCCAGGTTTAAACGGAATCTTGTTACCCTTGATATAGCCTTTCATTTTACTACGTGGCATAAAACCGTCAATTTCGTTATTTATATTGACTACAAGCCCGTGATTAATGACTTCTTTGACAATACTGTTGTGAATAGAGTCCGGTGTATATTTTTCGGCAAAAGTTATCCAAGGATTCTCTGATAAACGTTTCAAGCTTAATGTCAAAGCCTGCTTTTCCTCATTTATCTGAAGAATAATTACTTCGATTTCGTCGCCAATTTTGACTACTTCAGCAGGATTACTGATTCTTTTTGTCCAACTTAATTCACTTGTACGGAGTAATCCGTCAATGCCTTTCATTACTTCTACATAAGCTCCAAAATCTGTCAAACGTCTGACTATTCCTTTCACTTTAGCATTGATTGCCAATTTTGAATTGATGTCAGTCCATGGTGAAGGTTCCAAATCCTTAGTACTGAGCGAAATTCTCTTTTTCTCTTCATCAAATGCAACAAGTTTAGCCTTCAGTATATCACCTTTTTTCGCATATTCCTTAGGATTTTCGATATGTGATTGAGATAATCTCGATACATGTATCAATCCTTCGTATCCGCCTAAGTCAATAAAAATACCAAATGAAGCTATTGAGGAAACCGGACCTTCGAGAATCTGACCAACTTTTAGATTTTTCCAGAAATCATCTACTAAAACTTGCTTTCTACTGACAATAACAGTTTTTCTCTTAGTGGCGTCCTCTTGCAATTCATGTACATGAACCTCAATATCCTTTCCAATTAGTTCTTTCAATTCTTCTTCACCCGGACTGCGTCTGGACGAAATTTGAGAAGCAGGCAAAAACATCGGAACGTCTTGGTGGAAAACTCTCAAACCGCCTCGAATTCTTTCGGTCACATTGACAGTAATAGTAGAATTGCTCTCTTTGATTGCTTTCAGCTTATCGAAGATAGCATTGAATTGCTCTTCATCAGCTCTTTCTTTGACGTGGTTGTCAGAGACTTTAATGTCAGGTGGTTGAGTTGACTCATCAGCAACAGATGCCTCTTTTACTGTCTCGACAGGTATTTCCTCCGGTTCAGTTTTGGTTTTTTCTACTTGAGAAGTTGATTCGGCAACTTCTACTGCATTTTCAACATCTGTTTTGGGTACATTATCCTCAGCCACATTAGTGGTTTCGGGTTCTTTAATTACATCAGTAATTTGTTGATTAGTTTCATCAACTTTGTTTGTGATTTCCTCAGAAGTCATTCTCGGCACCTAAAAATTTACGAAAAACGCTTGAATTCTAAAAATTTACTTAAAATAGAATACAAAGATAAGTATAAATATGAAAATACGACCTAATTAAACAAGATTTTTATTGAAAATTTTGAAAAAATCAAAAAAAAATTTCATTTTGATTTTGTCAATTCGATAAAAAGTGATACTTTTGACATTCTATGTTATAACTACAAAGAAAAAAATATGAAAAAAATTGTTTATAGTAGGAGTATTTTAATGAATTTGCGCCGTATTTACGAATCTACAATCATATTAAATGCCGCTTTAGAAGACGCTGACCTCGATACAGTCGTCGGTAAAATTTCCGGCTATATCGAAAACCATGGCGGCGAGGTACTCGAAGTTAATAAGTGGGGGCGTAAACGACTTGCCTACCCTATTAACAAGAAGTATAACGGCTTATATATTCATGTGGTATTCAGCTCGATTCCTACAAATGTACCAATCTTTGAACGTTTTCTCGTTCTCGAGGATACAGTCTTACGCCATTTGACTTTACTTTTGCCCGAAAAATTGCGTGAATTCCGCAGACAACGTGCTTTAGTTACTGGCAAAGCTATTGTACTCGAAAATCCTGAAGAACCAATCAAAGAAGAAACTTCAACTATTCCTAATGAAAGAGGAAGAGGAAGGTACAATAAGCAGGTTGAAGTACCTGCAGTTGAAAAAGTCAGCGAACAAGAAGAAGAAAAAACAAACTAAGGCTATATAAAAATGAGAATTATATTAAGACAAGACATCTTAAACTTAGGCAAAATGGGCCAAATTGTTACCGTCAAAGACGGCTATGCCCGTAATTATCTGATTCCACGCAGCTATGCATATTTTGCAACTGATTCAGCTGTCAAAAGATTAGAAGTTGAAAAGAAACAACGCGCCAAAAAGCTCGAACATGAAAAAGTAATTGCTGAAAAATTGGCTTCTCAAATTTCTGACGTTCAGGTTAGTATCGCTATGAAAGTAGGCGAAGAAGGCAAATTATACGGCTCGGTTACTCCGGCTATGATTGCTCAAGAACTAAGTTTACGTGGACATGACATTGACCGTAGAGTTATCATAATCGAAGATGCTATCAAAACTCTTGGAGTTTTCGATGCAAAAGTCAAACTTCATCCCGAAGTTATCGCTACTATCAAAGTTTGGGTCATCAGCGAAGAAGATTAGAAATTTCTATATATATATTATGTATAAAGAAGAGGGCAATGCCCTCTTTTTTTTTTGTTCATATCACCCAGTGAGAGTTTCAAAAGAGCAGCCACGTATTTTGGGACTATTCACATCTTGTTGCTAAATCAAAGTCTTTCTATTACAGACTTCAAGTTGTTGGCAACACTTGTAGCTACATCGCCGAGCAATTCATTTTCGACAGCCATCATAGAAGCAATTGGGTCTATTGCCGCAACTTCAATCTTGCCAAACTCCAATTCTTGGACAACCACATTGCATGGCAGCATTGTACCAATTTTATCCTCTGCTAAGAATGCCTTATATGCTGATGGCGGATGACATGCTCCGAGAATCCTGTACTTACGAAAATCCACATCCAGCTTTTGTTTCAAGGTATTCTGGACATCAATTTCCGATAAAACACCAAATCCTGACTGCGATAACTCATACTTAACTTTTTCAATTGCTTCATCGAAGGCGCAATTGAGAATCTTCGAAAAATAATACTTCCCCATTTCAATCTCCATTGTATTTGATATTGAAATTTAACGTTGAAAGCAAGAATGTAGTGTAGTTTTGATTCTATCCTCTTTTATTGGAATGATGAATAATTATTAATAATCACCGTTTAAAAAAATTCATATTTAAAATTTTAATCAATTATGATTAATTTTTATTAATATAAGTGTTTTTATGGCAAGTAGAATAAATTCTTGAATAGTCTGATAGGACGGACTTGTTATCAAATTCAAAATATACAATTGTCATGTAAAATATAATATTTATATTTGCTCTAACGTTGTATCAAATAATAGAAAATATTTTTTCTAAAGAAAATTATTAATAACGCTGTAACATTTTTGCAAAAAAGTTGTTATAACTATTAGAATGGTTCAAAAAACATTTTTTTGTTTAATTATATAAGGAGTTTCCTATGTTTAAGAAATTATTTACCATGTTTTTCATAGCCGCTTTAATGTTCACGGCTTTGAACATGGCACAGGCGAATGATAACGGACCTACAAATTATTGTATTCCGAATGCATCGCAAGTTCCTCAGAACTGGACGGCCGATTTATGGTGCTACCCCAGCTACATAAAGAACCAATCCTGGGGTTCATACTATATGTATTACTTTACCATGCCTATCAAAGAGGTCAAGGTATCGAACGCTAATACAAATGAAGTTGTATTAAGCCGCGTTTCCGATGGTACTTATGTATGGGGACATTGGGAAGGATGTTATATTTATACCGGTGTAAAAGGCGAAATGCAGCCTGGTGAAACTTATAATATTGCTTATCGCGTTGATTGGAACTATTATGGTTATGGTACAACAGATTATTGTATTTATTCTTGGGCAAACGCATGGCGTACCCATAGAGTCTTTATTGATTTCAATATTGACGGCGACTGGGACGACCCAAATGAATGGATTAATCATCCAACCAGAATTGCAACCGGTTTGACTAAAAAAATCGGTGCTACAAATGATTGGAGATTTTATGGTCCTTGTAAGTTAAATTATTGGGAAACTTATCAAATAACAATTCCTGACGACCAAAAAACAGGTGTGACTCGTATGAGAATCATGACTGCATATTGGTATCCTACAGTAATTGGTTCTAACT
>JAGXRP010000010.1 GCA_018335795.1 Desulfobulbaceae bacterium | reverse complement strand
TATCGCAAAGTATGAGTAGAAAAGGCAATTGTTATGACAATGCAATAACAGAAACATTTTTCCATACATTAAAAATGGAATTAGTTTACCAAACACGATTTAAAACAAGGAGTGAAGCTGAGATGATGATATTCGAGTATATTGAAGTGTTCTATAACAGACATAGGATGCATTCCAGTTTGAATTATTTATCTCCGCTAGAATTTGAACAACAATTTTTTAGTAACAAATAATCTCTTATATTTGTGTACACAAAACTGGGGGAAGATCAAATTCTTATTTCCTTTAGTTGTTTTAACTTCAATATATTTAGGTTCCCCATCTAAATCAAATGATAATATATCATATCCCAATCCATCGCCTTTGTTTTTTGCTACATGTTCAACTTTTTCGGCAAGCGTTTTTTTACCATGTGTTTCTAAAAACTCTTTCTCATATTTGAAAACCCAAATTTCTCCTAAATCACCAATTCTTTTATTTGCTACATTATTTTGAATATGATTAATAATGCTTGGGGTAAAATTTATACTTTCAGTCTTGGTATCTAAGGAATTTGACAAAATCTCATTTTCATTAACAACTTCAATAGCCTTGATATTTTGAGTTTTGATATAATCAAAATGTTGGGAAACAACGTAAATAAAATCCTGCGTTAAAACATTATAATACTTATCCCTATAACAGTTTTCGTCAAGTCTATTTTCGTGAAGGTTTAATAACTCTTGGTCTTTTTCAATTTCATATCTAACAAGTTCACATAGATTTTGATATAATCCAATATTTTCGACACGTCCTTTTATTGGTTTGTGAGGATAGTCAATTCTTTGAGCAAACTTTTTAAAAATCCCGAACTTATAAAAAAAATATCTCTCAGGAAACATTAAAGTTAAATAAACGATTATTGCTCTATGGTCTTGATAGTGGTTATTTTTCTCTGGGAAGACTTTTTTACTCAATGTTCCAAAGTTTTTCTGGAATTTTTCTACTCTTGCAAGTATGTCAAAATATTCGTCATATAGTAATTGAAACATTTCTCTAATTTGCTCGGGTGATTCTTCAATATTCTCAAGAAGCATTCTTCTTGGGAAATACAACTGAGAATCCAATAAATTATCTGATTTACTAAGAGACAATTCAACGTTCGAATAAAAGTCAATAGAATTAATATCAAAAGTATCTTGAAACTGTTTTATGGCGTGCCACTTATAAATTTCTTGTTTATGAATACTTTCAAAATTTCTCTTATATTCTTCAATATATGACTTTACTATTTTAATATTCATTGTCGTCGCCTATAAACTCTTCGTAGTATTTCCTCACGTCTTTCAAATATACACATTCCATATAACATATACAAAATACTGTGTCCGGCTAATTTCTCTCAGCAGTGCCGAGAGTTTTGGAAAGTCTCGTTATGTATCGTAAAACTGCTTCATTCGCCAAATGTTTTAAATACGATGTTAGCGGTTGATGTTTTTTTTTCTGTTTGTCATTTTGCATAACATTACTTTAACATATCATTTTGTTACATCTTCGGGTTCAACGGTTACGACTATATTTTGACCTTTAGCGTGTCTGTTTAAAAAATTGATAAGTCTGGTATTAATTGCTGTGACCTGTAGGTTGTTGCCAAATGAGCCGGGTGCAACCGCTTCAGAATTATATGTAAAATGGTTTCCTTGTTTAACCAACAAACCATAACTCGGACTTGGCGAATGAGTGAAGCAATAGGCTGCATAAACATTTCCCAAACCTGCTGATATTGCCTGTCCGTATTCTGCACCACCATAAAAATAAGCTGTAGGAAAATCTATAGTTTTAAAAGCACTTGCTTCAAAGTATCTGTTTTGATTGTAAAGCCAGTTTAATTCTCCCATCGAAAAGAAGAACATTGCAGTTGGGCGAAATCCATATTCCTTGACTTTCATTACAGTCCACCCACCCATAGAATGTCCGCCTAATATTATTCTTGATTTGTCAATTTTGAAACTTGAAGAATTGATGAATTCAATGACCGATTGCAATTCTGATACTCTATATCCAAAGCTTTCTCCATTTCCAAATGGATTATCATTTAGGTAATCAAGAGCTTCGTCTAAAGTTCCATTTGATTGTCCTTGAATTCTAACTGACATAACTGCATCACTATGGTCAGGAACAAAAACATAATACCCTGCACGGGCAAGCGCTTCGCAAATTTCAACAGAGCCGATACCGCCACCAGAAAATCCGTGTGAAAAAATAATTGCAGGATGATTGTTATTTATTTCTGAACCATTATGAGAAACCTTTCCCTTAACCATTAACCCTGTTGAAGCCGTATTATAGTTATAGTCATTTTCTTCATCACGTGTAGGATACCAAATTGCAACCATAATGCTGTCTTGAGCATCTTGCGCGATTTTGACGAATTTATAGCCCGCTTTAGGTTCGGTAGGAGGGTCGGTTATATTGTCTTTGTTACACGCAAGCAAAGAGAAGCTAAGTATAAATACAATAATTAAACTTAGGTTCTTTAATATAGTTTTAAAGATGTCGGTTTTATATTCTTTTTTCATTGTCAAAATTTATTTAGTCAACTATTTATTTCTCAAATTGTGTACTGTTTCAATTGCCGCTAACGTTTTGCGGCTTGGCGTAGTGGCGGTTTTCGGAGCGCGTCCTTGTCGGCTTGCACCAAATTTACTTTAAAGCACAAAGCTTTGATTTACCTCTTCACCCGCCATAAGTTATATGCGGTGTTGTGCTGTCGTGCTTGTTTATCTCATTATATTTTATTTATCTGCTAAATTTGTTTTCCCTTTTAATATATCGCTAAGAAAAATTTCCTTAACTCGTTGTGATTCTTCAAAAAGCGGACTATGTGCAGAATTCTCAAACGTATAAAACCCTTTGACAGGTGCTTGCAATTTCTCGTAATATGCTTTTGACAAATCAACATTGACAGTCAAATCGTATTTCCCACTCAAAAAATATATCGGAATATCAAGCTTAGCCACCATGGCGGGAATATCTATAACAAAAAGCTCATCGATAAACCTGGCTTTATTTATAAATTTGAATTTTGAAACCCATATATTGATTTTTTCCTTTAGGGTATATGCTTTACAAGTCCAAGCTGGTATAAACACGCCTGTAAAAACCGATTTCATATTACGCATGGTACCAATGCCCAGTTCGTGCATAGCTTTGTCCCGAAAGGCCGATTTGAAAAAGGGCGCAAAACTTGAATCTGTATCCAGAAGTGCATATTTTTTTAGTTCGTTTAATGCTTTTGAATTGCCCGAAGCAGTGTACCGTTCCTCCATGTATTTAAAGGCAATCCTTTCCGAATCAGCCTGACGTGTGATTTGTGCCATACCAATATATGCGTTGTAGAGTTGTGGAGCTTTAGCTACCGCCTGTATAGCAAATGGGGTTCCTCCGGAATGTGCCATCAGGTAAATCTTTTCTTTTCCGAAACGCTGACGCAAATAGTTGGTAACTTCGATAGCATCGGATGTAAGCTGTTCGAACGTCATGGTTTCAATGGGTATATCAGGGCTGTACGAAAGACCGCCTCCACGCTGTTCCCAGTAACAAACAGTAAAAAGCTCTTCGAGCCCGGGTTTGTATTTTTCAATCAGGAAATAATTTGGGAAAGCAGGTCCGCCATGTACATATAGTAATACGGGATTATTGATATTTTTGCTTCTGATAATCATTCCCTGCCGAATACCTCCGATAGATACATAGGTTTTTTCTGAAATACTACTAGCTATAGCTTTTCCATTTTTATCTAAAAAAGGCTCAGGCTTTCCAGGGCTATAAAATAGTATAACAAGCAGAAGAACAAGTACACTAACCAATATAATGGTAAGAATTGCCGTTATCATTCGTATTATCCGTTTTATTATGCTTTTCAAATGTTTCCTATTTAACATTGTTATGACCAATTACTTTTGCAGGCTTATAAAATATGTTCATATAAATGACTTTTTTTTTTGTCCTTAAACATAACATATATATGACAGGGGCATTTCTCAGCATGCAGCACAACGGTTTCGGGCTTTGCGTTCGGGCAGGTAACGGAGCACAAAACTGTCAATACACCACAAAAGTTGAATAGAAGCACAACGCTTGATTTAACCACTGAACCGCCACTTTTTTATACGCGTGTTGTGCGCATATGCTTTCTTCAGTCCGGTTTTTAGATTATTCTAATTGCTCTTCAATTCAACAGAAATAATCTACAATCACACTTTTAATTTTATACCTTACCTCCTTTTACAAGGAGCCATATTGATAAGGCCATTTCACCAAAGATACTTGGTATTGCAACCAATGCTAAAAAAATTGAACTATAGTCATCATAGTTTTCTAGCAAGAAGTGTGCAGATGTATCTACAATATACATAATGCCTGCAATAATAAGAAATAATGTGATGAATTTTGGTTTTTTAAGTATTCGTCCCAACAGTATTAGATGTATTCCAAAAAAGAATAAACCAATTAGCCAGGTAATGTTAAATACATCAACTTGCCGTAGTATTTCCTGACTAGTGGTTGAAGAAAGAGCAATTGGAAGAGCAAAAACTGCTACGCCCATTATAGCTGCATGCATCATTCTAAATAGCGTACTTAAGCCAGATAAAATATTATCCTTATACAATTCATACAATGCCCATGCAACTACAACATCAAAAATTACTGTTACAAGAAAAGCCATTATTCCAAATCTCACCATCAGATGATTTTCCTGAACTGTATTCAAGGGATCATTTGAAATAGATTCGAGCACAAAAAAATTTGCAAATATCGCGGCGAAGAAGATAACTAGGTAGCTAACACCTGCTATTTTTGATAAAGTTCTTGATTTCATTTTTATTATTTTTTAGGATTATAAATAAAATAAATAACTCACTAATTTACGCCATAAAGTTTATAAATTACATTGCAAATCTAACAAAAAATTTCTATTTCTGCAAACTTATGGGGCGAATCCTACAAAAAAATGGGTCAGAACTATGTTTGTTGCGGAATTGGTGATAACGGTTTGTAGCGACAAGAAGTTGGCGATTTTTACACCCTAACTTTTCGGTGTAGCACTATGTTTATTTATATACAATTCGTTTATTTTTAGCACTTTAACCCGCATTACGCTTATACAATGTTGGGCGTTCGTTATTCTTTTTCCGCATACTTTATCGTTAATTCGTCTTCTGAATCAAAAATTGTCAATGCGTGTTTTATCTTCTCAAATTTTCCAATATTATCAATGTTACCTTCAATGAAATATGTGTCGTTTATTGCAACTGCTTGTCTTGGATTTCCTTCTTTTGGATTCTTCGTTAATGTTATCTTTTCTGCCAAGTCTGTTGTAAAAAATGTTTCTGGTTGCAATTCAAAAAGTTGCTTAAACACTTCTACATACAATTTGGCGACTTGATTAACTTCAATTTTTTGGTCGAAGAAAATGGCATATTCTAACTTCTTGTGTTTTGGGTCTTCCGCTTCAAAGATATTAATTTCGTTGTTTTCGTCTGTTTCTTCTAATTCAATATCAGGCATTTGCCAAATTTTCAAGAATCGTTCAGCGAGTAAGTCAAAACGTCTTTCAATTTCTGCTTTATCCCACTTTTCTGCAATAGATAAATATTTGTTAAGCCATAAACGACTGTCTTTGTAACCTGCATTTTCTAAATCCCTTTTAAACACAAATGGTTTGTTGCCAAGTTTTCCATTATTGCCCGATAAAGTCAAATTCCCAATTGTATTCAAATAGGTTTCTTTGATTAAGTTATATTCATCTGCTCCTAAATCCACTTTCCATTTTGGGTCAGGATTTTGTGGGAAAATATGTTCTATGGTTATATCTGTGTTACCTTCAATTATGACGGGTTCGTTATTTTCAAAATTCTCAAGTCGTTCAAGTAGGTAAGTTCTGTTTCTGGATTTTATGTTGTAAACATCTTTTAGTTTTAGGCTTTCAACAACTTCTTTGTTTTTTGGAAAACGTTGTGAGCCTGGTCTTTTTAGTAACCATTTTTGCAAGGACAATAAATAATCGTTTTTATCCACTTTTTCGTAAAGTGTCATAAATATTTTATTCAGTGCGTTTGTTGGCAAACCAACAATAAATCTTCTCCAAGCAAAGGATTGTATGAAATCCAAAACTTTTGTAAATGTTGCTTTATCAATTACGTTTTCTGAATAGTCTTCATAAACTTTCATTAAAAACGGATAAGCCACATTTATTTCAAGTCTGTTTATGTATTCAAGTTGTAATCTTATGTCTTTGTCCGTCTCGTTTTTTGGATTTAGTAGTTTATTATAAAACTTAACAAGCGATTTTATTGGTGATAGATTGGTTTCTAATTCTTGTAAGTCAGTTGTTGGAAACTTTGCTTTAAACTCCAAATAAACTTTGCTTTTGTTCGGGATTTTATTGTTTACTAAAGTCAAATAATCTCTAATAAAATCAGAAACTTTGCTTGTATTCAAGGTTTCATCTTTTGCGAGTTTCTCAATGATTTCCCAATAGTTGTTATAAATCTTATTTTGGTCTCTACGATTGAGACCCATTAAAATATAGTTTCTAATTAAGTCTGCTTGTGATAATTCAAGACCTGTTGAGTTTAAACTTTCAAAAATTCTTTGAGGGTCGTCTTTTTCTCTATCAAGCGAAATTTCTACAAACATCAGTTTTGAAAGTCCTTTCAATACGAACTCAAAATTTTCTTCAGTTATCCTACTTTTAAAGTAGTTGAAGTTGTCAATTACTTTCGAGAAGTCGCTAAACTCTTCATCCTTATCGCTTCTTAAAAGGTATTTTATTGCTTTGTCGTTATTTTCAGTTGGTCGAAGTTTTAATTTTTCTTCTTCGGGTGCAAACTTGTTTGTGAGATATGTTTCTGAAATTTCGGCTTCAAGTCCTTTGTCTCCAATTTCAATTGCCAAACGATAAAGAGCCAAATAAATTAAAGTCAATGTTGTCAACCTTTGCTGTCCATCAATTACAGTCAGTTCTTTTATTCGTGAAGAAGTATAAACATCATCGTGAACATAAACGACACTACCAATAAAATGAGCATTCATTTTGCTACTTGTTCCGACTTCCAAAATGTCGTCCAAAAGTTGTTTGCATTGACTTGTCGACCAATCATAATTTCTTTGGTAAACTGGAATTACAAATTGTGTCTTATTTGAAGATAAAAAGTCTTCTACTTTCGTTTCGTTTGCTTTCATTTATTTTATTCTGTTCACTGTTTGTTCGGGTTCTCTCTAATGACGCCCAACTCGTTTATTTACGCCATAAATTAAAAAATCTCTCCACAAATCTAACAAATAATTTCTACATACCCAAATATTTGACAATGTCAATCTTCCAAAAATTTCCAGTCGTATTTCCATCTCTTTTGAGTGAAATATTTGTAAAAAATGTGTTTCAAATCGTCTAAATTTCGTATGTTTACAAATTGAAAGCACACGTTTTAAAATATGTGGTTTGGAAAATTGTTTATAATGTAAGAGAGTTCAATTAGAGGAAAATTACTATGAACGAGAAAAATGATAGTCTTGAATCAGCAAACAGTTTAGATTTTCATGTTAGCAAAGTAATCAGTGGGGAACGCCGTTTCGAGAACGTGTTCCAAGCTGTCACTCGGATGATTTTGGATTATCCGAACGGAATCCGCAAAATCACGGTGAATGGGCGCCCAACCTACGATTTCCAGCTTTTCCGCAAACCCGGAAAGCATATCGTCGGGATGTATGACGAAATCAACAGCTTAGTGTCCTTTGTCAAAGATGCGGCTGATGGCGGTTCTTCAGCCGAAATGGCTTTTGTGCTAATCGGCGAACCCGGCAATGGCAAAACCTTCCTTGTGGATTATCTCAATCGTTGCTACCGCGAGTTTTGCTCCGAAGAGCCCAACCGGCGCTATACTTTCAAACTGAAGAATCTCGACAAAATCGGCGGCTACGGCAAAATCACGTCTATCGAATCTCAAACTTTCGAAGACCCGCTGATACTGGCGATGAATCTGTTTGAAGACCGCGACAAGAATATCGAATATTTCGAGAAAATGGGTGCAGACGAAGAACAAATCATGTCCTATTTCAAAAAGTTCCGACCTCTCGGGGCTTGCTCCGACTACATTTTCCACCAGATTCGCAACTATTGCGACGGCGACATCGAAAAAATGAAACAATTCGTCGAAATCATCCCGATTCCGATTAGCGAAACTCGTGGCACTCTGACCGGAAAATATGCCGCAAAGGACAAAATAACCTCGTCGGCAGTGGATTTACTGGGCGATGAATCAATTTCACGCTTACTGCACATCACCGACACAAATAATCCATACAGATTTGACCTGCGGCGCGGTGCATTGGCACGTGTTGCAGGTGGCGGGATTCATTTCGCGGATGAAATTTTCAAAAACAAGCGCGACCTCGTCCAAGTCTATCTCGGCGTCATCCAGAATCGTTCAATCGAAATCGAAGGCTTCAAATGGCCCCTCGACACTTTAATCATCGCAACAAGTAATAATGCCGAATTCCAAAGATTTTTAGAAGAAAAAGAACAAGCTCCAATCGTTGACCGTTGCCGTTTGTGCTATATGGCTCACAACACTAACTATCAATTACAAAAGGAACTTACGAGGCTTTCCATCGGTAGTCTCGAAAAAACTACTTTCGCGGGCGAAAAGCTGCATATTGACCCGAATTTGAATTACGCACTTTCGATTTCCTTCATTTTGTCGCGTATGCCACATTCAGACAAGTTGACTTCCATCGAAATGATGAAGCTCTCCGCAGGCGAAGTTGCGGGCGAAAAGAGCGTCAAAACTCTGTCGGAAGTGATTGACCAACTAAACCGCGAAACCGACATCACGAAGCGATTTGGGCAAAAGGGCATGGGGCACCGTAATTTGGGGCGTGCAATCCAAATTTTACTCGAAAAATCCGAGACTCAAGAAGGCAAATGTATGTACGCAGGAGACGTGTTCCCCGCGATTGAAGCCGTGATTCTAGACTATGTGCAGGACCCCAACGACCGCGCCAAGTACCTAAATGATTTGAAAATCGCAAAATCCTTGCATCGCGAAAATATCATGACCTCAATTTTCAACGCCTACATGGACGAGCCCGATGCCATCCAAAAGGACGTGCTGAATTACGTCAACATGATTATCGGGATTGATGCCAAAAACCTCAGTCCAAACAAGGTCTGGACTTATCGCGACCCGCAAACAGGCAAAATTATTTCGCTTAAAATTGACGAAAACTTCATTGACAGCGTCGAATCGCGGCTCGGGCTGAAAAGCAAAGAGCAGAAGCAGTCGTACCGCACCACGATTTCCAAAATCTACGGGCAGAAGATGATTCAAGACCCCAACTACGATTTCATGGATAACAACGATTTGGTCAAAGCGGTCACTGACGTTAGGCTAAAATCCGACATTGCCGGAGCTGGAAGCCTCGTGGGAGCGCTCTCAAACCGTACAAACGACGAAAACCAAAACCTCTACAATCGGATGATAAAAACGATGATTGAAAAGCTCGGCTACGACGTCACTTGCGCCGAAAAAACTATCGAATACTTCTGCACTCCGGAGGACGCTTCGTAGAGCCACTTAATATTTAATAAATGACGGGATGAGAAGTTCATAAACTTGTCCCGTCATTGTTGCAGAGATGGGGGAAGGGGGGAATTAAGGATACAAAAATGAAATATTTTATATTATGTATGATCATATTATTTTCACTCTCATTTGATGAAAATTATCCAAATGATAGAATTAGAGTTATAGAAGATGTAAAAGAATCTTCTATTAGTAGGACTGATAAATGCTATTTTGTCAATTCTTCAGCTTTTGATACAAATAATATTCATGGAACCGCAATTTCAAATCATGTAGATTTGAGAAGTGTTCCCAAATTTAAAAAATTAAAACTATATGCTGAAGAAGTGAGTAAAAATCATCCGTATTACTTAATAATTAATAAGGTAGCAGATAAGCCTACAACGATTTTTGGTGAGTTGAACAATGATTCGATTAAGATATTTGCGGAATATTGTTTTTTTATAATTGATACAATTGAAAAATGGAATCAACATCCAACTATTAAATTGATATATTACGATCAAACTGATTCAATTCAAATGGATACAACAACAGATACGAAATTGATGATAAAAATAATCAACAATGATGACCTAATTATTCAAATTGATGAAATTAAGCCGAATTTTATGTTCGATGTAAGTTTGATTCAAATTGAACCAGATAACGAAAAGTTGGTTTTTGATTTATCAAAATTTTGGAGGTTTAAAGCAGAATGTGAATACATGAATATTGACTATTTATTTTATGAACATGATGCTTATTTCATTTTCGATTTTTTGAGGGAACTTGCAAGATATGAAATTTTCACACAAAAATTTGGACAGACAGATTACGATTATCCGTAATTGTAAATAAATTATTGATAATAATTTATTTACAAATAAGTAATAAAGGACACAAAAATGAAATATTTAATAATAATATTTTCCTTGGTTGTAATATATAACGCAGAGTCGAGTGATTATTGTTACAGCATCCAAGATACAACTTACATACAAGAAATGAGAAGTTTACGATTCGTTACACCTGGCTATTATATCATTATTAATATCAAAGATTCAAATGGACTTGCCAAATACACTATACCATATGGTCGCGTTTTAGTTACCGTAAGAGAAGAAGGACTTATAGTTGATGACTCGTGGGACAACAAATTTTTTCATTTATTAACTGACATATTAGTCAACAATGATACATTAGTCTTGATGAAAACAGCTATGAATAATTCGAAACCCTATTTCGAGCTTTCTGATAAATACATTCAGGTAGTGGACAGCATTGCCCAATATGGTGTTGAATATTTTCTGGAGCACTTTTTTTTGAATCATGAGATATTTGGAGACCAATACTTTAGCGGTAGTTACAAACTTCATATAAGTGGAAAAGAGCCTGAAACCATCCTTTTACGAAATGCTGTTATCGCAAAGTTAATATCTTGGAGGTATTTTGTATTTCACGGTGGTGAGGGTGTTTTGTTTTATCGAAAGAGAACTCCAAATTCGGAATAATTCTCTCACCTCTTCTTCTTAAAAGTGTAGGGTGTGCTTTCGTCTAGTTCTAAGGCTTCTTCGACGATTAAGCTGATTAGGGGCAGGTCAATTTTGTCTGGTTCGGTCATCATTATTCCGCCGACTTGAACTCTTTTGCCGAAAGTTAAATATTTTTTCGCATAGTCGAGTTCTTTTGCTCGCACAAAACATAATTCGACAGCGTTGCGTTTGATTGGATTCATGTAGCACACCCAGGTCTTGCGGTAATAAAATGGAAGTTTAAACCGAATTTTTGGGTCAATTCCGGGTATTTCAATCATAAGATTGTGAATTATTTGCATCACTTCACGTTGATTACCATTGAAACTTTCTATAAATTCTTCTATTTCCATATATTTTTATTTTTAATTATTATTGTTTACATTGCAAATATAATAAACTAAATCATCAAGCCAAAATTTTAATGGTGTCGAATTCAGAACGGGATTTTAATATATTTTATTTATGCAACTTTAGTTCCATGATATGATAAATATTTATCAAAGTAATAAACCATTTTGATTATTGATTGTCAAAGTATATATTTGATTATTTTTTGAGAACTAATTTATGAAGACTTTAATATTTATACTATTAATATTTGGTGCAAGCTGTCTCAATGCCCAAGAAATCTATTTCCCGCCTTTGTTGGGTAATAGCTGGGACACTTTGACTCCCTCGCAGTTAGATTGGGACGAATCTAAGCTCCCGGCTTTATACGAATTTTTAGATGAGAACAATACTAAAGCATTCATCTTGCTCAAAGATGGGAAAATTGTTCTCGAAAAATATTTTGCTTCATTTGAGCAATACAATTCCTGGTATTGGGCTTCTGCCGGAAAAACGCTCACCGCCGCTTTAGTAGGTATTGCCCAATATGAAGGCTTGCTCTCAATTGAAGACAAGTCATCGAAATATTTGGGCACTGGTTGGACTTCCTCGCCCTCCGATAAAGAAGACCTTATCACAATTCGCCACCAACTAACAATGACAAGCGGGCTCGATGATACAGTTGAAGACCTTTTTTGCACTGATAAAGAATGTTTGCATTATATGGCGGATGCCGGAACACGCTGGTCCTATCACAATGCTCCATATACATTGTTGGACAAAGTGGTGGAAAGTGCAAGCGGCAAAAGCTATAACGCATATTTTACTGAAAAAATAAAGAATAAAATCGGAATGTCAGGTTTATGGATTAAAACCGGATATAATAATATTTATTGGAGCAATCCGCGCAGTATGGCAAGATATGGGATATTAATTCAAAATCGCGGAAATTGGGACGGGGCTGAAATTATCTCCGATAAAAATTATTTAGACGATATGGTAAACACTTCGCAACAGTTAAATAAATCATATGGTTACTTGTGGTGGTTAAATGGTAAAGAATCCTTTATGCTTCCCCAATTACAAATTGTATTCCCCGGAAAACTATTCCCCGATGCTCCCGATGACGTAATCGCAGCGATGGGCGCAAATGGGCAATTGCTAAACGTTTGCAATAGTCAGGGAATAGTATTTGTTCGCATGGGAGATAAGCCAAATAATGAAAATGACATCGGTCCGATTTTCAATAATGAAATCTGGAAATATTTAAATAAAATTATACAAAATCCTAATTCTGTATTTAATAGCTCGCAAGATAATGAATTAATAATACATCCCAATCCCGCTGCGGAATATATAGAAATTAATCTTGAAGCCATCAAATCTACCTTTAAACATGGGCTTGATGAAAACCAAGAAATCAAAATCTACAATACAATGGGCGAATGTGTAACCACCACGTCTTTCCCTTTGACAGGCTCAGGGAACGATAATTTAAGAATTGACATATCGCAACTGCCCGTTAGCTTATATTTCATTCAAATTGGAAATTATACAAAGAAATTTGTGGTGGTGAGATGAAATTAAGACTAATGCTTTTTTTAATTATAATATTTTCCAATAAACTATTTTCCAAAGACGTTTGGATTTATACGGACGATGGCACTTGGTCAGATGGTATTATTGCATTAGAGCAATTTTTTGATTACAACAACATAACTCATAAACGTGTCTATGCATTTGATTTAAACAATACAGACAACTACAACAACGCTTCTGCTATATGCTTTCCCGGTGGCTATGCTTATAATTATAAAGTAGCACTAACAGATAAAGCCGTTAATAATATTCGTCATTACATAGCAAATGGTGGTTCTTATATTGGTGTTTGTGCAGGTGCTTTCTTTGCTAGCTCAAATGTTGTTTGGGAGGACGAAGAATATTCATATTCTTTATCATTATTTAAAGGCAAAGCAATTGGCTCAATCCCAAAAATTGCAAAGTGGGACAATTACGCAATGACAAATATTACAATTAATCAAGAAAATAAGATATTACAAAATTCTCAAGACAATCTTGCAGTTCTATATTATGGTGGTCCCTATTTTGAAAGCGAAGAAACAATTTTTGATACAATAGCAACTTGGGACGATTTTAATGACTTACCTGCAATAATTAGTTTCGAATACGAACAAGGCAAAGTTTTGCTAATTGGTCCACATCTTGAAATTGAAGAGAATGACGATAGAGATTCGGTCAATTTTGCACAGGAATTGAACGATGTAGAAACAGACTGGGATTTCTTGAGTATAATTGTAAATTGGGTTTTGGGCTTTAATACTACGGTTGAAACTAATAATGGCTTAAGTTATAGTCTTTCTATCTATCCAAATCCTGCATCGGAATATATAGAAATAGCCCACAATATCAAGCCCACACTTATGCATGGGCTTGATGAAAACCAAGAAATCAAAATCTACAATACAATGGGCGAATGTATAACCACCCCGTTTTTCCCTTCCACAAGCACAGGGAACGATAATTTAAGAATTGACATATCGTATTTGTCGCGTGGAGTGTATTACATCCGTGTAGGCAGCCAGTCGAAGATGTTTGTGAAGAAGTGAATTTTAGTAAAATAAAAAAGAGGGCTTTGATGCCCTCTTTTGTTTGAAGCGTGGTCAGAGAGGGAGTTGAACCCCCGACACGTGGATTTTCAGTCCACTGCTCTACCAACTGAGCTACCTGACCAAAATACAAGAATACAAAAGTATGTATTTGGATTGAAATCTCCAAATCTGAATTGAAAATATTAGTATTTTATTACAAAAATCATACTTTTATATGCAATATCTCCAATTTTACAGACTCTGCCATTACCCATAGCACAATGTTTAGCTCGTCTTGACTTGTTTCGGACAGATTGATTTTTGTGGTTCTGACTTTGTATGGCATCAGCAATGACTCGAGCAATGCGGTGTTAACGGGTTGGCCTCCTGTAGCTCCGGCGATTCCGTTGTCGAAAAGAACAATCTTCAGGGGGATGTTGCGATTTACAGCTTCCTGCAATCCAATGATTCCACAAGATAAGAATGCGAAATCTCCCAGTACTGCCCATGCTTTGGTATGCCCGGCAAGATATGCTCCAATTGCCGTTGGAATGCTACCTCCCATGTGGAGTGTGATGTCTATGCATGAATAAGGCTCTAGTGCGAACAATGTTGGTAAGCTCGTATCACCGATTGTGACATCGCGTTTGATTGTCTTGAAAATCTCGAAAAATGGAATGTAATCCTCTGTGACTCTCTGCCATTCAAGTGGCAATTGGGACAATTGCGGCAATCGTGGCTTTGGGATGTCATGATACGAGAGCGAGTCAATTTTGCGTTGCATGACTTGATGTTGGTAGTCAGCAAGTATTGGCGTGACGAGGTTTTTGTAAATGTTGCGGCTGTAGGGCTTGGTGCATGGCTTGCGCGCCATTTCCGAATAGTTTCCTGTTCTCTCAATATCGTCAGCATCAACTATGATAACGCAAGGCAATTCACTGTTTTCGGATTTTTCGGTAGAATCAATCAATACTTGTTGAATGTTTGCAGGCGTTGCGATAACTGTCGGGAGTTTTGCTCCTCTGACAATTGGCTCTATATCAAAAATATTGTCGGAGTGTGTACCTGTCTTATCGTCGAAAATGATAAAGAGAAGTGAAGAGTTTACTCCGGATGTCATCACGTCAATAACACAGTTCATAGATTTGAGCAATCCGTGAGTTTTGATTATAACGGCTGCTCTTGTTCCGGTAATTGCTGCTCCTGCTGCCACTGCAGATGCAATTTCTTCGTGGTAGCTGATTGTGAGTTGATTGCCAAATTTTTCATTCAATAGTTCAAATGTTTGATTTGCTCCATATCCCGGTACATAGGTAATGATTCTGTAATCCAAATTATACAAAGTTTCGGAGATTATTTTGGCTGTTGTCATTTTGTTGTCTCAGGGTTAAGGTTTTGTTTCATCAAATCGAATGTTTCATTCATCAAAGTGTTTATCCCGGCTTGTCGAATGTGTTCAATATCAAATTGTTTAATATATGTAAGTGTAACATTTTGCGGGTTGATTTCGAATTTTCCTTTGGGCATAACATCGGATGTGCCTTTTATGGCAAGCGTTACGATAGCTTTGCCGCTTTTGGTTGCAAGCAGGAAGGCACCTTTTTTGAATTGACCCAATGCGCCGTCTTCGGAACGAGTACCTTCGGGGAAAATAATCACCGAATCTCCGTCGCTTATTGATTGGACTGCATGGCGAAAGCTTTGCATCGCATTTTCCGGGTCTTCTCGTTTGACTGATAGGAATGGTGACATCTTCAAGCACCAACCAAAAATCGGGATTTTCTCGAGTTCTTCCTTATACATGATTCGCGCATTATCTTTTAGCGATGAAAGCAATACGGGTATATCGAAAAGTGAAGAATGGTTAGAAATATAAACAACATTTGAAAGTGGGAATTTTCCGTCCGGAGTGATTAATTTCACTTTGATACCGGAAATTTTGAGCAATAATTTAGACCAAACGGCTGCGAGATGGTGAAATTGATGTTTGCCAAATATTAGCATAAGCAATATTGTGGCGAATGCAAAGAAAATCGTAACAACTGCAATCAGAATTAATCGCGATATTGTAACGATTTTTTTTATCATTCTAACCCAAACCTATTGCTAATTGTGACTCATACCATTAGCACACATGACGTGACAAATCTTAAGAATTGTATAATCTTTGATAGAATAATATCTCAGCAAGCCGTGAGCACGTGAATCTAAGAAACCACAAGATTGGAGTACCTTGAGTTGCTTCGAAACATTTGCCTGTAATAATCCTGTAGCAATTATTATATCAGTAACACATTTTTCGCCTGCAAATAAGCATCTTAAAATCTTGAGTCGTGAAGGCTCAGATAGTGCTTTAAACACTTTAGATAAGTGTTCAATTTCGATATCGGTCAAATCTGCTTTTGCCGACTCTGATAAAATCGCTTTCATATCTTATACGTCCGTAACAATAAAAGTCATTATTTTGTCAATTAGTGTTTCAAATATACTAAAAATAAGACAAATATTGTGGATATTCTCTTTTTTTTCAAGGATTCTCTTACATAAAAATTTCAAAATAAAAATTCGTCATGCCAATAAAATAATTTTGGTCAATATCGTTTTTAATGTTTGGTTATTATAATTTTGTTGAAAAATATTGAAAATCTAATGAATACACATATACATATTTGCGATACATGTGGCGATGCTAAAGAAATCTATCTATTGCCAAACGAAAAAGCAGAAGATTTAGACGGATGCGTTTGTTCACGGGATGTAAAAAAAATCGGCAGACACGACGAATCAAGTTTATTACGTATGCTTGACAGCGATATCCGCCGCAAAGAAAGAAAAGAAAGCTCTCTGTAATTTTGTAGCTTTGCTAATTAACTAAGTTTTATTTAAATGTCTTTGGCATGTGGATAAAACTTTTCATTTGATTTAGCCATTTTCGCAATAATGGGTGATGTTCTGTAACGGTCTTCGAGATATTTATCATACAAATCGGCGAGCCTTGATGCTACGAAATCTAATCCTAATTCATCAGCCCATTTGAGCAATCCTTTAGGATAGTTAACACCGTTAAGCATAGCCAAATCAATGTCTTCTTTGCTTGCAATATTGTACATCAAAGTATCTGCGGCTTCGTTGATTAACATTACGATTATCCGTTCAAAAATCATGCTGTCGAGCTTAGAATCGGGTTCGATATCGTCATGTTTGACATTTTGTAATTCAGTGTATTCATAGAATCCTTTGCCTGTTTTTCGTCCAAATAGCCCTGCCTCAACATAACGCTTTTGTGTAATTGAGGGTTTGTATCGTTGGTCGTAGTAAAATTCGCGAAAAACGGTTTCCGTGACTTTGTAGTTTACGTCATTGCCGATTAAGTCCATCAACTCAAATGGTCCCATTCGGAATTTGCCAATTCTTTTCATAGCATAATCAATTCGCGGGATGTCCGCTATTCCTTCTTCGTAAATCCTGAGTGCTTCACCATAAAATGGTCTTGCGACTTTGTTTACAATAAATCCGGGCGTATCTTTGGCAATAACGGGTACTTTACCCCATTCTTTCATCAAATTGAATAATACTTCCTTCACCGAATTACTTGTCAAAATGCTTGGTACAATCTCCACAAGAGGCATCAAGGGTGGCGGATTAAAAAAATGCAATCCAATGACCCTTTGTGGGATTTTGCAAGCTGATGCTATTGAACTAATCGAAAGTGACGATGTGTTGGTTGCCAAAAAGCAATTCTCATTTACCAAATCCTCGAGTTGCGAGAAAAGCTCTTTTTTGACTTCCAAATCTTCTACAATGGCTTCAATAATCAAACCCATAGAAGACAATTCATTAATGGAGTTTGTGAAACTAATCCGCGATAGAATGTCTTCTCCGTCGCTTTGTTCAATTTTATGTTTTTCGACCAACCTGCTGATTATTCTTGTCAAATTATCGTGAGAGTGGTTCAATTGTTCTTTTTGTTGGTCAAATATTACTACTTTGTGACCGAAAGTCGCCGCTACTTGGGCAATACCTGTGCCCATAGTGCCGGCACCAATTATGCCAATTGCTACGTGTTTATTAAAATTAATCATAATATTTTCCTCCATTTTACATGCCTTTGTAAATAGGTTTTCTTTTTTCTAAAAAAGCATTGACTCCTTCTTTGTAATCGTAGGAGTTCGATGCAATTATCTGTAATTTCATTTCCTCTTCGAGTTGTTTTTCCAAATCATTATCAATTGTTGTATTCAACAAATGCTTTGTCAAAGCCAATCCTTTCGTGGGCCTGTCTGCCAAATGATTCGCTATCGCTTCGGCTTCTGCCATAAATTCTTCCGCAGGGAAAGTCTTATAAATCATGCCCATCTCTTCGGCGGACTTGGCATCTACTTTTTCTGCAAGAAACATAAGCGCAGATGCTTTTGCCAAGCCTACTAATCTCGGCAAAAAGTAAGTTCCGCCACTATCGGGAATAAGACCAATATTTGAAAAAGACTGGATAAAAGACGCTTTGTCGGAAGCGATGATAATATCGCAGGCAAGTGCAATATTTGCTCCGGCGCCGGCTGCAATTCCATTAACGGCAGCAACAACAGGCTTAGGAATATTGCGAATCAAGCTAATAATCGGATTGTATTGCCGAGTAATAATATCGCTTACATCATATTTACCGCTGATTGCTTCCTCCAAATCTTGCCCTGCAGAAAAAGCTCTTCCTTCGCCACTGATTAGGATACATCTGACTTGAGCATCTTCAGTGGCTGAATGCAGTGCCTCTTGCATTTCGAGCGACATCTCTCTGTTGAAGCTGTTCAATACATCAGGGCGATTTAAAGTAATATAGGCAACTTTGCCCTTTATTTCATATTTGATTAACATATAATCCACTTTTTTATCCTCGTTGTTATATATCTGACGAAAATAACACATCAAAGTTTTTTATTTTGCATTTTAATGTAAATTTATTATTTTTACGTGTAGAATAATTGTAAATGCAATAATAGTATGCAATAAGTGTCCTTTAACAAAATATATTGACTCTTTGAAACAAATCTTAACAACTGATACCGGCTTCTTTTCCCTAAATTGAAATATTATCATCCGAACCCGAAGCTCATTTTCCAAATTAAACAATAAATCATGAATATTATTAATACTAATATCTAACATTAAAATAGGATTTCTATGGCTAGAATAGCTGCAAAAAACGACATACCGGAACCGGTCGAAGTACCAACGGCAGTCGAACCGGAGCACTCTCCGACAGCATTAATTGACATTAATGAAATGAAGGGCAAAAAGATTGCCGAACTGACATTGATGGCTAAATCACTCGGCATTAGCGATTTTGCCGACTTGCGCAAGCAGGAACTCATCCTGAAAATCGTTGAAGCTCGTACAGTACAAGCTCAAAAAGAAGTACCACTCGAAGGTCTTATCACAAGTGGTGGCGTTCTGGAAGTGCTAAGCGAAGGATACGGATTCTTACGTTCCGTCAATTACAATTACTTGCAATCACCCGATGATATTTACGTATCGCCATCGCAAATAAAGAGATTTAGTCTCAAGACCGGCGACACAGTCAAAGGGCAAGTACGCCCACCGAAAGAAGGCGAAAGATTTTACGCTTTGCTCAAAGTTGAATCAGTCAACTTTACAGAGCCCGAAAAAAACCGCGAACGAATATTGTTCGACAACCTCACACCACTTTATCCCGACGACAAATTCAAATTGGAAAAGCTCCCAAGCGATTATTCAATTAGAGTTCTTGATTTGTTAAGTCCGATAGGCAAGGGTCAAAGAGGTTTGATTGTTTCGCCTCCGAAATCTGGTAAAACGATATTGTTGCAACAAATCGCAAACAGTATAGCGTATAATCACCCGGAAGCAGTTTTAATCGTATTGTTAATTGATGAACGCCCTGAAGAAGTGACCGATATGGAACGCTCTGTAAAAGCAGAAGTCGTGTCCTCGACTTTCGACGAACCACCTGATCGTCACGTCCAAGTGGCTGATATGGTCTTAGAAAAAGCGAAAAGACTCGTCGAAGCAAAGCAAGATGTTGTGATTCTGTTAGATTCAATCACTCGTTTGGCTCGTGCACACAATACGGTTGTTCCTCACTCAGGTAAGATTCTTTCCGGCGGTGTTGATGCCAATGCACTTCACAAACCCAAAAGATTTTTCGGTGCTGCAAGAAACATCGAAGAAGGTGGCTCGCTTACAATTATTGCAACTGCATTAATCGAAACAGGCAGCCGTATGGACGAAGTAATCTTTGAAGAATTCAAAGGTACGGGCAACATGGAATTAGTTCTCGACCGCAAACTTGCCGACCGTAGAATTTATCCTGCAATTGACGTTAACCGCTCAGGCACAAGACGTGAAGAATTGCTCTTTAGCTCGGACGAATTGACTAGAATTTGGATTTTACGTAAAGTACTAAGCGAAATGCAATCTGTTGATGCAATGGAATTCCTCTTGAACAGAATGAGAGGCAGACGCACAAACAGAGAATTCTTAATGTCCATGAATAGCTAAAAGTTGAAGAATTTTAAAATGGGCTGAATCTTTTATTTAAAGACAAATCACCTCACCCCGCCCCTCTCCGAAGGAGAGGGAGAAAAACAAGCAAAAAATACCCCAAAACCCGTTCCCCCTCTATCAAGAGGGGGTTAGGGGGTGTGTGGTATTTTTGTCTAAATCCTGAAATATATTGACAATTTTTTTCACCAATTTTGAGATAATTCATGTCCCGTCAGTTGTTATAATTGACGGATAGGGATGAATCTGAATTATAGTCGTCTTTGTAATTATTGACGATACACTAACTTTAGAACAACTGACGGAACGGGAAAATGTTAATTCATCCGATGACTCCCAGTTCAAAGTGCGACACATCTTAGATAATTAATTAATTCGAGAACAGTCATCGGATGAATATTGCGTGTGATGATTTTTTTTTCCCAATATTCCAAACTTTTTTCCCTAATTTTGAGATAAATTGCG
Source organism: Desulfobulbaceae bacterium (assembly GCA_018335795.1). Classification (GTDB taxonomy): domain Bacteria; phylum Bacteroidota; class Ignavibacteria; order Kapaibacteriales; family UBA2268; genus PGYU01. The sequence goes on along the minus strand of JAGXRP010000010.1, from coordinate 2,333 downwards.
CATTCATGTGTCATAGAATATATACGGAACATGTATTTCAGGGAGAATTTTATGAAACGAGAATGATTGTTCCGTCAGTTGTAACAACTGACGTGACGGTGAAAAATTTACTGAAAATTAACATAAAATTTATTTTTTTTATATATTTTATTTGTATATTTGATATGTTCACAATTACATTTATCAATTAGATAAAGGTTTTGCTATGTTACCAGAAATTGCAACAATTAATAATGCACTATGTGGTGTCGAACATACATACGGTGTGATTTTCAATCGCGAAACTGCTGTAATGGCAGTAGATAACAACTATAAGGTATTGCATTTATTAGTGGGTACTTATATCCAGCCGAACATTAATCCACAGCAACAGATTGCTTCAACATTAGCTATTATAGCACCAGATGATGAAGTTCAAATTTGTCCTATTGTAACGGTGACCAATCTACAACAAACAGCATACACAGGTGTAAATGTAATTGATGCCAGTGGCAATCCATTGCAATCGTCACCCATTTTCCAAGGCGATCCTACTCCTGTCTAAGGGCTATCTGGCTCTATATCACTTTTGGCTGGCCCATCAATAAAGAATTTAGATGTCACTATTACTCAAAATCCGAATGGAACAACAACTGTCCGCGCAAGTGGTACAGTTGATGTAAGTTTATTTTTGGGACTAATAACTTATGATATTTTTTCATTTGACATAGAAATAATATTTGGAAACGTTCAACCATAGCTACATGCGGCATATAGTTTTTTATTCGTAATAGATTACTATGCCTTTTCCCTTTTTAAGAGAAAAATGAGGTTTATATGATAAAATTGTATTTAAAAGTCTTTAAAGACAGCTTTAAGTATAATGGTAGATCTTCACGCCAAGAATATTGGACATTCTTTTTTGTAAATTTTGTAATTACCCTCTTTTTGTGGGGTGGCATAGAATATATTGATCCGCAGTGGATTTTTGGGTTGATTACTCTATTTTTCTGGTTAATAACACTACTACCTTCCATATCTGTTGCTGTTAGACGATTGCATGACATTGGCAAAACTGGATGGTTGCTTTTGTTGATATTCATTCCTTTTATCGGACAAATTATAATGTTAATTTTTCTTTTACAAAAAGGTGATGTAAATGAAAATGAATATGGAGACGTTCCAGAAATTCAAACAGATTAATATTCAAAAGTCAAGAAAAATGAGACGAATGAATCAAAGCATTTTAATTTTAATATTAGCAACAGTCGTTAATGTGTTGCCTAACAAATATGAGTTATTACCGGCTATTCCCGAGACAACACTCTCATGCAAAGAAGAAGTTGCTTATATTTATCAAACAGACCAAACCGACAGAACACAATATATTCTCGATACTTTAAACTTTGATATTGATGTTCTTAATTTTAGGGATTCACTCAGATTAACAAGAATAATTGAATTGGACAAAAAATCCTGTTTTGATGATTATGACTCATATTATAAAGCAGCATATATCTATCTTCATACCGGTGGTATAAACATGAAGAACGATTCACTGTATTTTATGAGATCCTCGGAATTGTTCAAGAAGGCAAGTGATGCAACTACTGACATTGCAAAAGCCGAAGGTGCTACAAATATGGCAAAAATGGCTCATAATTTTTATTTGAAAATTTCAAATCCGCAAGAAGCTGAAGAATCTTTGTTTGGCACTATTACAGACGCTAATTTTTTTACAGAACCTGCGAACCTTGATAGCTTCAGAACTAAAATGAGAGCAGAAATAAAAAACAAATTTGCAGGAATGGGCATACCATTATCAGATGAACAAATTAATCAAAGCGTTGAAGAAACAATTACAATGATGAAGAGTCAATTGGAGGCTGCAATACGCAGCGCAAAGCAAAAAGCAAAGGACTTGAATAAAAAGCAAAAATGACAATTTAGATAAACTTCGATAAATATCTGAACCGCAGATTAGAGATTATTTAGGGATTACAAAGTTAATAGGGACACGGCGCGCCGTGTCCCTACTTTGTCAATATTGTGGTTTTGAATGTCAATATTATCATCTCGAATGAGGCTGTCTCATAAGGGCAGCCACTTTTGTTATTTTTGTGGAAAAAAAAGAGAAAATACTAGGTGTAAATCGGCGTCATAACAGCTGTAATCAACAATAAGTTAGCGATGCAATGAGACCAAAGTTTAAATACTATAATCAATCACAAGCGTTTCTACTTCCCCCATCTCTTGATGAAATGATTAAAGAAACTCATCCTGTTAGGACAATAAATAAAATTATTGATGAAATTGATATAAGCGATATCGAAAATAATTACATCGGTGGCGGT
>JAGXRP010000009.1 GCA_018335795.1 Desulfobulbaceae bacterium | reverse complement strand
CTTTCATACTAATACCTTTAATTCAGTCTGTAAAGTATATATTTCAATTATGATATTTATTTCATAATTTGTTCAATAATCTTATGTAAAAGTACGAAAAATTTCTTTATTCAATAGATAAATTTTGCATAAGTCATTATATTTTAACGAGTTAATAAGTCATCGCTAAAGTTAATGTTAGCCATGTATAAAAATAAAATTAGCGAGAGTCCGAAAATAAATTTATAAAAAACAAATTCTTATGAAACTTTTGTTAAAAAATATTGTTATATATTATAAATCACGCAAAAAATAATTATTTTTCGCGTGATTGAAATTTTGAGATTTATTGGCTTTATATTTTAGAAACATGACTCGGCATTCATATGACCGCTTTGGAATAATCTCTTGAGCAAAACATAAATATCGGTTATAGCATCTTAAAACTAAGAATGATTATTATTAAATCATAATATAAGAAAAACGAAATATAATTTATTTACAAATTTAAGGATATTTAATATGAAAAAAGCTAACCCTTTTATGAGATTCTCCATTCCTTTACTATTAATTGCATTTTTCGTATGGTTTGGGGCAGAAGTTTACTCCAGGAGTGGTGGTAGTGGAATTTCAGGATTGACAGCAACTAATTCAAACGGTTGCAATTGCCACGGTTCCTCATCAAGTAGCACAACTACTTTGCAAGTCACAAGTTCTACAGGTAGTTTTAAGTTTAGTCCTGACCAAGAAGTGGATTTTGTTGTTAGAGTAACAAATTCAAGTCAATCCGCAGCAGGTGTTAATATAGCTGTTAAGACAACCGAAACCGGCTCTACAAATGCCGGCACTCTCAGTTTTGCGAGCGGTTCGGGTCTAAGGACTGAATCAAGCGAACTTACTCACTCATCACCCAAATCATTTGGTGAATTGACGTATGCTGAATTTACATTTACTTGGAAGGCTCCCACTACACCGGGGACTTATTATCTAAGGGCAATCGGTAATGCAGTGAATGAAAATGGAGGTACGAGTGGAGACCAATGGAATTGGATGACACCAAAGACTTTGATTGTTGCCGGTGCAACGGTTACTGCTCCTACAAGTTCTTCGACATGGTGCGCCGGAACTACTCAAGAGATTAAGTGGACTCAATCCGGAATTGATAATCTCAAAATTGAGCTTTCTTCTAATGGCGGGTCGTCTTTCCCTACAGTTATTGCGAATAGTGTCAGTGCAGGCTCTGGTTCATTTAATTGGAACATCCCTGTTGATTTAACCCCGGGAACTCAATATCAGATTCGTCTGACAGATGTCGCCGATGCTAATATTTCGGGAAAAACAAGTAGTTTTACAATTGCAGGTCCTGCATCCATTACTTCGCAACCTACGGATATTACTGTTTGCGAGCAAGAATCTGTTACATTGACAGCGACTGTGACGGGTAGTGTTAAGTCTTATGAATGGCGTAAAAACGGTACTGCCGTTCCGAATTCAAACTCTGCTTCACTTACCATAAATTCTGCTTCACTCCAAAGTGCCGGTGATTACGTCTTAGTAGTTACACCTGATTGTGGTGCACCTATAACGAGTAATACTGCTAAACTTACAGTTAACGAAAATGCAAAAATTACGCAGCAACCAACGGGTGTAGATGCTTGTGCAGGAGCTGATGTAATGTTTGTTATCAAATCTACGGGTTTAAACAAAAAAGTAGAATGGTTCAAAGGTTCACAGTTGTTAACGGGTGAAAATAGAGACACTTTGAAATTGTTTAGTGTTTCCGGTTCAAACGCCGGTAGCTATACAGCAAAAGTATCCGGAGATTGCGGTTCGACAGTTACAAGTATTCCGGCTGTTTTGAGTTTGGGTGTAACACCCGAAATCACTGTTAATCCACAAAGCAAATCCATCTGCGAAAATCAAGAACTAATGCTTTCAGTTGTTGCTATGGGAACCGGTATTAGTTACCAGTGGAAAAAGGATGGTATTGATATCACAAATGCAGTCAATGCTACTTACGTTATTTCAAACTTCCAAGCATCCGACACCGGAAATTATCAAGTAGTCGTTCAAGGCACTTGTGGCGATGCGGTTGAATCATCAATAGCAAAAGTAACTATGAATTCTGCTCCAATAATTTCTACTCAGCCAAGTTCAAAAACAGTCGCTGCAGGTGAAATGCTCGAGCTCACTGTTGTTGCAACAGGAAGCGAACTCGATTATCAGTGGTACCATAATGATACTGAATTAGAAGGCAAAACTGCCGCTACTTTGAGCATTGCAAGCGCTTCTACTGCTGATGCAGGTTCTTATTATTGCAATGTTACAAATGATTGCGGAACTATCAAATCATCTATTGTAACCGTTACAGTTGATGTAATTGAAGATGGTAAATTATCACTTTTGACAACTGCTTATGATTTAGGCATTATCGAACTAAACAAGAATTATGAATTTACAATCGTAGAATTAGTCAGAAATGTGGGCAGCAAGCCAATCTTAATAAATGAACTGATATTGGAAGACGATTTATTAGACGGCACTATGACTATCAGTTTCCCAACTCCACAGGAATTAGGACCGGGCGAAAAAGCTGATTTAATGATAGATGTAACTCCTACTGTTAAAGGAACTAAGACCTATAAACTTACCTTTGTTACGGAAGACGGTCAGGAAGCAACAATTATAATGACAGCCCTTGCGGTAGAATATTCAATTGAGCTCTCAACCGAATTGATTAATTTCGGAACTGTTTTGGTTGATGAAAATCCTACGCAGTCACTAACTATCACGAATAACAGCAATTCATCTGTCAAAATTAGCATGGTTTCAATATCAGGTGATGACGATAATGTGTTCTCGATTGCTCAAGATTATGATGGTACTGTGATTGATGCCGGTGCTGAATTGACTATCAATACTCAATTCATGTCCGACGTTGAAGGCAATTATTCGGCAATGTTGGAAATCGAATTTGACGAAATCGAAAAAATCTCTGTTGAGTTGAAAGCTGTATCTTCTCTGTCATCAGTCGAAGATATCAAAGCGTATATAAATGATTTGAGAATTTTCCCGAATCCGACTGCCGAACATTTGAATTTGGAGTTATCTGCAAAACATGATTTATCTTACACTTTAAAATTATTCAATCCCAAAGGTGAATTACTCAATACCAAAAATGGTTATGCTTTGGAGGGAAATAATAATTTGACGTGGAATATTAACAACGGAACGTCATTAAGTGCCGGAACATATTTGATTATGCTCGAAATCAACGGTTCAGTCGTGCTCGACAAAGTGATTGTAATCGAATAATCATACTATTTGATACTTAAAAAGAGCTTGCCTCCCAAAGGCAAGCTCTTTTTTTTTTCAACAAAATGAAAAAATATTTGGTCATGTTGTAGAAATTTAATAGTTTCGTGTGTCAAAGTGGGTGAAAGTGGGAAAAATTCCCTGACTTTTTCATAAATTGATAACGGAGTGGTAAATGGCTTTTTTCAAAGGGCAAGAATTACATTCTATCGACAACAAAGGTAGAGTGAATATTCCGGCAAAGATGCGTCGCAGCATATCGCCGGATGCCAATGATACATTTACCGTTACTCGCGGGCAAGATGATTGCATCGTGGCCTATCCCTTAGATGAATGGAAAAATTACGAGGAAAAATTTGAAGAACTTAACCAGTATGATTCAAAAAACAGATTTTTCTTACGTAAAATCTTGATGTGGTCGGAAGAAGTGCTACTTGATGCACAACAACGCATAATGCTCCCCAAAAAATTGACAGATTTTGCGGGAATCGAAGGCAAAGTGCTTATCGTTGGGATGGTGGACCACATTGAGTTTTGGAATCCGGAGAAATTCGAAGAATATTTGAACAATCACGACGAGAGTTACGAAGAAGTAGCGGCGAAAGTGATGGTAAAATAGATGAAGAAGAAAAGAGCAAAACCGCAAAGAGTGCGTCCCGACAAGAGTCGGCACATAGAATATGACTATCATTTGCCGGTATTGCTTGATGTAAGTGTTGACAATTTGGTTCAAAATGCTAATGGTATTTATGTAGATGGTACATTAGGCGGCGGCGGGCATGCAGAACTGATATTATCGAAATTAGATTTCGGGGGGAGTCTGATAGCGTTCGATAAAGACAGAAATGCGGTAGAACACTGCGAGAGGAAGTTAAAGCATTACGTTACAAAGGATGCTGCTCCTAAACTTACTATCTATAATGAGTGCTATAGCAATGTCTGCGAGAAATCAGCAGTTTGGGGGAAATTCAGTGGGTTATTGCTTGATTTGGGCGTTTCCTCGAAGCAACTTGATACTGAATCCGCCGGGCTGAGTTACAGAGTTGACTCGCCTCTCGACATGCGGTTCGGTAACCACGGCAAAACTGCCGAAGAACTACTGAAGACGGCTGAAGTAGCAGATTTGACCCATGTTCTTCGCTTTTATGGCGAGGAACCAAATTCAGCTCGAATTGCGCGATGTATCGTCGAAATGCGTCGCGTAATTCCTCTGAATTCAACATTCGAACTACGCGATATTATCACATCCATTGTTCCCGTTCCACTACACTACAAGACACTTTCACGAGTTTTCCAAGCTATTCGCATCGCAGTAAACGATGAATTGAACATTTTGGAAAGAACGCTAAATTGTATCGTTGATAATATGCGTCCCGGCGGAAGAATAGTAGTGATTTCATATCATTCGCTCGAAGATAGAATTGTCAAAAATTTCATGCGTACTAACGCCACCAAAGATAATCACAGATTATCGCTCATCACAAAGAAGCCAATAATTCCTACAGAAGAAGAAATCGCCACAAATCCCAGAGCCCGCAGCGCCAAGTTGAGAGTTGCCGAAGTGGTGTGATGGGGGTTTTAGGTTAGGGAATTGAGCAGGAATGTCTCGAACAGGATTATCAAGATTTCGTGATGGGCAGGATTATCCAAAACAAATTCTGAACAGGATTATCAAGAGAAGAGGATGGTGAAGAAACATATAAAAGATCCAGTACATTCATCGGAATAGGTGGAATGTTTGGCTCGAAATTCACATTGTCATTCTATTTCAGATAATCGCTACGCAATTAAAAAATGAATTATCATGCCGCAACAATTTTTTGATGCGTTTTTTTTTGTGCTATATTTGTAATATTCATAGTATTATAGTAAATTTGTTTAATAGAAAACTTTGGCTATTTAGCAAGATTTGCTCAAGTATATGGGTGGCAAGGCATAGTAGGTTCAAAAAGCATTATCAATCAATTTGATTCTTTAAATTCGTGATAGACAAAGAAATGTCATATTAACATATAATTTTTAAAAGGAATTGTTCATGAAATCTGCATTTTTACTATGCTTCGCAACGTTGTTGCTGATTTTGAATGGTTGTGGTGGGGAAAGCAAGCCGAACAATGAAGATGAAATCAAATCTTCTGTAATGTACCCAAATAGCTTACTTCCATTGCGAAATGGGAACCTATGGACATACAAAATTAACAATCATAAGGATCCCACGTATGAATATACACTTATAGCTTATTTAGATGATGATCCTTATTTACAAAAAGACGAGAATAAAAGCCATCCTTTATATATTCTTTGGGGGAATTCACCTATGATTCCGCTTTTCTTTAGTATTAATTATTTTTACCGAAACCATGATACAGTAGAATATATTTCTTTCCACAATTATAAAAAAAAGGCTTTTTTTTACCCTTACTCAGCTTCTTATGTTGATAGCTATGATTATAAGGTTGAAGATCCTTATAAATTTGTTGGGCATGGAAGAAATATTCAAACAGAGTTTAAATTATGGAAACAAACGTATATCTTTGTAAGCGAATCAAAAACCCTACATGAAGAAGTACACTTCGTAAAAGGCATCGGGGTAGTATATTATAAGGCGACTCGTAAAAGTGATTCATCGATATATACTGAATTTTGGCTTATAGATGCAACTTTAAAGTAAAAATGGAAGTTCGACTTATTCAAGATTAATACCAGTATATGACCCGACAAGAAGCCGAAATAATTTTGCAGCGGACTTTTAAGCTCTCAAAATTTTATGATGAGCAATGGCTCACAATTGATAAAATTTTGAAAGGAGAAAGAGTATTGCTCATTGAAAAGACGGGCTTTGGAAAGTCGCTCTGTTTCCAATTTCCGGCGACGATTTTCAAAGGGACAACTGTTATATTTTCCCCGCTAATTGCATTGATGAGAGACCAAGTCAGCAAGCTAACAGCTCTTGGGATAGCAGCTAAGTGTATTAATAGCGAGCAAACTCCCGAAGAAAACGCACAAATAATTAGCGACGCCAAACAGGGCAAAATTCAAATCCTCTACATTGCCCCTGAAAGGCAAGAAAATAGTGATTGGATTGAAGCCACACGACAATTAAATTTATCAATGGTTGTCGTTGACGAGGCGCACTGCATATCGGTTTGGGGACACGACTTCAGACCTGCTTTCAAAAGAATAATTAATCTCGTTAAGCTACTGCCAACGGGGCTTCCGGTACTTGCAACCACGGCAACAGCCACAAAAAGAGTTGAACTTGACGTTGCCCAACAAATCGGAAATAACATTCAGACAATTCGCGGAAATTTAATGCGAGACAATTTCAAATTGTACGTTATTAAAGTTTCGTCCCAAGAGGAAAAGATGATGTGGCTCGGCAGGTACATGAACAAAATTCCCGGTACCGGAATACTCTACACCGGCACAAGGGTTGATACCGAAATTTTCTCGAAATGGTTTGAGCATTTAAATATATCATCAACCGCTTACAATGCAGGTTTAGACCCGATTTCAAGAATTGCCATAGAAAATGGCTTAATGTCGAACCAATGGAAGTGTATAATTTCGACCAACGCATTAGGGATGGGAATTGACAAGCCGGATATACGATTTATAATCCACACTCAAATCCCTCAATCACCAATTCATTATTATCAAGAAATTGGCCGAGCAGGCAGAGATGGAGAGCCCTGCTACATTGTTTTGTTCTACAATCCCGATGATAAAAAATTGCCCGAAGCATTTATCGAAGGTAGCAGACCTTCGATTAAAAAGTATGAGAAAGTGATTGCTGTCGTCAAATCTGAGTTGCTCGGCGAAAAAGAAATAATGAAGCGAAGCAATTTGAAGCAAAATCAAATCCGAGTAATCAAAGCCGACCTGATGGAACAAGGAATAATCAGGGAAGTAATGATCGGACGAAGTAAAAAATATGAGTACGTGCGTAATTCTCAACCATTAAATACTCAAGCATTCGAAGATTTGCGAAAAGCAAAATTTGATGACTTGGAAAAGATGATTGAATATGTTGAAACCGATAAATCACGAATGAAATTTCTTTGCGATTATTTGGGTGATACTTCAAATCATACTTTCACCAATTGTGACAACACAGGCGAAAAGCGAATTACAGTGACAGTTACACCCGAATGGTCGGGGAAATTGCAGAATTTTTGGGAAAATTATTTCCCTATTTTGGAAGTTGAATCAAAAGGTTCACATATCGTAAATGGTGTGGCAGCCTCTTATTATGGCGTTTCGAATGTTGGTGCTGCTTTGCACGCGTCAAAATATGAACACGGCGGCGATTATCCCGACTTTCTCCTGAAATTAGTGCTGAAAGCTTTCAGGAATAAATTCGGTCAAGAGAGATTCGATTTGGTAGTTCATGTCCCACCAACGCAATCCGGCGATTTGGTCAGGAACTTTGCTACAAAAATGGCTCAGGTTTTGAAGTTTCCAATCTCCCACGAGTTGATAAAAAGCAGGGAAACAGAGAAACAAAAGGTATTCGAGAACAATTATTTGAAGTCTGAAAATGTAAAAGGAGCTTTCTTTTTGCCACATCCAAATGAAGTTCACGGCAAAAGCGTTTTACTAATTGACGATATTTTTGATAGCGGTGCAACGGTAAAAGAAATTGGTAAATATTTAACGGAGCTGGGAGCAATAAAAATTGCCCCAATAGTCATTGCTAAAACAGTAGGAGGAGATATAGTATAATATGAGAAATGAGGAAACACCTTATTGGTTAGCATTGGCGCACCTGCCACGATGGGGGCATTTGAAAATAAACAACCTTATCATCAAGTTTTTTCACGAGAACAAGATTTCAATAGATGAATTTTTTCAGCTGAGTGAAAGCGATTGGAAAAATCAATATCAGTTAGATGAAAAGCAAATTTCAGACTTAAACCAAGCAAAATCGGAAATTGCAAGTAACGCTTTTTTAGCCGAGTCCTTTATTAGTCAAGGATTTGAAATTATTCCAATTACATCGCCCGAATATTCCAAGACTTTAAAAAATAATTTGAAAACTACCTACTCCCCTGCGGTGCTATATGTCAAAGGGAATAAGAAAATTCTCGATGAAAAATCAATTGCCATCGTAGGTTCGAGGAACGCATCCGAAACAGCCTTGAAATTCACCGACAATATTGCGAAACTTGCAAGTGTGGAATATAAAGTTGTTGTTAGCGGCTTTGCAAAAGGCGTTGACAAACAAGCACTTGATTCAGCAATCAACTATAACGGTCAAAGTATAATTGTGCTTCCGCAAGGTATTATGACATTCGGCTCAGGATTCAACAAATATTACAAGCAAATAATTGAGGGTAATGTCTTAGTTTTGAGCACATTCTTCCCCAAAGCACCTTGGAATGCCGGCTTAGCAATGGCTCGTAATCCAATTATTTACGGGCTTGCCGACGAAATTTATGTAGCCGAATCAGCCGAAAATAGCGGAACTTGGTCTGGAGTGATTGATGGATTGCGGAAGGACCGAAAAATATATGTCCGACAACCCGACACGGACGAAAAAAATGCAAACCACCTTCTGATTCAAAAAGGCGCAATTGCTGTTGACTTCAATGGAACTGAATTGCCGAGAAGTGGAGACCAATCAAATAATGCTCCAAATGATAGTGAATCATTGAAAGAAACAAAACAAACGATATTGTTTGAATAACTCCCACCCCAAAAAAAAAAGAGGCTCTCAAGAGCCTCTTTTAAAATATTTGCCTTGAACTATTATGTGCCGGCGTTGTAATCGTTCATGTAAATGATTTGCTCGGGAGTGAGTTTGTCAATTTTCATATTCATCATAGCCAATTTTGTTTCAGCTACGTATTCGTCTTGAGCAGGGTCAGGAGTGATAACTTTTACAGGAATCGGGTCGCCTGATTTGTGCATTGTGACGAGGTTGAGATGTGCCATGAATTGATTAGCAAATGACATATCCATAACTTCTGAAGGGTGACCTTCGGCTGCAGCTAAGTTAATCAATCTGCCTTGAGCCAAAAGATAAATCTTTCTGCCATCTTTCATTGTGTATTCTTCGCAATTGGCGCGGATAGTACGCTTGCTTACAGCAATTTCTTCCAATTCGGGAATATTGATTTCTGCATCATAATGTCCGGTGTTGCAAACGATTGCACCGTCTTTCATTACTTCAAAATGCTCTTTGCGTATTACATCTTTGACGCCTGTTGCAGTACAGAAAATATCGCCAACTTTGGCTGCATCTTCCATCGTCATCACAGTGTGTCCTTCGAGGTAGCCTTTGAGTGCAGCAGTTGCTTTTACTTCGGTGATAATTGTGTTCGAGCCCATTCCTTTCGCTCTTTTGGCTACACCCGAGCCACAATGTCCGTGACCTGCAACGACAAAATTCTTGCCGGCAAGCATTACGGAAGTTGCGCGGATGATACCGTCAATAGTTGATTGACCTGTACCATAAACGTTATCAAAGTCCCATTTTGTTTCGGCGTCATTAACGGCGAAAACAGGGTAGAGCAATTGTCCGGCTAATTCGCGAGCTCTCAAACGACTTACACCGGTTGTAGTCTCTTCCGAGCCGCCGACTATATGCTGAGTTGCGAGTTCTTTATATTTTTCATGAACAGTATCAATCAAATCGCAACCATCATCAAGTGTCAGATGTGGCTTTCCGTCAATCGTACGTTCGATACACCAGTAGAAATCTTCCTTGTTGTTGTACCAAGCGTAAATCTTGATTCCGTCAGCAGCCAGAGCGGCAGCTACTGCATCACTTGTTGAAAGTGGGTTACAACCCGACCAAAGCACATCGGCTCCGGCATCTCTGAGTGTTTTGATTAGAACAGCAGTTTCTTTGGTTACGTGCAAACAGCCTGCGATAGTATAACCTGCAAAAGGCTTAGTTTCGCTGTATTTTTTACGCAATCCCATTAAAACCGGCATATTCGCTTCTGCCCAATCAATTAATTTTCTGCCTTCATCGGCAAGTTCGATATTGCGTACACAATATTGCCCCAAAACTTCGGAGAAGTTGCCTGTTGCGGCTTTTGATGGTATATTTGACATTTATAAATCCTATATTATTAAAATTCTAATTAAAATTTTTCTTGAACAATTCCACAAAGCTTAATTGTTCCCATGGGAATTCATTTCTTCCGAAATGTCCATAAGCAGCTGTGGGACGGAATATCGGTTTCTTGAGGTCTAATCTTTCGATGATTGCTCTTGGCGATAAATCTATGTTCTTCAAAATGAATGATGCTAATTCAGTTTCGTCCACCAACGAAGTGCCATGTGTTTTGACGTTGATTGATACAGGTTGGGCTACACCGATTGCATAGGACAATTGTATCGTACATTCTTTTGCAATTCCTGCGGCAACAATGTTTTTTGCCAAGTGTCTTGCGGCATAAGCAGCTGAACGGTCAACTTTTGTAGCATCTTTACCTGAGAATGCTCCACCACCGTGCGGAGCTCTACCGCCGTATGTATCAACGATGATTTTGCGTCCGGTCAATCCTGTATCGCCATGTGGTCCGCCAATTTCGAATTTTCCTGTTGGGTTGATGTGGAACTTTGTATTTTCGTCGAGCAATTCGTTTGGAATTACTTTATAAATCAATTTTTCAATTACATCTTCTCTGATTTTGCTTTGTTCGACGTCCGGGTCATGTTGAGTCGAGACTACAACAGTGTCAACACGAATAATTTCGTTAGTATCGCTATATTCGATTGTGACTTGCGATTTGGAATCAGGGCGTAGATAAGGCATTAAGTTGGAATTTTTCCTAATATCAGCCAATTTGCGTACTAATTGGTGCGAAAACATAATTGGAGCAGGCATCAATTCAGCAGTTTCGGTATTTGCATAGCCGAACATCATCCCTTGGTCTCCGGCACCTCCGACATCTACTCCAAGAGCAATATCATGAGATTGATGATTAATCACATTCACTACTGCGGCAGATTCTGCATCGAATCTTAAACCGTATTTATTGTAGCCAATATCTTTAATTACGTCACGAACGAGTTGTTGTAAATCTATGTAAGTGTCTGTTCTAACTTCACCGCCAACAACAATTAATCCGGTTGATGCGAAACACTCACAAGCTACTCGGCTATCGGGGTCATCTTTAAGCATAGCATCAAGAACCGCATCGGATACTTGGTCGCAAATTTTATCGGGATGTCCTTCGGAAACTGATTCAGAAGTAAATAAATATGTTTTTTTTGACATTATAAAGACCTTTTTATTATAATTTTAAGTTTCTGATATTTGGCTCGAATCGCCGACGTTGAGACGGTTGAAATGACCCTTTACTTCGGCTTCATTTCCAATTATTGATTGTTCGAGCAAGGAGGATTGAACTTTGGCGTAATTGCTGATAATCGAATCACGCACAATGCTATCTTTGACGACTGCACCGTCTGCGACTGACGCATATGGTCCGATTACCGAACGTTCGATAACAGCTGTTGCCGCTACAAATGATGGCGGAATGATAATCGAATCGGGGAATTGTCTTGATGGAGGTTTGCGGTCTAACAAAAATCTATTTGTATTGAGCAAAGTCTCGGGTTTGCCACAATCGAACCATCCTTCTACATTTGTTGTTGAAAACTCTGCACCTTTTTCAATCATCATCTGCAAAGCATCTGTCAACTGATATTCGCCGCGTGTTCGGATATTATTGTTTATCATTTCGTCCAAACAGGCGCTTAATAACTTCGAATCTTGAATATTGTAAAGACCTACTATTGCGAGATTTGAAACAAATTGTTCTGGTTTTTCGACTAATCTTTCGATTTTGCCTTTATTGTTCAAAACAACAACACCAAAGCGACGAGGGTCGTCAACTTCTTTAACACCGATAGTATTCGAACCATTTACAGTCAACCTTGATAGGTCAACGTCAAAAATCGTATCGCCAAGTATTATTATCAGTGGGTCTGTGCCATAGGTATTGCGACCTGTCCAAATAGCATGTCCTAAACCGAGACGCTCTTCTTGGACGACAAAATCAAAATTTATAGACTTGTAATTTTCGACAACATAATTTTCGACCAATTTGCCCATATAACCAGTTATAATCGTTGCTTTAGTGATTGATTGTTCGACCAAAGCATCTAAAATATGACCTAAAATGGGTTTCCCGGCGACGTTTAAGAGGACTTTCGGTAAGGAATATGTGTGTGGACGTAGCCTTGTACCGACACCGGCTACCGGTATTACCGCTCTCATTTATTACTACTAATTTTGATTAACCAAATGAAATACATAAGTTCACAAAAATACGAATTTAGTAGTAATTAATTGGAAAAAAAATGATTTTTAGCAAATTTGTTATTGAATTCTTATCTTCCGACCTATGCTGAGACTGCGTTCGTCAATATTTTTGTTTATTGACTTGAGTGATGTTACCGAAACTCCAAATTTGCGCGCTATTTCTCCAAGTGTATCGCCTCTTTTGATTGTATAATACTTAGGAGAACTCTTCACATTTTTAGTTTGTGCTGCAGAACTTCCTTTTGCATCTGTCGAAGAATGGATTGTCAGTTTACTGTTTGCAAAAACAGTCGAACCGTTGATTTCATCAGGATTCCATGCTTTGATTTGATTTTCGGTAACTCTATATTTTGCAGCGATAGTGCTAAGAGTTTCGCCTCGAGATACTTTGTGGACGATAGGCTTAGTTGATGTAGCAATCGAAGGTTCATTATCTGTGCTTGATTTAATTTGTCCGTTTGCAGGAATTTTCAAATTCTGACCCGAGTATATCTTGTGCCTGTCAATGTTGTTGATTTTTCGAATTTGCTCAATAGACACGCCATAATCATCAGCAATTTGAGCAAGAGTTTCGCCACTTTTTACCTTATGATAATTAGTGCCACCGTCGCTTTTAATTGGCTCTATATTTACTTTGGTTGGTGTTTGGTTGGATGCTACTTGGGCAGAAGAATTAATAACCAAAATTTGACCAATCGTGATTTTATCATCGTCTAAAGATAAATTATTCAGTTTTCTTAATTCGCCAACTTCCATTTCGTATTGACGAGCTATACTATGTAGTGATTCACCGGATTTGACTTTATGTGTGGCGGAATTTGTTGAGCTTCGTTCGTTAGAAGCTGTTGCTGCGATTGAAGCAGTTTCAGTATTCGGACTACTAATTACAGGAATTATGAGTTCCTGTCCGGTTTTCAATTTCGATTTTGTAGATTTCAAATTGTTCATTGCTACAATGTCCGAACTTTTGATTCCATAGTTTTTAGCAATCTTAGTAATCGTTTCTTTGCTTTTTACTTTGTGAGTCATGAAAGGTTGCTTTTCTTCATCAGTCAATGCTGCAAAATTAACAGCAAATCTGTCCTTTGTACCAACGGGAATTTTCAAAGTATAAGGAAGTCTGTCAGGAGGAGTGCAATTTTTCATTAATTCGGGATTCAGTGCCTTTATTTCATCTAAGGTCACTCCCGCGGCATGTGCGATTGATTGCAAACTAATTGCATCTTCAATTTGAAAAGTATCATAGCGATATTCGTCTTGGAAATTTAGGGAATTAATGTCAATACCGTATGCTTCCGGATTCATCGCCATTCGAGCTGTTGCTATATACATCGGGACGTATCCGCGAGTTTCACGAGGCAATCGCTCCAAGACATCCCAATAGTCTGGTTTGGTACCACCGGTACGCCTAATTGCTCGAGACACGCAACCGGCGCCGCAATTATATGCTGCCATTGCTAAATGCCAATCACCAAATTCGTTGTACAAATCCTTCAAGTGTCTCATTGCGGCAATAGTTGCTTTTTCAGGGTCACGTCTGTCATCAACGAAGATTGATTTGTCTTTGTTCAAATTGTACATTTCGCCTGTAGAACGGATAAATTGCCATAGCCCAACTGCACTAGCACTTGATACAATTGTTGGATTCAGACCACTTTCTATCATCGACAGATATACAATTTCTTCGGGCATGTTGTGTTCACGTGCATATCGCTTCATCATCGGGAACCATTTTGAACTGCGTTCGAGCCAGTTCCTAAAATATCTTCCACCGGTTTTTCCTGTCAAGAACGATATTGCTTTTTCAACGGATGGGTGATCTGTGAGGGGTATTACTACGTTTGTTGGTGCTTTTGGCAAAGTTGGATAAGCAGGGATTGCTGTTTTTCCACCGGCAATGTGCGGTGTATTGAATTCAAGTGGTTCTATGTCTTCGGCAATTTCTGTAGCAAGTATGTCTCGTATGATAAAAAATGATGAAGATTCATCCACTAAGTCTATATTTTTAATATAATTTTGATAATCGTCAATAATTGATTGAGCCAAATCCGTAAAATCGTTATTATTGTCTATTCCAGGACTGCTCGAAATCATATTCAATTTATCCAAAGCTTGTTCAAAATACCTTGCAGCTCTTGCTGTATCGCGTTTTTGAATTAGGATTAGTGCTTGAAGATATTTTTGACGAGATTGCTCAATTGTAGTCGTAATTTCGTTGTTGGCTTGGTGGACAGCACTTCTACCTTTTTGGTCGTCAAGATCTGAATATTTATCGGGGAAAATTCTTGTATTTGTGCTATCGTTTCGGATTTCTCCTTTCTGTAATGATTGGCGACCTCTCGGTATCAAAACCGGATAACCTTTAGATTGGCAAAGCAATCCTAACGGTTCAGCCACTGTCAGCAAAACAAATAGAATTATTATATAACCTTTATGGATATTTTTCATCCTACTCCCCAAAATTTTGCAAAAAATATTGTATCAATATAACTCATTTATTTTATTGTAGCAAACAAAAAATCACTTTTTATTCTTTTTTATCAAAGAAATTAAAACGATTATAAAAAAAATCATTGTTTGCGTAATGACGATTATAGCTCCACTTGGTAAATCAAGAATGTATGAAAATATAATACCCATCATTGAACTTAGCATCCCAATTATTACCGAAATGACTGTCATTGAGCCGAAAGATGAAGAGATAAGCCGTGCCGATGCAGGTGGAATAACTAAGTATGCGGAGATTAATATTATACCCACAATTTTAATTGAAATGACTATTGTCACCGAAATCAACAAAATCAACAAAATGTTATCAAATTCAATCGGTATTTTGTCTGCTCCGGCAAGCTCCACATCGAATGTGGAATATGCCCACCGTGCCCAAAGCTTGAAAAAAGTCAACACTGTAACTAATGAAAGTAAGAGAGCTATTATTAATTCTTGGTCATTGACAGTCAATATTGAACCAAATAGATAAGAATAGGCATCGGATGTATATTGTGTTTTGACAGCAAGAAAAATAATACCAAGTGCTACAGATAATGCAAATAGAACTCCAATCAGAGCATCTGCCGCCAATTGAGTATGCTTTTGGAGATATACTATTGCAAGAGCAACAAGAATCGTAAAAGGGACTGCCGTCAGCAAGGGTTCTATACCTAAAAGTAAACCAAGAGCCACACCGCCAAATGCTGCATGAGCAAGCCCACTACCAATAAAACTGATTTTTCGTTGGACTACAAATACTCCGTAATAACTACCTGTAAATCCGGTCAATAGACCCGCAGTCAATGCTTTCTGAAAAAAGGGATAAGTAAGTGCTTCTAACATGTTGTTCTCAAATTAAATTTTCAGACCGAATTTTATTCCGTGACCATGCCCAAGATGGGAGAAAGTGAGTTGTAAATTTTCGTCAGTGAATGCAGTTTTTGATTCACCGTAATATACTTGACGACGATTGAGCAATAGCACATAATTAGTATGGTGGTATGCTGCTGACCAATCATGTGTTATCATTATGACAGTTGTCCCGAATTTTTGGTTATACTCCGTTATCAACTTATTGATGCTCAATTCGCAGACTAAATCTATTCCGGTTGCAGGTTCATCAAGCAAGAGGATTTTGGGATTGCGAATTAGGCTTCGAGCCAAAAATACTCTTTGTAATTCTCCTCCCGAAAGTGCTGCCAAAGGACGATAAATGAAATCGCCTGCACCAACTTCGTGCATTATTGTAGCTACACGGTCGCTATCATGGGAATTAATTTTGAAGCTCCATCTGCGTTGGATACCGCTCATAACCAAATCAATCGCACGTGCAGGGAATGCTTTGTCCATTGTTTTTATTTGGGGCACATAGGAAATTGTTCCGGGCGGCAGATCGTCAATGTTTGCACCAAACATCTTGACATCGCCCGTATTTGGTTTGACCAATCCGATTAAAGTTTTCATCAATGTCGTTTTGCCGGAGCCATTAGGACCTACAATTGCAAGATAAGCACCCTTCGTTAAGTTAAAATTAATGTCTTCGAGAACCGTATTTTGCCCAAGAACCACATTTAGGTTATTAACTTCGAGTATATTTGCTTGTTCGCTCATCTGAGTGCTTTGCGAAAAGTTTCGGCATTTTTCAGAATCAAATCGGAATACGATTTTATTGATTCCGAGCCTCCCAATGGGTCGAGCTCGAATAGTAAAATTCCGGCGCCGGTTGAAACAGTTTCCGCAATTTTGTTGTTGAGTTGAGGCTCGCTGAAAATGGATTTAGTCCCGCTTTCTTTCACTCTGTCAACTAATGTTTTGATATATTTCGGTCCGGGTTCTTTGCCTGGAATTTCTTCTATACTCCCTGCATATACCATATTGTATCTGTTTAAAAAATATAAAAATGAAGGATGTTGCAAAAAAACGGCTTTGCCGCCTAATTCTTTTACAATCTCGGATGTATTTAGGTGAATATTATCCAATTTTTTGATGAATAAATCAGCATTTGTTCTGTATGATTCAGCATTTACGGGGTCAAGTTCACAGAGTTTCTCGGTCAATGGTTTGACAATTTCCTTTACTGTGATCGGGTCGAGCCAAAAATGTGGGTCAACGCCGTGTCCGCAATTGTGGTCATGCTCGTGGTCGTGATGATGTTCGTGTACTTCTTCAAAATAAAGTATCATTTCTTGGGGTAAAAGCTCCATTAATTTTATTTTATTTTTTGCAGGAAAATCCGAAGCCCATTCATCAAAATTTTCTGAAACATAAATGAGTGCTATCGAGCCATGAGATGCTCTTACGTCGCTTGGTTTGGGCGCATAAGTATGAGGTGAGGCACCGGCAGGCACAAGGCATAAGATTTCCGCCTTGGTTCCGACTAATTCAGATACGATAAATTTGAGAGGGTAGCTTGTCACGACATAAATCGGTTTCGACGAATCTTTATTGCATGACATAGCCACGAAAAGGGTGATTAACACTAATATTTTGAATAATTTCATCTGAATTACTTCTACTTTAAAATAGTATTATTACGTAGTAGCAAGCCCAATTATTGTTAGTGTGCAATTTGAATTTTTTTGGTATAATTTATGCTTTACAAATATAAATTGAAAAATATTTTGATTAAATGATTAAAGTATTATGAAAAACAAATTAATTTTTTTATATTAGGTTGTATAATGTTACAAATTATTAATTTTTGTTTAGAAAATGTGATTAAACGCAAAATTTTATCGGTTGTGATAATGTCTGTCATAGTATTGGGGCTTGTTTCGAGCGATTTACATAGTCAATCGAGCTCCCCAGCATCATGGTTATACCCTGATGGAAATTTGCAGGCTACGCGTTATGTTCTACACAAATCTGACCCGCAAACAATAGACTCATTTTCCGTTAAGTGGTCAACACCGCTTATATCGGGTGATGTTCGACCTTTGATAGGCAATCTTGCTTCATTTCCACCTTTGACTGACTTTAAATACGCTCCAAATCAAATTGCAGCGGTCATGGGTGATGACATAATCATTTTAAGCGGAACTGGTTCGTTGATAAACAAATCAGGATTCCCGAGCTATGTTAGTGGTGTGAAAGGGATTTCGTGCTTGATTGATACTAATTCTCAGACTTATTCTCCCGTGACGGGAAATTTTGTCATGGGGCTCGAATCAATCGAAACATTCAATCCTTTGGATAGAGATAGTCTCGCATTTTCATACCTGTTCGGATATGATGTCTTGAGCGATTCTATAAGACCTTTGAAAAGACTCGCTATCAATTTACGTCCTTTTGCTCCAAATATATTCGGAAGCGTCAAGCCATTTTTTGGGAGAAAAATTGACGGTAAACTGATGGTTTATGCCACTATTAATATGACACAACCTAAGGTGCTTGACCCAACTCAAATTGAACCTCCTTTTTTCAGGGGTATGACTCAATTCCACGAAGGCGTTAATACATCTACTTTCCCATTGCCCGACATCCAAGATGTATCATCTAACAGGGCTTTCTTAGGTGCTGAAGTTAATACCGGACAACCGTCTTTGTTCGTTTCACCTGATGGAAACGGACGTGTTCTATTGCCTTCTTATCCAACGCCCGAAGCCATAGATCCAAATTTTAATGACTTGTTAGTTTCAAGTTTTTTGAATAGCCAATATCTCGAAACTTATGCAGATGTGGCTTCACTTGTTGGCTTAAATTTGAATAACACTATCACCACGCCGGCTTTCTTTCCTTTTGAAATTATTCCTGATGACGGCACACGCCCGAATATTCGTCCATATTATGTTGATATTACTGATAATTGGACCGGTGAACGCGGATTCATTCTCGTTGCTGAAGAATATAACGGTTTAGATGGTTCCGACGGTACTCCAAAAATACATTTACACAATCGTGATGGCGCTCCATTAACTGATTACTTCACAGGTTCTACAGTAAATCCGCATTTTAGGGGCGATACAAATCATTATTGGTCGGTAGCTATTGGAAACGTTGACGGTGCTGTATCAAACTTTTGGGAAGAATTTTACCCAAATAATCGGGGAAACGAAATTATCGTAACCCAATCTTCAAGAGAATTCGCTCATCCGGCAAGTAAACTATTTGTGTTGAGATATTTCACAGGTGCTGCTGTTAAAAAGCCAACTCCAACTGGTGAAAACTTGTTCCAATTGGACACAATTTTCAGTGCGAGAATAAATGGTTGGGTTGCTGCAGTAAATGATTTGGACAATGCTCCCGATAATAAAGACGAAATTGTACTTGCTGACGGTGGTAAATTAATGGTAGTCCGACTGAGAAATTATGAAGATACAAGATTCCGACTTGGCAATCCTTTCGATACTGTATTCGTGCATGAATTTTTTAATCAAGCAATTTCACATGTTGCAATAGCAGACCTCGAAGGCGACGGCAGGAATGATATAATAGTTACTACCTATGACAGCACTTATGTAATTGGAACTATAATACCAAACACTTTAAGCGTAATCTCACCAAAAGACTCTACGCATCAAACTATCTTTTGTTTAGGCGATACAGTAAAAGTTTCATGGACAAACACAATCAGAAGCCAACGAAATGTCAGAATTGATTTTATCGAATATATTGGTGGTATTCCCACCGAAAATAAAACAACACTCGTGGAATTTGCCGATAATAATGCTGATACTCTGACTTTAAGTTTTGTTGCTGACGCATCTTTTGCCGGTAAGCAGGGCATTATAATAGTAGAAGGAGTTAGTGACCCCGATAAATTACGTGATATCACTGCACTGCTGACTTTTAACGAACCAATGATATTACCGGACATTTTGCCTGAACCATTTTATCATATGAATGATCAAATCACATTAATGGGTAGAGCAGATTGTGCAGATAGTGTATTTGCAGAATGGAGTGCTGATGATACTAATTGGACTTTTGCAGGTGCAACACCACTTATGATGGACGGTTCGTATATGTTTGATTTGCAAATTAATTGTATCCCGGAATTATTCCTTTGCGACCGATTAAACCAAGATACTCTAATCAAATACCGTGTTGTAGCTGTTAAATCAGAATTTTCTGATACATCTTTAGTTACACCAATTGCTTTGCGACCTATAAAAATACCGATAAAATTTGACCCAATTATAAGTGCCGACCCAACGAGAGTCTTTTATTGGGAACAAATTGATTTTGATTCTGCTGCTAATTGCACGCAAATCAGTATTTCAATTTCGATAGATGGTGGTAGAGAATTTATGCAAATTGGCGAAGCAAACATTGCAGATGAAATTTTTGAATGGGATGTTCCTGTTAATATTCCTGATGAATTGATTTTTAGATTTTGTTGTGTCAACTCTTGTGCAGGAATTGATACGACTATTGACGGTGTGACTCCAAAATTTATAGATATAATTGCTCCAAATCCTTTTAATCCGATAACTGAACAATTGTCCATTGTTTATAAAGTGAACCAAGAAACTAATGTTACAATCAAAATTTTAGACCAAAATAACAAAGTTGTTGCTATACCTATTGAAAACGTTCAACGGATGCCCGGAATTGCATATGGTGACAGTTGGGATGGAATTAGAGCAGACGGTGCTTATGTGGCAAATGGAATTTATTACATAAGCCTGGAACTATCTAACGGAATACGAGAAATATATCCTTTATATATTAGAAAATAACTATCAAATTACTTTTGAATGAGGTTAATAAACATGAGAATTCTTGTAGTAGAAGATGAAAAAAAAGTTGCTAACTTTATAAAGCACGGTTTGGAAGAGGAGCGTTATATCGTTGAACTCGCTCAGGATGGAATAACAGGGCTTGATATAGCCATGAACAATCATTTTGATGCAATTTTGCTCGATGTAATGTTGCCGGGCAAAGATGGATTCACACTTCTCAGAGAGATGCGTGACGCCGGAATTTCAACACCCGTCGTGATGCTAACCGCTCGCGGTAACGTCGAAGACAGAGTTACAGGTTTGGATTTGGGTGCAGATGATTATTTGCCCAAGCCTTTCAGCTTTGAGGAATTAGCCGCCAGATTACGCTCGATTTTGCGTCGGTCAAGTCCCGAAAAAACCACTAAACTCAGATGTGGAGACTTGATTCTCGATACAGTTTCTCATTTAGCATATCGTCAAGGCAGAGAAATCGAACTTACGACGAAAGAGTATGCTTTGATGGAATATCTTATGCGCAACAAAAATAGAATCCTTAGCAGAAGCACTATTACACAGCATGTTTGGAAACATAATTTCGACCCGGAATCAAACATCATTGATGTCTATATCAAAAGATTGCGTTCCAAAATTGAAAAAGATGACATCAAACCTATTATTCAGAGCATCAGAGGTGTTGGCTACAGAATGAGAGAAATGACATCGGATGATTAAAAAAACTGAACCAAAATATTTGGCTTTAGTGGAATTTGTTGCGGAAGCTTTAAGAAAAGTTCAAATTGGTTTTGATGAGTATCAAAAGGAATGCTTCGTCAGCCGTCCTTCAGAATTCTTTTGCCTCGAACTAAACGGCGAAGCAGGGGAATTGGCTAATATTGAAAAAAAAGTCTGGAAAGGCAAAGAAATACCTCACGAAAAATTTGAATCAGAAGCAGCCGATGTGTTGATTGCTTTAATGAATTATTGCAATGCAAAGGATGTCAATCTCGGACAAGCTGTAAGTGATAAGCTACAACAAATAGAGCAAAAGAGGTTGGCATTGAAACAAAACAACGAAGAGTATTAATAATGGCTTTGACACCGGAACAGATTGTTGAAATTACTGCTATTATTAATAATGAATTAGACCAATTGAAATCAAACATCACGCATCTCGAAGAAGCAACAAAACCAATTGCTTAGATAATACTATCGGACGACTTACAAGAATGGATGCTATTGGTGGCAAAAGTGTAAACGATTCCTTACTCGAAAATAACAGAATGAGATTAATCGCTCTTGAAAAAGCTTTATTTAGAATCGGAACTTCGTTCTTCGGCACATGCAAAAATTGCCACGCTAAAATTGCTTACAATCGTTTGAAAGCAATCCCCGAGGCAACACATTGCAGTAATTGCAATATCTAAGTCTTTATCTGTTGTTAAATATTGGCGATTCGCCAACACGCCCAAAACCATGAATTTCGAGTTGTGGAAAATCCGGATGGTCGGTTTTGATGCTAATCCTAGTATTTAGGTTCCCGGTTTTTAGAGGTAAAATCTTTGCTTTAAGCTCTATTTCTTCGCCTGGACGTAATCTTTTAGTTCCGCTCAAATTAATCGTCAATTCCGATGGTGTTGTATTAAAATCAGTCATTGTAATATTGCGATTAGATGTATTCTTGATTTTGAGAGTTGATTCGCCAACGCCCCCAACTACTAAATCTCTGAAGGACATATGATTTGAAGGCGAAACAGTCAAGGGTCTGACCACTTCAGCCATTAATGTATAATTAATACTCGGATTGACAGGGTCGTTCGAGTAAATCATGATCTGCTTTTGAACAGGTCCCGAATTTTGAGCTACATTAAATGTAATAGCAATTTTAGTGCTTTCGTTGGGTTTTAACTCATCTTTTTCAAGAGGCGCTGTCGTGCATCCGCAGGTTGGTCTCACATTGGAAATCTTAAGATTTTGATTGCCTGTATTTTTGACTACAAGGTCGTATTTAAGGGGACTATCTGCAGGTGCAACAGTTCCCCAGTTCTTCGTTGTCCCACCGACTACTTCAATTTTTGGTTGTGCCACCAACACTGCACTTGATAAAAACAAGGCAACAAAAGCGATAATAATCATTTTCATCAATTTCTCCGAACTAGATAAACAAATAAACCAACTAATATGTTGAATCGTTAATCATTTGACGAATTAATTAAGTAAATATGACACTTTGTTTTTTTTATTTGAAAAAAAGTAAGAATGGAAGTAATTTGGTATTCATGTTGCGTACAATATTGATATTAGTTTTTATAACTTCTCTCGCTTATTCAAAAGAATATAGCGGGAGGATTATACCTTTGCAAAAAAATGAAAATGGAACCATCAATGTAGGTCCCTGCCTTGTTAACGATAGTATCAGATTTAGTTTCGAAATCATAAATGATGGCGAAAAAGCCTTATATATGCAGCCACTTGTTCCGAGTTTTTATCTTGGTGTTAGCCCGAATGACCCTACTCAGAGTCAATTCAACTTCTTTCGCCGAATTACATCGCTCGAGAGGGTCTTTCCTCCTAATTCGAGAGATACATTGATAATTCAATTCAATGCTGGTGATGCTCTCGCTCCTCCATTTGGATGGTTTGAAGCACTACTCGGTCTCAGTTTGCTCAAAAATGATGACAGAAGCGGACCTCCAATTTCAAAAATTGATACATTTTTACTTCGTGTAAAAAAAGTAGCCTTGTACTTGAACGGTATTGACGATGTTGTTAATTTTGATTCAGTTTATATCGAGCCAAACGTCACGCCCAAAATTACTTGGGAATTGAAGAACGCTTCGTATAAATCTATCGAAATTATTGATTACCAAACAAGGGTTATTACTCAACAACCATCGGGGCAAGAATTCACCGTCCAACAACGTCCCGCCAATATTATCATTCATAGCAAAAATACAATTGGATGGGATATTTCGTATCACCCCTTGGATATTGGCAAAGACTCAATTCAGTTCAAAGTTACATATAAACCACACCCCGAAAAATTCCCCGATTCTGTTGATGTTGCATCAATGTTTGCTGTCGGCACAGGAGTTCGACAACAAATAAATCTTTTCACTTCAACCCACGATATTGTTGGTGACACTGTAGTTTTAGGCGATATTCGGGCAGGTAGTTCCGAGCTCATAGTCGTATTATTGAAAAACAATGGCAACATTCCGTTTCATTCACTAAATGAATATATAAGGGATGTTTTCACTGGTGAGCAGCATCCGGACTATACTATAATAAATAAAATCGGTGACAAAGCTACAGACTTTCTGCCTGATAGTAGCTATGCATTTGTACTACGTTACCAACCTACAGAAAATGGATTGGACATAGCGGAATACATCATCGAAAGTGATATTTTGGAACGTGGATTCAAGGGAGTCCAAAGTGATAAGCGATTTGTCAGATTTTTTATCAAAGCAAATGTGGTATCTCCCAAAATTGTCCTTCCGAGCGATACTCTGAATTTCGGTTCGGTCACTCTGAACAAGCCAAGTTGCTTAAATTACAAAGATACATCGCTCACAATTTACAATATTGGCAACGAAAAACTGCTGATTAAAAGCATCAAAATTGTAAATGGTGGTGGAGCAAATTTCTTTACCGGTGCGACTTCGCTTGAAATTGAACCTAATTCGTCCGGTCAAATTGACATTAGATTTGAAAATAATTCCGGCGTTGTTGGGGAGTATTTTGCAATTATGGAGCTTATTACAAACGCTCCTTCACCCCAAAATAAAATTAAAATAGTGCTATGGGCAAACTCTACACCGACTCTATCAGCAAAAATTTCTATTTCTGATGATTTTCGGGCTTCACCGGGGAGATTTATCGAGGTGCCGATTTTATTGACATCAGACAATTTCATTCCATCGGAATTTGCCAAAAGTTTCAGTTTTTCATTATCTTACGATAGGTCTATTTTGGAGTACAAAGGAGTGATAACGCTCGGTACTGCATCAGTAGGAGCTGCATTCGAAGGCGAAAATCGCGAGAATCCAGATAAGCAAACTGTTGATATTCGATTTTTGAAACCCGGTAATGATTTTTTCGAGCCTAACGATACATTATGCAAAGTACGATTCTTTACATATTTGGGGCATGCGGTAGCAACTGAAATAGCGATTATCAATCCGATTTTTAGTGATGGCAATTGCGAAGACCTTTTCGAGCTAAATATCCAAAATGGTGTCTTTGTGACTGATTCGGTGTGCGGTTTGGAACTTAAAGCTGTCCCGAGAATTTTTGAAGGATTCACGATTAAATCAAGTGCTAATTCTCAATCACATGATTTTGTCAATTTTGATTGTACAATTGGCAAATCTACTGAAGTTTCATTCCGTATTTATGATGCTTTTGGGAATATTTTATCTGATGAAATCGCCGGAAAAATCCCTGCAGGTGCCTATATATACGATTTTGATAGTCGCAATCTCGCCTCCGGAATATATTTCATCGAGATGACAACACCATTTTTAGCTGTCACCAATCATTTCTTAATTATCAAATGATACGATACATTCTCATAGCAATCATAATGTTTGTAATGAAAAGTACAATTTCTTTTGCTCAGGGATTTGATTGGCAATATGACTATCGTTTGCCTTCGAGCTATCCGTTTATATTCGTAGGAATCAATGCAGAATACGGAATAGTTTTTCATGAGGGCAATTTCAACTTTCTCGAAGATGAAATTCCATGTTGCAGATTTACAAATGGAGATGGCAATATTTCAAATATTGGAATTTCCTTAGAATACTGGTACGATAGTAAAATTTCATTTCAACTCACAGCTGCTGTGAATAATGTTACCGGCTCTTTCACCGCAAATTCGAGCGATACAGTTCGAGGTGGCAGCATGAAGACAGCGTTTGATTTCGAGTCAACGGTCAGCTATTTGGCTATCAGCCCGGGAATTAAATATCGTTTGTTAGGCTCGAAATTGTATGCTGCATTTGATTTGAAAATGTTGATTAAATATGCCTCTTCCGGAGAGCATAGCGAGCGCCGAATTTCCGATAATGTACCTTTCAACTCGCGAACTATTGCAAATGGTAGAATTGACGCACTCTCTACTTTAGTAGTGTTGCCCCAATTACGCCTCGGATATGATTTGGCGATTTTCCGGAATGTATATATTTCACCCTACATTTCTGCCTCATATACCATTGATAATATTATTGAATCCGAAAAATGGAAACACTACGATTTGCATTTTGGAATTTCGCTAATGAATGGTCTTATAAGTAAATAGCATCCGCTATGTCATTATCACCAAAAATCCTCAATTCAATTGATTATAAAAATATACTACTGAAAAGTGTAGGTCTTCTGTTTATATTTTTGTGGGTTTTATTGATTTTCGATTTGATTTTTCCCTTCAGATTTGATTTTGATTATTCTACAGTCATCACTTCTCGCGAAGGGAAAATACTCAAAACCTATCTAAGTAAAGACGATAAATGGAGATTGGAAGCCAAATTAGCGGAAATCAATCCTAAGATGAAGGAGCTAATCATATTCAAGGAGGATAAATATTTTTATTATCATCCGGGTGTAAATGTATTTTCAATTTTTCGTGCTTTCAAACAGAATCTTTTTTCGGGTGAAATCCAAAGTGGTGCTTCGACAATTACAATGCAGCTTGCAAGAATGTTGCAACCCAAAGCACGTACTTATGCCAACAAATTTATCGAGATTTTCCGTGCCTTTCAGTTAGAATTGCATTATTCAAAAGATGAAATTTTGAAGATGTATTTGAATAAACTACCCTATGGCGGTAATATTGAAGGAGTGCGGGCAGCTTCACTTTTATTTTTCGATTCGGAACCTCAAGTCTTGAGTTTGTCGCAATCGCTTATTTTATCTATTATCCCGAATAATCCAAATCAATTAGCTCTCGGAAAATTCAATGAAAGAATAAGGAAAGAACGGGATTTGTGGCTCGAAATCATCGAACAAGTCAATCTTTTCGAACAATCTCAAATTCAAAAAGCAAAAGCTGAAACTGTCAATCCAACGCGTCGTTTTTTCCGAAATTATGCTACCCACCTTAGCAATCGTATATATTATACCGATGGTCAGCGAGGCAGAGTCACCACTTCTATCAATTTCAGTTTGCAAAGTGGAGTAGAAGAGCTTATTAAATCAAATTTGCAACAATTGAAAAATTTAGGTATCCGAAATGCGGCTGTTATCATATTGGATAATCAAAACGGTGAAATTCTGGCTTATGAAGGTTCGGGCGATTTTTTTGACAAAAAGAATCACGGAGAGGTTGACGGAGTCAGAGCCAAACGCTCTCCCGGAAGTGCTTTGAAGCCTCTCTTATATGCTTATTGCATTGATTTGGGTTTGATTACGCCAAAGCTCGTCATAAACGATGTTCCACTTATAGGCGAAGATTACTCTCCCGAAAACTTTGACAGTAAATATCACGGGCAAGTTACAGCTGAACAAGCTCTAATATCATCTCTTAACATTCCTGCCGTTAATTTGTTGAAGCAAGTTGGGGCGAGAAATTTCGTCGAATTTCTTGATGAGAATCATTTATCGGGTCTCGTAGGCAATAAACAGGATTTGGGGCTTTCGATGATATTAGGAGGTTGTGAAGTGCGTTTAGATGAGCTAACTGCGATTTACTCATCGTTTGCGAGAGAAGGTATTGCCGTCATTCCAATATATCTATTAAACTCAAAGAAGATTAATCAAAATTGCAGAGCTTTCAGTTCGGATGCTTCATTTATGATTGCGGAGATTTTGTCCAAACCCGAACGCCCGGATTTTGGGTTATTTGCAAATAGTGTAATCGGGCTGCCTCCTCTGGCATTCAAAACGGGCACTTCGCAAGGAAGACGTGATGCTTGGGCTATTGGATTCAACGAAAGAATTACGATGGGAGTGTGGCTCGGCAATTTCGACGCTACCCCAAGTAAACACCTCACAGGTAGTAATGTCACAATTCCTATTCTATTCGATATTTTGAGAATAGCTGATAAATCATATCAGGCAAAAAAAATAACAATTGCCGAAGCACCGCTCACCCGAATCATTGATGCAGAAACAGGACTATTGCCATCGCCACTGACAATATCATTTTCTGAAGATTATTATATTCCGGGCATTTCTTCAGTGCAAGTGTCCGATTTATATCGCGAAATTGAAGTTTCCCCTGATATGAAATGCTCATACTGCATGATTTGCAAGCCCGAATCGGGAAGCGTCACAAAAATATTCAAACTACTAAAACCTGAACTTGTATCATATTATGAAGAGATGAAAATCGCATATGAGAAAATTCCGCCCCACAATCCGGCTTGCCAAAGTTACACAGGCTCAAATCCACCGATGATAGTTTTCCCGCTCAACAATTCAAAATATTTCTTAGCTGAAGGCAAGGGACTGACTTTTGAGTGCAAGACATCAAATCTCGAATCTTATATTTATTGGTACGTAAACAATAAATATTTCGCAAAATCAAAGTTAAACGACAAAGTTTCGTTTATACCCAAACAATCGGGAAAATATAAAATATCTTGTTCCGATGATAATGGTATGAATAGTAATGTACAAATTGAAATAGAAATTTATTGAAGCGTAATAAGTATGAAACCAATGGAAGCCGAATTTTTGCTCGGAGCTGTAGCTATCGATCAATTCCCTAAGACAAATTTGCCCGAATTAGCCTTTTCGGGGCGTTCAAACGTAGGCAAATCGTCACTTATAAATAGCATTGTACTCCAAAAAAATCTCGCACTTATCAGTTCAAGTCCGGGGAAAACAAGACAAATCAATTTTTTCAAAGTCGAAGGTAGATGGACTTTTGCGGATTTACCAGGCTTTGGATATGCTCAAGTGAGCAAAGACTTGCGTGAACAATGGCGAAAACTTAATATGGATTATCTTGCCAATCGCGACAATCTAAAGTTAATCGTAGCACTCGTGGACAGCCGTCACGACCCGACAGAGACTGATTTGGGGCTTATCGAATGGTATGAAAATAATGGAAAAGATTTTATAATTATACTTACAAAATGTGACAAAATCAAACCAAAAGATGTAGAAGAAAGGCACGAACAAATTAGACACCTCACTTCAAGTTGCAAGCATTGCATCGAGGTGCTTCCGTACTCTGTCCAAACAGGTTTGGGACGTAAAGAACTTGTTGCAATCATCAAACGAGTAACCGAATAAGGAATAAGAAAATGTTAAATGCGAAATCACTTATCGCCACTTCTGTGGCAGAATCCATAGCAACTAAGCTAAAACTATTAGCCGAGCAATCTGAACAAATCGAGAAAAGCGGACAATTACTTGCCGGAGTATATGAAAAAGGTGGGAAAATTCTCTTTTGTGGCAATGGTGGCAGCGCTGCCGACTGTCAGCACATTGCAGCCGAACTTGTAATACGATTCAGGAGCAAAATCAATCGTGCAGCATTGCCGGCAATAGCACTCACAGTTGACCCTTCGATGATGAGCGCCGGTGGCAACGACATCGGATTTGAGAATGTTTTTGCCAGACTTGTAGAAGCTTATGGCAAGAGTGGCGATGCTCTGGTGGCAATTTCGACAAGCGGCAACTCCGAAAACGTAATCCGGGCGGTCAACACTGCCAAGCAACAAGGCGTGTTAACGATTGGGCTTTTGGGCGGGAGCGGTGGCAAATTGCTTCCTCTATGCGACCATTCCGTAGTTGTCCCATCGGAGGTAACAGCCCGAATCCAAGAGTCTCACATCCTAATCGGGCATGTTTGGTGCGAGATAATCGAAGAAACAATTTTTCCTGAACTTTTTTAAAAAAATACTTGCATAGAATCCGAAAAACCCTTACTTTTGTATTCTGTTTTGCGCCGGATTAGCTCAGTTGGTAGAGCAGCTGACTTGTAATCAGCAGGTCGGGGGTTCGAATCCGTCATCCGGCTCAAAGAAAAAAGAAGCTTCACAAGAAATTGTGAGGCTTTTTTTGTTGTCTTGAACAGGATTATCAAGATTACGGGATGGACAGGATTATTATTCATCTTCTTTAATCAAGATTATTTGATTTTGAGAAGGGTAAAATTTTAAAACTTCAGTGCTGTTTTTAAACAGGGGCTTAATCTACACTATCCTAATACCATAGGATAATATTTCTTTGGCTAATAAATTTTTTTCAGAAAAATCCTCTGTACGAAAAGGAATTGGAGAAATATCACTATTAACATAAACAACATATTTACGAATGATTTCCTTATCAACAAATCTATTGCCCGAAAAACTATCTGAAACGATAGCTAAATCTATATCGCTATCTGAGTCATTTGTACCCTTGGCATAAGAACCAAATAACAAAGCTTGCTTGATATGTATATCATTTTCCTCAAGAAGCAATAATAGCTTCTTGATGCTTTCAATTACTTCAGATGAGATTTTATCCATTTAAATTCCTCTTTGATTCTCGAAAAATTTTTTTCAGTAAATTCTTTCGTCGCAATTTTGTAAAAATTCAATTTTTCATCAGGATATCGAGCCTCTATATTGAAATCATTAACTCTGTTGTAAAATATAGCCTGTTCCTCTGTCAACTTCAAATCCACCAATTTTGCTAATTTCAATAAATCATGAGTCTTTGGAGGTGTAACCTCATGTTTTTGGCTGAAAACAGCTTTTAAAAGCTTTTCGAGGCTTAGATGACCAATATATAAACACCAATGATAATCACCTGTCATGAAAAGATTTTCGGCTGTTGCCAAATCGTAAGAGGCAATCTGTACCCAATAATCAATATAATCATCTTTCTTCATAAGCTGATATACGATGCTTATTGAGGAATATTTGAATTTGTACTTAGGTAAATATTTGTTTTAGTTAATCCTGTCTATCTTATCCTGATAATCCTGTTCAAGAAAAAAAAACCGCATCAAAAATTGATGCGGTATGTTAATTCATTTTTTGAATGTCGTCGTGATTATCTGAAATAGAATGATAATGTGAAATGAGCTCCGTAATTTGCCATAGTGCCAATATTTGTTTTAGTATGTTCATCTTTATTTTCACCTCTTTCTTCAGTCATCGTTTCTGTTACGAAGCCTAAGAAAGTCGAAGCTGAGAAACTAACGTTGTTAGCAAACCACCATTCAGCACCGATTGCTGCGCCGATACCTAATGTCATTTCGCTGTCAATAAAGGTACTGGATGCAGATTTGTCTTCTGTCGAAGAAGTTCCGATAGTTACCATAGGAGAAATAAACATTGCAACCGGCTCAGTTTGGAACATATTGAGTTTTGCACCTACTGCAAAATCTACTCCGGTTGTGGAGAGATGGTCATTATCATCGATTTTGGAAGAACCGATGTTAAGTCCGAGTGCTCCCCAAAGCCCAACACCATCAGAAATGTTGTATAGGAATCCGATAGTTGAATTGTCAATAGACAAGTCCGAAAGTCCGTTAAACCCCCAAAATAAGGCTTTAGTACCTTCTTTTGTTTGTGGTTCGCCAGCTTGTAAAGCTTGTGTTGATGCGAATACTACGCATAGTACTAAAATTAGTCCCAGAATACGATTCATAAATGCCTCCCCAATAAATTATAAATGTTTATTACTAAAACAAATATCTTAAGTGATAGTTGCTCTATAATTCAAATGTATTGCTTAGAATCGGCATTTCCAAATTAATAAATATTAATCTAATATTTATAATAAATATTATAATTTCATATCTATAATTTTTGAACTAATATTAGACTAAAAATAAATTTGGTGCAATATTGATTCGACTATTGTACATGGTTATTAATATTAGTAAATATGCTCAGACTATTTTTTAAGTACAAATCTCAACTTCAAATCTGCAGATTTTGTGATTCCGATTCTAGGAGTGGTTTCTATATTTTCATCAGGGAAATCATGATACTTTGCAATGAATATTTCATCACCCAACAATGATTTGCGATTGTCGGCAATTCCTATTTGAAATGCTTGACATAGCTTTGCGGGACCGTCGGCTAATTGATTTGTAGTGATTTTGTTGCGATTGATTTTCATTTGCTCAATCCCTATCAATGGCTGAACAGCTCTCAGCAATACTGCGGAGCCTTGCCCGCTTTGCTCTGTAACTGCATTAGCGCAATAGTGCATACCATAAATTTGATAAACGTAGAGTATGCCCCCCGTTTCGAACATTGCTGAATTGCGTTTTGTAAGACCAACTGCCGAATGACTTGCCAAATCACCTTCTGCCAGATATGCTTCCGTTTCGCTTATCATACCTGTATAGATATGCTCATCGGTTACTCGGACGAGTAATTTGCCGATTAAATCGCGCGCTACAATTTCAGGTTTTCGCAGATAAAATTCAATCGGTAATTTATCGAATTGGTCAATCTGGGTCTGAATTATATTTGCTTTTTCGTGAACCTTCATAAAGCTCGAATTTGCGGAATCTACATTCAATTGTGGCATTCATCAGTATGAATTGCTTGGCGTGGCGAAGCCCGAACATCTTCAGTGCTGCCATGTTGCCACTCAATACCCAAGCAACGTTGCCTTTGTAATCTTGCTTCAATTTGTCGCCAATTTGCTTGTGAAATGCTTCGACGTCTTCATCATCCATTCGCTCGCCGTAGGGAGGATTCATTATCAAAGTAGTATTTTCCATTTCGGGTTTGGCTTTGATGAAATCCCTGCGGCGGACATCAATTTTCTTTTCGATTCCAATCTCTTCAAGGTTACGGAAAGTTACTGAAATCGCTTTCGAGGAAATATCGGCACAAGAAATTTTGACCTGTGGCTCGATAATAAATGCTTTGGATTCATTTTTGATTCTAGTCCAAAGTGCTTCGTTATAATTTTTCCAATTCATAAAGCTGAATTTCCGAAAATTTCCCGGAGGAATTCCCGCTGCAAACATATATGCCTCTGTGACAATTGTCCCGGAGCCGCACATCGGGTCATATAAATCAGTTTCAGCGTTCCAACCACTTAACAATATTAATCCTGCAGCCAAAACTTCATTTAATGGTGCGTCAGTTTGACTGACGCGATAGCCGCGTTTGTGAAGCGAATTGCCCGAACTGTCGAGCGAAATTACGCAATCTTCACCTGAAATATACACATTCAATCTTATGTCGGGATTGTTGACATCGACATCAGGGCGACCTCCGTAGTAATCGCGGAGCCTATCAACTACAGCATCCTTCAATTTTAGAGCAACGTAATTTGCATGATTAAAATGCGGGGAATTGACAGTGCTATCAACAGCAATTGTCATATTGGGCGTAATGAATGATTCCCACTCTATATCGAGGCATTGCTCATAGAATTGTTTGTCATTTCGGACTTGGAATTTTTTGAGAGCTATAAGGAATTTCAATGCAGTCCGCACGTGCAGATTTGCTTTGTACAAAAGGGCGGTATCGCCAAAGAAGGTCACCGCGCGCGAATGTAGCGAAATATCTCTACCCCCGAGCCTCTCGATTTCTGCTGAAAGCACATCTTCAAGCCCTGCAAGGGTTTTTGCAGTTATTTCTAAATTATTTTCATCAAATAGCAATGTTTTTGCTTTATAAGTTAATTTTCAATGTCATCGGCTATCATGCGGAATCCGATTTCGATAGCACCCTTTAACGCCGAGCCTTTGGGTTTCACGAGTTTTAATTTCTTATCGGATTCAATCAATTTTTCTAATTTTTTATTCAATATTGTATCGGCATCAATAATACCGCCCATCATTGCTACTTGGACCTTCGAATCATAATGCTTATCCAAGGCTTTGGGCAATTCATACAAGTGATTTGCAGCTTTTTCAATTAATTCCATGCAAACATCATCGCCTTCTTCGGCACATTTCATGATTGTCGGAGTAAGCATCTGATATTCAAAAGCACGCTCTGCATAGGCTTTGACGATTGTTCTGGGTTGTTCAATATCAATTGTAGGGAACATCTCACCGATTACAGTTGTTAATTTTGTAGCTCTTCCTCTGCCGTCTAAAGCACGCACAACAGCCGTCAAGCCTTCTCTTCCAATCCATGCGCCGCTACCTTCGTCATCAAGTTCTATTCCCCAACCACCGCATCTGAATACTTCGTGTTTTTTTCGTGCTAATGCAATCGAGCCGGTTCCTACGATAATCATGATACCGTCTTTGCCTTCAAATGCCCCTTCGAGAGCAATCTCTGCATCGCTTGTAACCATAATATCATTAATTGCTACTCCTTGCCCTCGAGCTAAAGTACGGATGAGAGATTGAGAACGTTTTTTTTCTTCATCGAGCCAAACACCTGCAAGCCCTACAACAATTGCATCCACTTCCGAAGTGTCTATTTCAGCTTTTTTGCATAGTTCAGTAATAACGTTCAATGTCCTTTCGCAGGATTCGCCAACTCCTACAGCACCAATGCGAGTGGTGCCGGCAACCATTTCGACTTTTTCGTTGCCTTGAGTAAATAGAACACCTCTTGTTTTGGTACCGCCGCCATCTATGCCGATAATTGTGTATTCTTCTCTATTAATCATAATCCTTCATTTTATAAATTTGTACAAGGTTGCAATACAAATTTCATGCCATCGAAAGTATAAATTCTTCTTTAGTTGACGCCCTGATGCGTTTTCGATTTTATTGTCACAATCGGGCTTGATACGAAGGCTTCAGCCAAAATATCTTTGAGATGCTTGGCGTAAACTATCTCTAATCCATCAATAATTGCACTTTCGATATCTATAATATCAGATTTGTTATCTATTGGTACTATTACCTTTGAAATTCCGTTGCGTTTTGCGGCTAATAATTTTTCTTTCAAACCGCCGATTGGCAATATATTCCCGCGTAAAGTAATTTCTCCGGTCATAGCGATTGTGCCTTTGACAGCCTTATTTGTAAGAGCGGAAATCATTGCTATTGCCATTGTGATACCGGCTGATGGTCCGTCTTTAGGGATTGCACCTTCGGGAACGTGAATATGGATTTCTTTATTTTTGTTGAAATTCTCGACTAATCCCAAATCCGAATAGTTTGCTCTGATGAACGATAGTGCAGCCATAGCAGATTCTTTCATCACATCGCCCAATTGCCCGGTCAATGTCAATTTCTCTGTCGAAGACGGCATAATCATCACCTCAAGAGGCATAATATCGCCTCCAACACTTGTCCAAGCCAATCCTGTAGCTACGCCAATTTTATCGCTCAATTCACCCTTCATATCTTTAAATTTCGGAGCTTTCAGGTATTTTTCGATTGTATGCTCGTCTATCACAATTTTTTTATCGGAAATAAAGCTGCTAAATTCACGATTCTGGCTTAAGATACTAACTATTTCGACTTCTGTTGCCGTTTTTTTGCTCGGTTTCTTTATAGGTTGATTTTCAAAGTAATCGTTTATCAAATCTTTAATTAACTTGCGGAGCACTGATGTCATTTCCCGTTCTAAATTTCGGACTCCTGCTTCGCGAGTGTATTCACGAATGATTTTTTTGATGGCACTTTCGTCAAATTTAATGCCCAAATCCTTCATCCCGAACTCTTCATAAAGTTTTGGCAATATGTGGCGGCGGGCGATTTCGAGCTTTTCGTATTCCATATAACTGTTCAACTCTATGATTTCCATTCTGTCCAACAAGGGGAGAGGTATGTCGTATCGGACGTTTGCGGTAGTTATAAACATTACATTCGACAAATCATAATCCACTTCGAGATAATGGTCGTTGAATGCGATATTTTGCTCGGGGTCGAGCACTTCCAACAGTGCCGACGAAGGGTCGCCGCGGAAATCCATAGACATTTTGTCAATCTCGTCCAAAAGCATTACCGGATTGATAGTTCCGGCTTTTTTCATGGATTGAATGATTTTGCCCGGCATTGCTCCGATATAAGTCCTTCTGTGTCCGCGTATTTCTGCCTCATCGCGAACTCCACCAAGGGAAATCCTAACGAATTTTCTGCCCATAGCTCTTGCGATTGACTTTGCTAATGACGTCTTACCAACTCCCGGAGGTCCTACAAAACATAAAATTTGCCTTTTGACGTTTCCTGCTAAATTTAATAATGCAATAAATTCTTGGATTCTGTCTTTTGGTTTGTCGAGAGCAAAATGGTCCTCGTCAAGAATGTTTTTTACATGTTGGATATTTAAATGGTCTATAGTTTTTTCATTCCAAGGAATCTGTGTCAAAAGTTCCAGAAAATTTCTATGTACTGAAAATTCCGGAGACATAGGCGGAATCCGCTCGAGCCTCTTTAGCTCTTCATCAGCTTTTGCCTTTACATGCTCGGGCAATCCTGCTTTGTCTAACTCTTCTTTTAGCTGGACAAGTTCGGGGCTATAATCTTCGTCTTCGCCAAGTTCGTTTTGCAATGCTCGAATTTGCTCTTGAATAAAGTAACGTTTCTGATTTTTGTGAATCAAATCGCTCACTTTATTATTAATATCTCCCTCAAGTTTGAGCAATTCCATTTCGGAAACTAACATGGTAATCAATTCTAAGTATTGATTACTCAAATCCTCAATTTCAAGCAAACGTTGCTTGCGTTCGACTTTAGATTTGAGATTTGCTGCTCCAAAAAATAATTTTTGTACAGGGTCGGGCGAATTTTGAAAAGCTGAAATCAAATCTCCCGGAAGCGTTGAATCAGATTTGACATACTCGGCAAATAAATCTCCGGAACGTCGTACCAATGCTTCAAACTCTGGTGTAGAAGGTGGTATTATTAGTTCGATTTGTTGAATATCTGCCGATAAATAGTCTTTGCGTTTATATTTCCGTTGTATCTTTGCTTGGCAAATCCCTTCAATCAATACTTTCATTAAATTATTCGGCAATCTCAAGACTTGGATAATTCTGGCGATTGTACCATATTCGTAAATATCTGCAAAAGTTGGTTCGTCAACATCAGGGCTTTTTTGAGCCGAGAGGAAAACAAATCGTTTTGATTCGAGTGATACAGAAACAGCTTTTAGAGTAGAATTACGACCTATTAGCAGAGGAAATATCATATTGGGATAAATCACAACATCACGCAATGGAATAACAGCTAATCTCTTTGGAATTTTTGTAAAATCAATTTCTTCTGATTCAATATCTAATAAAAAGTCAATATTTTTTTTCATTTAATAGCCTATACTTTTCAAGTTTTTGTCATTTTCATAATTATAAGACAAATAAACTGAAAGTATAGTATTAATTTTGAAATATATTGTAACTTTTTCATAAGTTTATTTGTTATAACTTTATTAAGTTCACAAATTTTATGGAAATAATATGAAATATGTATTTTTTGTTCTCATCTTGCTTCTAATCAGTAGCAATATATTATTCACCCAAGAAAGGGAAATGAGTGAAAGCCATCTAAAAGTTAAGGAATTTTGGAAAAATGAAAAGTATAGGCTTAAAGCTGAGGAATTGTTAGACAGAATCAACAATCCCGATAATTACAAAAAGATTGAAGATTTGACTCTCCCTGAATTTCAAGGCTCCAAGCTCGAATCCCCTGTAAGTATTACCTCGGTTGTAGAATCTGAAGTTCATGCAGCAATCAACCCCACAAATCCAGACAACATCGTTGTTTCGCCAATCAATCAAAATACTGCCAATCCAATGTCGCCTCTCTCTTGTCCAATATATTATACCAAAAACCAAGGAGCAAGTTGGCAAAAAAGTAGTTTCATTACAAAACCAATAATTGAGAATGTATTAATAGTTGGTGGTGGCGACCCGGTACTTGTTTTTGATGGAGATGGCAAATTGTTTTTATCATGGATTAATATCTGTGTATCCACAATTTCATCGCCCGAAAATCCTAATCAATTTATCCCGGATTCAGTTTGGGCTGTTATGCACTATGCAAGTTCTGACGACGGCGGGGTGAATTTCAATTTTGAAAACTCAATGTACATAGGAAAAATTGTCAAGTCTCGTTATACAGGTAGCTCGGGTATTACATATATGCTCGACAAACAATGGATGGCAGCTGATGTGACAAGTTCATCGCCCTATTACAACAACATATACACAAGTGCAATGCAGATGGATGTTGATTTCACTTCACCTGATTATGGAATTAATTTGATAATATTTTCGAAATCTGCTTCATCATCGCAATTCGACAAGGATGGCACTAACATCACTCGAGGTTTAGGTTTTCAATTGGTTCAATTTGGTTCATTAGATGTTGATTTGAACGGACATGTCCACTTTACATTTGTTGGAGCAAGAAGTGACGGAATAGGATATTTATTTCACAGCGTATCCAAAAATGGTGGTTTGACATTCTCAGTGCCTGAACAAATTGCACAAATTCAAGGTACCTTATATCAATTAGGTGGAGCTGAAACTGTTTCGGGAATGAATCAATCGCGTTTGTATCCTTGTCCATATCTTGCTATAGACCGTAGTAATGGCGTTGGTGAAAATAATCTCTATTTAGCGTGGACTGCTAATGGTGTGAATTCTAATGCACAGCGCGGACTGGATATTTATTTAGCTAAATCAACTGATGGTGGCAATACATGGTCGGCACCAAAGATTGTCAACCAACATCCTGTTGGGCAGAAGATTCATGCTTATTATTCTTCAATTAATGTTAGTTCCAAAGGTGTATTGTCTATTTCATATTACGACAGACGCCATTCTACAACTGCTTCAACACATTATTACCTTGCTGTATCAAAAGACCAAGGTGACAGTTTTGTCGAATTTCCGCTTACATCCGAACCAATGAATTTTAACAATATTGGTTCACGGAATAACAATTTCGGTATCGGTGAATACAATGCAATCGTTTCTGACGGCAACACTATAATACCTGTGTGGGCTGATGGCAGAACAAACGACGGAAATATTAATATCTACATGGCTAAAATTGATGTGGAAAATCTTGAACAATATCTTACGGATGTCCCCGATATTGTCAGCATATATTCCGATTTGTTCATCACTAAATTATATCCCAATCCCGCAAATGAAAAATTGAATATCGAAATAACCATGAACAAAATGAATGAGCTTACTTATACTATTTATGACCTATCCGGCGAAGCATTGCTAAACGGCATAATAGGCAATAAACAAATAGGCGCCCATACATTTGATATTGAAGTAAAATCATTTCCACCCGGTCAATACTATCTAAGTATAAATACAAAGGAGGGTTCGGTATTTAAAAAGTTCACTGTAGTTAGATAAAATTGCTGACAAGCCCACGGTTTTAACTGTAGGAGATGATTCAAGAATTTAAACATAGCCCATGAATTTAGTCGTGGGTGAAGAAATTAGGGCAATACAACCTCTACTTTATTCTTCTTGAATGAAAATTATTTAAAATAATATTTTAAAAATTTATTTGCTTTATAAAAGTTTATTTAATATATTTACATAAGTTATAAATTTAACAAAACTAAAAAATGTGCATATGGTTCAAAAAAATATTAGTTCACACTAATTATTTTTGTGTAAGATTGAGAATAAACTTTTTGTTTTTATTCATTTTTAAATAGGAGGATTTATGAGATTCAAGATATTTTTGGTTTGTATTTCTGTATATCTAATAAATTTATCTTATACAAACGAAGCATATAGTCACGATTGTAAGATATATTGTGATCATATAAATTGGGTTACCCATACCGATTCAAGTAATGTTGTACATTATAATGGTTGCGTATTTACTGTATATTGGTCATACAGATATGCGAAGTGTGAAGGTATAGAATATTGTCAGTTTAAAATTGATAAAATTTCTCAAAATTCTACTACCCCAGGTTGTGAGATTTATATTCAAGATCCTTATGCTCTTTCAATGAAAGCAGCAAAAGAAATATTATTTCAAAATGGCTATGATACGCCGTGTGCAAGTGGATTAGAACCGGATAGTTGTAAGGTTAATTTAGCAGTGAGTAAGTCAGCTTGTTTTCAATATACGAATTCAGGTCCTTCAGGACCAACAGATTTGGTCCCTTGTTTAGAAAAAAGTATCTGTTGCCATAGTACCTGGAAGTTGTGCCTTGATAGTAAGGGGAATCCTTTGGAACCGGTACAAATTTCTCAAAATGGTATAAATCCGATTTGCCCATCAGGGGAATGTTTTGGCATTTGCGATGAAGAAGAAAAAAAATAGCTCAAAATGGTGAATAGTTTATTTTAATATGAGGATGAAAATGAAAAAATTTTATATATTTATATTTTTTGCATTTCTTGTAAGCAATTTGCAGGCTCAAGATATTGAAATCACAGAGCACCCTATATCATCAACTCAATGTATCGGTTCTGAAGTTATTTTGAAAGTATTTGCAGAATCGAAATCCGGTCAAGAATTGAAATACCAATGGTATATGGACGATATAATGCTATTTGGAGCAAATTCATCGCTTTTGATGTTCCAATCACTCAAGCATTTCCAATCCGGTAATTATTCATGTAGAGTTTCTAATGCAGACAACACCGATTACGTCCAATCCCGCGTTGCATCTGTTTATGCTATTCGTCCCACTTCAATTACTCGGCAACCTGATGATGTGAGAATTAATTTGTCGGAAGGCAAAGTCGTTTTGACTTTTGATGCTCATGTAAATGGTATGCCTATCGCTCAAGCACTTATGAGTGGCGAAAATATCAAAATCCAATGGTACGAAGTTCTCGAGCATATCCCATATGAATTAATTGATAATGAAATCTTTAGCGGTTCCAATTCAAATTTATTGAATGTCCATTTAACACAATTGCTTGACACTACGTATTACTTTGCTTCAATCAATGGCAGTTGTGGTGCAGCCGTAACGCGAACTGTCCGCATAATTAAAAATTTGGATGATGTTGTTATTAATTTGGCTATTGATGATTTGGACCCTTGCAACGGTAGTATTCGCACAATAAAGGCAGAAATCAACAATCCGAATAACTACGAGATGGAATTCCAATGGTTCAAAGACGATATGCCAATTATTAATAAGCATAATGTAATAGGCTCAAGAAGCGATGAATTGGTTTTCTCTCCTATATTGCCGGAAGACGAAGGTAGATACCGACTTGAAGCGAATATTAAAAAGTTGAATTACAATTTAAAATCAAACAGTATTGATATGAAAATTATCAAAGTACCAAAACTTGTTGCTTTAAGAATTGAAGATATGACTGCAGGAATAGGTTATAGAACTAAAGTATTTTTATCAATATTTTATGAAATCGGTGATTCTACATATCTTGATGTTTACCGAGACGGTGAATTAGTCAATACTTGGGAGCCTGAATGGGTACATAATGCTTATGATTTAGCAAGGGCAAATGCAAACATAGGGTTAATACCTATTAATTACGGAGTTGATACTAGCAATAAAGATGCAAGGTATTGGGCAGTAGTACGTAATCGTTGCGGTACTTCTATTTCCGATACTGTTACGATAAGAGATAACTTGAATGATTTCGAAGGCAGAGACCCATGGAACC
The DNA here is from genome assembly GCA_018335795.1 of Desulfobulbaceae bacterium. GTDB lineage: Bacteria > Bacteroidota > Ignavibacteria > Kapaibacteriales > UBA2268 > PGYU01. The sequence goes on along the minus strand of JAGXRP010000009.1, from coordinate 18,655 downwards.
AATATAGAGAATTCTGCGAAGGCGAAAGTACCACTTTACAAATGAATTATTATTTGCATAAGCAATCGGATTTGAATTATTCATGGGCATCCAATAATGGAAACACTTTAACTGATGAAAAGTTTTATGAAGGAAGAATTACTAATAAATTGACATTTAAAAATTTGAGAAAATTGGATGATGGACATTATCATATAACTGCAAGAACAAAACATGGAAAGGAAATTGGAGATACCACAATCTGGAGTAACAAATTTGTTATAAAAGTATATGCAAAACCTGCTATTTTTAAACAACCAAATGATAAAGTTGTGTCCTATGGTGATTTAGACACACTCATGTATGTACAGTTTCTCAACGAGGAAGAAGAAGAGATTAATGTAGAATTATACTACATGCCATATCTGAACAGTACACCGCAGTTGATTCAACAAACCACAGCACTTCACGGCTTGTGGTATAGATACATTAGAGAAGTAACTTTTGCAGATGATGGGTATTATTTTGCAAAGTTCCGGCACGACAATTTTTGCGGGTATTCAATAACGGACACAATTAAAATTGATGTACAACCCAAAACAAGCACGAGTGTGAAGTCTGATTATTCGACAAGTTTAACTGTATTCCCCAATCCGGCAAGCGAATATATTACAATTACCAAACCTTCCAAAGGTTTCGAACCTTCGGAAGGTTCAGAAATCAAAATTTTCAATACTCTTGGTGAATGTGTGATTGAATTAACAGATGTCCAACATCTTGGAGATGTTGGACATCTACAACGCATTGATGTGTCCAATCTCCCTCGCGGAGTGTATTACCTCCGCATTGGCAGCCGGACGCAGATGTTTGTGAAGATGTAAATATCATAAATATAGCCCACAAAATCAATTGTGGGCTATGTTTATACTAAGTGCAATATTTTCTTATTATTTCCCGGTCGCTTTTTCTAATTTCTTCATGATTGAAAATACAAATACAGCCGAAATCAAGCAACAAACCACGAAAATTGCCCATACCTGCCATACTTCGATGCGAATCCACATGAATGAACCTACGAACAAAAGTTGATTACCAACTGCTGTAGCGCCCAACCATCCGCCTTGCATCAAACCTTGGAATCGAGGTGGTGACACTTTCGATACGAATGAAATACCCATCGGGCTTAGGAATAATTCTGCAATTGTTAATATCAAATATGTATTTATTAGCCAATATGGTGAAACTCTACCGGGTGTTGCCTCACCACCTAAATCAGCAGGGGAAACTAGCCCAAAGGAACCTACGAGCAGAAGCATAAATGCAAAAGCTGCCAAAATCATACCGATGCCGATTTTTCGTGGCGTCGAAGGTTCGATATTTCGCTTTTTGAGCCAACCGAATAACCAAACTACCACCGGTGTCAGAAATACGATAAATATCGGATTAAACTGTTGGAACAATTCGGGTTCGATAACGTTTGCATCGCTGTAAGTACCATAGAAATAGTAAGCCAAAGCGATTCCACCAACTAATAATGCAGCACCTAAGAGTCGATGCTTAGTCTCGGAACTTTTCTTAACCAAGAATACCATACCGAATATAGCTGCAATAATTGGCAAAAATCCGCGCAAGTCGAAGAATAGATATGTGAAAGCATCTGCAGTTTTAGCGGTATAATCTCGAGCAAAGTAAGTTAATGTTAGTCCGTTTTGGTGGAATGACATCCAGAAGAAAATTACAACAAGAAAAACTAAACCAAGTGCAATTAAACGTTGGCGTTCTTCTGCAGGCGCCATTTGAATAGTAGCTTCCCCTTTTTCGACTTGTTTTTTTCTGTCGGGTAATTTATTCTTAAAGAAAATATATACAACTAAGGAAATAACCATTGCTACAGCAGCCACGCCAAAAGCATAATTATAACCTACCGCAAAAATATCAATATAGTTTTGTGCAAAAACGGCTAAATCCGTAACTTGCAAAGTAGTCGAATTAGTTGCTAATTCTTGGAATTGAACCATATCAACAGGTTGACCGTTGATGACTTTGTGGCATAATGCCGGCAAATCTGCATCATAGGAATAGCCCTGACTTGACAAAAACCAGTTTCGGATACCGTTTGCGGCAGTTGGAGCGAAGAATGCACCAATATTTATACCCATGTAAAAAATACTGAAAGCCGAATCGCGAAGATGTGCATATTGTGGTGCGTCGTACATCTGACCAACGAGAGCCTGCAAATTACCCTTGAAAAGACCGTTACCGAGCGAAATCGTGAAAAGCCCGATTAGGGTTACAACCAGACCCGTTCCGGGAGTTGCCATTAGCGCATATCCCAAGAACATTATAACAATACCTATTAAAATTATGCCTTTATAATTTTGAGTCCTATCGGCTAAAAAACCGCCAAGGAGTGCCAATGCATAAATCAAAGTATAGAAGACGCTATAAATAATCCCTGCATCATCTGCTGCTAAACCAAATTTAGCTTGCAGAAAGAGAACGAGAATTGCCATCATTGTGTAAAAACCAAATCGCTCGCCCATATTGGCAAAGAAGGCTACGATAAGACCTTTAGGATGATTTTTGAACATAGTACCTCACATTTTTATTACGAAAAATTACCAATATCAAATTCCAAAGCAAAATTAAGGAAAAAAATAGACTTTTTCATTAAAATTTTGTGTTTAGTTTTTAATTAATTAAAATGTAGGCAAGGCTAATGCTTAAATCATGTTCCGTTCAGTCTGTCACCGGCATCTCCAAGTCCGGGTACAATGTATTTTTTTTCATTTAAGCCACGGTCAATGGCGGCTGTATAGATTGCTATTTCGGGGTATTCTGTGGCAATTCTTTCAATTCCTTCGGGAGCTGAAATCAAAGCCACCACATTTATGTGAGCAGCTCCCTCGAGTTTGAGTCTCGAAATCGCTGATATTAGCGAACCACCTGTGGCAAGCATAATCTCTAATAGAAATATTCGCGTTTCGGAATTAATTTCCGGAACGTTGAAATAATATTCTTCTCCATGAAAAGTAGTTTCGTTGCGACGGATTCCAATATAACCAACTTCCGCCTTCGGGTACTTTTTCATAAATGGTGGCAATAATCCCAATCCCGCTCTGAGAATCGGAATGAAAACAACTTTGCTTGTGATTTCAATTCCTTTAGTGGTTTCGAGTGGTGTTTCGACTTGAATCTCTCTTGTTGGTAGATTTTTCAGTACTTCATAAGCCATGCAACTGCCTATGCTAACGACAGATTGACGGAATAATTCGGAGCTTGTTCTTTTGTCTCGAAGTTTGGTAAGCTCGGATTCGATAATCGGATGATTTAGCAAATTTAACATATTAAAACAAATCCGGATACCACATTAAATTCAATCTCGGAATTGAGAAAAAGGTTGATACTTCAGTTTCACGGAAAAATTTTCCGTTAGGGTCATTTCTTTCATATCTGGGGTCAAAGTTTCTGGTTGTTTTGCCAAGCATAAAGTCTAATTTCCATTCAGCTTGAATCGCAAATAATCCTGCACCTGATACAGGGATGTTTATGAAAAAGCCCAATCCTGCATTGATACCCATTCGAGTTTGATTATCAACTTCTCCGTTGTCCAAACCGTACTCGTTCAATAATATTGATGGGCCAGCCATTCCGTAAAAGTTGATTTTGTTACGCGGATTTAAAAGGAAATGAGCTGTAAATTGAATTTGTTGGTGAACATTTGGTTTGAGAAATGGAAATTTTACTAGCAATTTTTCATTTTTTGCATACAAATATGAACCGGAAAGCACCAAAAAATCAAATGGTGAGGCATGAATTGTACCACCATATGATACTAAGCCTTCGTATGACAAATCCTGTGGGTCAGGGTTGTAAGATTCAACTATCGTATTAGTACCCAAAACAAATCCTATGCCGAGAGTTTTCTTGAAATGATTATAAGGTTTTGTATATCGCGGTGTTTCTTCAGGATAATCCTCTTCATATTCTTGAGCTTGTGATGATTTCAGACCTGTAAGTACAAATAAAAGTGAGATTAATGTTAGTTTGAATAAATTCTTAGCATTGATTGTTGTCATTTCTATAACCTTTTCTATTTTAATTGATTTTAGTTCAGCGATCTTCTCCGCAACATACTTGACGAATAAAGGCTCATTTCGTTTACCTCTAAATGGTACGGGAGACATATAGGGCGAATCAGTTTCAATCATGAATCTGTCCTCTGGAACAAGACGAATAATTTCTTGGTCGGCAAATTTTTTGAAAGTAATATTTCCTGTGAATGAAATGTGCATTCCCAAATCCATGATTTTTTGAAAATAATCAAGCGAACCATAAAAGCAATGCAAAACCCCTCGCAAATTTCCGTCTTGTTCTTCAGTTAGTATTTGCAAAAGGTCATCTTCGGAATCGCGATTGTGAATAATCACAGGCAAATTTAGTTCTTTGGCAATTTTTAGTTGCTTACGGAAAACATCTTTCTGTACATCTTTTGGTGAGAAATCGTAGAAATAATCCAATCCGATTTCACCTATTGCGACAGTTTTTTCCATCTGTGCATAATGATAGATTTTTGCATACGAATCATCGTTTGTACTTAGCGAACTATGAGGATGAATTCCAATTCCTGCAAAAATATTTTTGTATGAGGCTGCGATTCCATAAGTAGATATGAACTTATCAGGCTCGATAGCAGGCACTATGACGGCTTCGACCCCAGCTGCAAAAGTTCTGTCTATGACTTCATTTCTGTCCGAATCGAATTCTTCCGAATCAATATGTGCGTGTGTGTCTATCATTTTGATTTATTTACTTTAACAGTCATGATTGAAGTGATTTCAAATCTGCAATGACTTTATCGATGTGTCCTTTTAATCGGACATTGTCATAAACCTTTTTTATTACTCCATTTGGGTCTATAATATAAGTTGTTCGGATGATTCCGATATATTTTTTACCAAACATGGATTTCTCACCGACTACACAATATAAATTACATATTTCCTTACTTTCATCGGCTATTAATTGGAAATTGAGATTGTATTTTGATTTGAATTTCTCGTGCGAACTGACTCCGTCAGGGCTAACGCCAACGACGTTTGCTCCGGCACTTGTTATGCGTTCCATATTATCCCGAAAATCACAAGCTTGTTTTGTGCAAGTTTCTGTGTCATCTTGCGGATAAAAATATAGCACTAACCATTTACCAAGGTTATCATGTAAATTAAAATTATCCCTGCTGTTTACTTTGGCAGTAAAATCAGGTGCTTTTGAACCGATTTCGAGTGACATTTTTTCTCCTAAGTTATCATATTAATCATTTCTTACTTCAATTGCACCAAATATATTAATGATTTCATTTTCAATAGGATGTAAATCTTTGTTTTGGTTAACGTATTTATCATTTGACGTCGAAACGGAACTTAAGTTGTTATCATTCGATTCAATCTTTCCTTGCTCTAATTCAACTTTGACTGAGTAGTGTAAATCGAAATGTTTTAAAAGTATTGATTCAAGTAATTTGCTTTTACCCCCAATAAAGTCAGCATGGAAAGCATTGTCGTACTTGAGAATAAGGGTTTTGCCTTCTACCAACATTACGGCTTGTTCCAATCCTTTCGATAGCCCGCTTTCGTTGATTTCATCGGATTTTAAAATTTTATTCCAATCCTTAGCTAATTCATATACAACTTTTGGTGCTTCTGTTTTTGCTTCAGTTATTTTACTTTCAGGTTTTGGTGCTTCAACTTTTACATTAAGTGTTTTTTTTTCAGGAGCATAAGTCGGATTATTTTCACGGGCTACTATATTTTCATTTGGAGCTGCTTTCGGTGTAGGAGCAACTACTACCGAGCTTTCAGTCGTTGGCAAGCCGTTAATTTGACGAATCAAATCTTCGATTTCGGCAACTGTATCCATCGTAGCTAATTTGCATAGAGTCAGTTCAAATTTGACCCGAGGTTGCTTGGCAAATCGAATTTCTTGTTCGGATTGAGCAATCAAATTCATCATTCTCAACAAATCATTCTTTCTGAAATTTTTGGATTCTTGTTGATAAAGCGATTGAATTTCGCTCGCAGTTTCGATTAATTCTGTGCTTCCGGTCACGACAACTGTAAGTAAATGTCTCAAATGCTCGAGTAATCCTGATAAAGTTTCTTGCAAATCGTAACCACGATTGATTATTTCATTTGCTATATGGAACATTTCCGCAGTGTTTTTACTCACTGCAGCTCGCGAAATCCTGAAATAAAATTCGTCATCAATCAAACTCAATGAATCAACAGTAGCATGAAAATCTACATTTTTGCCGCAAAATGCTATTACTTGGTCGAAAATACTCTGAGAATCTCGCATCGAGCCGTCTGCCCGTTTTGCAATAATCATAAGCGATTTTTCATCTATTGTAATGGATTCTTTTCCCGCAATGTATTTGAGTTGCGAGACTATTTCTCCGGTTTCCATTCTTCGGAAATCATACCTTTGGCATCGGCTTGTGATAGTCGGTAGCACTTTGTGAGCCTCAGTTGTAGCAAACACGAACATCAAATGCGGTGGCGGCTCCTCCAAAGTTTTGAGCAAGGCATTGAATGCGGCGGACGAAAGCATATGAACCTCGTCTATCACATACATTTTATATTTGCCGTGAGATGGAGGATACTTCGCATTTTCTCTCAACTTCCGTACGTCGTCCACGCTATTATTGGATGCACCATCAATTTCGATAACATCAACAGAGCGTCCTTCAAGAACAGCCTGGCAATTGATGCACTTATTGCATGGTTCGGCATCAATGGGATTCAAGCAGTTCACCGCACGAGCCATTATTCGGGCTGTAGTGGTTTTGCCCACTCCTCGCGGACCGCAAAATAAATAAGCATGGTGCATCCGCCCGGAAGTAACGGCATTTTTCAATGTCTGAGTTATGTGGTCTTGCCCTACAACATCGGCAAACGTCAAGGGACGCCACTTTCGAGCCGTTACTATGTAGTTTTCGGATTCGTTAGTCAATGTATTTTCTTCGGACATTTTTAAAATATTTTATGATAAACAAATTACAAAGTAAGACTATTAAAGTTTAAAATATCAAAAAATTTCAAAAAAAAAATATTTTTCTTAAGATTCATTGGCACGATATATGATATAATCGATTTGTAATTGTTGAAACTAAAGAAAGCAAAACTATATGAACCCTGTATGTAACTTGATAACTGATGAAGAAAGAAAGATAATCTCAAATTTGAAAAATAACAGTAAATTAAATTTTGATAAAGCAATAGCACACGAATTTTTAGAAAGAAAAGGTAAATACTTGGAGATCATCGAAGACGATGTTGATCTCAATGAAATGCTTGTCAAAAAACCCGAATACTCTTTCCTGATAAAAGTCAAAGGCGATTCGATGATTAACTGCGGAATTGACAATGCTGATACTTTATTAGTGGATTGTTCGCTCGAACCAAAGCACGGCGATATTGTCGTGGCATCAATTAATGGTAAGATTTTAGTCAAAAAATTGAATTTTTCATATCGCGAAACAATGTTACTTTCCGAAAATGAAGATTATATGCCTATCAAAGTAGGCTCCGGCGACAAGTTCGATATTTGGGGTGTCGCTATTATGGTTATTAAGGATAGAACCTTATAGAAATATGACGAGGAAACGCCCCGTTTGAGAAACCCGTCCATCCCCCCGGACGGGTTTCCTTTTTAATACATATCAATCAGTTTCGTCAATGCTTTTAATATGGAACAGAAAAATCAAGACTACAGAAAATTTCTCATACCTGCTAATGTAGCCGGGATTCAAAATCTCGAATTAGTGGCTCGGCTCGTTGTCGAAGGGTTCATTACAGGATTGCATCGTTCGCCCTATCATGGCTTTAGCGTTGAATTTGCCGAACATAGGCAATACCGTCACGGTGATGAAACTAAAAATATTGATTGGAAAGTATATGCTCGGACGAATAAATATTATGTAAAGCAATATGAAGAAGAAACCAATTTACGTGCTGTGCTTGCAGTAGATTCGAGTGCTTCTATGTCTTATGCCTCCAAAGGTATGATTTCCAAATTCGACTATGCTATTTTCTTGACCGCCGCACTCAGTATGTTGATGCTCAGGCAACGAGATGCAGTAGGACTTGCTCTTTATGATACCGAAATCCGAAAATATCTACCGCCGAATTCGAAACAGTCTTTTGTGACTGAAATCTTGAAAACTTTAGCTTCATATAAGCCCTCTAATAATACCGGTACAGCAAATGCCTTAGATTCTTTAGCTGAAAGAATCAAACGTCGCGGATTGGTTATTATAATGAGCGATTTCTTCGACGAAAAGGAATCGGTTTTGAATGCTTTGAAACATTTCCGCCATCGTAATCACGAAGTTCTTGCTTTTCATTTGCTCGACCCACGCGAAATTGACTTCAAACTTGGTACAGGTGCTACTTTTCGTGATATGGAAACCGGCGAAGAGCTTGTAACTCAGCCACACCAAATTGGTGGAGCATATTCTGACGCTGTCAAAAGTTTCATCAAGGACATAAAAAAAGAATGTTTCAATCATAATATTGATTATACAATGATTGAAACATCAACTCCCTTTGATAAAGCATTAAGAGATTATATCACAAAGCGTCGCAAAGTATAATTTTATTTATACCCAACCATAAGGCTCGATTCGTACTTTGTGTCAATTTTGACTACATCTCTGAACCATGCTTCTTTGAGTATTATCCACAAATCAGTTTCGGTGTAAACACCGCCACGAAGTGTGTTGACAAGCAAGTTAATAGACGTTAATGCAAATTTAAGCGGATGCGTTCTGTCATCATCAATAATCATCTCATGAACGACAATTTGTCCGCCATGATTAAGAGCGTCGAAACATCTTTGTAACAATTTGACATTATCCCAAATCGAATACAAATTGAGTACATTTGAAATAAAAATCAAATCATAACCGCTTCCTAAGTCGTCTTCGTTGAAATCTCCCGAAATCGGGAATATCTTATCTTGCAAATCTTCGTCAATTATCATTCGCATTGTAAATCTTATTACTTCGGGGTAGTCAATAACATGTACTTTGATATTCGGATTTAGCTCTATAAAACTTTTGGCATAAGCTCCTTTGCCACCACCAATATCTAATACTTTTTTTACATTTTTAAGATTCAAATGCGACAAAATTTCGGGGGCTTCCATCGTTGCCCTCCAATCGGTAGAATTAGCAAAGCTTTCCACCCATTTTTCGTCCTTTTCTTGAAGATTTTTATAATTTGCAGGCTGCCCCGACCTAATCACCTGAATGAGGTCACTCCACGAATCCCACAATCCGGCTACATGCTCCAAATTTCCCAGATATTCAGGGCTACCGTGCACCAAGTGCTTCATCGAATCATCGGTATTTTTGTAATGCAAATCATTGAATTCGAGTAATTCCATCCCGCAAAGAGCACTTAATAACCGCTCTGTTGCCCGAAAATCAGTATTTAGAATTCGTGCAATTTCTTCGGCAGATAATGCTTCGTCACCGATTATACTGAACACATCAAGTTCACACGCAGTTAGCAATACTTTACTTTTTTGAAATGCAAGTGCAGTATCGAGAATGAACTCAAGTCCGCTCCCTTTGTGTTTCGGATAAATTTTCTTAACCATAGAAACTCCCATGTATGATATTTTAATTTCTTTTAGCACGCTTGCGTAATTCAATTATGTGAAATTACAAAAGTTATTGCTCAATGCCAAACATTCGTACAATTATTTTTTATTCATACAATTAACAATTAATTAACATAGATTTGCTTCCTTTTTTGTAAATTTGTAGATAATATTTTCACAATTTTACGAATAATATCGGAGAAATCCATGTCAAAATCAAAGAAAAGCGATTCAAAAGTTTCCAAAAAGAGCAAATCAAACAAATATGTTTATTATTTCGGGGGTGACCAAGCAGACGGTACAGCTGAAATGAAGGGCTTGCTCGGAGGCAAAGGTGCTAACCTTGCCGAAATGGTAAATATCGGTTTACCTGTCCCTCCGGGATTCACGATTACTACCGAAGTTTGTACTTACTTCTATAAAAATAAACATTCCTATCCAAAAGAATTAACTAAACAAGTTGATAAAGCAATTGCTAAGATGGAAAAAGAAATGGGTGCAAAATTTGGTGACCCCAAAAATCCTTTGTTGCTTTCAGTTCGCTCAGGTGCTCGCGCTTCTATGCCGGGTATGATGGATACTGTGCTCAATCTAGGTCTTAATGACACTACTATCATTGGGTTGATTGAAAAATCAGGCAATGCACGCTTTGCTTATGATTCATACCGCAGATTCGTCGCAATGTATGGTGACGTTGTAATGGGCTTGAAACCACAAGGCAAAGATGACATTGACCCATTTGAAGAAATTCTCGAAGCTAAAAAACACGCTAAAAATATCAAACTTGATATTGAATTTTCTGCAGATGATCTGAAAGAGTTGGTAGCTGAATTTAAAGCTGCAATCAAAAAAATGACTGGTCAAGAATTTCCCGAAGACCCAATGGAACAACTTTGGGGTTCGGTTGGAGCTGTATTTAGTTCTTGGATGAATGATAGAGCTATCGTTTACCGTAAATTGAACAACATCCCCGAAGAATGGGGCACAGCCGTAAATATCCAAGGAATGGTATTTGGTAATCTTGGCGAAACTTCCGGTACTGGTGTTGCTTTCACTCGCGATGCGGCTTCCGGCGAAGATATCTTCTATGGTGAATTCTTGATGAATGCCCAAGGTGAAGATGTCGTTGCGGGCACAAGAACTCCTAACCCGATTATTGAACTTGAAGCAATTGACCCTAAATCATACCATAAATTATTAGCAATCCGTAAAAAACTCGAAAAGCATTACAGAGAAATGCTCGATATAGAATTTACAATTCAAGATGGTCGTCTATATATGCTCCAATGCCGTGTGGGCAAACGAACTGCTATGGCTGCGATGAGAATTGCAGTCGAAATGGTAAAATCTAAACTTATCAAACCTGAAGAAGCATTGATGAGAATTGACCCTGACCAATTAAACCAATTATTGCGTCCCGTATTTGATTTGCAAGCCAAAAAAGATGCTCTTGCAAAAGGTGATTTATTGGCAATTGGTTTGAATGCAGGTCCGGGCGCTGCAGCAGGCAAGGTTGTATTCAATGCCGAAGATGCAGTAGAATGGAAAGCAAAAGGCGAAAATATAATTTTAGTACGTATCGAAACATCACCTGAAGATATCGCAGGTATGAATGCTGCTGAAGGTATTTTGACTGCACGCGGTGGCATGACTTCTCATGCTGCTCTTGTAGCTCGCCAAATGGGTAAAGTTTGCGTTGCAGGTTGCGGGTCGCTTTTAGTGGACTACAAAGCACGTAAATTTACAGTCGAAGGCAAAACATTCACTGTTAAAGAAGGTGATTACATCTCTATTGACGGTTCAACAGGCGAAGTCATTCTAGGCAATATTCCTACCAAGCCAAGCGAAGTAGTCGAAGTTCTTATCGACAAAACTCTTGATGCAAAAGACGCTCCAACATTCCAAATTTACAAGCAAATCATGGATTGGGCTGACCAATTCCGCAAAATGAACGTCCGTACTAACGCTGACCAACCTGACCAAAGTGAAAATGCGATTGCATTTGGTGCCGAAGGTATCGGATTGTGCCGTACTGAACATATGTTCTTTGGCGAAGGAAAAATCCAACCTATGCGAGAAATGATTCTTGCTGAGAATGTCGAAAATCGCAAAAAAGCATTAGCTAAATTATTGCCGCTACAACGTGAAGATTTCGAGGGTATCTTCCGTGTGATGGACGGTAAACCCGTGACAATCAGAACTATTGACCCGCCACTTCACGAATTCCTGCCTCATGATGATGCCGGACAAAAAGAAGTTGCAAAAGAACTCGGAATTTCGGCAAAAGCTGTCAAAGAACGCGTTGACGCTTTGCACGAATTCAATCCTATGCTTGGCTTCCGCGGATGCCGTCTCGGCTTTATTTTCCCTGAAATCACAGAAATGCAAGCTCGTGCTATTTTCGAAGCGACTGTTAATGTTGCCAAAGAAGGCAAAAAAGTATTGCCCGAAGTGATGATTCCATTAGTTGGGCATGTTAAGGAATTAGCTCATCAAGAACAAGTTGTTCGCCGTGTGGCTTCTGAAGTTATGGCTGAAACAGGCGTGAAATTTGATTATCTCGTAGGTACAATGATTGAAATCCCACGCGGAGCAATCACTGCTGCCGAAATAGCCGAAGTTGCCGAATTCTTCTCATTCGGTACAAATGATTTGACTCAAACGACACTTGGCTTGAGCCGCGATGATGCTGGTAAATTTTTACCCGATTACGTTGCTCGCGAAGTTTATAATGTTGACCCATTTGTTTCGATTGACCGTTCAGGTGTTGGTTTCTTGGTTAAACATGCTGTTAACGAAGGTAGAAGTGTGAAGCCGAAAATCAAACTCGGTATTTGCGGTGAACATGGTGGCGACCCGGCTTCTGTGGAATTCTGCCACTTTGCAGGACTTAACTATGTGTCATGTTCGCCATATAGAGTGCCTATCGCACGTCTTGCTGCTGCTCGTGCTACAATTAGAGAAAAACTTCAAGCAAAAACTGACAAGAAAGGCAAGAAAAAAGCTAAAAAGAAATAAAATCAATTAATAATTGTTCATCAAGCTCACTCATGAAAATTAATCATGGGTGAGTTTTTTTTCATTATAACTTCATAATTACTTCAGAAATGTAGATAAACACCATTTTGTGACACTTTTTCGTACTCAAAATACGATTTTACTTTTCTATTTCCATTTTTATGCATATCTTGGAAAATAATTATTTTGATATTATGAAACTGAGCTCTATAAAATGTAGAGTATCATTATTTTTTACTTATTGGGTTTAGTATTCATTTAATAATATAGATAGTATGTAAAATTTATCATTTGAGGTTTATTATGAAAAAAATCTGTACAAGATTTTTTGTCATCATTTTTGTATTTACAATTTATGTCCAGCAAGCTAATGCAAAAGTAGAAATCGGCTCGACCGAATACTCAACATTATCTGCTGCTTTTAGCGCCATTAATGATGGTACCCATACAGGCAATATTGTTGCTAAAATTACCGGTGATATTTCAGAAACCTCCAGGGCGATTTTGAACGCCTCGGGTCAAGGTAGTGCTGATTACACTTCGGTTGTGATTTATCCGACAGGCGAATATAAAATTTCCGGCAATCAAGCCACTGCACTTATCGAATTACGTGGTGCTGATGACGTCACTTTCGACGGTCGCCAGAACCAATCAGGTACAGCAAACAAATTAACAATAGAAAATACAAACACCAGCACTCACTCTGTTATTTGGTTAGATAGTAATACAACCGGTGGTGGTGGTGCATCCAATAATACTATACGAAACATCAATATTATTGGCGGTTCACTTACTTCAGGATATGGCATTGTACTTAGTGTCAGTACATCTTTGACCGGCTCAGGTGCCGGCAATGACAATAACACGATTGCATACTGCACATTCAAAAAACTCTACTATGGCATTAGAGCCCATGGCATATCAACCGGCAGAACCAAAAACTTAAAGATTTATGGAAATCACTTAGGTTCATCTGACGCAACAGAAACGGTAGCTTTATATGGAATGTATATATATTATACAGATGGTGCTGAAATTTACGATAATACTTTTGATAGACTTGAACGCACAAGTACAGTTTATGGTCTTTACTTCTATTATGGTAATGAATCAAAAATTTACGATAATACAATCAGCAATTTCAAGTCAGGGTCAACGATGTACGGATTTTACATGGTACAAAGTCCTTACACAGAATTTTATGGTAATAAAGTCGAGAATATGAATGCTACAGGTTCTATGTATGGTGTTTATCTCAGCACAGGCAATTATTCTAAATTTTATGATAATACCATTAAGAATATTACCGCTACCTCTACTTTTTATGGAATCTATGTCTCATCCAATCAATATGGAGAGGTCTATGACAATCAAATTGACAATGTTACAGCAAACGGAACAGCTTATATATATTATAATTCAAGTTGTCCTTATGCGATTATTGAGGACAACAGGGCTACTAACATATACAATGCAGGAACAATGTACGGAGTTTATTTAAGTTCGGGTACTGAAGGAGTAGTTCAAAGGAATTATTTTGATAATTTAATGAACTCAAGCAGCACTTCATACGGTATTTATCTTAGTAGTTGCAGTAATGCAAAAGTGCTAAATAATACCGTTGGCAACCAAACTTCATCTTCTACTTCTTATGGGATTTACCTTTCTACTGTTGCTGATGGTGAAGTTCAAAATAATGAAATTTTCAGTATTTCTGCCAATGGTACCAGTTCCACCAGTGCTCGGGGGATAATGATTGCCGGAACATCAAGCAATACACAAATTATCAACAACTCTATTGCAAATATTCGAACTACACAATATAGTAATAGTAGTACTACAATTAATCCATTTGGTATTGACATTACAGGCGGTACAGGGTATAAAATTTGGTTTAATAGTGTGCAAATGAATGGTAAACAAATCGAAACCGGTACGGAAGGCACTCTGTCATCATGCTTAATGATATCATCAACATCAGTCAACACAATTGACTTGAGAAATAACTTGTTTTCCAACACTCTTGAAGGTTTATCCGGGTCACGTTCATTCTGTGTTTATCTTGTAAGTTCGAGTAATTTGAACAACTCGACAATGGATTACAATAACTATTATGCCGGTGGAACTTATGGCTTGATAGGATACTTAAATTCTGATATTACAGATTTATCTGGATGGCAATCAGCTACATCTACTGAATCAAACTCGATGAATCTATTTACAGAGTTTAACTCAGCCACTAATAACGCTCCTGTCCCCGGTTCTGCAGTCATAGGGAAAGGTACAGCAATTAGTGAGGTGATATATGATATTATAGGAACGCAGCGTTCGACAACCAATCCGACTCCCGGTGCATATGAAAAAGCTGCTGACCTTCTAGGTCCCGATATTGTTTTTGAAAGATTTGCTTCTACGACAAGCACAGACAACAGAGTCCTTGTTGCAACAATTACAGACTATACTGCTGTCAATAAAACTTCTTCAGCACCAAGGCTATATTACAGAGCTACAAAAAATAGTAATTCTTGGGTGGGGAATAATTCAACTCAAGACGGATGGAAATATGCAACTGCTACAATAAGTGGCGACGAATATTCATTTACATTGGATTACAACAAAATCTATGATGGTATGGAAGTTGGAGATGTTTACGAATACTTTATTGTTGCAAAAGATGTTGCTCCGGCGGGCAACATTAGTGTTTCCAAGGGCTTTTTCTCTGTCAATCCAACTTCTACAAGTTTGACAGCTGAAAACTTTCCATTCTACGATTCAGATAACTTCAAAATAGCAGAAGCTATTGAAGGCGAAATTACAGTAGGTAGCGGCTCCGGTAAAGATTATGCTACTCTAACCGATGTAGGTGGAGTATTCGAATACTTAAATAATGGTATTTTGACAGGCGATGTCGAAGTGGTCATTTCTACGGATATTTCTGAGTCCGGTGCTATTGCACTCGGTAAATTATTATACGAAGGCGCCGAATATTATAACGTCACATTCAAACCAAGCGAAGCTAAAGTCAAAAGACTTTCAGGCACTCTTGCCGGTGGGTCAATCATTACGCTGCTCGGTGCAAGTTATGTAACATTCGACGGAAGTTTTGACGGTGACGGTCGTTACCTCGAAATTACCAATCAACAATCTACAGGATATAATGCTGCGATAGCAATCGGAAGCGGTGGTGCTATGTTAGATGGAGGAAAATTCGTTACAATTCAAAATTGTGTAATCTTCAACAACTATATTATGAGCACAGTCGGCTCGTATGGAATAATAGTTACTGATGGTTTAATAAGTACGAGTACGAATGCTTCAAGTGAAAATGTGAATAATTTAACTATCCGTAATAATGAAATCTACAAATGTTCATATGGGATTTCAGCTTTCGGTAAGACATCCGGTCTGTTACAAAATTTATTGATTGAAAACAATATTATAGGTTCGACTACTTCCGGCAGCGAGATTTCCGTCAAAGGTATTGATGTTTATCTTGCAGATAATGCTGTAATTCGTGGGAATAAAATATTTAATTTCACAACAGCCTATAGCACATCACGTACAGGGATTGAAATTGATGGTTCGACATCAACTAACGCCCTTATCGAAAATAATATAATTCATGGATTAAAGCAAACTGCATCAAGCACAGTTGGTTGTTACGGTATAAACATATTAGGCGGTACAGGTCATACAATTATGAATAATTATATATTTGATATCACCACAAGTCGAATGAGTTCAACTTCTACCACAGGAAATCCTTTCGGTATTCGTGTTGGCTCGGGCTCAGGGCACAAGATATGGCACAATACCATCATAATGAAAGGCAGTCAGGCTACTGCAGGCTCCCAACCCTCACTTACAGCAAATATTATATTTTCATCTTCGTATTTGAATAACGATGTAAGAGGAAATATACTTCACAACTCAATTTCGGGTGTTACCGGCACGAGTTCCTTTAACATATTTTTATATAGTACCAGTAATCTTACAAACGTATTGAGCATATTAGATAATAATAATTATACAGTCGGTGGTGATGCGGGTAAGTATGGCGGATACGGTACTTCCTATCCATTCTCAAATGTTGCTGAATCTTTGACAGCTTGGAAGAATATGACCGGAAAAGATGCAAATTCTTTCTCCGTTACAACATATCATATTAGTGATACTGATTTACACTTAAATAGCAGTAGTGTTGGTAATACCAACCTTATGATTCAAAGAATGGATGATGTTCTATATGATTCCGATGGTGAGCTTCGCAAAAGTTCAACATATGTAGGCGCTGACGAAGTTATCGCTTATTTGAACATGACAGAGGATAACACACTTACTCCGGAATATAATGTCTATTGTGTTGACAACCCACTCACATTGTCATTTGATTACGAATTAACTTTTGGCGACGACATAACTAGAGATGGTTTATCAAGTATTGATATTGTTTGGTTCAAAAATAATTATGGTATTAATGGTGCAAAGTCTCGGAAATTGGAATTTGAGTCACTTCAAATGTCTGATTCGGCTACGTATTATGCCACAGCTAAGTTTATGGACGTTGAATTGATGACTAAATCACAACATGTTGTAGTTGAAACACCAATAGCTTTTGAATTACAGCCTAAAGATGAAGATGTCTGTTCTACAGACCCACAATTGCTAATCAGAACCGTTGCAACTGGTAATATTTATGGTTATCAATGGGAATTTAGAAAATTAGGTACAAGTACATTTATCCCCATGCCTGGTGAAACAAGTCCCGTTGTACAACTTGATTTGGATAATCCTGAATCAGCTATCGGACATTACAGATTGAAAGTGATGGGACCCGGAAATTGCGGACCTGATTATCTGTATTCGGAAATCAGTTTTGTAAACATTTCTGACCCACTCGAAAATGCTCAGTTGCATTACGAAGGCGATTTGACTTACATTTGCAAAGATGAGAGTATTACTATAAGCGCAACCGGCGACGGTACTATTTTCGGCTATCAATGGCAAAAAAGTACAGGGACAGGATTTATTGACCTTAGTATTGATGAATATCCTTCTGCCAACACTCAAACACTTGTGATGACTAATATGAGTCCTGACGAATCTGCTGATTATCGTTGTATGATTCTAGGAAGCACTACATGCGGAACACCACTTGTTCCAACACCCTCAACAGCTGTCAAAGTATGGGATTTCTTTGCAATCGAAGAGCATCCGGCGAGTCAGGTAGTTTGTGCAGGCGAAGAAGTTACACTCAAAGTTTTTGCCGAAGGAACAATTTATGGATTTCAATGGTTAAGAAATGGGGTTGAAATTAGTACTGATGAAAACTTTTATGCCGACAAACGAGTTTTGATTATTCCGAATGTTGAATATGACAATTCCGGTATTTACCAATGTCGTTTGACTGTAGAAGATTGCGCCGGTAAGAAAATCGTGACTTCAAATCCTGCAGCAGTTTACGTAGCGACTCCAACACAATTTGCAAGGAAGCCTACTACACAAGCTGCCATGCTTGGAAATTCTGTCAATTGGGTAGTAAGAGCTCACGTCAACGGTGCACCTCCAGAATTTGAGCCTAAAGTTCAGTGGTTCAGAGGACCCGACCCACTATTGGAATCACCAAAATTCAACGGTACTCAATCTAACAGTTTGATTATTGCTAACATCCAAGATTCTGATTATGGTGATGATTATTGGGTTGTTGTTTATGGTCTGTGTGGAAATGATACAGTTCGGAACTTTGGACTTACCAAATCTGAATTTTCGATTACTAGTCAACCTATGAATGCTTCACCTTGTCAAAATGAGTTTGTAAGCTTTAGCGTATCGGCAAAATCTTCAATTGGCGAACCAATTTCGTACAGATGGTATAAAGACGGTGTCGCATTACTTGACAATGCTGATTACGTCGGCTCACATTCAAGCACATTGATTATTAACAATTCAAGAGCGGAACTAAATGGCGAATACTATTGCGAAGTAAAAGTTC
>JAGXRP010000008.1 GCA_018335795.1 Desulfobulbaceae bacterium | reverse complement strand
ATTCATTCATCCCAATCCAGCAAACGAATATATTACAATTACGAAACCTTCCGAAGGTTTCGAACCTTCGGAAGGTTCAGAAATTAAAATTTTCAATACACTTGGCGAATGCGTGATTGAATTTGCAGATGTCCAACATCTTGGAGATGTTGGACATCTACAACGCATTGATGTATCGCATCTTTCTCGTGGGGTGTATTATGTCCGTATTGGCAATAGGACGCAGATGTTTGTGAAGATGTGACAGATGAAGACTTCCGAAGTCTAATATGGGTGATTTAAATTCCTCCCCGTCAGGTTTAAAACCTGACGGGACATTATAAGAGTTTATCAAGCTTCCGAAGGTTGCGAACCTTCGGAAGCTATGAATAATTCTAATTCTCCGGATAAAATAGCGTTGCCCCGCTTGTCAGGTAAATCTGATAGCCCTGCCCGGGGTGCATATTGCCAATCATGTTGATATCAAATGCGGGATAGAAGACGTTGCCCATGTTGTCCTTTGCGATGACGAGCTTGTCATCAGCGACGAGCGTGGCAAGTGCAATTTCAATATCCATAGCATTATCACGGAGGTATGCGAGCATATTCCAACCCGTCGAAAGAGTTATTTCGGTCGTTTCAGGCACCACTTTCTCGCCTGGAATCGTGAGCATTTCCTCCTTCGACATATAGACTTGATAAGCCTGCTTCATGTCCCAATCTCCTATATCGTTAATATCAAACTCGGGATAGTAAATCTGCCCGGAATTATTCTTCACTATGACAGTGTTTCCCTCAATATCGGAGAAAACGTTTTCAAGTGCAGCTATTTCCGGCTCTACATATGTGGAAATCAGATTCCAACCAAGGTTTAAATATATAATATGGATACCATCAGCAGGTTTACCTAATGTGTACCAAAATCCCGAACCGATTACATTATCAATGTTTTGGATTTTGCCGATTACGGATTGACCTACTGTGCTCCTAAAATTATAATCGCTGTTGGAAACGGTTGTGGCAGAGCTACCAACTACATGATTTTTAATTTGATAGGTTTGAGCTTGTAAATTAATTACGCTTATTAAAAATATTAAAATTATGATTTTCATGATAATTCCTATTTATTTATTATTTGATACTTGTTGAAATAAAATTTCAATTTTTTTCTCTAAGTTTTCTATTCTTTTATTCTGTTCACCAATTATGGTTTGTTGCTCTTTCATAGCTTCAACTAATACTGCAGTCATTTCAGCATAATTAATTCCCATATAACCATCTGTAGGATTGGTAAAAGCAAGTTCAGGTACGACTTTTTCAAATTCCTGTGCCACAAAACCAATGCGAGTGCCGTATTCGGGATTACTTTTCCATGTGAAACTTACACCACGTAACTGCTTTACCCGATCAAGACTATTATCCAAAGTTAAGATATTTTCTTTAAATCGAATATCTGAAGTAGCAGTGGTGAGCGTTCCGTCAGAAGTGCGATTAACAACGCCGAAATATGCTCCAGACCCTATACTTCGAAATCGTGCATTACCATTTACATCAAGTTTCTGAGTGGGTGCAGAGGTATTGATACCCACTTGTCGTCCTTTTACAATCATAGCAACAAACCAATCCGGGTCATAACCATCGCAACGCAACGAATAACCTTCACCTTCCTGAATAGAAAGTATAGTTCCATCGCTGGAGTTAGTAGTAGCTCTTAAAGCCAATCCGGAACCATTTGTATTTTCAAAAAAGCCAGTAGAATTCGTCCCGCCGGAAGCGTTTGAAAGTACCCTGAGCCTATTACCGCCCGGATTAATTGTTCCAATTCCGATATTTCCATTCTTTAGAACTGTCATTGCATTTGTCTTGTTCGATTCATTTATTCCTATGCCTATCTCAAATATTGGATCAGTAGAATACCAGTTTTGGGAATCACCAAATCCGACATTATACTGTCCAATTGCTGTTGTGGAATAGGATTTGGCATTTAATTGATACCCAATAGCTGAAGAATATTTACCTGAAGCAGTTGTATATGCTCCTAAAGCAGTTGAATTCGGGCCATTAGCGATAGTCCCGGCACCTATGGCAACTGAACTGAGCGATTTTGCAATTGCACTATACCCAAAAGCAACGGAATAATCGCCAATACTATCTTTGTCCCATTCTGTAGAGGCTACTCTTCCAGCTCTGAATGCCGCTTTGTCTGGATACCACATCATTCTGGTACCTGCTCCTGTAGCCGGTGGACTGCCCTGACTGGCAGTTGATTTATATTCACCAGCAAACAGTACATTACCCCCACCGGTACCTGAGCCACTTGTGTGCAGCAAAGCTGAAGGCGTGCTCGTACCTATACCTGTATTTCCACTTTTGAGTATAGTAAGTGCGTTACTTCTTGAGCTAACATTAGCTCCATTTCCAACAACAAATATACGGTCAGATGAGTTCCACGCTGTTGTGCTTGCAGGAGTATAAATAGTATTATAGCAACCTACCGATGATTCATAAGCAGAAGGTGATTGAGTGAAAGACCCCATAGCGATAGAAGTATATCCGGAAGCAGTTGTATGGTATCCCATTGTGGTAGAATTATTGCCTGAAGCAGTTGTAATTCTTCCCATTGCGGTAGAATATTCACCTGAAGCAATTGTACTTCCACCCATAGCAGTAGAAGCATATCCTGAAGCTGTTGTTTCCATTCCCATAGCGTTAGAAGCATATCCTGAAGCAGTTATATTTACTCCTATTGCATTAGAATAATTACCAATATTATCTTTATCCCATTGAGTTGATGATACTTTCCCTGCTCTGAAAGCTACTTTATCAGGGTACCACATCATACGTGAACCTGCACCGCTTACAGGTGGGTCACCCGGGTCAGAAGATTTGTATTCACCTACAAAAAGTACATTTCCCTCGCCCTTGCCTGTGCCTGATGTATGAAGGAGAGCTGACGGAGTATCAGTACCAAGTCCGGTGTTTCCATTTTTTAGAATTGTAAGAGCGTTGCTAAGACTATTATACGCTGTTCCGTTTCCAATTACAAACAGTCGGTCATTTTCAATCCATTCTGTTTCTGAATTTGGCGTATATGCCGTATTATGAACGCCAATAGCAGTTTCTGCGTAAGATAGTGCTTTGGTGCTATTTCCCATGGTAGTGGAAAAATTCCCTGAGGCAGTGGTAAAATGCCCAATAGCTGTAGCAACATAGCCCGATGCGATAGTTTGACGCCCTATGGCTGTAGAAGCAGTACCCGAAGCATTGGCACCAACTCCCGTAGCTGTAGAAAACTCCCCAGAAGCAGTTGTTGCTCGCCCCATAGCAGTGGAATAATCTCCTGATGCTGTGGTTATAGAGCCCATAGCTGTAGAAATTAAGCCTGAGGCATTGCTTGAATTACCCATAGCAGTAGAATAATCTCCCGAAGCGATAGCAGAATATCCCATAGCTGTAGAAGTGCCACCAGAGGCAGTAGTTGAATATCCCATAGCTGTAGAAGTGCCGCCAGAGGCAGTAGTTGAATATCCCATAGCTGTAGAAGTGCCGTTTGAGGCAGTAGTTTTATTTCCTAAGGCTGTAGAATAAACACCCGAAGCATTGCTTGAATTACCCATAGCAGTAGAATAATCTCCCGAAGCGATAGTATTATACCCCATAGCTGTAGAAGTGCCACCAGAGGCAGTAGTTGAATATCCCATAGCTGTGGAAATGATGCCGGTGGCATCAGAAAAAGAACCCATAGCAGTGGAAGCCTCACCTGAGGCGATAGTATTAGAACCCAAAGCAGTAGATGAAATACCCGAAGCTGTTGTTTGCTGTCCTATTGCAGTGGCATAATTCTCTGAAGCAACTGAATGAAATCCTAAAGCAGTAGTATAATAACTTGAAGCTTTTGTACTCAATCCTGATGCAAAAGAATTGAAACCAATATTTGATTTATCCCATTGCGTTCCGCTTACACCTCCTGCTCTGAATGCAGCTTTGTCGGGGTACCACATCATTCTCGTACCCGCACCTTCAACCGGAGGCGCACCCGGATCAGAAATTTTTAATTCGCCTGTAAACAAGATATTGCCTTCACCGGTACCGGCACCATTCGTATGTAGCAGGGCATTAGGAGTAGAAATTCCGATACCAACATTTCCATTTCGTGATATAGCTGAGTTTATATTGGCATCTCCACTCCATGTTGGGTCAGTTTCATTAAATAAATCGGCTGATTTTGAGTGTAAAGAGTAGGGCACAGAACTAAGTTTAATCCTTGGGAGAGGAGTTCCACTCCCTACTGTAATTTCAAGCCAGTATTCATCATCGAAATTTACACCAAAAGGCGTTACGCTTCCAAGTGTAAGATTAACAAGTCCGTTAGCAATAGCTGTATTGCTGTGTGTCTCGCTCCAAAGTGCGGAACCACCCGAAGAGACATCGAATAACTTGACGGTCAGACTATATGTGCCTGATAAATTTTCAGCATCAGAATCCTGCAAAATTCCCTGCCAGCTTATGGTTTGGGGAATTTGTGCTAACAAATATGTTGTAGAAAACAATAATACTAAAACAATAAGTATAGTTTTTTTCATAAATCACCTTATATTTATTTATTTGATAATAATTGAAACAATTTTTCATATTTAAGTTTTAATTCATCTATTTCGTTTTGTTGATTAAGAATTCTTTTATTCTGTTCATCAATTATGGTTTGTTGCTCTTTCATAGCTTCAACTAATACTGCAGTCATTTCTGCATAATTAATTCCCATGAAGCCATCATCAGGATTTGTAAATACGAGTTCAGGTACGACTTTTTCAAATTCCTGTGCAATAAACCCAATGCGAGTGCCGTATTCGGGGTTACTTTTCCAAGTAAAACTGACACCACGCAACTGCTTTACCCGCTCAAGACTATTTTCTAAAGTTAAGATATTTTCTTTAAATCGAATATCTGAAGTAGCAGTGGTAAGAGTTCCGTCAGAAGTGCGATTAACAACGCCGAAATATGCTCCAGACCCTATACTTCGAAATCGTGCATTGCCATTTACATCGAGTTTCTGAGTGGGTGCAGTTGTTCCCAGCCCTACAAAAGCATTGGACTGCTTGGCAAATATGGCAGTTTCACCACCTGTATTATAAATTTGTAAACCTGCCTGATTAGAGTTATTGAAAATATGCCATTTATCGATACTTCCTTCATAAATACGTAACCCTGCATCCTGCCCGGTGTTTGATTCTATATACATGAAACTACTTGGGAAACCGGAACCTTTCAAGTGCAATCCTGCACCGGGGTTGACAGTGCCTATACCTACACTACCAGTAACATGGAATTTGCCTCCGGTAAAGAATCCTGAAAATCCTGCTGAAGAATTCACGATACCCCTGACCCCATAGGTAGTACCCGTGGAGGAACTGTTTTCCCCGATGACTCCGTGTCCTTGGGAGGATGCAGAGGAGCCCCAAACCCCATAGTTATTACCTGTGGTGTGGCTGGCTGCCGCCCTTAGCCCAAATCCGTTTCCAGATTTGGATTCTGCCCTAAGGGCATAGGTGGTGCCACTTCCGGTGGATGATGCCAAAGCATAAATGCCGGTACCGTTGTCCATTCTCGATTCACCCATAACACCTGTTCCACCACCGATATTGGTAGTGGAGGTCACCAATCCTTCAACAGCTATCCCTTTTTCATTGTGAATTACAAAACCTACATTGGTTGAACACTGCTCATAATAGGGTAATGATATTCCTTCATTATCATTATAGGGCCACCACATTGAACCGTTCCATTTTAGTACTTGTCCGTTGGAGGCACCCATCTGTTTCATTTTAAGTGGTGAGGCAGAACTTCCATCTCCTGAAAAATTGTTATCGTCAACGCTGATTGCAACCGGTTGCCACGAAGCCAATCCAACGGCATCTGAGGTGAGCAGCTTTCCGGTTCCGGGTGAGCCTCCCCTAATTCTGATTTGCCCATTAACATCGAGACGCGTGGAGGGCGTACTTGTACCGATGCCGGTGTTTCCGCCTGGAAGTATTGTGAGGTCACCAGCATTATTATTGTTGGTCCCGATAATCAATTTTGAATTTTCGTTGTTCAGAATTATTGCGTAACGGTTATTAGGTTCGTCATCCTGGTACTGTGTGCCCAAAAGTAAACCATCGTCCATGGTGGTTCCAGATGCATCGTTGGTCATCAATATTCCGGAAAAAACATTCCAGGAATTTATATGAAGCTGATTTTGGGGATTGATGATTCCAATTCCTACTTTTCCAGTTCTGCCAATACTTGATGTCTCATTTGGTGTGCCTGTCCAAGTTGGGTCTGTTTCAGATTGAGGGATTTCCCAAGTTGCAACACCTAAAGAATTACTTGTTAAGACTTTTCCAGTATCAGGATTTCCTCCACGTATCCTTATCTGACCTTCAACATCCAGATGATGCGTTGGGTTTTCAGTTCCAATTCCTACTTTGCCGTTTTTCAGTACAGTCATTGCATTGCTTGGAGCAAAATCACCCACACCGTTTCCTATTACAAATAAACGGTCATTTTCACTCCAACCGAATGCATTTTCGGGCACGTATTCAGTATTATATGACCCTAAAACTACTTCATAGCCTGATAGAGCCGAAGTTTCTTTTCCCATTGATAATGAAAATTGACCCAAGGCTTGGGTTCCATATCCCATGCTAAATGAATAATCACCCGATGCTGTAGTGCTGTGACCCGTTGCGGTGGTAGCAATTCCTGTTGAAGACGTATTATTTCCGAAAGCAGTTGCGACGTTCCCCGGTGCTGTAGTCAAAATTCCAAAAGCAGTAGAACCATATCCAGAAGCTTCAGTTCCTGAACCAAAAGCCGTGGCTCCGTGATCGCTTGCAATAGTGTTGTAACCCATAGCAACTGATGACATCCCAATATTGCTCATATCCCAGTGATTTCCCGAAACATAGCCTGCTCTAATTGCCGCTTTATCAGGATACCACATCATGCGTGTACCTGCACCGGAAGTGGGAGGATTCCTGGGCGTTGTCCAATCAATATTCCCCACAAATAGAACATCTCCCGCAGTAGTTTCAGAATCAAAAATATGTAGTAAAGCCGTTGGGGATGATGTGCCAATACCAACTTTACCGCTTCTACTAATAGTACCCGTTGTATTGGCATTGCCGCTCCAAGTCGGGTCTGTTTCATTAAAAGATTCTGCTGTTTTTGAATGCAGTGCATACGGCACAGAACTGAGTTTAATCCTTGGAAGTGGAGTGCCGCTCCCTACGGTGATTTCGAGCCAGTATTCGTCGGCGAAATTAATACTAAAAGGTGTAACGCTTCCAAGAGTGAGATTGACAAGTCCGTCAGCGATTACTACGCTGCTGTGTGTTTCGTTCCAAATAGCGGTGCCGCCCGTAGCGACATCGTATAACTTGACAGTCAGGCTATATGTGCCTGAAAGATTTTTTGAATCAGCATCCTGCAAAATTCCCTGCCAGCTAATGGTTTGGGGAATTTGAGAATATAAAGAGCCAGTAATACAAAAAAGTATTGCTGCAAGGAAAGTACATTGTTTCATACTTAGACTCCCTATTTGAAATTTATTAAAATCAAAGAACGTATAATTGTTTACATATTAATAAATTAGATGTTTTAAAAATAATAAACTTTTGGATATAGACAAGAAATATTTCAATTAAATTATAAAATTATCAGATTTTGTAGATTCATTATTTTACATAGCTTAAACGGCATACCGTGTCTCTACAAAGAATTTATGTTTCGCATCTCCCTCGTGGTGTGTATTATGTTCGTATAGGTAATAGGACGCAGATGTTTGTGAAAGTGTGAACAATGACTAATTTAAAATAAAATGAGGTATCCCCATTGCATAAGAAGTCATTCACTGATGAGTTAAATGCTCCAAAAAGCAAGAATATTTGACCAAGATGCAATTTTTTTGACGATGTTTCGGAAAATGTTACTATTTTGGATTTTTTGAAATATTGCACGGGTAAAATGTATTCGAGATTATATTCATCATCGCTGATTGGTATCAAAGGATTCGTCGTTGAAATTGAGACGCATTTGGACAACCAGCTTCCGGCATTCAACGTTGTAGGGCTTCCCGACTCTTCGGTGAAAGAATCCCGCGAACGAGTGACCGCCGCAATCAAAAATTCGGATTTCATTTTCCCGAATAAGAAAATTACCGTCAATCTCGCTCCGGCAGATGTCCGCAAGGAAGGCAGTGCCTTCGATTTGCCGATTGCTCTCGGGGTGCTGTGCTCCACCGGAATTTTAGAATTTGAGAATCTCAGCGAAATCATTTTCCTTGGTGAATTATCGCTCGAAGGCACTCTGCGACCAATTCATGGGGCTTTATCAATTGCTGTCGAAGCTCGCGAAAGAGGATTCAAACAGATGGTCATCACCGAAGAAAACGCTCCCGAAGCTGCTTTGGTTGAAGGTTTAGAAGTTATAGCCGTTAAGAATTTGAGGCAATGTGTTGATTATCTAAATGGCGAAATCAAAATTGAACCCACAAAAGTAAATGTGGACGAGTTGTTCAGCACTTCAAAATCGGACGAATTCATCAATATGAGCGACGTCAAGGGTCAAGAAGCGGTCAAACGGGCGCTCGAAGTGTCTGCCGCCGGTGGTCATAATATGCTGATGATTGGACCTCCGGGTTCGGGCAAAACGATGCTTGCCAAACGCATTACAACGATTTTGCCGCCGCTCTCGATTGATGAATCACTCGAAACGACGAAAATTCATTCGGTTGCGGGTTTGCTTGCCGACCGTAACGCTTTGATTACGATGCGTCCCTTCCGTTCGCCGCACCATACTATTTCCGATGCGGCTCTTGTTGGCGGGGGCATGAGTAAGATTCGTCCGGGCGAAATTTCATTGGCTCATCATGGCGTTTTGTTCATGGACGAATTGCCTGAATTTGCCAGAAATGTGCTTGAAGTGCTGCGTCAGCCAATCGAAGAGAAAAATATAGTCATTTCGCGAACAAAAATGACAATCGTATATCCGGCGAATTTCATGCTAATTTGCTCGATGAATCCTTGTCCATGCGGCAATTTCGGCGACCCGACAAAAGAATGCACTTGCACTCCGCAGAAAATCAAAAATTATTTGGGCAAGATTTCAGGTCCGCTATTGGACAGAATTGATATTCATGTTGAAGTTCCGGGCGTAAATTATAAAGAATTGTCATCCGAAAGAGTGGGCGAAAGCTCTGCAAACGTTCGTGAACGAGTAATTAAAGCCCGCGATATACAAATTGACAGATTCAAAGGCACGGGAATATTTAAAAATGCAGACATGGGCACTAAGCAACTCCGCAAATTCTGCAATTTGGACTCGGCATCGGCTGAGTTGCTCAAAATGGCAATGTCTCGATTGGGCTTATCGGCACGGGCATACGACCGAATACTGAAAGTAAGCCGTACAATCGCCGATTTGAGCGATAGCGATTCAATTCAGGCTATGCACATCAGCGAAGCAATTCAATATCGTAGCCTCGACCGCGAATACTGGCGTTAGGCGATGTGAAGTTCGCGGTTTAATCTTGGGAACGTATAGACCGGTTCGCCTTCGGAATTAAAATTGAGTTCACCTTTCAGCTCGACTACTAATTTTTCGAGCACTTTTTTCGCATTTTCAATTGTTGCATTATCGGAAATATTCGCATTTCTGAGAATATCGCTTAGCTTGGCTTGTTTGCCATGGTTGCGAACAAATGCCCCAATTAATTTTTTGCGTAAAATATTATATTCGCGTTTTTGATTTTTTGCTTTTGTAATAAATACTCGGACAGCCGGAATAATAAAAAATAATGCCGAAATTACCAATGGAAAATACCCAAGTATCCATGCTACCCACGAATATTCGTTGAGTGAATCAACTACGACCATTTGCTCTTCGTATGCAAATTGAAATCCTTGGTCAGAATTAAATACATTAATTACTACAATTGACATAATTAAATTAAATGTATTCATTGCAGCAATTGCAAAATTTCTCCCTTTTGTATTTCCGGTAACTTCATACGGAGCCTCGACTTCGTCTTCGTAAAATACAATTTTTCCGCCCTCCAAATCCTTGCTGACTTTGTTCATCATTCCGGTAAAATCGCCCACAATCGAGCCTTCGTTGTCAATATATAAATCGCCATTGAATCTCGAAGCATATTCTGCCAAACGGTATTCGGCATCTTCATAATTTACACCGGACAAAGCCACTATATGCCCTGCTGTGATTTTGCCATTATTTTTGCGGATAAATGCGGCAGCTTCTTTGGCATCGTCAAGCGGGTCATATT
The DNA here is from genome assembly GCA_018335795.1 of Desulfobulbaceae bacterium. GTDB lineage: Bacteria > Bacteroidota > Ignavibacteria > Kapaibacteriales > UBA2268 > PGYU01. Next base: position 76,465 of record JAGXRP010000008.1, on the reverse strand, counting down.
TTGGATGCTCAGGACCAAATACAAAACTAAATATCGAGAAAATAAAATTTTTCCCTTTATTTTTTTCGGGTTCATATGTGCGATATCTATAGCCATATGGGTCGGTATGATAGCTTAAAGCTCGCGACCACATCATAAGATAAAAGACATCGAAAATTCCTCGGAAAATGCCACCAAGCAAGTCACCAATATTAAATTTGGAGTCGCGGTCGTTATCACCTTTGCTTGCCAAAAGAATTGCAAGTAAAATAATAGCAAATACAACAGTGTAGAGAATCATAATAATGCCGACAGATGCTTTATACACAAATGTGAAGCCTTTCCAAATGACATCGAGCACCGACATGAGGACTTCTTTGAAAGTCTTGGAGCCGCGTTTGTGCAATGGATATTTGAAAAGGAATTGCAATTTGCCGCTTTCGCGGTCCATGGTAACGCGAGACTCGTAAAGTTCAATCAAACGCGATACGGCATCGTTAATTTGGTCAAGCGAAAAACCCGTTTCCGAAGCCGCATCTTCGGGCGAGAGCTTCCCGCGTGCCTTTTTGACAACTCTTTCTAACTCAACAACAACTTTACGGTCTGCATTTTTCGAATCCATTTTTATTCCCTGACTTTTCGCACAAAAACAATAATGACGTTATTTAAGCCCTTGTGATTGTCAGAAAATGAGGAAAAAGGTGGAAAACAAAAAAAAATAAGCCCACAGAATTCTACGGGCTTATTAGTTTCAGTAATATTTTTCGTTTAGAGTTTCGTTTTCATCTCGAAATACATTGTTCTCGGGCGAACCGGACCATAGATGTAATAAGGGTCGCGAGTGACTCCACGGTCTTTGTCGGTCTGGAAACTGTTCATTATGTTGTGCATCCCGATTCCGATTTCGATATATGGAGCAGCACTCACAATATATGATATTTTGCCGTTCAATTCCACAAAAGCCGGTGTTTCGCGTAATCTGTTTAATTCATTGATTGAGCCGTCCGGGGTTATGCCACCTGCAAAATGCGGTACAAACATTGGTCCGGAAATCACGGCTGACATATCAAGAGTCCATGATTTGCCGAAATATTTAGATGCCGAGACGAAGCCGTACAGATTTGGGCTTTTGAGCAATTTGTCCGTCGTATGAATTACATCATCTTCTTCAAACCATGCGTAGGATTTGTCGAATTTACTTTGTTGGTAAGTCATTCCGGCTACAAAGGAGAAATTATTCATCATGCTCGTTTGCAATTCAAAGGTTATTCCCTGCACTTCGGCTACATTTCCGTTGCGGCGCTCAAGAAGCAAATAATTATCCTCTGTCAGCCCAACATATTCGAGCACGAAAACATTATCAAGATGTGTGTAGAATACGTCCGTAGATATTGCAAAGGGTACATCGCCAATCGAAAATGAGTAATCGGCTGAAAAATTCAAGTTCTGCGAAAATTCAGTTTTCAAATCATCAGCCATTCGTACAACTTGTAAATCGCCTGCTAACAAATTGATATGCAAATCTTCATTGAATGCCTGCGGCGCTCTGAATCCTGTGGAATAACTTGTACGCAAAGTAAAAGTGCTCCAAGGTTTGTACAAAAGGCTGGCTCTCGGGCTGACAACGAAATCATCTAAAAAGTTGTGACGGTCTATCCGTGTTCCCAAAACTAGACTTACGCGGTCAGTCATACTGATGTCATCTTGAACATAAAAGCCGTGCTCGCGAGTGATTTGGTCTAAATAAAGATTGTATCCTGTCAACTTGTCGCTCATATTATCATATTTGAATTCATATCCGGCGGTGATGATATGCTCAGCACCTAAGAAATATGGTATAACCTGCGAAAGCTGAACGCCACCTATGAATGTTGAATTGTCGGTAGTACCATATCCGTTCGGGTCTTGATTAGCACCGTAGTAATTATCACGGTTGGTGCTTTGCATTGAAACGTAAGAAGACATTTTGGTATAATTGCCGATGAAATTCTCGTAGCTGATTTGTCCGGCATTGGTTATGTGATTGATAGCTTCGGTCAAATCGGATAAATGATAAGGAAGTTCGAATTTGTTGCCACCGCGACGTTTATCGGAAACAATATGATATTGCACACCGATGCGACTTTGATAATCAGGCTTATAAAAAGCTCGAGCCCCAAAAGTAGTCACCTTCAATTCCGGAATATCGCTTATGCCATCGCCCGTTGCATCCCATGCTTCGCGAGTGCGATTCATCCCAAATAGATAAACTCCCATATTTTGCTTGTCGTTGATGACAGAAGTGTTGAGATTGATTGTATTATCAGATTTTTCATTATTTGTAAATGATTGATTGAATCCGGCTTCGAAGGAATTGAGATAGGGGTCGCGAGTGATAATATTGATTACACCTGCGATTGCACTGCCACCATAAAGAGCCGAGCCTCCACCGCGAACGATTTCGATACGGTCAATCATATTGGAAGGAATTTGCTCCAATCCGTAAACAGCATTAAGAGAGGAAAATACCGGACGACTGTCAATCAAGATTTGCGAATACTGACCACCCAACCCGTTCATTTTCACTTCGCTTGTACCGCAATTCTGGCAATTAGATTCAATTCGCAAACCCGGCTGAAAGCTAAGTCCGTCTCGTAAGCTGACTGATGAAGTTGATTCGAGAATTTTGCTCGACAGCACCGATACTTTCACGGGCACATCTTCATAAATTTTTTCTGAACGAGTTGCCGTAACAACCAAATCGGGTGTTGTGAGATTGGTTTCAATCATCCCTACTTCAATTTCAAGTTCATCACCGTCGGTATGTTCGAAATTGATTTCGTACGAAAAAGGCTCGTAACCGATAGCAGAGACCAAAACTTTGAATTTCCCGTCAGGAATTCCCCTGAGTACAAATTCCCCTTTGCTATTAGCGATAGTTCCTAATGTAGTATTGGCTATTCTTACCGTCGCACTCGGTATTACGCTTCCGTCTCCGTTCTTAGTCCGGACGACTCCTCTTATCGTGTGATTGTGCGCAAATGCTTCATTTGAAAAAACAACAAATAATAATAGTACATAAATGATATATTTCATGATTCATCTTAATTAATAATTAAACAAATTTATTACGGCTTTCCATAAACCGTTATAATTGCCTCTTGAAGTAGAAGCTAACTATGTTTGAATAACATTGCCTTCACGAGGTGAAAGCACTTAGTTGATGCCGAATTTTAATATTGAAATGAAAGTGGTGGAGCCCGAAGAGATTTGAATGAAACAAGGAAATTATCAATTATAGGGGATTGATACGTTTTCAAATTCCGAACAATACTGCCTTTGATTGCCAAAGCAATCATAATGAATGCTAAAGTCGCAAGAAGTAGATTTGTCAGCATTTGCAACATTAGAAAATCCAAATCACTATGTGCGTGACTTTTGACCGGTATAGGATTAGAGCTATCAGAATGTGGGTGGGCATGCCAAAGCATGAATCCGGTCTCGGTTATATGATAGTGACCGTTTGTAGCAGTATTATAAGCAATAAATAACACTGCAATCATAATGATTACACCCGTTGCTCTTTTTATCTTATCCCACAAAACTTTCATCTATTCCTATAACTTTATCACTATTAGATACGTATATTATACGTAAAGGTTTCGCTTAAATTTTAGTCATAACTAAATGGAGTTAGTAAATGGTATCTGAAAGACTTTATTTAAACAATTTGTTTGAGACGGCGGATTTCCTTATTTTTGAGCATAAATCATTTGTTGTAAGGTGTTTATGAGTGAAAAGTTATATAGTAAGGAAGAAGTGGACAGGATTTTGAGGCGTGCTATTGATGCTTCACCGTCTTACAGCGGTTCTGTAACAGAAGCTGAACTCTTACGCATCGCAAACGAACTAAATATTGACCCATCGCAGGTGCGGAAAGCAATGAACGAAGATATAGCTGTAAACGAATTTGAAAGTGCTAAATCTGTTTGGCTCAAACGAAAACGCTCATCTTTCTACGAGCATCTCACCGCTTATGTCATTGTCAATTCTTTTTTAGTCGGGATTGATTACATGACTCCGGGGATTTCCTGGTCAATTTTCCCAATTCTGGGCTGGGGTATTGGCTTGGCTTTTGACTTCGTAGATAGCTTTTTCCCGAGTGAAGAAAAAGTCGAAAAGGGCGCTCGCAAGCTGATGAACAGCAAAAAGTGGAAAAATATTCTCGACAGTATAATTGATGCATTCAATAGATGATTCAAAATTATGAAATTTACATACAAAGTAAAATTTGAAAATAGTAGCCGATAAAAAGAGCCTTTTAGAACTGACACTGCCTGACGGTGGCTCTTTTGCATGCACCAATATTGACGACGCCTATCAGTTTTGTCAAAAAATCGCTAAAGCACATTACGAAAATTTTCCTGTCGGCTCAATTTTGATTCCTCGCCACACACGCAAATACTTTTATTCGGTTTATGCATTTGCCCGAATAGCTGACGATATAGCCGATGAACTTGCTTTTTCGGATACAGAGCAACGCGTATTTGCGTTGCAATCATTCTTGGGCATATTGGACTCGACTGACGAATCCACATTGACAAATCCGATTGCAATGGCTGTTCGCGATACAATGAAAATCAAAGTTATTCCGATTGAGCCATTTGAAAAGCTTATAAAAGCATTTATTTCAGATATCCGATTTGTTCAACCGGCAACATTTCACGAATCTTTAAGCTATTGCTCCAATTCAGCAAATCCAATCGGCGAGCTTGTGCTACGACTTTTTGGAGAATACAACCCCCAAACAAAATTATTCTCAGAGGCTATTTGCACGGGATTGCAGTTGGTTAATTTCTGGCAAGACATTTCTGTAGATGTCCCGAATGGAAGAATATACATACCTAAAGATATTTGCAATAAGCATTCATTAGACTTTTCAGATTTTCCAAACAACATAGACGATAAAAATTTTGAAAAAAGTTTGGCAGAAATTTATAATTTTACAAATAATTTTTTTTCATTTGGAAAAAATTTAATAAATTGTTTAATTTCAAAACGATTAAAGTTAGAAATTGCAATAACTTTTGAAAGTGGGTTGAAAATGTTAGAAAAGTTGAGAAAATTAGAGATAAATGTCATACATAAACGTGTTACATTAAATAAGGGAGATTTCCCGACGATATTATTTAGAGCAATTAGGAATCATTTTTGAAATAGAGATGGAAACGATAGACCAAATACAACTTGCAAATTACGAAAATGTAGAGCCACCCAAGCTGGAGCGCTCCAACTTTTTGTATTCCTTCAAGCTGTTGCCAAAAGAAGAACGTAATGCTATCACTTCCGTGTATGCTTTTTGTAGCTATATTGACGATATAGTTGACGGCTCGCCAAACATAAACAAGAAATCTATCCTTAAAAAACTTGACAGATTGGCTTGGTGGGAAGATGAAATCGAAAAGATGTACACTACAAAGACATTATCACCAATTCTATTTCCATTCCAAGCGGCGATAAACCGTTTTGATATACCAAAGCAATACTTTTTGACTTTGATTGATGGTGTCCGGACAGATTTAATTCGCAATCGGTACCAAACTTTCGACGAGCTAAAACATTACTGCTATAGCGTTGCAGGAATTGTAGGGTTGATTAGTATTGAGATTTTTGGGCACCGATACGAAGAAACCAAAAATTACGCAGTTAATCTCGGCTACGCCTTGCAAATGACAAATATACTCCGTGATGTCAAACATGACAAGGACAGAGGCTATATATATTTGCCCCAAGAAGACCTTGACAGATTCGGCATAACCGAAAGCGATATTTTCGAGGAAAGATACAATGATAATTTTATCGAGATGATGCGTTTCCAAACAGGCAGAGCTCGGGAATATTTTCACAAAGCTCGTACTTTCTTGCGTCCTGACGAAAAACCGACTATAATCGCCGCAGAAATCATGGATTCGATATATTATCGCTTACTCGAGAAAATAGAGCTTTCCGAGTATGATGTCTTCAGACGTCGCATCAGAGTATCGGCTTTGCATAAGTTGATGATTACTATGAAGCATTGGCTTTCGGTGAAAATGTTTATAAACCGAACCAATAAATGATTTAGAATTACAAAGTTTTGTGATAAATTCTTACTTTTGTAAACAGTTTGAAAATTTATTGATATAACGGACAAAAAATGCAGATAGAGTTTACAGCAGAAGAACTTCAAGAAGTTCAGCAACACATATCTAAATATCCCGAAAAGAAAGCGGCGATAATGCCGGTACTATGGATGGCTCAGAAGAAATGGGGATGGCTTTCGCAAGATGTAATGCGTTATGTTGGCGAATTGCTCGATTTACCTGCCTCACACGTTGAGGGCGTTGCGACATTCTATACAATGTATTTCAAAAAACCCATGGGCAGATATCACATTCAAGTCTGCACAAACGTATCTTGCATGTTGCTCAAAGGGAAAGAACTTTACGATTATACTTCGAACAAACTTGGCATCAAGCATAACGAACGTACTGAAGACGGTATGTTCTCGCTTGAAGAAGTCGAATGTATGGGTGCATGTGGCGGAGCGCCCATGATTGCTGTTAACGAAGACTTTTACGAATACATGAACAATGAAAAAGTCGATGAAGTTTTAAATAACTTGAAATAAAATTCGAGTTTTCTGAAAATAAATTCAGAATTCTTGTGACTTTTTGACTTTTTATGTGTTTATATATATGATATGCAAATTTTTTTGAAAAGATGACGATAAGTAATAAAAATAGTGTTGTTTTCTCGAGAGTTTTCCTTTTAATTGTAGGAATACTCTATTTTGTTAATTATATCTATGCAAATGTTTTGCCCGATATGCTCTCGCTCCGCCCGAATGACGTTTTGGACGGTTTGCAGATTTGGAAACTGCTGACTTTCCCATTTACCCCAGGAACAGTCGAAGCGATGTTGCTTTTTGCAATAACTTTCTATTTCATTTCCCCAAAACTTGAAGAAATAGTTGACCAATTCCGCTATCCATCTTGGCTGTTTTTACTTTCCATACTGCATGGATGCGCAATGACACTTATATTCTGGAAAACGGATGTTGTAATTGCCGGAATGGAAGGAGTTTCATTTTTCATCCTTACACTGTACTTATTTATGAAGCCCAAGTCAATGGTAGAATTTTTGAAATTTCCACCACTCTCGACTGTTTTATTCACAGCAGGGCTGATTTTCCTTTGGTTCGGACTCAAGATAGTCAACGTCACCGGGGGAATTAACACACAATTTATACCGCAATTTTCATCAGCGCTCTTTGGGATTACACTCGGTGCTTTGATTTATTTGCAAATCAGATTAGCGAGCAATCACAGAAATCGCAACCGATTAGATAGATACGATAGTGACTTGAAAGTCCCAAGACCCGAAGAACTATCGGTAGCACTAATTTCCAATGCAAAATTGAAAAAGCAATACAGAACATTGGAAGATGAATTAGAAACTGAAATGTATTCTTTGCTTTCGGACGACCCTGCTGAAAACGAAGAAAAACTTAACGATATACTCGATAAAATCGCCTCTAATGGCAAAGATTCTTTATCGCCTTATGAAAACAGATTCTTGGAAGAATACTCCAAGCAATTATGATTTCGACAAAAAACATTCCATATATTATAAATAAAAAGGTGAATCATGGCTGAAAGGACAGATTTTCTAAATCCTGATATGTTGGTAGAACATATTGATATAACAAAAATTAACACTATCCCATTAGTAGAAGCAATGGGCAAAATGGCATTTCAATCACGTAATTTGCATCGTGCAGCAACAATATTCGATATGGCTGTATCCGACGTTAATTGCTGCAACTATCTTACATTAGCCGGCTCCTTAGTTAGTGCAGGCCTTAAGAAAGTTGTCGTTGATTTGCTCGAGAACAACATGGTGGACGCAATAGTTTCCACCGGAGCAAATATCGTTGACCAAGACTTTTTGGAAGCACTTGGATTCAAGCACTACCAAGGCACTCCATTTGTGGACGATAACGACTTGAGAGATTTGATGATAGACCGCATTTACGACACTTATATTGACGAAGAGGACTTACGCGTTTGCGATATGACTATTGCCGAAATCGCCAATAATTTGCCACCTCGCCCATACAGTTCGCGCGAATTTATCGTAGAAATGGGCAAATGGCTTGTTGCAAATAACAAAGGTCAAGGCTCAATCATCCGCACAGCTTACGAAAAAGGCGTTCCCATTTTCTGTCCGGCATTTTCGGATTGTTCAGCCGGATTCGGATTAGTGCATCATCAATATTTTCGCGGGAATGAAGTGGTTTCGATTGACTCGGCTAAAGATTTCCTCGAATTGACCAAAACCAAAATCGAAGTCAAAACCAGCAGTTTGTTCATGCTCGGTGGCGGCGTACCTAAGAATTTTATTCAAGACGTTGTAGTCGCAGCCGAGGTATTGGGATTTGATGCGGAAATGCACAAATATGCAGTCCAAATCACGGTAGCTGACGAACGCGACGGCGGACTTTCGGGCTCAACTTTGAAAGAAGCAAGCTCATGGGGCAAAGTCGAAACAACCTACGAGCAAATGGTATTCTCAGAAGCAACAATCGCAGTACCACTAATTGCAAGTTACGTTTACCACAAAGGCAATTGGCGCTCACGCACCGAACGTCGCTTCAACGACATGTTGGATAAATAAGAGCTTAAAATAATGAAATTAAAACAAAGCCCATGAATTTATTCGTGGGTTTTGTATTTGTTTGAACTGTGATTTGTGGTCTGAACTATGATTTTTATGTTTAAAATGATTTATGTGATTTCCGTCAGGTGTAACACCTAACGGGACACAAAATCACATAAATCATAGTTAAGACAATGTCAAACTGGATTCTTCGCTTCGCTCAGAATGACCATCTCCAATTTTTATTTATATTTGAAAATATCTTGAGATAAATTATGATTTTATGTGTCATAAGATATATAGGGATTGTTTTTTTGAATTATTGGTGAATGCAAATGAGAATTTTTATACTATTTTTTATACTAATATTTGTACAAATGCGGCTTTCCGCCCAGGAAGACTATCCCGAGTGGGAAAAGTTGGATTATTTGGGTTTTTATGGTTCTCAATTTTCCAAAATTGCAGTCAATGATAGAAATGAACTTTTTGTATCTCTACCTACAGGTGTATTCAAATCAACTGACCAAGGTGAAAACTGGGCGAGACTTAATATGCCTGATTCGATAATATATTCTGAAACTAGTATGCTATTAAGAAATAATGTAATTTCCCTTTATGGTTATATATTTGACTACAATCGTAATTTCTTTACCAATGACTGGGATAATTATTTGATAATTTCATACGATTATGGGGAAACTTGGAAAGTTTATCATAACCATAAATATTTTGCTGATTTTGAAAAAGGTGTTCGTCCTGAAGCAATAGACCAATTTGGTCGTATTTGGGGAATAGGCTTTGGCGAAACTCTTGATGAAAAAGGAAAATTAGTTAATTTATACGTTTTAAACATTTTTGATTTTGAATCAAAGACCAACATAAATTTAATTGAGGTTAAATCTCCGATGTGGTTTAGGAAAATAATCATTGAAGATTCAACAGTATTTGCTATAAGCGAAGAACAAAAAATGAAGGCAATATGTATCTTTCGTTCTACTAATCTTGGACAAACATGGGACACATTACATTCTGATTCTGAAGGAAATATTTATTTTGAATTAGGAAAAAGCTCGAACCCACCTTCTACGGTAGTATATTCACAGAGAAAACTGTATATAACACTGAACCGTGGCTATATGGTCATAGATATTGATAATAAGACATATGAACTAACAGAGATAAGTGATCATTTTATACAACCATATCGTTTATTCAAGCGAAACAACGCCGAGTTTTACGCATTTACAAGAAGTAATGAAAGTAATAACGTAAATTTACGTCGTTCCCGAGATACAATGAAAACATGGGAGGACATTGACTATAATTTACAATACACCGGATGTAATGACTTAGCAATAGATAGTACAAACAATGTTTACCGTCTTGATAATGTAGTCTTCAGATTGAAAGATGGAGAAACAAATTGGACATCGTACTGGTCAGGTCTCCTAAATGCATCGGGTGGATATTTTCAGGTCAACTCCAAATCAGAGATTTTGAGAGGGAATTTATATTATAAAGATGGTAAATGGATAAATCTAGAAAATATTTGGACAGAATGTAGAGTACAATATCCGCAAAATGATTTGAAGATATTCCCTAATGACAGAATTGTACAACGGCGAAATACTTGTGGTATAGTTCATACTGAATATCCTTTTGATAAATTCGACAAGTTCATTGCTTTTGACTCTATTATAGTTTTTCATATTTATAATTGGATAGAGAAGAATCAGAATAGACATTTAGTACATGGATTAGTTGAGTTAGATAATAATCAACGTAATTTTTATTATTTGGAATCAAAGGATAATTTTGAGACATGGGAAATATTAGAAGATGCCTATTTGCCCCATAATGGAAGCACTTCAGATGGTTGTTTTAGATTTAACAAATATGATGAATTCTTATATATCGGAGATTCAGCCAAGGTTCATTTATCAACCGACAAAGGAAAAAGTTGGAAATTAGTTCACGATGAATCATTGAACCCTTACTTTGAAAACAAAGAAAATAGCTCATATATTTACACAACATATAACTCAACTACTGGAACAGGATTTGCATTATATGACGGTTATGGTTTAATGCTATTAACAAGAGACCATGGAAGAACCTGGACAACACATACAAACAATCCACCGTTTGACCCAATTTACGATTTCATATCATCAACTTTTAAATATTCAACTTCAACTCGTTATAGTGAAATTATAACAGATTTATCAACCGGATATTTCTATGCCCCTACTTGGGGAGGCATATACCGCTCAACAGATTCTCTGAGGTCATTTCACAATATGAGTAAGGGTTTACTTGAACCATCTGTAATCACTGAATTGCAACTCGGTAATGACGGCAAACTATACGCAATGAACTATATGGGCTTATGGCGAACAAAAGATAAAGTTGTAAGTTCAGTTGAAAACACAGACGAACCGATACTGTCCCGAGGAAATGGCTTATTTATCTATCCCAATCCGGCAAGCGAATATATAGAAATCAATAATGAAAATAAGGCGTTGCAACCCATTGTTAATAATGAGGAAATCAAAATTTTCAATACACTTGGGGAATGTGTGATTGAATTAACAGATGTCCAACATCTTGGAGATGTTGGACATCTACAACGGATTGATGTTTCGCATCTGCCTCGCGGTGTGTATTATCTGCGTATCGGCAGCCGGACGCAAATGTTTGTGAAAGTGTGAACAAGACTCTATACGACAAAAAACATAGCCCATAGTCGAAACCGTGGGCTTTTTTTATTGATAGTTCGGCAACAAAAAACTATTTAATTACAAATTTTTGGCGACGTTGTCCCAATTTATCAACTCGAAGAAGTGTTCGATGTACTTGGGGCGCGCATTGCGATAGTCAATGTAGTAGGCATGTTCCCATACATCAAGACCTAATAACGCTGTCTTGCCATCTACTAATGGGTTGCCGGCATTGCTATAAGTTGCCAAAGCCAATTTCCCGTCCGATTCCTTGACAAGCCATGCCCATCCTGAGCCAAATAAAGTAGTTGCAGCTTTGGAGAATTGCTCTTTGAACGAATCGAATGAGCCGAAACTTGCTTCAAGAGCAGTCAATACTTTTCCTGATGGAGTTCCGCCACCATTTGGTGACATGCAATCCCAGAAAAATTCGTGGTTCCAAATTTGTGCTGAATTATTGAACAATCCGCCTTGAGATTTGCGAATAATGTCTTCGAGCGACATATTTTCAAATTCTGTTCCTGCAATCAAATTATTTGTGTTATTGACGTAAGCCAAAACGTGCTTACCATGGTGGAATTCCATTGTTTCTTCTGAAATGTGTGGTGCTAATGCGTCTTTTGCATAGGGTAAATCTTTTAAAACGAATGCCATTTTAGTACTCCTTGAGAAAATATAATTATACGATAATAATTATGAGAAACGATTTAATTAGCCTGAAATTGTTTTTTTGACATGCCTCAAAATCATTTTGCTCTATGTTCGACTACAAATTTTTACAATCGGTGAAATGAAATGTCGGTAATAATTCAAATATTCGGTACTAAAAAATGTCGCGAAACACAAAAAGCGATTCGCTACTTCAAAGAGCGGAATATTGCTATTCAATTTATCAATCTCGAAGAGATTAGAACCTTGTTGACATTAGTTACCATAGATTATTGCAAACAACCGTGAATAACCGTATTAACAGCTATTAATAAAGTTTGTTTGTAAACTAATGTTTAGCTGATTATTGATAATATTCATAAAAAAAGTTGGAAATGTGTTGGAATGTTTGGTATAAGTTTGTACTTTTGTATCGTGTTGTTTAACGAAAAAAAGTATGAATATGAATATGAATATCAATTTCTATCTCGACAGCAAATTGAATCGTAAAAATGAGAAAAGGGTTATTTGCTACCTCCGAGGTGTTGTACCTCAAAAAACGATATATTTGAATACAAATCTTCTGATTGAGCCAAAGTATTGGAATGATAAGAAACAATCAATTCGAGCCGGACATTCAAACTCTACTGAATCAAATAAGTATTTAACGCTGTTTAAAGATAGGGTAATCACTCTCGTTACGAAATATCAAAGTGATAACGATACAATCCATCCTGTATCGTTAAAAAATTACATCTTGGAAATGATGTTTAAGAATAGCGAATCCAAAAAACCATCCGTGATTGAAGTCTTTGAGCTATACTTGATAGCTAAAAAAAATGAGGTGAAGTCAGGGACACTCGTATCATACCAAACTTTTATGAATCAATTAGCAAATTTCGAGAAAATGTATGAAAGCAGACTCACGTTTGAAATTATTGACCTAAATTTCTTTGACAAATTCTGTGATTATAGTCTTAACCTCGTTAACTTGACAAATAATACGTTTCACAAGCGGATAATACAGCTTAAATCATTTCTCAATTGGGCAACTGAAAGGGGTTATAACAAGAAATTAGAGTATAAGAAGTTCAAGACAAAGACAATCGAGGACTCTCCGATTGTGCTAACACGTGATGAATTAATCACATTGTATGATATAGACCTGAAAAGTAACACCAAGTTGGACAATGTCCGTGACATATTCTGTTTTGCTTGCTTCACCGGACAAAGATTCTCAGATATTTTCAAGATTAGGAGAGAGGATATAAACGGAAACTACTGGCAGTTGCGAACTCAAAAAACGAATGACATCATAAAACTTCCCTTGAATGAATTTGCATTAGCAATCCTTGAAAAGCACAAAAACGAGCCTAAGCCTTTGCCGGTCATAACTAACCAGAAGAGTAATAAATTTGTTAAAGAACTATTCCAATTTGCAGGTTTGGACAGGAAATGCCGCATAACTACAATCAAAGGCGGGCAAAGGGATGATGAGTATTTGCCACTTTATGAATTAGTCACGACTCACACTGCTCGGAGAACATTCATAACTATTTCTCTTGAAAAAGGAATGGTACATGAAGCGATTATGGCGATGTCCGGGCATAAAGATTACAAAACTTTTAAAAAGTACGTCAACATTACAGAAAAAGTAGTAGCATTTGAAATGGGCAGGACTTGGGATAAGATATAAATCACGATTTCGCTTAAAAGTTTAATAATTTCTATGCCTTGTTAGCTTCTTTGGACTAAAACTTACCAAAAGTTTGAAAACCGAAGTGCTTTTTTGACAACTTTGAACTAAAATCTTACCAAAAGTGAAAAAAAGATAGACTTTTTCAGATAATTTGTACAAACCGTACTAAAAGTCTAAAAAAATCTGTGTCTTTTTTGTTATTTTGTACCAAAACGTACTAAAAGTCTGAAAATATCTCAAGATTTTGAACCAATTTTAGTATTTATCTGAAAATTGCTTTTTTTTCGCATAAAATGTCTGAAATTTATAACTAAAAATCTAATATTGTCTGAAAATTGTAACTAAATATCTAAAAATGTCTGAAATGAGACATGCTGTTAGACTAAAAATGCTGAATACCACTGTGTTTACAGTGATATTCAGCATATTCTCAAGTCTTACTAAAAAGCTAAAGCTATTTTGCGGATATTTTAACTATCTTATAATCGATATTTGCTTCCTTACAACCGAATTACCTGCGTCACTATCCAATATCAACGCATTGATATAGTACACACCTGGCATCTTGTCAGAAAAGTCAATTAGATACTGTTTATTAACTAACCAATCGTGTTTGAATATCTCTTCACCTATTAGATTTGTTACAATTATCTGGACAGGGAAATTCCTTGATTCATCGTTTGAATTATATCGAATCATCAGATTTACTTTATCTCCACTTGGATTAGGATATGCCAAAATATTATACTCATATTCCGGTAATCCCAAGTCAACCGTTTGTTCTTCAATAAAAGCGTTTCTTTCAAAGTCCTTATCATTAATTCTGTCGAAATTCGTTTCAAAATCAATTTCATTAGAAATCATAACTTCTGGCATAAACCAAGTGTGATTGTTTTTGCGTATATACCTAATTCTATACTGTTCCTTTCCACCATTGATTAGATTGACTTTGTTGAATGTCCTTTCCTTATTCCGAATGTGGGACACCGGCATTGCGAAAGTTTCACGATCAGACTTCCTTTCAATTTCAACATCAAACAAATCCGACTTGTAATCAGAAACAAAGAATGACAATTGACTAAAATCATGTAGTCTGAACCATGAAGTCACTGCGGTATCAAGGAATTTCACACCCTTTTCATCATGTATTTGTGAGTATAATTTGGGTATTTTTGCAAACTGACTGGAGCTATAATCAACAATATGAAATTGAGACATTTGTGATTCTTCGCCTGATTCACTATCAAATATTCTTAATATAGGATAGATTTTCTTTTGCTCAGTAAACCCTTTAGGTAAGAAAAATTGATAACTTGTGTTGATTTTTTGCCCAGCACTTTCAAAAACTCTTTGGTTTATCGCCCAATCTTCTTCACGATTTACTACAGGCAATCTTGCAAGATGAGGGTAAATTCCCAATCCTAGTTCTGTTAACATAGGCTCAATATCAACAAAAGTTGTATCAGGCTGTATTCCAGGCCACAATCCGTTTTTCTGGAAAATTCTCCAAAAATCATGATCAATTTGATATATCTTAGAATTATAATCAGGTTTAGTAAGCGTTGTGTCATATGAGACAAAATTTACTACAATCGCACTATCTGAAAAATTAAACGGATATAAAGAATCACCTCTAAAAAAAGAACCTTGACTTAAATTCGGATGACCCAAACTTACGGAAGGTTCAAATATTTTCAACGGATAAAGACAATTCCAATTACTCGCGTTACCTAAATCCAACATCTTTAAGAAAATGTCATTTCTACTGCCCAAATGTCGTTTCCCTTCCCAATATATCCTATCTCCAATACCAAATATTTCTATATCTAAATGTTCATCTAATTTTCCTTCTATTGTCCTATATAATATTGGATTTTTGAAAAGTGAAAATGGTTCAGATGGGTGTAACCAAGCCATGCCATTCGACATTTGGGCATCATGAAAATATATCTCTCCTGTCGAGAAACTATCCGGAACATGTTTATAAATATTATTATTTGAGTCAAGATTCAGCATTGAATAATAAATACGACTTTGTAGCCAACCCCATCCACCTGGTGACGATTCCTCATGCCAAGCTACTGCAGCATGTTTATCATAAATCTGAATACCAGAATAAGTATTTAAAGATGGCCCACCTGCTTTCCAACTAATATTCGTATTAAATTTTAAATCTAATTTATTTGTTACAAAACCTCTATCATGAGGTTCTTTAAAACCTGTTGTTATGCCCTTGATACTATCATTCCAAGCATAAAAATTCCCGGTTAAAGAGGCATTAATACTACACAAACCCCAACGGTCAATTTCAGAGCCATCATTGTTGCCGGCATAAGCATAGCCAATTGGTGATAGTAATTGTGGTGTCGGGTTGCTGTTTATATCAAAAACCTTCTCCACTATAAATACTCGTGGCGTATCTGTATATGATGGTTGGCTACATGAAAACAAAGCATAGATGTTTGCACGATTATTTGCTTCATCCCAACGTGCAACTATTGATGGATATTTACATTCACATCCATTACCTACTGTAACTAACATTGAATCAGTCTCTAATCCCGGCAAATGTAAATTCCGATAAAGTACCAAACTATGAGCAAGCTGATACTCCTGTCCCCATTGAATCCCTTTAGAACCTAAATCATGAGTGTATGGATTCAAACTTCGGCGATAGTAAACATTGTATTTTTCAGTTATAGGGTCTTTTCTGTGATAAACCATATGATAAAAAACTGTGTCGTCTTTGCCGGTAAAATCCTGATTCCCTGATTGGTTCTTAGGATATGCAATCAACTTTGTTTGATTGGAGTTAGCAAGCTCTCCAATGACTGGTGCACTACCAACTATTTCAACTTTAAACATCTTCCCTTCACCCGGTAAATAGTTTAAAGTCAGAGTTTCATTCGATTTAATCGTAACATTAACATAGTTATTATACCTCTCTTGTTTCCACCAGGGCCACTCCCAATAACCGGTACTGTCATTTTCAGTTCTTAATTCGCTGACTCTCAATATTGCGACATCGTCCGGATTGTCACTAAATTTATAATTAAAATTTATTGATATTTCACGGCAGCCAAGACGTTTCCAATAATATTCCTGCCATACAGATGCTGAATAGTTATCTCCGTTGGGTCGCATTGGATTTACACCGCCATTATCACAAAGGTCATCGAATTCGGAAGAAGATAAAAACAACATGTGTTTATCGGATGTATCCTCAGTAAAATAGACCAATGGGTCTGTACGGCGGTTTTGGATACCGAAATAAAAAACATTATTTATACCATTGCTATCAGATGCAAGTCTATGTAATGTCAAATCTACAAAAGACGAGTCCCACGCTTCGTATTCAGATTCTCCGGTTACTTCGTCTATTCTACTAAGAGGGCAAGTTTTTATTCCTATATCAGAAACAAGAGTATTGTGTAGTGTCTCTGTTGGAATAATCAAACGATTATCTAATTTGAAGTATTTATCGAGAATATTACTTTCAAATCTACTCGTATCATGGCTTCTCCAAATTCTGGCACCTTTTGAATAAGCTGCAACGAGACGTAAATTCATCAGAACTTCCTCATTATTACGAATCCATGAGTGTATTTTCCACATTTCGATTTTGGGGGATTTTCTGCCACAATATAATCTATTTACAGGTACTCCCCAATTTTCTGCCGTTGAATCTCGAATAATAAAATTGTGAGTTAAGGTTGATGTATCCTGTTCAGGGATAAAATCAACCCCAAAAATATGGTCGTTTCCAAAAATCATTTCATCGAAAGTAGCCGTATTATATCTCGAATTCTGGGTTGAGTCATAATGATTTAAAAAACCAAGATTTCTGTCTACATAATCCGTGTTTAATTCCATTAAATCATTCCAGGCATCGTAGAACAATCCTTTTGCTCCCATAATAAGTCTTGACCAAAGAGACCATCTTACTTCCTCACCTGTCTGAGATCTTGAATTATGTAATTCAAATTTAGGCATTATTGATGTACCATAATTAATCACATTAAAATTAGCAGTTGGATAACTATTACCCCACCATGGGTTTTCACTATAAATCAGATTAGGAAACTTATGGAATGAATTATAATTACTAAGCTCCATAAATCCTTGTAAACCGCTATAAGAATTTGAACCACAAATATATAAATAAAATTCATTTCCTATTAAATTATGTCCATCCATAGTTATTTGAACATTTTCTAATGTATCACTACGTAACCAATTCCAATAGTCTTTATTATGATAACCCGGGTTATGGTAAAGTTCATAGTGAGAACGTAAAGTATCTCTCGGATATTCTACTTCAGAAAATTCGGAAGCTCTATGTTCTACTTTCCAATCATACCCTTGATAACCTCTTTTTGGAAAATTTAATCTATGACCTGTAGTAATTTCTGCATTTTTATTTATAAACGGAGCCGGATTATCTGCTTTTAAACTCATACTTCCTGTCCACATGTGCATCGGCTGAATAAGATGCATAAAATGGTCTGTATGGTCACCACCGGCTCCTTCGCTTACAGTACAGTAATTCAATAATTTGGCTTTGTAGCGTTGTTCCATGTAATAATGCTCTGGGAATTCATCTCGACCATAAAAACCGAATATTTCATAATTATGACTTTGAATAGAATCAATATGAGCCTGATAAAATGCTTGAATCAAGCTATCACTTTTCCCTGTTACAAAGTCATAACCAGCCGGAGTTGCTATACGGCAATAATTGATTCCTATGTCTCTATTTCCGTGATATTTCACTTCTATGTCAATGTTCTGGATATTAGGAGCGTCTTTTTTAGCTTTTAATAACGGGTTTATTTCATGATCACAAATAAATTCAGCATTTATCGTAATATCCTGTCTTCCGGTGTTTGCAAAGAAAGTGTTATCGGGTAACATTCTATTTGTAATATATATTGTATTGCCAATAACAGGCAAATCTGTCATTTTTAATGCAAAGCCTCTGTCTTCTACATATTTCAATCTTATTGTATCATTTAAAGACGTTTTTGGAGGGTAGCTGAAATCAATTAATCCATCTACAAATGTAGTATCATTTACTTTACTAACGTAAGGTAATTTAATTGACAAGACTACATCGTCGTCGTTAGCTGATTCCTCTATATTCAAACGACGCAAATTGATTGAAAATATCCATCTTGTGCCACCTGTTGTATGGTCGTAGTTTAGCAATCCCGGGTTACCAAAGACATAGAATTTATCGTTAATCCACGTTTTCCCAAGAACTACTGAATCAATGTAATCAGTCGAGTCAGTATATAATTTGTAAATTGTACTGCTCGGGTTATTGATTACTTGAGCCGAATCTCGAATATAGCTAAAGCCGAAAACAGAACGCCTGTTATCAGCGGCTTGATAAATAAATTCTCCTTGCCGGTTTTCAGGTATGAACAAAGTTGGACTATATTGAAAGCCACGACATTCGTGTTGGTCACCTGACCATATATATTTCATCATATAACCTGAATCAGCTATATTCGGGAACGAACTCACTCGGTCTGAATTTGAACTCCAATCATTTCTTGGTCTTTTGCCATGATTCATATTGAATTTCAATGCTTGCAACATTCGAGAATGTCCTTCCCATTGCGTACTGATTATAAAATTATTTTGTTGAAAATGTTCTTTATTCAATGCTTGGTTTGTGTAGTTCTGACCATTTGCAATGTATGAAAAATGTAAGGGACTTGGTTCGCTGTCTTGTGCAGACAAATTAATTGCAACTAAAAGTAACGCTGATAAAATTAATAATGTTTTCATCTCATTTCTCCACAATAATTTTAACAGATTCGTTAAATTCTTTTGAAGAAATCTTACAAAAGTAAACACCTGCGGGAATTGCTTTCGTGTCCCAATCAAAATTGTGTTGTCCGGATTCGAGAAAACCGGTGTGCAGTTTGCGTATCATTCTTGAGTTAACATTGCTGATTTCAACGTTTGTCAACCCCGATTTAGGTAAATTGAAACTTACTTTTATAGAATTGTTTGTAGGATTAGGCGATGCCGTAAGGCTTTGTTTGAAGGGTTCATAAATGCTTGTCGTGTTTATCGGTTTGAGTAAAACAATATCATTAGACCTCGCACAACATATTTTATTCATTATTAGGTTATAATCAATTGTTCTTGGAAGTATACTTTCGTAATTAAATACTTCTTTATAATTTTGTAATTCCCACCCCTGTAAATCATTGAAAATTTTACTAACACCATTCCCAGAAAATATATGTTCATTATCAGTAAAAATCACGGATTCTGCTTGATACCAATGCGTCTCAATATCAGTAATAAGTTTTCTTTCAGCAACATCCCAAACTTTCACTTGATAGCCCCAACTACAAGTAGCCATCATAGTTCCATCAGGTGAAAAAGCACAGTAATTAACACCATACTCATGTCCCCAAAAAGAACCAAATGTATCCCAAGTGCCTGAGTTGAGTAAAACAGTTCCTGTTTCGTCATTGTGGTCTGGTTCCCCTACAAGCTTTGCCAAGAATCTATCGTCATCTGAGAATTTGATCTTTATAAGTGAATAAGATGGTTCAATCACTTTGACTTTCTCATAAGTGTTTACATCCCAAATATGTATTTCTCCACCAACCGGGTAAGTCGTTTCCGGCTGTAAACTATAAGCAACTAAAGCAGCAATGTAATTCTCCGAAACAGTTATAGAATGATACCATTTAGCTCTCCATTCCTCATATCCTGCATCTAAGGTATGAAGTAATGCTCCCGTTTGTGTATCCCACACGAAAAGTGTATTGCCGGAATCAGCAACGAATAACCTTCTGCCGTCTCTTGATATATCAAGCATCTCAACTTGTACATCTCGCTTTACCACCAGTCCCTCATATTCCATAACAATATCGCCTGTCTCCGTCAATAGTTTCATTGGTTTAAAGCCAGTTGCAGCCACATAAATAAATTCACCGTCAGGGCTGAATGTCACCGCACGTACAATTCCCCCAATGTGCTTTTTCCACACTAATGGGTCGGGTTCAGGCTCTTGAGCCAACAATCTAATTGTTACAAAAAGTATAACTGATAAAATTATTAATGTTCTCATTTCATTTCTCCACAATAATTTTAACTGATTCGTTAAATTCTTTTGAAGAAATTTTGCAAAAGTACACACCTGCGGGAATTGCTTTTGTGTTCCAATCAAAAGTATGCTGACCGGATTCGAGAAAGCCCGTATGAAGTTTGCTAATAGTTCTTGAGTTAACATCGCTGATTTCAACGTTTGTCAGCCCTGATTTGGGCAAAGTGAAACTAATTCTTATTGAGTTGTTTGCTGGATTTGGTGAAGTTGTGATACTTTGTTTGAATGGTTCATTAACACTTGTAGTATTTATCGGTTTGAGTAATATAATATCTGTGAATCGGGAACCACAAATTTTATCAATTACCGAGTTATAATCAATTGATGTTGGACGTATAACTTCGTACTGAAAGACTTCCTTATTATTCAATAATTGCCATCCTTGTATATTATGAATATTTGTACTTACTCCATTTCCTGAATAAACATGTTCATTATCAGTAAATAAAACTGATTCAACATCTCCCCATTTAGTTTTAATATCTGTAATAAGTCTTCTTTCGGCAATATCCCAAACTTTCACTTGATAGCCCCAACTACAAGTAGCCATCATAGTTCCATCGGGAGAGAAAGCAACGTATTTTGTTGCATAACCTTCATGTCCCCAAAAAGACCCGTAAAAATCCCAAGTGCCGCTGTTGTACAAAATAGTTCCTGTTTCACTTTCAGCATCATTAGTAAATGGAACATATGTTATAGCTAAAAACCTACCATCATCAGAAAATTTAATAGTATGCAATTTTGTTGGGTATTGCGGTACGAATGTCGTTATTTTTTCGTATGTATTTACATCCCAAATATGAATCGCACTGATAGATTCACTTATTTGAGAATCATAAATTCTATACCACACATAAACTGCTAAGTAACGTTCAGAGACAGACAAAGCAATACAATCTGGTATGTTCCAAGATTTATAACCTGCATCTAAGGTTTTAATTAGTTCCCCAGTATCTGTGTCCCAAATATGAACAGTATTTCCTGTATCAGCAGCAAAAAGCCTGCTACCATCATTTGAAATATCCATATTCTCGTTATATGTGTTAAAAGTCAGTTTGAATCCTTCGTATTCCCTCAGAATGTCTCCGGTTTCGGTAAGTAGTTTCATGGGTTTGAATCCTTTGGACAGCACATAAATATATTTTCCATCAGGGCTAAACTTAACAGTGCTGATTTCTCCCCCAATGTGCTTTTTCCACACCAATGGGTCGGGGTCAGGCTCTTGAGCCAGTAAGGGGCTGCAATACAGAATTGCAACTGCGAGAAATAAAAATGCGTGTTTCATAAAAATTCTCCTTAAAATAAATAAAAAAAAAACACAAATACTATTATTTAATATAACACATTAAAATATAATTTGTTATGTTAAAGAACAATAAATTTGCATTTTTTATTATTTATTTTTATATTCGTCTAATTTGAAATAGTCTATATCATCGCTTAAATATGTAGGTGTTCCAAATAAATTAATTTGTGACTGTTCAGGTTCACGAGTTTGTCCATGAGCAAAGGAAATTGCAAGAAGAAAAATTATTATGATTTTCATCTCATTGCTCCTCAATTTGTTACTAAGAATTTACTAACATATTCCTTATCGCCATCCTTGATATGTAAAAAGTAAGTACCGCTTTGGAGCTTTATAGGTATTCGTATGTCACCAGTTGATGTGTTCAAATTCATTGTGTGTATTACTCTACCATTAATGTCTGTTATACTGCAACTGATTTGATTTGCTCCAAATGTGAAATTACTGAGACTTAGAGTATTGTTTAAATACTCAACCTTAAACGGATTTGTAAATTCTGGTTCCATGCTAGCTCCAGACAGTATTTTTTCAAAGTCGAAGCTATAAATATTACCTCTTAATACAATAAGCGAATTATGAGCCATATTATATTCTGCCAAACCTGTAAAATCATTTCGCTTGTATATTGATTTTTCGTCTTTCATATTTATAATCTCAAAATTTTGTACATTGTTTTCATCACTTCCAACTGCAATGAAATCATTTGCAATAAATCCAAAGCCCATAACACCATTCAAAATGTTATCACTATTATAATGCTTAAACAGACTATAATCATCTGTTTTGTAAATATACAAATCATCTAAATATACTTGAAACCCAACCAATCTTGAATCTGGCGAGAATTTGATTGAGCGTACTTCGTTGAAGTTCTCGAATTCACCTAATATCTTTATTGGTTCAAGAGTTTGTGCATCCCATAAAATTAACCGAGTATATTCATTATCAGAAGCGTCAAAATATCTACCACCAGTTGCAACGAATCTACCGTCTGGAGAAACTGAAATCGCCCCTGATGTTGTATTTGATATTTGTTCTGAACTTGTTAAATATCTTTTTGTTTCTATATTATATGATCGAAGTTTGAGATTCCCTTTTAACTCACCGATTTTTTCTATGACAAAATATACCAAAGTTTTGTTATCAGGCATAAATTTAGGGAAAGTGTTTTCATTTGTAAAACGTGCAACAACTTCTTGTGTCTCGTAGTCAATTACACATCTTTGGTCAGTAAGTGCTGAGATATACTTCCCGTCAGGGCTTACATCATAAATAATAAGTTGATAAGGGAACTCTCTAATGATTTCCCCTGTATTGCCGTCAAGTTCTACCTCCGTAGATCCTTTTCCTGCAAGTATATTGCCGTTCGGATGGACAAGGAAGCGGTGATATGAATTCTCCGTCGTCCAAAGCAAGTTCGGGTCTGGTTCAGGCTCTTGAGCCAGTGTAAAGTTGCAATACAGAATTGCAACTGCGAATAAAACAAATGCTCGTTTCATAAAAATTCTCCTTTTAAAATGAAAAAAAGCCCAAAGAGGGCTTGTGATAATTTGCAATATCATTAAATAAATAAAATTTGTGCTTGATTCTGTTCTCATAACATTTCCAGAATTTTATCTTCTCATATAGCAACGTACAAAAAAAATCGAAATGTGCAAGTAAAAAATACATAATTCTCGATTAGTTAACTGAAACATCGATACAGTTAATTATTGAGTGCCTGCTTACATTTTCTACTCTTTGACAAGTTCATTGTTATCATCTTGAACCTCCAACATAATTTGGTTTGCTACCATCAAGCATTGGACGCCAAATTCTATAATATGGTTTTTCTATCCCCATTACCCCTTCCCCTCCACGATTGCAATTTCGTCGTCTGTCAATTCATACAGCTTATATACCAGCTGGTCTATTTGGTGTTCTTCTTTGCTTGTGTCTTCGCCAAACACTATTTTACTCATGACTGCCATATTTGTTCTTGTTCCCAATTTTCCGAGAAACCCATTAAGTTGGGATTAATCATCGGATAGTTTTTGAATAATTCAACTAATTTGTCTTTGAATGTTGACTTAGGATTAATTGTTTTCAAGATATACCTTATAATCAGAACTACAAAATAGCTTTTGTTATTCACCACATATTCCTTAGACCAATTATTAGTTTCATTGTTTAATAATTTTGGGCTTATTGTAAGATTTCTATTCCACAATCTCGTATGATGAGCACAAACATTCCTGATATAAATTAAGGTGTGAAGCCATGAAACGAATACTTTTTCAGGTAATTCAAACTTATTTGCTATCAAACGTTTGTCATAAGGTTTTAAATTTTCAAAGATCTTAGATAAAGTTCCAAAAGATGTGATTTCAAGTATTATCCAGCTTGGTGGTAATTTTTCAATATACTTCTTTTTGAAACTTTGTACAAAGAGTTCATCACTTCTAAAGAAATCCTTATCTAGTTGTTCAAGTAATTTTGTATGCTTTGTCACATCTTTAAACAAGTTCACGTTTTGAAACCAGAATGGAGATGAATATTTTATGCTTAATGTGTTGATAATACTTGCTCGAATAGAAACTTCAATTTTTTCAAGCTCTGATAGGACTAACTTCCTAAACTCTTTATCAAAACAATACTTATCAAATGAATCTTCAAATGAAGTACCGTTACGAAACATCTTAGTTTCCCAATCAATATAGTTTTCAAACCAATAACCCGAAAGCCTGTAATAACTAATATGTTCCAACAAAAACAAGGCTCGTTCTTCGTTTTTAACTACCATACCTCGATTTTTCAGAATTTCAAGTTGTTCCTCTTTACTTTTTGGTGCTTTTTGGAATTCAATCTTTTTCATATATTTTTTTTGTATAATAAATTTATTTTGTTTACTTTTGTATTAACATACTTGCCCCGCTTCTCATAAGAACAGCGCGCTTAGGGCAAGTCTTTTTTTATGCCAACCCTTTCCCCTCCACGATTGCTATTTCGTTGTCTGTCAATTCATACAGCTTATATACCAGTTGGTCTATTTGGTGTTCTTCTTTGCTTGTGTCTTCGCCTTTTTCTTTTTTGGCTAAGATTTGATTTACCAAATCAACGAATGGCTGTTGGGCTTTGGGTGAGATTTGGGGTATGGGAATTTGTTCAACATACTGTTTTGTATATCTTTTTCGACCTCCCGCTATTGTTGCAGTAATTTGAAAGAAATAGTAATCTGCAACTTTAGAATTGAGAACAGCCAAAATATATTTCAGATGCTTTCCGGTCATGAAATATGCAGAATTTGTCAAAAATTTACCAGTTTCATCATAGGCATAATTGGCTCGGTCAGAAATTTCAATCCAAACAATTTTTGGATGTTCAAATTCTGTCCAAAAGTCAGCACCGTATCTTTGCAACGCATACCATTCGTAACGTATTCCTGTTTCTGTTTGGTTTCTATTACTCAACTCGATTTTATGTTCAGATAGATGTTTGTATATTTCAGGATATTCAATTTTGAATTTTTTTTCAGCTTCTAATGAAGCATTAGTTATTCCAATTTCATTCTGGAGTGGGAAATGCCATGGAATGAAAAGTATATAAAGATTTTCAAATCTATAAGCCCATCTTTTAATATCTTTACCACGAATCAATGGCTTGATAAATTCTTCGCTTTTTGGATTTTTCTTGACAATACTATTTTTTTGTAGTTCTGTTATGTGAAATGCTTTGTTCAAACCTGAAGTTATTCCTCGATAAAATTTAACGTCCTTCCATTTGTATAATGGAACTGCAATTCTATCAATTTTAGCATTGATCTTACTTGAATCTCCATTTCTAACTTTCCAAATTCCCTCATTAAAATCCTTAAATTCAAACTTATTGGTGTTAAAATAAAACCTCAGGTCTGTATCAGGTAATTTATCGCCCTGAATAGCACAAGCCCACAATTGATTTTTGTTTTTTGCTTTTTCAGCTATCAAAATATTTACAAAAACTGTAGCCGATTCAAAAATCTTCACTTTGGCAAAATCAATAAGAATAAGGGGATTGGTTTTTGTCGCAAAGAATTTTCGGGTACTTTTACCGTAGTTTGCATTTATCCATTTATTTGAAGAAATGTAGCTGAGGATTCCATTTTCCTTCAAAAGATTGATGCCTTTTTCATAAAAGATAGTATATAAATCCCCAGTCTTTTCAAATGTTTCAAAATTTGATTTTTTTAACTCGGTTGTATCTTCCATTCGTTGAATACTCACATACGGCGGATTGCCTATGACTATATCGAAACCGTCACTTCGACTCTGCTCAGTGCCAGCCCTAATGCCGAACATCCACAAGGAGTCAAACCAAGAAGCTGACTCATGACTGAATGGATTCCATCCGGAAATCTTGGCAGCATATTCTTTTGTTTCCTTATCATAATTTTTATTTTTCATCAATATATCGGAAAGTTCGTCTTGCATGTTCTTGAACTTTGCGATTGCATTCATTTTGTCGTTACCAGAAGCCTGAAAGAACTCTTCTCTCAACTCTCGCAATTTGTCGAACTTGTCATCAAGCGAAAACAATCCGGCTTTCAAATTTGCTTTTGGCAGCCCGAGAAGCGTGTTTGCTGCAACAAATTTGAACTCCAAATTGGGAAGTGGCTGAATTCCACGATTATCGTCATTTTCTCTGACTTTTTCATCTACGATAATTGAAAGGAAGCATCTGAGTTTTGATATTTCGACGGCTATTTCTTGGATGTCCACGCCATAAATAGACTTCTGAATGATACCGATTTTACGTGTAAAGTCGTTAAGTTCCGGGTCGCCTTTGAGTTTATTTTCCATCATTTTGCGTGCATTTCTGTCCTTGACATCGTCAAGCACCTTCCCAAGCCAAATAGTACAATCAGGGTCGAGCTTTTGGAGTATCAGTTGCATCTTGTGAAGCACACCCATCGGGAATGCTCCGGAACCACAAGCAGGGTCGAGAATTTTGAGCTCATCGAGAGAATTGATGATAGCCATAATTTCAGTATCATCAAAATCATGCGAATCGTCTGAATAATTGAGTAATTTACGCAAACGTGATTGCAATTTTTCATTTTTTTCATACCCCAGTTTCCCATCCAAATACTCAATCAAGCTCTCGTCAACCATATAATCAACAATAGTTCGTGGAGTATAGAATGAGCCTGTACGTTTTCTGTCTGTATCTCCGGTTTGCTCATTGATTTCGGCTAATAAATTCTCAAATAATTTGCCAAGCATTTCGGGGTCAATCGAGATTTCGGCATCGTTTGTGGTATTTTCGTCAATCGTGAAATTGAACTGGTCGAAAACTTCAAACAGCTCTTCAAACCAATCATTTGGTATATGCAATGTGTTTAAGTGTTTCGATTTATTAAAGCTGTCTAATTTATAATAATCTTGATTACCAGGCTCGAATAAACCACCATTAAGAAA
Organism: Desulfobulbaceae bacterium; assembly: GCA_018335795.1. Taxonomy (GTDB): domain Bacteria; phylum Bacteroidota; class Ignavibacteria; order Kapaibacteriales; family UBA2268; genus PGYU01. The sequence continues at coordinate 48,864 of JAGXRP010000008.1, read as the reverse complement.
TGGGACTTTATCCCAAGGTGAATCTTTATAAATGTCTTTTCTTTCTTTAATTTTGGTATTCAAAACTTCAAAGAATAGTGGTTCGATTATATCGTGATAGTAATTATCGGCTCTTAGCATGGCTTTACGGCTTAGAACTTCATCAGATATTAATGATGTACCATTTGTAGATTTCTTCTTTTTCAAAAACCAACTGAAAAGTAGTCTCCCTAATAAGCGTACTGAGAATTCCTTCCTTGTTGTATCGTTATTGTCGGGAATTTTGAGTTCACCTTTCATATCTAAAGATTTACTGCCATTATTTCTTTTACCGCCTGTAAGTGTTGTAAACAAAATAGCAATTTTCTGATAAAACTCCTTTGTTACCTTTTCAACGCTGAAGGCATCTATGATACTTTCAAGAGTATCAAATTTCTTAATTTCGCTGAAAGTATTGATAAAGGTTTTATTAGTTTGGTCTTTGCTTATATAATATGTATAACGTCTGAAGTTAGACCAAGAGCGTTTTCCTTTGCCTTCCGGAATATCATAAACAAGCGATAGACGGAAATCACCCTTGCTGTCATAAAATATGAAGAATCCTGCATCATAGTTGATATTTTCCTTCAAAATTTTCCGTGCCAGTTCGTACTGTACTTTTTTGCCTGACTTATCGGATAGTTCTTTATTAGTCAAGAAAGTGCAGACAATCATCCGGCTTTCATTTTCGAGCTCAATTTTGCCAAAATGCATTGCATTTGAAAAAATATCAAACTTTACATCAAGTTCTAATTTTTTTTCGAGTATGATAAAATTTTCTGTTTTCTCTCTGAACAAATATCTTAGATTGTCATGACTGAAATTTTTTACAAGCTTTTCAACTAAATTTTGGATTTCAGCTTTCATCGAATTTCCTTTTCGTTGGTTCTGTTCATGTAAGCAATAATAATTTCTCTATCAACTGTATTCCTGATTATACGAATTTTATCGAGGTAATCGCTACCTATGTCTTTACAGATTTGGTTAATTACTTCTATACAATCGTGTATTTTGTCGGTATCAAGATTTGCAATACGTCTGAGAGTGAAATCGGGGAGAGTACCGTAATCAGTAATATCTTCACGCAAAGATTTCATGAAATTGAGGGTACTATTTGGTATATTTGATTTGTAGTTAATGAGAACTCTGAGATTTTGCAGAGCTTTATTCTCGATACTAATTTCTTTGATAGGATTTGCTTTATCGTCCTTGAACATTTTGGCAGTTTCGTAGATTTCCCAAAATTCCTCATCAATCGCTATTGCAGGAGTTTCGGGCAGACATATAATTTTTTCGATAACATCTTCAAGCAATGGGACATTACTTTCAATTTTGCCATCAACTTTTTTGAAGGATTTGACATACATCCTATTCTTTTTGACAAAAAGCAGCATTTCATCATCATTGAAAATTTTACCTGTTTTGATTCTTGGAGGCATATTGTCAAGTTTGGCAAAAACCTCAGGACTCCGTAACTTTAATTCTTCATAAAGATTTGAAATTTTTGTATAAATGTTGATTTCACGGTTATCATCAGGATTTTGTTTGATTTTGTCATACATTTTTGAAGGAGTGGGCTCTTCGTCGGCGTTGAATATTTTTGTATCCTCACCAAGAGTATTATGAATCATAAACATTTTATTTGCGGCAATTTCTCTTGAGCGTACTTTATCAGCACCTTTTTCAGTAGGAAATAAATTTGCAATCATCAATTCATCAAATACTTTCTTACCAATCCGATTGATACGCCCAACTCGCTGAATAACACGGACAGGATTCCATGGTATATCGTAATTAATGACTATACCGGCTCTGTTTAGGTTGAAACCTTCGCTAAGTTTATCGGTAGTGATGATAATATCGTAGTCATCGGAAGGATTTTTAGCAGAAGCATTGAAATTATTTTCGATAATATCACGGGTGGCTTTGCTAATCGTACCATGAACCGTTAGAGTACGTCCCGAATAATTCTGTTTAGATTTGAATGATTTTAACTTTTCGGTTATAAACTTTACAGTATCTGCATACTCCGAAAATATCAATATCTTGCGAATCGGTTCATGGGGATTTCTTGTTGCCGAAAAAATCGAATCAAACTTTGCAAAAACAGCCTTGGACTTGGGATCATTATCTATTAGTTTGTAATCATTGAGTTTGTCGAGAATTTCCTCTAACATTGCAATATCGCTATTGATATGTTCAATAAAGAGTTCTTTTTGTTTGAATTTGCTGACTTCGTAAATTTTGTGAGATTTTGGATATACTCCCTGCTCAATTTTCTGCACATATTCATCAATCAATCTCTCGACACTTGAAGTATTGTCTTCGTTATCCATAAAATCAACAATCTTTTCGAGCAATTTTCTATCGAGAATATACTCACCCTTCAGTGGATTTCCGTTTCCACGTTTGCTTATAAATCTCAAGACTTTTTCATAAATATTGATGAAATTCTTGATTGTCTGCTCGAATGCACCAAAAGAGCTTTCGAACCTCTTGACAATCATTCTTCGCATAATATCGAATAAGTTACGTTGCTGAATCAATTCACGGTTTTTATCCTTCTGTAACTTTTCAATCTCATCGTATGACTTACCAACAATTCCTTCATCATATTCAAAAGGTCTATAAATAGCACCATTGAATCTGCCACCGCTCTCAGGTTCAGCAAAATACGATTGGATAATCAGGTCGTAGAATTCAGATTGTTCTTTCGTTAGTTCAAAGAAGTATTCTTCCGGATTCTTTACTTTTGATAAATCTTTAATTTCATTTTTGTAAATGTTGTGAGTCGTCAAGTCAAGTCTATTTCTACGAATTGTAACAGGCTCAACAATATCTCGGATTTCCTTGGCAATGGTTTGAATGTACTTCTTGACATAGGAGAGAATAATTACATCTGAACCGAAGTAGTCTTTGTAGTATCTCTCCGCTTTGCTCTTTTTATCAAAATCTTTGGAATTGAAATTCTTCACAATAAATGACAATCTTTGGAAATCATATTCCAATCTTGAAAACTTTTTTTCTAAATTATCATCAAGTGTGATAGTGGATTTTTTGGGAGCAATGAATAATTTCAACAAAGATAAAATGTCTGCCGGAGAATTGTTGAAAGGTGTAGCGGTAAGTAGAATAACAATCTTGTTTCTACATATATTCATGAGAAGTTCGTAATTTTCAGTATCTTGATTTCTAAACTTATGAACTTCGTCAACAATGACAACTTCAAATTTGTCAGGATTAGCTTTTAAGAATTTGACGACATTAGATAAATCACCTGAAGAACGAATTTCCCAACCATAGAGTTCAAATTCTTCCTTGTACTTGCTCCATCCTTGAGTTTTATTATCGTCTCCAATCAAACCAGGGGGACATATAATCAGCCCCCTTTTACCCAAAGAATTTCCTATACACGCAGCGATAATTGACTTTCCAAGCCCTACAACATCAGCAATTAAAACACCTCTGTTTATTTCAATAATAGAAAGAGCCTGTTCAATAGCATCAATCTGATAAGAATAAACTAAGTAATCATTTTTCTTCAATAGAATTGGTATCCTATCATCAGATTTCCGTTTTCCGTATGATTCAGCATAGCATTTAATGATGTAGCAATATGCTTCATACGGTGATATTGACCTAACAAGAGTATCATTTTCGATAACTTCAATCAACTTCATTTTCCGGACATCATCTTCTGTAATTTTAATCGCTGTTAGCCATAAATCTTCAAAGTATTGTTCTGCTTCGGGAAATCCATAATCCATAATTTGAACATTAAACTCAGGCTGACTACTCAATCCTGCTCTGGTCAAATTACTGCTCCCAGTTATTAAGCATGAATTACTATATCCCTGGTCACTACTCGCTCTAAACAAGTACAGTTTTGCATGATTAGGCTTTTCAGTTTTGCGAATTTGTAGCTTTTTACTCTTTAATTTTTCAACAAAGAATTGAACTTGTTCATAAAACGACTGATTATCAAAGTTCTCACCAGTAAAAGAGTTTTTGATAGAACCGAAGAATGAGTCTATTATATCGGAATCTTTCAAACTTTCATAATCGGTTTCTATGAGTCTATGGTTGTAAATATCTACATTGAGACCAACAAGTATTTTTAGTGAAACCTCAGGATTCTGCTTTAACGATTCATAAAGCTCGCTAATTCCAGAGAAATAAAAAAATCCGACCAGAAATTTCAACTCACTGGAAGCTGTTACAAGCAAATTCAATACACTTTTTAGGTCTTTTTGACCATTATTTGTTATAAAAGTACTCATTTTGAAGGTAAATTAGACTAAAAATATAAGTTTTTTCAATTTTTATTACAAAAAATATAATTACAAAACTAAATCATCTTGAACACAAATTCAAATATAAATGATTAACGACATAATACTACATCAATAAAAGAAATTTTTTATGAAATGGTATAAATTGAATGCTAAGTGGTTGTGAGTATGTGAAATAAAATTTCAAACTGCATAGTACCAAGTTATCCACAATCATCAATAAATCTTAATTTTCTGCCTTTTTCCTCTTTGCTGTTTACATAAATTTACATATTTTTAGTTGTTAAGATTTTATAATTTTTGGGAGACTGATGTTGTATGGCTATAAATGACCACTATGTTGGGGATTATCTTGGCGAACCTGAAAAGGAAAAAGCGGCTAATTCTAAAACTAAAGCTGCTAAGTATAGACTCAAACGAAAACATTTTGAGGATTCCTTAAGCACTCTATCGCCCAGTGAAGCAATTAATCTCGTTAATAAAGAATATGATGAAAACTATGAAATTCTTCGTAAAAGGTATCCAAAGAGATTCAAGGCGTTCAATAAAAACGAAGCCTTCAATGATGATGAATATCTAGTCATCTATAAAAATGAAGAATTACTACTTTGTAGTTATCTGTATTTTCTTCATAAACTGAAACAGTTTAAAAATTATTCACTAATTAATGAAAAAACCAATACTCAATTGGAACATGCCGAAATCATAAAAAATGACTTAATAATCAAAAATATCACTATTGATAAAAATTTTAAACCAAAATTGACTGGTGAAGAAATAGGTATGTTGATTCATATTTTGGTAAAATACAAATTTATTGGAAAATTAGGTGATAACTCGCTTGGCAAAATTGGTTATGCACTCACGGGCTTGAGTGATACTAATATCAAAAAACCCATTGCACATAAGCAATTTGAGGAATCAGCAAGTAATTATAACGGAGAAAGATCAACTCATCATCTCGAAATGATTTTGGGAGTGGTAAGTGAACTGTCTGAGATAATCAAACAATTGATTTCTGAACAGAAGTAATCAAACATAACTTTAACTACAAATTAGTGTGCACACTAGTGTACAGTTGCATGTAAATTTCCAATTATTTTTACTTCATAACTTTTTAAACTTTAGTTAGGAGAAAAAATAATGATGAATGATCTTTTATTAATCAGTGAATCAAAACTGATAGAGCTACTTAACGAGTTCTTCAAGAACTATGAGAAGAGCCATGAACAATCGAACCAACCGGTTCAGCCTGATACAGAGAAGACTCTAATAAGCACCAGTAAGCTAATTGAAATATTAGGTGTAAGTCGAACAACCATATATAAGTGGCGAAGGGACGGCAAAATACCATACTTCAAGATTGGTAAAATGGTATATTTTGATTTAAATGACATTATGAGTCATATCAATAAAATCAATCTTGGCGATTTCAACTCTGTGCAATCTTTCATTGATAAGGGAGCAAAGAAATGAAGAACGAAAATCAAGCATCGCAGAAATTTGATAGTGTTCTATCAAAGTTCAAAAAAAGCCAAACTGAGAAAGATAAATATACCTGTCCGGCTCATGATGACGGCACAGCGAGTTTGTCAATTACAGAAGAAAGCGATGGTACGATATTACTCTACTGTCATGCCGGATGTGAAACCAAGTCAATACTCGATGCAGTAGGGCTAACGTTTAAGGATTTGTTCATTGATGCACCAAAAGGCAAACAGTTAATTGCTACGTATGACTATACCGATGAAAAGGGAGTTTTGGCACATAGGACGTATCGTTACCTTGACAAGGGTAAAAAGACGTTCATGCAGTCTGCATTTAAAGGTGGTCAAGAGATTTGGACGTTAAAGGGTGTAAAACTATATCCGTACAATCTTGTTTCAATCTTAAAAGCGAATCCGAATTGTGATGATATTTACATCGTTGAGGGTGAAAAAGATGCTGACAATCTCATTAAACGTGGAGTCATAGCAACTACTTCACCTATGGGTGCAGGGAAATGGAAAAAAAGCTATAACGAGTATTTCCGTAATCAGAATGTTGTCATAATCCCTGACAATGACGAAGCCGGACTAAACCACGCAAAAGATATTATCAAAAACTTACAAGATATAGCGTACTCGATTAGATTGATTGAATTAGATAGTTTGAATCCCAAAGAAGATGTTTCCGATTGGCTGAATAATCATACTGTTGAAGAATTGAAAATCATTGCAGGGAACGCAAGAACGTACCATGAAGATGTAAAATCTATGAAAACACTCAAAGAACGTGTGAAAGGATTTAGCGACAATGACTTAGAAGAAATTCAAGCACGTATATATACTGAGGATAACAAGCTAATTGCATCAGAAGTGTTGAATGTTCTTGCTGAAAAACATATTATATGCACAACAGAAATTAAGAAAAATCATCATTATTTCATATACAAGGAGGGTTATTGGCACGAAATTTCTGATAGAGGAGTTGGACATCTTATTTTTGATTGGCTACGTCAGTCATCGGTGAAATTCTCAACTATTGATAGCCTGGTAAAATTAATACCCTACTTACCGAAATTCTTTGTGCATAATGAAAAATTCAATGCAATCCCGAACCTGGTCAATCTCAAAAACTGTGCTTTCAATCTTGACACTTTCATATCTGAGCCACACAATCCCGAACATTACTTCACCTACAAAACTGATTATGATTTTAATAAAAATGCAGATTGCCCTACATTCAAAGAATCCATAGAAATGTATTCCATGACCAAAGGCAAGAAAATTATTGAGGGTTGGAGTGATTTGTTTTTTGAAATAGCAGGTTACTGTTTACGTGGCGATTTTCCATTTCAGAAAATGTTTTGGTTTACAGGCTCGAAAGGTCGAAACGGTAAGGGAACTTGCGTAAGAATAATTGAAAATTTGGTTGGGAACCAATTCACCTTTTCGGATATAGACCCAAGAGATTTGAGAGAAAAATTTTACAAAACTCGTTTAATGGGAAAAAGACTTGCAACGTCCGGCGATTTACACAACAAACTTGTTAACGTTGCTACACTAAAGCAATTGACAGGTGGAGACCGTCAAACATCAGACGTTAAATTTGGCGATGCTGTTTCTTTTACGAATGTTGCGAAAATAATATTTGCTATGAATCAGTTACCAAGTTTGCCCGAAAATGAAAACATCATTCCAATTGCCAAACGGATTGTAATTCTGCCATTTGAAGCCGAAATCGAAAAACCGGATGCCGGAATTGAGAATGTTTTCATGTCCGAACTTTCAGGAATTTTCAATTTGGCAATTGCCGGACTGAAACGATTGATGATAAAACGCGAATTTACAGAAACAGAAATAGGGAATAAGACTATTGAATTGTTAATGGGGGAACGTTCAATAATCGAAACCTTCCTTGAAAATAATTATATTTACGATAATAATTCAAAACACTTACCATTACTATCGGTAATGTTTACAGAATACCAAAGTTATATGAATGAGAATTTTGGAGGAGAACATTGGAAATGGGATAGAAGTATTGAAATAAAAAGTTCTAATGCATTCACTAAATTTTTAAAATCATATTATCTTACTACTCAAGGAGGGATTGTCAACACTGTAAACAAACATTCTCGCATAAAAGGTGGTAAACATACATTTGTAACAAATTTGGTTAAACTCCGATACTAATCTTAATAAAAAAAATAAGTCGAGTGTGAAATTCCATTTGTCATGGATGAATTAACGCTATCTCTGTGTATATCAGTGGCTTAGCACGTAGGATTATTCAAGGATTTCATTGTCAAATTCCTTCAATATCCCATAAGTTCTTTATATTACATAATGTTACAAAGTATAGAATTTAGGAATTCAAGAGGATTTTAAATCTAAATCCTTGATAGATAAAATATATTTCAAGTTTAAGTTTGTTACTAATCCTTGTAATTCCTACTTCTTTCCTTTATAATTCCTAAGTAATTCCTTGTTTATAACTCTATAGAAAATATAATAGATAGCTCATTCATTAGGATTTCATTGTGTTTGTAACAGAAAAAAAAAGTAGTATGAATAGAACATGCTAAGTCGAAAGCCCAACATTGACAGATTGGTAGTACGTTTTCGATTTCCTTACGAGAAACAAAAATATACGATTTGTCAAATTGAATAAGACAAATCGTATATTGTATTATATTCAGAATTCTTGTTGAATTCGATTTTGACGACAAGAGAATTTTGTACTGTTTCAGGCTTCATCCATAAATACTTCCTGTTGGTGGAAATATCACCGCAGATTTAGGTTTGGGCTTCCGAGTGCAAATCTTGGCATGAAAAAATTTTTCGGGGATTCCATCTAACTGTTTTCTCAAAATGTCTTCTTTAGACAAATCAAGTCCCATTAGCCAAGATAAAATTTTAACGAAAAAATGAGGCACTTTACTACCTCTTTCAATTTCTTTGACTGCACTGTCAGAAACGTAAATCCCAGTTTTTGCTGAAATAGTTCTCTGAGAAAATTTGTTAAAACGTCTAATTGCCCTAAATTCACTTCCGGTCATAATGTATCCTTATCAAAAATTTATAAATTTGAGTTCCCTGTTGCCATTATCCTGAATTGTGGTTGCTGCACTAAATATTATACGGCAAAAAATGAAATCTATTGCAGTTGTATTTCTTTTTCAGATTCAAAAATGCTAACTTCCAACCCCAAATCCACACTTTTAGGCATAGTTAAGAATATCAGGCTATGCCTAACTATGGCTCGATTTGTAAAAATTCAATGTATGGCATTTATGGCGGTCTGTAGAAAAATCACCTTACGATAGCACTATTAATCCGGCATTTCGTACTTTTGCATAACATTGTGATTGTTCTTTGAAAGAAAAGTGAAAGTTGGAAATGAAAATCTTTCCAACTTCATTTGCAGTTTTCACTCGTTTTAAACACAACATACTTAGCTTTTGAGAAATTTTGTTGGAAATATGTTGGAAGAATGAAAAAATCACTCGTAATATGTTGTATTACAAGGGCTTATGAACACATTGCTTAATCTCGAAGAGAAAAATCTTTCAAAAGGCGAGTTAGAAAGTGTGCTACGCAAGATAAATATTGAGGATTTGATTGATACCGACGGCAAATATTACAAAGAAAATGGCTACGCACACCGCTTATTTGATGCCTTCGAGACATTGTTGGAAATCCCGTATCTGTACCGAACGCCTATAGTACGATTCAAAGGCGATGCAAGCGTAGGCAATACTCCCGGAAAGTGGAAGCAATGGGCGGATTCGCTCAAAGGGGGCTGATTAGTCCTTCGTTTTGCTTGTATCTCTTGTTTTCTCTTTTTCGGATAAAATTCGTCGCATTTCAGCTTCAGCACGCTTTCTGACCGAATCGATTATTGTCGTGAAATATTTTCGGTCTTTCATGAACAATTCGTATGATTCCTTCTCAAACGTTTTTATATCATACCCATAATGCTTCATTATACTGTCTATCGCTCCCGCAGCGAGTGCTGAATCGAGATAGGTTTCCTTAGCGACCATGATGTCGTAATAAATATCTGTATAGCGTCCAATCCGCGAATCGTCAGATTCACAAGCCGCCAAAAAGACTATGAACAGAATTGCCGATATTATTATTCTCATTTTGTAAAAGTTTTATATTTTCAACATATTTTTCAATATCAAATTTACGCTTTAATCCCGAATCATTCATAAAACGAATTTTTCCAAAGACGGGACGTTCGGACCAAGCACGGTCATGAACTCCTCCGATTGACCATGCAATGCCGGTATAGCCGTTCGGGTCGCGACCGTCCAATGAATATTTATCATTCAAAATGATAGCATAATCCAATGCTTCTTCGGGCGAGCGAGTCCATTCCAAAATCTTCTTTGCCCAATACATTCGCATATATCCGTGCATCTTGCCCGTAATCATCATCTCTCTTTGTGCCGCATTCCAGTATTTGTCGTGCGTTTCGGCATTTTCAAATTGCTCGAGAGAATAGAGATACTCTCGCGGGTCGTGGCGATGTTCGTTCAAAGTGCTCTGAGCCCAACTATGAAAACCGTTAAAGTTGTAATAATTAGGATTATAATAACAAAAATTATCCGATAATTCCTTGCGGATGATGAGCTCTTCGAGGAATGCCGCTTTTGAATCGGGATTAACATCAATTTTTCGAACTTCCAAAGCAACGCGTTGAGCAGAAATCATCCCGAAATGAAGATAGGGCGAAAGTCCCGATTGGAAATTCAGCGACGGGTCGTTTCGCAGCTCGTCATAGGCATCCAATTTGCTTTCGATGAATTGGGAAAGTTTGATTTTTGCTTGAGATTCGCCACTTTTCAATTCATTTCCACCATCAGACTGATTTTCAATTGAAGCAATTTCAGCCGTGCCGTATGGATGAATAAGCAATTCCGGGATTTCAGTCAAATATATAGGCAATAATTTTGTGATTTTGGGACGAATCGTGTAAGCCGCGAATTCCAGCTTTGACGATGCGAACCACAAAGGAACAATATTATGCGCGTCAACCTCATAAACAGGTACTGTCGAACTTTTGCAAAAATCATGTTTGCGTGATTGATGAAATTTCAAAGGGTCAAAATCTGTAACTACGCAACAGACCTTATTCAATTTAGTAAATTCTACCAAAGGTATCGCATTTCTTCCATACAGAAATTCACAACTCAAATTGAATTCTTTGCAATCCACCGCCAGCTCTTGCAATCCCTGTAGTAAAAACCCTTGTTGCCTTGGGGATTCTCCCGCAAATTGAGCATCGAAGACAATTCTCAAATGTCGCTTCTTGGCTATTGCGATTGATTGGGCGAACAGCAAAGCTGCGTTGTCTTGCAACCTGCAATCACGACTCATCCAATAAATCACATCGCCCAAGCCTTCAATTCCCTGATTGAGAAGCCTTACTCTATCCTGTATATTAAATTTGCTGAGCATATTCTTTTAGTGACGTAATTGAGCTGATTCAATTTATTCTATGCCATATCATTATAAATAAGTAATTTTGAGATTGTAAATTTTGTAAATTATAGAGTTTTATTATGTTAATGTCGAAGACTGAAAGTTACGGAAAATTGAAAGAACATTTCAATTCGATGAATAATGTGCATTTGAGAGAATTATTTGCTGATGATGTCAATCGATTCGAGCGTTTCTCAGTAATTTGGGAACAATTTCTGTTTGATTATTCCAAAAATCTTGTTACAAATGAAACTCTTCGTTTGTTGCTTGGATTGGCACATGAATCGAATTTGAGCGAAAAAATCGAAGCTCAATTCAAAGGTGAAAAGATAAATAATACGGAAAATAGGGCAGTATTGCATACGGCATTGCGGAACAGAGGCAATGAAGAGGTATATTTCGAGGGCAAAGATATCATGCCCGGCATCAGGAAGGTTCTTGAGCAAATGGAGCAATTTACACAAGATGTACATAACGGCAAATTTTGCTCATATACGAACATAAGATTTACAGATGTAGTTAATATAGGCATTGGCGGTTCAGATTTAGGACCTAAAATGGTTTGTAATGCACTCAAAAAATATTCTTCAGGCAAAGTCAATATTCATTTTGTATCGAATGTAGATGCAACAGATATTGAAGAAACTTTGCGGAAGCTCAATCCCGAAACTACACTTTTTATAATTGCTTCCAAAACGTTCACAACTTGGGAAACGCTGACAAATGCTAATACTGCTAAAGCATGGTTTTTGAAATCGGGAGCAAGTACCGCTGATATAGCAAAGCATTTTGTGGCACTTTCGACCAATCACAAGGCATGTAACCAATTTGGCATTCCCAGCGAGAATATGTTTGAATTCTGGGATTGGGTCGGCGGACGCTATTCCCTATGGTCTGCAATAGGTCTGCCAATCTCGCTTTATGTAGGTTTCGAGAATTTTGAAAAATTGCTTGCCGGAGCATACAAAATGGATTCACATTTCCGCAATACTCCTTTTGAGAGGAATATTCCGGTACTGATGGCTGTGATTGGCATTTGGTATATGAATTTTTGGGGATTTGATTCACATGCGGTAATCCCTTATGACCAATATTTGGAACGCTTTTCGGAATTTTTGCAACAGCTCGATATGGAAAGCAACGGTAAAAGAGTTTCACGTGATGGGAAGATGTTGGATTATTCCACAGGTCCAGTGATATGGGGTACAATCGGCACCAATTCACAACATTCTTTTTTCCAGCTACTACACCAAGGTACAGGAACAATTCCGGCAGATTTCATAGCATTTGCGCAATCATTGAACCCGACAGATGAGCATCATAACATACTGATGTCCAATTTCTTTGCCCAAACAGAAGCCATGATGATGGGAAAAAATGCTGATGAAGTCAAACTCGAATTAAGTTCTGGAAATATGACAGAAAGCGAAATTGAAAAACTATTGTCACATAAATTATTCCCTGGCAACAAACCCACAAATACGCTGCTAATTGATAAATTGACGCCCGAAACATTGGGGATGTTGATTGCAATGTATGAGCATAAAGTTTTTGTACAAGGTGTGATTTGGGATGTAAATTCGTACGACCAATGGGGAGTGGAATTAGGCAAACAATTAGCAAAATCAATTTATCCTGAATTAAATCATAAAATCAAAATTAAATCTCATGACGGCTCGACTAATGGACTTATTAATTATTATAATTCAATAAGATAGAAATATTTAATGAGGACAAAAGCTAAATACATAAAATATTTATTTCTTACTATCGGGTTGATAATAATCGGTGGATGTTTCAGTCGCCCCGATGATTATACAGTAAATCCGCTTAATATTTTATTTATCGGCAATAGCTTGACCCACTCAAACGGCGGACTTGATAAAATACTACATAAAATGTTCGACAGCACCGATACTCCGCTCAAAATCCGCTCAATGAGGATTGCACCCGGAGGAGAAAGGCTTTCGGGGCATTATCGCAAAGGTGACGCCGTTATCCAAATTAAAAGCATTAAATGGGATTATGTAGTGCTGCAGGAATATAGTACGTCTCCGATTACGGACCGCGAAAACTTTTACAATTATTCTAAGGTTTTTGAAAGGATAATTCGTGGTACAAATGCCAAGACAATATTTTTCATGACTTGGGAATATAAAGAGGACCCGGGCATGGCTGCAATACTTGCAAATTCATACACAGCGATTGCCGACGAACTTGGGTGCCAACTCGTGCCGGTCGGCTTAGTCTGGAACAAAGTCCGAACCGAACGTCCAGATTTAGAATTATATTCAGATTTTAAACATCCCAATTTAGTAGGGAGCTATTTATCTGCATGCGTTTTTTATTCATACTTGACAGGTATGAATGCTAATGAGAGCACTTACATACTGGGCATAGACCCCGAAATAGCAGAATATATCCAAGATATTGCATTTGATACAGTAAAAGAATGGAAAAAGCGTTATGAATAGATTTTTACCCAATGTCCCTGACCATAGCAAAGAATCACCGAGATTGCACTTTATTGACCTCGTTCGAGCATATGCAATTTTGATGATGGTGCAAGGGCATATGGTCGATGCAACCCTTGCGATGGAATTTCGCGATGCCGGGAATTTTTTCTATAATTTATGGAATCATATGAGGGGAATTACTGCTCCTGTATTTTTCTTTGCATCAGGCACTATTTTTACATATTTATTAATGCGTAAAAATATAAAGTTCACCGAGAATGAAAGAGTAAGCAAAGGACTTAAAAGATTTGTAATTCTCATTATTCTAGGATATTTACTCCGATTTAATTTTAATATTTTATCCAATCTCACCGATTTGGACTTTATGCAATTCAAATATTCATTTGCGGCGGATGTATTGCATTGTATCGGATTATCAATATTTACGATAATTACATTATATATAATCCACCAACTCACGCGAATTCCAATTTGGCTTTTTTTGAGTTTATCGGCTTTATCATTGTTCTATTTTTATCCTTCTACATTAGATATAGATTGGTTGGCAATTTTCCCTTTGCCTATAGCCACTTATTTCACTGTTGATTACGGAGCTAATTTTACTGTTATTCCATGGATGGGATTTAGTTTGTGGGGAGCACTTTTGGGCTATATACTATCAAAAAATGTCAATATTGCTTTTAATTATATATTTACATTTGTAATTTTTGCATTAGGGTTAATCTTGCATTTCGGTTCCGGAGGCGTGTTGGAATTTTTATTCAATCTAACAGGCGATATGAACTTGAAGTATTTGCTTTATAATAACTTTCTTTTCTATCATTTAGGCAATACTTTGATTATTTGCGGAGTAATATCATTCATTGCAAATACTGTCAAAATACCAAAATTATTAGCCAAAACAGGACAAAAGACTATGGTGATATACGTTGTACATATTTTCATTATTTATGGTACTGCTCTGAATAATGGACTAATGCACTATTACAAATATTCATTTGTGCCTTGGCAGAGCATTTTAGCTGCAGTTATGTTAATCATTTTCTTTTTGATTTTGGTTCGATATATTGATGGTTGGAAGCAATCTTCTTTAGATTTAATGCAAAAATATAAAAATAAATTATATAACTAATTTTGTTTTATTTTCAATATTATTTTCTAATTCGTATAAGCGATTCATAATTTGAGCAGCCAATTCAAATGCCTGTGGGTCGCTTCTGATAATTTCGTTAATGTCCTTTGCGCCTTTCTCGTCATCTATTGCAATATTCATCAAATCAATTAATTTTGATATTTCGGTAATTGTTTTGCAGTAATTCTGAGCTAATTTTACAGAACTATCTAAATCAATTTCGCTTTTGAGCATGTCGTCAATCAATTTATTAAAATTTTGATTTAGCTTTATCAAAATAGCCAAATTTTTTGCTTTTAATTCTTTGATATTAATATTAATATTTTTTTTTGCCATAACGATGCAAAATTATTATATCATGGCTTCAAAATCAATTCAATCAATTTAAATAGATTTTATTTTGATTTATTAAGTGTAGCAATATGGTTCAATAGCACTTTTGCCGCATGAAAATCTGGTATATAGAGCAGTGCTAACTCACAACATTTGCGAGCAACGAGTGTCTGTTTTTTTGATAGATACATATTAGCAAGCGCAAGAGAAGTATTTGCCGAAAGAAATTTTGTCAGGTTGCCGCACTTTAGTGCATTTTCGAGACATTCGATAGCTCGGTCATATATTTTCATCTGATAAAGAGTATTACCCAACTGATACCAAGAAAATGCGTTCTCAGGCTCTTTCCGAACATGTTCGGATAAAATATTAAGATTTTTCCCAACTTTCAAATTCATTTCTGCTTTGCTGATTGCGTATCCTTCATGGATAATCACAATTTCGGATTCTATAATATCGAAACCCTTTTCATAAATTGAAGGCGAAATTTGCTCGTGGATTTTTCCGAAAAAATGCAAATCCGGATAGCCCAAATTCCGGAAAAGCCGGGGATATTTACCTTTGTAAGTGGCTAAGGAGCCATCATCTTCGATATACTTACTCACGATACTTGTGATAAATCCCCCGACTTCGGGCTTGGCAGTGCTAATCAAATTTCTAATAAATATTTGGCTGTCGGGTGATAATCTTTCGTCGGCATCAATGTACAAAATCCACTGACCGACAGCATATTTGAGTGATTCATTCCTTGCCATGGCAAAATCATCGCACCACATGAAATCATAAACTTCAGCTCCATAATTCAATGCAATTTCTTTACTATTATCAGTAGAGCCTGTATCAACTATTACGATTTGGTCTGAGAGGTTTATTATGCTTTCGAGACAATCGGGTAAATCTTTTTCTTCATTTTTTACAATCATTGCTACCGATAGTAGCGTTGCGTCTTTTTCGTCTTGCATTAATTAGCCCCTCGTAAAATACGCCACTCATTCATATTAAGCATCTTATCCAATACAAATTCTTCTTTCTTACTACCGGGTTTTTCAATTTTGAATGCAACCATTCCGATTCCCTTTGCAAAATATAAATCGGTCATATTATAGTCCGACATTACAGAATTGTATAAATCCCCGCTACCCTTTTGAGTGATATATGCCGAAGAGTATTCAACTCCTTGGTAAAGATAATTTACAAAGGCATTTTGGAACATTCTTTTAATTTGAAAAGTCTTGTTTTCCGATTTCCCAATAAATAAGCTTGGTTCTTCAAAGAACCAGAAAAAAGACATATTCGTTCTGACATCAAGATAATTGATTATACTATCTTTATTAACTCCAAATTCAACTATTTCAGCCATTTCTTCAGTTAATAATTCTTTCGTACTTGAAAGCATTTTAAAATCTCCGTCAAACATCTCTATATATAAGTAGCTCTTCCCCATTTCTGTTTTGGATTTGAGTGCGACGAAAAAATGCTTATTGAAAACATCGCTTGAGCGATATGCGTAAACCTTGCCACGTTCTAAATCGTGTACCGGATAATAATATAAACGCAAATTGGTGCTTGATGCACAGCTCGCAAGCGTTAGCAAAACGATAAATAATATTTTGTTATATCGTTTCATTGTAATTCAACTTATCGTAAGCATCTAAATACTTGCCGTTCATCAAGATTTCGGGTACGACTATGTTGCACTCAACATATCGAGCCTTTACGCCTGCTTCGAGAAACATAGCACGAGTTTTTTGGTATGATTCAATCCATTTTCCGTTTGTATGGACGTCGTAAAAATCCTGACCATTTTGGTGGATTATCACATCAGAAATTCCTGTTTGGATGATTGCCCGAGCACAATCCGTGCAGGGAGTCCAAGGAACATAGAGTTTGCATCCTTTTAACTGAGTACCGCGACGTGCAGCATTGTAGATTGCATTTCTTTCGGCGTGTTCAATCCAGTAATACTTTTCACCGCCATCACGTGATAATCTTTTATTGTCTGTGTCGGATTCGATTCCGCGTGGCAATGAATTATATCCTGTCGAAACAAGCACATTATCAATATCTACAATCACGGAACCTACATGAGTAGCCGGGTCTTTGCTCCTCATGCCGATTAAATAACACATTGTGATGTATAGTTGGTCCCAATCAGGTCGTTTGTTCATCTTGCGTCCTCAATTATCATTAAGTAATTCTGCACTATATTATTGGACAAACTTATAAAAAAAATCTGTCAAAACATAATTAAGCTATATTATTTCCGAAATACTTCAATTTTTCCTGATAGCAATTCAGATGTTTTGCTCGGTTCGTCAATATTGTACAATTCGGCAGTAAAATCTGCGAGAATTTTGTCTTGGTCATATTGTTCAAATCTAATGCTGAATGATTCGCTGCGATAATTTTGCTTAATCGCGCCGTCAATTGTCACGATTATATAGTTCCCGCCGTCCAAATTCATTAATTCCCCAACAATAATTTCATCATAAATTGCCATTAGAAAGGAATTTTGGCGATTGCCGCTTCTCATCGAACTTGTAATACTAAATGCTTGATTGAGAGCCTTGTCGTTAGCTTCAATACTTGTGGAAATAAATTGCAGTTGTACATCGCCGGACAGATTGAAGGTCACGACGCCCGAATCGCCTTCAGGTCCTGCACTCGGCGAGCACGAAAAAAATAACAACATCAGCAATATGGCAATCAAGCACAAAAACTTCATCACAAATCTCCGAGTTGAGGTTTGACCATAATTTCTTCAATCATCAATTCAGGTTTTGCTGTCAAAATCGCCAGATTCGTAGCTACTATCTCTGCCACAGAAGCCGGAGGAATCATTTTTTGAGCAAATTTGTCAAGAACGGATTGGCTCCAAATATTGGAGACAGTTGCACCAAGAATCAAATCTACGACCTTAATGCCATTATACCTGATTTCCTTTCGCAAAGTGTCCGACAACGCCTTCAAACCAGCTTTCGTCGCAGTATAAACACCGCAGGATGTGAAAATCTCGTTAATAGTTACAGAATTGACATTTAGAATAATTCCCCCTTGCTGTTCGACCATTAATTTTCCGAAATCACGCATCAACAGGAATGCCCCACGTAAATTTGTGTTTACCATTTGGTCGAAGGATTCAATCGTAGTCTCAAATATTGGTTTGAAATTTCCAACTCCTGCGTTATTGATAAAAATATCAATTCGCTTGTGAACGGAGATGATATGTTGAACTAAATCGCGAACAGATTGCTCGGAATTCATATCGCAATCTACTAATTCAAATCGCCCGTCTTTCATGGCAATTTTATCAAAATCCTCACGGTTATGGTACGAATCGACTGTTTTCGAGCCGAAGCCTATAACTTTCGCTCCGCACGAAATAAACTCGTTCGCCATTGCCAATCCAATACCATTTGTTACACCACTAATACAAATAATCTTATCTTTTAGAATTTCTTTCATAATTTTGCCAAATTAATAACTGTAAATTTAAATAATGTAAATAAAATGACAACCGAAAGCAAGGATATTGTATCAAAAAAAAGGATTTTATTAGACCGCCTGTTTGCGAAGTTGAGGCTTGGTATCAAACCGGGCTTGGAAAGAACTTTGCAGCTATCGGAATTTGTAGGGTCGCCACATAAGAAAATCAAGTCAGTGCATATAGCCGGAACCAACGGCAAAGGCTCTGTTGCGTCTGTAATTGCATCGGTTTTGACGGAATCCGGTTTGAAAACGGGGCTTTACACGTCGCCACATCTTGTTGATTTTAACGAGCGAATCTGTATAAACGGAAAAATGATTAGCGACGAAGAAATTGTAAATTATGCCGAAGAATTGCTCGAATTTGCTGAATCAATCGATTGCACATTTTTTGAGATAACAACAGTAATGGCATTCAAATATTTTGCTGATAAGCAATGCGATATTTGTGTAATTGAAACGGGAATGGGCGGGAGATTCGATTCGACGAATATACTCGAGCCGCTCCTATCAATCATCACGAGCATCGGAATTGACCACACAGAATTTCTGGGCGATACTAAGGAATTAATCGCATTTGAAAAAGCCGGAATCATTAAGGCATCAACACCTTGCATCATTGGAGAATCTGCCGCCGAGCTCACGAAAATTTTCCGACAAGCCGCTATGGAAGTATCTTCAGAATTGATTTTCGCAGGAGATAGATACAATTTTGAGAATATTTCGTACAATTCAAATTTCAAAACTACTGCGAAGGCGGTTTCCTACAACAAAAGTTTCGACATTGTGAGCGTATTGCCGGGCAATCATCAATTGAGCAACCTGAAAAGCTCACTAACTGCAATAGATTTGCTCATTGATTTGGGGTATAAGATTGATGAAAAGACTGTGAACAAGGGAATTGAAAATGTTTATAAAAACACGGGATTAACAGGCAGAATACAAACCATTCGCGAAAAACCGCTTCTGTTGCTCGACGTATCTCACAATCCAGAAGCAATCAGCGAGCTATTAAAAACAATCAAATTACATTCAGCGGATAAACAAAAATTTACCATAATTTTTGGGGCAATGGCAGACAAAGATATCAGGTCAATGTTGGAAATTATGAAGCCAATAACTAAGCGATTATTTTTGCCGAAGCTGAAGATTGACAGAGCCGAATCACCTGAAAACATTTCAAAAATGGCTTCAGAATTACAGTTTGCGGAAATTTCTCTTTTTGATGATGTACAATCGGCTTATAGTTCAATCGCTGACGATGACACAATAATCACCGGCTCATTTTACTTAGCAGGAGAGATGTCTGAATTACTACTTTAGGACAAAACTCCGAATTTCTCGCCACGGAAACCCTTCAAGAAATCTTCCGCTTTCATTTCCCTTTTCCCTTCGGGGATGATTCTATCCAGCGCAATGGCACCGTCGGAGCAAGCTATAAGAAATTTATTGCCTTCAATTGCATAATGTCCGGGTTTGAGTCTTGTATTCTCGGAAGATGAAGCATAAATAATTTTGAGCAATTGACCGTTGAAATTTGTTCTCGCTCCGGGATATGGAGACAATCCATAAATTTGGTTCAACACTTCAATTGTCGGCTTATTCCAATCTATGAAACAATCTTGCGGAAAAATCTTAGGTGCCGGAGTGGCTTCGGTGTCATTTTGTCTGAGCGGAGTGAAGTCGCCTGATTTGAGCAAATCAATTGTTTCAAGAGTAATTTTGGGGGACATGTTCATCAATACATCGTGTAATTCGCCCGCACTTGTTCCGAAAGGAAATTTTGCAGAATGTTGGAGTAAAATATTCCCTGTATCAACTTTTTCTTGCAAAATAAATGTCGTAAGTCCTGATTCTGTCTCTCCGTTCATAATTGCATGATTAATTGGTGCAGCGCCACGATATTTTGGCAAAAGCGACCCATGAACATTAAATGATGCGATTCGAGCGAGTTCGTAAACTGCTTTTGGCAAAATCCGGAATGCGATAACGCAGATAATATCCGGTTTAAATAATGCGAGGTTGTCTATAAATGCGGCATCTTTCAGGCTTTCGGGTTGCAAGATTGGAATCCCGTATTTGAGTGCGGCTCGTTTGACGGGAGATTCGCCAAGTTTCAGTCCGCGTCCGCTTGGCTTATCGGGCACGGTTACCACCGCACTTAAGCCATATTTTTCGTAAACAGCTTCCATCGCCGGAACAGAGAATTCAGGCGTGCCCATGAATACAATTTTTAAGTCCATAATAAATTCATTAAAAATTGGTTGCTGATAAAATACATTGCAAATATAATCACTGAGAATCCAAATAACTTACTCAAGAATCCGGCTTTCATTTCGGATGAAATTCTTGCTCCAATCAATGAACCCGGAAGTACGAATATTGCGAGTAAAATCGCAGTCGGCAAGTGAATATTTCCCAAAAAGTAATGATAAATCGAATTAAAAAGTGAAATGAAAATTACTCCGAAAAGTGATGTTGCGACCGCATTTTTGAATTTCAGCCCATGAATCATTCCAAACAGCGGCACAAAGACGATTCCGCCACCAATAGCAAAGAGACCGCTTATTATTCCGGCAGAAACACCTGTGCTAAGGCATAACAAAGTGCCATCTTTGACTTTACCACCAAAATCTTTTTGAGGAAAATATCGAGCAAACAGTACCTGCAAACCGATAAATAGCAACAAAAAGGTCTTTCCGGTCAGAAGCCAATCCGCATTCATATATTGAGTCAAATCTGTAATAAGCATACTTACAGGAATAGCTGTAATTAGAGTTAGAGACGCAATTTTGAAATGAATCATTTTTTTGCGAAAGAAGACGTAGCTGCCTGCAACAGATGAGAAAAATGCCGTCGAAAGAGGTGTAGCAAATGCTTGAATAGCAGTTAATTTAGTGAATTCCGCCAACATCGGCGATGAAACAACCGAACCACCAATGCCGAACATACTTGAAGCAAAACCCGAAATCAGAGCAATAACTGCAATTTTGATAACTTCAATCACTTCCTACCCTCAATCCCCGTACTTCCGAAGCCTCCGCTTCCGCGTTCTGTATTGTTCAAATCGTCAACCAAATTCCATTCTGCTCTTACAAATTGAGCTATCACCAATTGGGCAATTCTGTCGCCGCGTTTGACCACGAATTCCTTGTCGCTGAAATTCGACAAAATTACTTTGATTTCACCTCGATAATCGGGGTCAATCGTGCCCGGAGCATTTAATGCAAAAACGCCCGATTTTGCTGCAAGTCCGCTCCGCGACCTAACTTGACACTCAAATCCTTCGGGTAATTCGATTGCTAATCCAGTTGGAATCATTACCGTTTGTTGCGAAGCAATTGTAATTTGCTCATAAATATCGGCATAAACGTCCATTCCTGCAGAGCCATCCGTTGCGTAACTTGGCAATGGTAGGTCGTTTTTTTCGTTGATTCTTGTGATTTTTATTTTCATAATACCTGTAAATCCATAAATTCAAATTTTTCACCGTCGAATAAACCCTTATCACTCAGCTTGATATACGGAATGACGAGCAAAGCCATAAATGATAGCGTCATAAATGGAGAATGAAGTGGCGAACCCAATTCACGCGCCTTGCGAGAGATTGTAGCGTATTGCACGGCAACGATATAGCCATCGCCATCGCTCATCAAACCGGCAACAGGCAAGGGAATTTCGTAAGTTTCGTTTCCGTCGTAAAGCACCATTCCGCCTTTGAGTTTGATTACAGCATTTACGGCAATCGCAAGGGATTCGTCATCCACGCCAACAGCAGTAATATTATGCGAATCATGACCGACACTCGAAGCTATAGCACCGCGTTTCAGACCAAAATTTCGGATAAAAGCCACAGCCGGTTTGACATCTTCGTAACGATTGACCACCGTCAGCTTGAGTACGTCATTTTCTACATCGCTAACAAGCAAATTATTTTCAATTTTTGCAGGCAAAATTATTTTTTTTGTTATCAATTCACCATCCAAAGCTTCGATAACATTGATATTACTTTTGCCGTTCGATTCAATTTCAAAGTCAGAGGGTGATTTGGGAGAACAATTGAAATTATTCAGATTTGCAAATTCGACTCGCTCAATCAGCGATTTCCCGTTTTCCGATATCAAGCCCCCGTCAATGTAAGTTCGGGAAACGTCGAATTCGGTCAAATTATTGACTAAAATAAAATCTGCGGGGTCACCTTCACGCAATAAACCGACATCCAAATTGTAGTGCGTGACAGGATTTACACAAGCCGCCCTCAAAACATCGAACAAATCATGCCCTTTGGCAATTGCTCGAGAGGCAATTTTATTTATATGATTGAGAACCAAATCGTCAGGGTGCTTGTCATCACTGCAAAACATCACCATATCATTATGCTCGGAAATTAAAGGATGTAGTGCTTCGAAATTCTTCGCTGCAGTACCTTCGCGAATTATGGTTTTCATTCCATATCCGATTTTTTCTTTCGCTTCATCATAAGTGAAACTTTCGTGGTCTGTCGTGATACCTGCTGAAGCGTATTTTTGGAGTCCGTCGCCACGCAATCCGGGAGCATGACCGTCAATTGGTTTTCCGCTTGAATGAGCGATTTTGATTTTTTCCATAACATCAGGGAAATCATAAATAACACCGGGGAAATTCATCATCTCGGACATATATTTGATGCGGTCATCAGCCATCAACTCTTCGATATCATTTGCACTAATCGTTGCTCCTGCGGTCTCAAAAGTAGTTGCAGGAACACATGAAGATGCACCGAAATTAAATTTGAAGGGCACTTTGCTGCCATTGTCAATCATGAAATGTATGCCTTCGATACCGAGCACATTTGCAATTTCATGCGGGTCGGATACTGTTGCTACAGTGCCATGCACAACTGCCAAACGAGCAAATTCGGAAGGCACAATCATTGAACTTTCTATATGAACGTGAGCATCTACAAAGCCCGGCATAATATAGTGCAAACTGATTGAATCTTCGATTTCTTCAATCTTTTCAATAATGCCATTTGTTACAAAAACTTTGCCCGGGAAAATCCTTTCATTATGAATGTCAACGATTTTCCCTTCAATTTCGAAAGACTTCATCAATGCACTCCAAAATTTCTAAACACTTCAAAACGAAAAAGTAAAAGATATTGTTTATTTTTTTATATGAATTTTTTCAAATTATATTTAAAAAATATGCTATTTTCTTTTAGTGAAACGATTCTTTTTGGGGAAATCGCCACCGGCTTTTTTGGGTCTGAAAGGTTTAACACCAGAGCCAAAAACTTTTGGTTTGCCAGCAAATTCCTTACGTGGAGGTCTTTCGCTATCGTTAGACCAAGAACTTCTACTTCTTGAGAAATCACCATCTTCTCTTTTGGGTCTGTCATCGTACTCTTTGCGCGGAGGGCGGTCACCAAATTCCTTGCGTGGCGGTTTATCTGTCCATTCTCTGCGAGGTGGTTTGTCGCTCCATTCTCTGCGTGGAGGTTTGTCGCCAAATTCCTTGCGTGGAGGTCTGTCGCCGTATTCCTTGTGTGGTGGTTTGTCGCTCCATTCTCTGCGTGGAGGTCTGTCGCCGTACTCCTTGCGTGGAGGTCTGTCGCCGTACTCCTTGCGTGGTGGTTTGTCGCTCCATTCTCTGCGTGGAGGTCTGTCGCCGTACTCCTTGCGTGGTGGTTTGTCGCTCCATTCTCTGCGTGGAGGTCTGTCGCCATAATCTTGTCGCGGTGGTCTGTCGTCATAATCTCTGCGAGGAGGTCTATCGCCGCCACCGGTACGACTATCACGATTATCGGCTGAGTATTCGCTTCTATCGGAGCTTTGTTTCTTATACGACGAGTTGAAATTCCCTTCAAAACAAATCACAAATTCAGATTTGATTTTCTCGTCTTTCAATTTGTTGTATAGCTCTGAAAAAGTACCGTAATGATGAGTTTCGTAATGCATTGTAAGATTCATGCCCAAATAGGCACTTCTTTCGGGCATAACTTTATTCAAATCTTCTAACAAACTAAGCAGCCTGTATGGAGTATCCATAAGAATTATGGTTCGACGTTCGTAGGATAGCTCCTTGATTTTTTTGACTCTTTCATCGGAATCGCGGCTCAAAAAACCGGCATAGACAAATTCATGCAAATCAAATCCACATCTTACAATCGCTGTCATTATACTCGATGCTCCGGGAACGACCTCAATTTCAATATCAGATTTGAGAGCCAATTTGAGCAAAATCCGTCCCGGGTCTGCAAACAAAGGCGTACCGGCATCAGAAATCAGAGCGGCAGTTTTTCCGGTTTTGATAATTTCAATCAATTCAGAAGCATTCTCTTGTTCATTATGCTCATTTAGTGTGTAAAATTCCTTAGTGAGATTGATTTGCCGCAATATATTGGCACCCATTTTTAATTCTTCGCAAATAACGAAATCGCTCATTTTGAGAGCCTCTATAGCCCTGATAGTGAAATCGTCCTTATTGCCGATGGGGGTCGAAACTAATATCAATTTGCCCCGTTTTTCTTTGCTTTCCATAACCTAATGTTTTATAATGACGTAAAAGACCCAAACAGCAAATAAACGAAAAAATAATTTGATTCAGTCCATTTATATTTGTAAATGTGAAAATATACTTGCATTTGATAAAATATTATTATCTTTGAACTTTGGAAAAATACGGATTGAGCTATGGCAAAAAAAGTAATTAAAACTACAGCCAAAAAAGTTATTTGGGAATTCCCTCTCAAAGCAGGGAACTTTAAGCTTTTCGCAATTGCAATTGGCGTGATTGTATTAGGCTATCTACTGATGGCAACGGGTATAACTGAAGACCCTGCAACAATTGACGGCAAATGGAATAATGTATGGGCTGTAAGAGTAGCACCGATGCTTCTTGTAATCGGATATTTTGTCTTGATACCATTTGCTTTGCTGAAGCAATTCGGCAATAAGCAGACTGAAAATTAGTACCAACATGCAAACACGTGCCGGATTTGTTTCGATTATCGGCAAACCAAACACAGGGAAATCCACTCTGTTGAATGCATTGCTGGGTACTAAGCTCTCTATTACCAATCCCAAACCTCAGACTACGAGGCGGAAAATCTTGGGCATTTTGACCGAAGATGATTGCCAAATCGTATTTGCAGATACTCCGGGATTGCTTAAGCCACGCTACATGATGCAAGAATTCATGATGGATTATGTTGCCGAATCTGTCGCCGAAAGCGATGTTTTGGTACTTGTGTCTGATTTGGAAAAACAAGAACCGGAAGAAATTGACGAAAAATTGCTCGAAATTGTCAAAAATTTCAAGGGGCAAACTATTCTTGTACTTAATAAAATTGATTCCTTAAGCACCAAAAAAGCGGCTTTGCCAATGATTGCAAAGTATCACAAAATGGGTATTTTCAATGAAATTGTGCCAATGTCTGCCTTGTACAAAGATAACATCAAGAAACTGATTCAAGTTATTAAAGAATTATTGCCCGAAAGCCCTTTCTACTTTGATTCCGACCTTTTAAGCACTTTACCCGAAAGATTTTTTGTTTCCGAATTGATTCGCGAGAATGTTTTCAATATTTTTGCGGACGAAATTCCATATTCAACAGAAGTTCAAATCAATGAGTTCAAAGAGCGAGAAAGCGGGAAATGGTATATATCCGCCGATATTGTGGTGGAACGTGAATCGCAAAAGAAAATCGTGGTAGGGACAGATGGAAACAAAATCAAACAAATTGGCGAGACTTCGCGACGTATGATAGAAGACCATTTAAGAACCAATATTTACCTTGAACTTTTTGTAAAAGTAAGGCAAAATTGGCGCAATGACAAATCAAAATTGAAGAACTTCGGTTACTAAATTAGCACAAATTGAATTTTTATAATAGTAGAATTTTTATTAGTTTTAAACATAAATTAAAATCAGATAAGAAATAAAAATGAGAAGAATTGCATTATTGACAAGTGGGGGCGATGCTCCCGGTATGAATGCTCATATCAGAGCAGTAGTCAGAGCCTCACTTCATCATGGGCTGGAAATCTACGGCGTGGAGAACGGCTTTTCGGGACTTATTGACGGCGAATTTATCAAGATGGACCGAAAATCCACTGCCAACATAATTTCACGTGGCGGGACAATCCTCAGGACAGCACGTTCTAAAGAGTTTTTGAATCCGGGCGGCAGAGCAGCAGCAGCAGCCAGAATGAAAGAAAATGGAATCGAAGGATTAATCGGATGTGGCGGTGACGGCACATTCAGAGGTTTGCATGCTTTATGGGAAGAACATAAAATCCAAGTAATCGGCACTCCGGGCACAATTGATAATGATTTGTACGGGACATTTTATACAATAGGTTATGATACTGCTGTCAATACTGCTACCGAAGCTATAGACAGGATTCGCGATACTGCGGATTCTCACGGCAGAGTATTTCTAATCGAAGTTATGGGACGTCATGCAGGATTCATTGCTATGGATGTAGGTATTGCATCTGGTGCAGAATATATCGCAGTCCCCGAAACTGTCACAAACATGGATATGCTTTATCAACGGATTTTGAAACAAGGCAAAAAAAGACGTACAATCATAATCGTCGGAGAAGGCGATGAAGAGGGTGGCGCTACAGAAATTGCCAGGAAATTGTATGAATTATACGAAGTGGATACAAAAGTCACTATCTTAGGTCATATTCAACGTGGTGGTAGTCCCGGCGTCCGTGATAGAGTACTTGCAAGTCATCTTGGTGTAGCAGCTGTTGACGCAATTCTTGATGGCAAAACGGACATAATGGTCGGTAGAATTCACAACGAAATTACTTATACTCCGCTCGCAGAAACATGGTCCAAAGTAAAACCTTTGAAATCATATTTCCACGAATTAGCCGATATTTTGGCATAGAAAAAATTTGAAGGGCTACTCATGAAAAGAATCGCCATTTATGCAAACAAGGACAAACCGGAAGCAAAATTTTTTGCTCGTAAAGCTGTTGATTTAATTATCAATAGTGGCGCTGATTGTATTGTTCGAAATGAACTTTATACAACGCTTGACCCGGATGTCAAGTCCAAAGTAAAGTTGCATGACATAAGCGAATACGAAAAACACGCCGACATGATTATTTCATTCGGTGGTGATGGCACTTTGCTAACGATTGCCAGATTATTATTGAATGCAAATATCCCCATCATGGGTTACAATGTCGGGAAATTAGGTTTTTTAGCCGAGTATTCAGTCGAAGATTTAGAAAAGTCAATAAAAGATTTATTGGACGGTAACTACAGAGTAGTTGACCGCTCAGTGCTTGAAACGTCAATCGGCGGAAAAGTTTTTTTCGCTATCAATGATTTTGTGATTGAAAAGAAAGACACCTCAAAAATGATTACGGCAAAAGTCTTTTCGGACGAGCATTATGTCGGTGACTATCGTGCAGATGGAATTATCATAACCACACCAACAGGCTCGACGGCTTATTCTTTGTCTTGTTCAGGACCTATTATCGCTCCATCAGCAAAAGTAATTTGCGTAACACCGATTTCGCCACATACATTGACATTGCGCCCATTGGTAATTCCCGATAATAACTGTATTTCTTGCCATATCACAGAAGCAGGTGGAGGAGCAATCCTTGTTGCCGATGGTGAAACAGTAACGACGCTCGATGTCAATGACGATGTCAAAATTTCCTTATCCGAATCACGCGTTAAGTTAATCAAACCACACGACAGCTCATATTATGATGTCTTACGCACTAAGATGCTATGGGCAGCGAATACTTTAAATGCAAATAAAATCACCTAAACCAATCATGAATGTTTTAGCTTATATTAATTGGAGTATATCTCCCGAAATTTTTGCCTTAGGTCCAATTGCTCCCAGATGGTACGGTCTATTATTCGCAATGGGATTCGTAGTTGGTTATTTTATAATGGCACGGATTTTCAAAATCGAACATAAAACTCAGCAGGACCTCGATGCTTTGTCTATAACGATGATTTTATCAACTGTAATCGGCGCTCGATTAGGGCATTGTTTGTTCTACGAACCCGAAATTTACCTCGCAGACCCGATTAAAATCTTGTTTATTTGGCAAGGCGGATTAGCGAGTCATGGTGCAGCTGTGGGTATAGTTTTTGCTCTTTGGTTATATGCCCGTAAACGAGCAGACATAGATACGATGTGGATTTTGGATAGAATCGTAATTGTAATTGCTTTAGCAGGATTTTTTATTCGCACTGGCAATTTTTTCAATTCCGAAATACTCGGTTTGCCTTCAGATTTGCCATGGGCAGTAGTTTTCAGCAATATTGATAATATTCCGCGGCATCCCGTCCAACTTTATGAAGCATTTTCCTATATGGCAATATTTGTATTCTTATATTCTCTATACAACAAGTATAAACAAAATATTCCCAAGGGCTTATTGTTTGGAATATTTTTGACAACTATTTTCGGCTCACGTTTCATTTGGGAATTTTTTAAAACTGCTCAAGCAGCCTTCGAAACAGACGATTCATTCAAGATGGGGCAGTTTCTGAGCATACCATTGATACTGATAGGATTGTATTTTATTTACAAATCTCAAAAAAAATAAAATATTCCTGTGACATTTTGCCTTTTCATGTGTCATTATATATAGGAATACGATATTTTTTCGTATTTTTATATAATTATTAGCTAAATGACGATTTTGGAAAGAATTATGAAGCGATTATTTACACTTTTGTTCATTTTCTGCGGTTTCAATTCAGTCTTTTCTCAGACCGATGATGAGATTTTGCAGTCATTGCCCGAATTTGTCAAAGGCAGTAACTACGGTACTGAGTTTTGGCTAACAATACCTCCGGGTTTGACAGATAATTCAAGTACAGGTGATTTCGTCAAATTATTTGTCGCATCACCTTGGGACAGCAAAATCACCGTAACTGTAGCCGGCAAGGGCTATACTCGCAATATCAACTTAGCAGCTAATACTCCCGATGTTATTTCCATTTTACCCGAAATTGCTCAACCATATCTCAAAACAGCATTTGACCCCGTAGTAGAAAGTAATATTTTCAGAAATAGCGCCATCAAGGTAGTTTCTGATAATCCGATTTCCCTTTTTGTAATAGTTCGATATAAACAATCATCCGAAGGTTGTCTGGCATTGCCTGTCTCCGCTTTGGGTACTGAATACCAAATTGCTTCTTATGGCGATGCATCACAATATTATCCTTCTTATAATTCATTTCCGTCATTGGCAGGTATTGTAGCACCCTTCGACGGAACTGAAGTTACTTTTGAAATGGGCGGAACAGCATCTTCATCTACATCTGATGGACTTACAGCAGGTCAGAAAGTCAAGAAAACATTAAACAGCGGTGACGTTTGGCTGTTCTCTTCAATGGGACGAAATAGTGACCTGAGCGGTAGCAAAGTCTCGTCCAATTTGCCTGTTTCCGTGCTTACAGCGAACCAATGCTCTAATGTTCCGATTGAAAATAAACATTGCGGTTACATTTTGGAACAAATGTTGCCCACAAAATTTTGGGCAACAAATTATATGATTTCCAAAGTGCCCGGACGAAAGTATAGTCCTTTGCTTCGGGTTTTTGCTGCCCAAAACAACACAAATATCACAGTAAATGGAATTCCTGCGGCAACGATAAATTCAGCAGGTGGTATTTTGGGCGAAGGGTTTATCGAAATTCGTCCTGATAGCGATTTCAAAACCGGAAAGGGCGACAACCTGAAATCTGATAAGCCGACAATGGTCATTATGTATAACACTGGCGTAGTCGAAGACGGTTTGCCACTGCCTTCGGGTGCACCATTTATGTCAATTTTAGGTGCTGATGTTCATTCCCAAAGCAATGTTCGTTTTGTTTTGCCCGGTATGCCAAATGATTCTAAATTCAATTCCAATTATTTGACTTTAGTAACTGAAACCGACGTTGTATCAACAATTCCTGATGATATTTATGTTGGACATTACGACGGAATTCAATTCCAAAAATCGAAAATCAAGGATATGAATCCCGTAATCACCGGCGATTTCCAATCCGATGGCGACAAGGATAAGATGCAAATTACAGTAAAGTTACCAGATTACGGCACTTTTGATGTAAGTTCCAATGACCATAAGTTCATGGCTTATCTTATTGGCAATAACGAGAAAGAATCATACGGCTATCCGGCAGGGCTTAAACTTGCATCTGGATTAAACCCACAAGACACTCTTGCCCCCGAAGTAACCTGGAGTATTGATTGTATGGGAATAATTAGCGGCAAAACGACTGACTTGCCAAAGGATGCCCTAGTGAGGTCAAATCTTGCAGGTGTAATTTATTATTCAAATTTATCTCAAAATATTGTGAAAGATGAATTTGACAAAATCATTCCCGGCAAGACATCGGAAATGAATTGGAAATTGAGAGTTCAAAATATAAACGAAAATGCAGTAGCGGTGTTAAGTTTTTGGGACCAAACATTGAATTCTCGCGAAGTTATAATTCGATATACGGCTCCAAAAATTTCTGCAAATCCTACTAATGAATTTTTCGGCTCTATGAAACAATACGAAACTGTCAGTAGAACAATCAAACTCAAAAATAATTCGGATTCCTCATTCTCAATAAAAGACATCAGACTCAAATCAGGCACAACGGGATTTCAAATCACGGATAAACCCGGAATGCCTACAACTCTACAATCAAAGCAAGAGCTTGATGTACAAGTATTATTTAAACCCACGGGGAACGGTGTTTTTATAGATTCAATCGGCTATGTTAGCTATTGCGGTGCAGTTTATTTAGCTCATCTCGAAGCTGTCGTGGGCAATCCCGTTATTGAAGTGCCGGATGTTTCTTTAGGAGATGTAACGATGGGCAAAACAAAGACTATAACAGCACAAATAAATAATACAGGCGTTTCTGATTTACAAGTATTTGGATTTACTGAACCCGTTAACGATGTTTTTGAAGTCGAAATCGAACATGATTTCTCGAAATCGCCACTAATTATAGCTCCAAATCAGCACTATAAATTCAAATTGCATTTTAGCCCTATTTCAGATAATGCTTATACCGACGAAATTACATTTTCGAGCGATGCCACAACCAAAGACAGTGTTTGCAGGATAATCAACACGAGAGGTGTGAAGCCCGGATTGGTAGCCGAATCTTACGAATGGGGCAAACGTCGAATTCATAGATTCGATTTCCCCGAAGGTCCTTATGCCGTAGAAAATGAATCCGGTGGTTTAAGTATCCGTAATACAGGAGATGCACCAATTACAATTAGCCAAGTAGAGCAAATTAATGAGATAAATGGCGAATCATTCGAGTTTAACCGTCTGCAATTCAATAATTTGCTAATTGATGCCGGCTCAGAACATGTTTTTGATGTAAGATTCCGCCCCGAAACATTAGGCAATCATAAATTGACATTAATTTTTACGGATTCATTCGGAAATCAAACAAAATCAGAATTAGCAGGATTTGGTGTAGCTCCTAAAATTCGAAATGTAATCTTAGATTTTGATACCGTTCCCGTCAGAAGCTATTCTACACCTAAGAATCTAAAATTGAAAGTAGAAAATTTGGCTTATGCTGAATGGGAATTTGCAGATACTTTGATGATTTATGATCTTCAGTTTGATAGGGATGAAATTTCTACACTCAAAAATGAATACGGCACACAAGGTTTCAATGTTGATATGGACCTAGTTCCAATTCCTTTTAAGTTAGCTCCGGGTGCTTCTATACTTATAGATGTTTTTTTTGTACCGGAAAGCGAGGGCTCATTCAGTTCAGAAATCAAAGTAGTAGGTGATGCTGTAGAAAATGGTCATATTTCTCTAAAAGGGTTTGGTTTAAGTAAAGAAATAAGTGTTCAAGGCGGTTCCGGCAAAGCCTGTTCTAATTCGTCAGACCTTATCATCAGCACTGTACGCAATAATGGAACTCAAAACGTTCAAATTGCACCGCTCAGCTTTAAGGAAGCCGTTGCCGAATTTACTTTTGCGAATGCTTCGGATGTCCAAGGGTTCGAATTATCTCCCGGTCAAATGCGAGCCGTAGAGGTTTTATATACTCCTACAACGAATTCAAATTCAGTAGCAGAAATTATTTATGCTGATTTGAATGATTTGACAAATGCCAAATCAGCCAAATTATATGGTGAAGTGATACTCTATACTGCCAACATTAAAATTTCTCCAATTGAACAATCAGTTGACATTGGTTCGGAATTCACCGTAAAAGCGAATTTCAACTCAAACTTAGATTTTGAAAAAGCCGATATGAGTGAATTCATTGTCAATATCAAATATGACGCTCAAATTCTGAAACCAACAGAAAATTTCATAGTTCCATCAGATTTATTGAAGGGAAGATTTGAAATACAAGCTGTATCGAGTACTTCAACTCCCGGGTTGTACCAATTCAGAGTTAGTTCATTGGGTGCATATTCATTGACCGGAACAGGCGAATTATTCGAAATGTCATTCGATGCTTTCTTCCCAAACAGCATTATGACATACTCGCTAATCGAACTAGAAGCGATTCCGGTTAATAATCATTGTGCAGAATTAGTATCAACTCCGGCTAAAATCAATATCAAACCTGTTTGCGTGGATGATTTGAGACAATTTGAAATGTCCGACTTAAGATATAAATTCTCGAGTGTAAGTCCTAATCCAGTGACAAATAACACTATGATTTTGAATTTCTCGATTGCAATTGATGCACGGACAACAATTAAATTGACAAATTCATTAGGCAAATTAATTGAAACACCGCTCGACAGCTACTTATCGAAAGGGCAATACGAGCTAAATATCAATCTCAAAGATATTAGCTCAGGTGTTTATTTTATCGAAATTCAATCCGGTCCATTTTCGGAAACACAACAGATAATGATTTCGAAGTAATTAAGTTAGTTTGATTTCTTGGTTCGTTTGTGCCGATAAATACATCGCATCAATTATTCTCATTGTTTGGACTGCCTCAGAGACTGTTGAGATTATAGGACCAAAGCCCAGCAAAGAATTGACGAAATGTTTGATTTCGCTATCAAATGATTTCCGATGAATAGTAATATTTGAAAGTGTATCAGTATTATCAATTGGTTCGAAAATGTCGCCATTGCTCTTGAACAATCTCAAAGGATTAATCTTAGCAGCTCCTTGGCTTCCATAAACATTAAATGCGAAATTATTGCGGCTACTAAATAGCGACCAACTCATTTCCAGCGTTGCAATACTCTGATTTTTGAATCTAACATTAGCTATACAAACATCTTCAACTGTTTCCGTTTTGTGTTTGAATATCGAAGCATTAACAGCTTCGACTTCAGGAAATCCCGTAATCCAAAGCAATGAATCAATCAATGAGATACCCAAATCAACCAATACTCCACCACCCGATTTTTCGATTTGATGTCTCCATTCGGAGCTGCGTTTCTGTTGCAACCAACTACCCTGCAAATAGAAAACTTCACCGATTTCGCCCATTTGGACAAAATTTTTGAGCATTTTGGCATCATATCTGAAACGTTGATTTGTGCCTATCATAACTTTGCAATTCGAGCCAATGAGAGCATCTTCAATCATTTTCGCTTCTTCATAATTCCGTGCAATGGGCTTTTCGATTAGTGCATTCTTCTTGGCGGCGATAGCTGCTAATGCTATATCACAGTGTGCATCTGTAGATGTACAAACATCAACTGCATCTAATTCATCAATTGCGAGAATTTCGTTTAAAGATTCGCATACATAGGGGATTTCATACTTTTCTGCGATTAATTTAGCCTTTGTAATGTTCTTGTCGTGAATGGCAACAACTTTTACATTCGGCAAACGGTGCAATATCGGCAAGTGAAAGTTTTGTGCGATTTCCCCTGAACCAATTAATCCAATTTTAACTTCTGTCATGTTCTTTTCCGGATAATCAAATTATTTACAAATATCGTGAAATTCCGCATTATAAGCAATACGAAAATATACTCAGAATGAAATATTTAGCAAAATAATTACTTTTGTGGTCATAAATGTAATAATTGAGCAATATTTTTAGTAACGTGCTCAGGCAAAATTGATTTCATACATTTGAAATGTCCCTTAGGGCAAGAATTTCTGCCTATATGAGAACATGGACGACAATCCATTTCACTTTCAATTACTACATTTGGAGAACGGTATGGCGCAAATCCCAGATCTTTTACTGATGAGCCGAATATGGCAACTACCGGAGTTTGCATAGAGGCAGCAACGTGCATCATTCCCGTGTCGTTAGTCAAGAGCAAATCACTTTCACGAATGAGAGAGCCGCTTTGCAAAAGATTAAGCTTACCGGCATGATTGTAAATTTGACCTTCTTTGAAATTATTTTCGATGAAATTGCATAATTCCACATCTGACTCGCCACCAATCAAGTAAATTTCAGTATTGTATTTTTCTCTCAGCATTTGAGCCACCATAAGAAAATTTTCCGGTAGCCAGCGTTTTGTGAAATATGTAGCTCCGGGTGCAATTGCGATTTTCGGTGCTCCCGAATGCGAAAGTTTCCGGTCATGAGGTTGATATCTGTCTGCACTTTTGTCACTTTCGAGCCAAAATTCCAAACCGAGTCCATCATCATTAAGAGAAATAGTTTTAGCGGCGGTATCAAAATAAATTTGCGGAATGCTCACATTTTTGCCGTAAATATTCTTTTGGAATGTAGTTAATGCAAGTTTGAAAATTCGATTTTTGGGGATTGCTACTTTTTTGGCTTTCAAGCTGATTTTGATTAGCATCGTTCGCAAATTATTATGCAAATCAATCACTATATCATTTTCGCTGATTTGCTTGCTTAATTGCTTCCCAAAATTGATTGACTCTGACATATTGAATGACTTATCGTATTCGATAATTCCGTCCAAATGGTTGTTATATCGTAGTATCGAGCTATATCTCTTATCGGTAATATAATATAATTCGCAATTTGGGTGCGAATCCCGAATCATCCTGATTAAAG
This sequence comes from Desulfobulbaceae bacterium, assembly GCA_018335795.1. GTDB lineage: Bacteria > Bacteroidota > Ignavibacteria > Kapaibacteriales > UBA2268 > PGYU01. The sequence goes on along the minus strand of JAGXRP010000008.1, from coordinate 13,163 downwards.
CCGTTGTTAGAATAATATCGCCGATTGAGCTCAATCTGATAAGAAATATTTTTACATTACTCAATGATTTCATATATTGTATATATATTTTTTGCTAATTTTCAAAACAAATTTAAGCATTTTTATGCACTATACAGTTGAATATAAAGATAACATTGTCATTCTTGACATGAAAAACAAATCAGTCGAATCTGATGTTTCTGCCGAACTCAAAGCAAAACTGCTTGTATTGGCACAACCTGACATCGAAGCTCTCATTGTGAATATGACTAACGTTGATGCCGTTGACAGTTCAGGACTCGGAGCCTTATTGCTTGCAAACAGACAACTACGCGAGCACGCAATTCCTGTAATTCTTGTAGGGGTGAAAGGTTTCGTAAAAAGTTTGATGACAATGACTAAGATTGATGAAGTTTTTGAATTTTATCCAACAATCGAAGAAGCTTTAGCAGCACTTGAACAATAGTATCGGTTAGCTATTAAACAAAACACTCCGAATAGTTCAGAAACTGATTCGGAGTGTTTGTTAGTTTAATAAAAGATTATAAGGGTAAACTTCCGGTCAAAAATTCGTTCAATTCGCTGTATGTAAGTTTAATTTGAAGAATTGGTAAGTGTTTGGAATCGGTGATTAAAAACTTAATACCGTCCGGTTGAACAATGAAATTTTGTTTGCCAACTGTGTTTGAAACTCGGTAGTTTATCTTATCATCTTTAAAAGTCTCTTTGAATCTATCATTGACTAACTTAAGCCATTCTCCCTTTAAAATTTCATCTGTTGTAATCACAGAATTAGATTGTTTGTTATAATTTAAGACAAAGTCACTTTTTATTTCAGGTTTTTCATCTTCTTTGATAGTTCCTGCCAAATGAACAGAAACTATATTGCGGTCGTTCATCTGAATATCGGTCATTATACGGTAGTTTTTGCGTGGAGGAGCTGCATTATTGGTATCGGCTACGATTTTTTTGTAGTTGGCAATTGTTTCGTCGAGATATTCCATCATGGGCTTTTTGCCTGATGAAATGAAAGAATCAGTATAAAGTTTGACAGCGTCATCGAAAACTTTTTCGCCAATTAAAGGATAATTAATTGTGATATACAATACCATCCCGTAGTCAGCTTTTCGGACATCATCGCGAATCGTATTGAGTTGAATTTCGGTAGCATCCTTATAGCTTTCTCTGAGTGAAAATTGGGCAGATTGGTTTGTCCCGGCTATTTGATGAGTCCCGTCAAATTTCGGACCTGCAAGAACACCGCTAAGTGTTTCTGCTGCTTCAGAACTTACTTGGGCTGAGTCGCTCATTATTTCAAAATAAGCATAAGTTCCGGCAAGCGTACTCCTACCGCCAAACTCTTTAACTACAGGGTTATTTTTGATATAATAATTTCCACTAAGCCCACCTGCCTGATATGCGAAGTTTATAACCATGTATTGTTTCCCATACTTTCCTTCATATCTGCGATAAAAGGGTGCTTGTGAAAATGCGGCATATTCCATAGCAAATACTACCACAATGAAAATTAATGTACGTAAAGTTAGCATATCAAAACTCCATTCATATTAAACATATCAAGAAAACGATTAAAACTGTTAATTACACAACCATATTTGACGAATTAAATTAATTTTTGGGTATAAGATTTTTTTTGTATCTTTGACAAATATGAAATTTCAAGTTAAATATTAAAAAAAACTGACGAAAAATGATTAATTTTCCCCCAAATTGCGAAAATAGGTTCAAACGAACATAAATTTTATCAAAATGATTATAATCAATACAGCATATTAAGCATTATTAAAATATTATTTAAAGGAACCCTAATGAAAACATCAATACTATTTCTATTACTTTTGCTTTTGCTCTTATCGGGCAATTCAATTTTCGGAATGGACAATAATTTTGGATATGACCAATTCGGGAACAAATTTATTCGCGGGAGTATCAAAGTCAAGCTGACGGAAGAAGCATCCGTCAGAGCAATAATGATGCAGTCTTCACCTAATTCAATGAATGAGTTCTTTGGTGCAACTCAATTGGACAACACTCTACGTACATTCGGGACATACAAAACGGAACGCTCTTTTACCGAAATCAAACCTAATTATAGATTGCCAAATGCAGATATACCAACTGTACAAGAATACGTCAAAGAATTGGAGCGTTACTTTACAATTTATATTGATGAAACGGTTGACCACAATCGTGTAATTACAGCTTTACTTCGTGACGACAACATCGAATCTGCTGAACCAATCTGGGTTTACGAGGCGTTCGATATGCCTGATGACCCTTCTTACAGCCAAATGTTCCAATTTGCACAAGTTCAAGCCGAAGCGGCTTGGGCAGTTCATAAAGGGGAAAATGGCACTCGTGAAGTCTTAATCGGGATTCATGATACGGGAGTTCAATGGTATCACCCCGATTTACTGCCCAATCTTAAGATAAACGACTCCGAGTGGACAAACAAGAACGAACCAATTTTCATCGAACAAAGCGGTAGATTAATTATCAATCCCGCAGCTATTGATGGTTTGGACTCTGATGGAAACGGTTATATAGACGATGTAATAGGATTCAACTTCTTTACCTCGGACGGAACTGCTCCAAACGACCCTAATGGTTCTGCTCAAAACAGACATGGCACTCACGTTGCAAGTATTGCAGCAGGTGCCACTAATAATGGGGTTGGCGTTGCATCAATCAGTTGGAATGTGAAGTTTGTCGGTACTAAGCACAGCCATAACAGTTCAGGTCAATCGCTTTACAATGTTGACCAAGGCTTGCTCTATATGGGAGCAATCGGAGTTGATGTAATTAATATGAGTTGGGGCGGTGGCGGATTTTCGCCTTCTTTGATTGATATATTTGGTTATCTTAATTCTTTAGGTATCACACTTGTAGCAGCTGCAGGAAATGGAAACAATGACAACTTCTTTCTACCTTCTTCTTATCCAAATGTACTATCTGTAGCATCAGTCACTTCTCAAGACAAGAAAACTTATTATTCTACTTACGGTCATTCGGTGGATGTCTCCGCTCCGGGCGGCGATGTAACGGTTGATGGTGGTATTCTTGCAGCCGTACCTGTAAATTCGTATGCTAAATTTCAAGGTACTTCTATGGCATCGCCTATAGTAGCAGGACTTGCCGGCTTGTTGAAATCTTATTATCCAAAATGGACTCCAAAAGATATAAAAAGAAGGATAGCCGGTACATCACACCCGATTGACCATCTTAATCCGCAATATGTTAACAAATTAGGCGAAGGACGAATCAATGCTTTTCGCGCCCTTACCGATACCGAATTGAATTTCCGTAAGCCATTGAGACTATATCCGCTTAGTTCGCAAATTATTGACGATAACGCCAATAATATGATTGAGCCGGGTGAAATGTTCAGAATCAAGGTTTATATGGTTAATTTCAACGAATTCAACGGGTCTGACAAAGTTACCTTCAGATTGAAAAGCGATGACCCCGACATTCATATTCCCGATAATTCTTTTGAAATACACAAACTTGTTGGTGATGATTTAATCATTTTGCAAAATAGAATGGTCGCACAAGCGAAACCGCAAGCAAAGCCCAAAATCAGCAAACTATATATACAAATCGAAACTGAAGACGAAATGCTCAATCCCGATATGATTTATTTCGATATTGTTATTGCCGGTGGAGTGCTCGTCTATGAACCGAACCCTGCTTCAAAATTCCAAAGTGGAGCTTACATCAATCAATACCTCGAAGCAAATAATTACGATGCTGTTTACTCAAATACTTTACCAACATCTTTAAGTGGCTTTAAAGCGGCTTTCATTAGCTATGGTCATCATTCTGAAGCACCGGTTCATACACCGACATCTGCTGAAATTGATGCTATTTATTATTATATTGCTTCGGGTGGACGCCTATATGTTGAAGCATCATCACATTTTTCGCAGAAATTTTTCGGCTCGTTGGGATTAGGCTCATACATGGGTTATATGTTCGGGCTACAATCTGCATCATACTCATCCGGAGCAAATCCCATCAATCAATTTAAAGGCATTGCAGGAACCTTTGCAGACGGTTTGACATATTTCAATACCACACAACCGCTAACCACTATGACAGACAAATTATTCCCGAATACTTCCGCCGGTGGATATGCCTTATTTGAAAATGTCGGATGGGGGAATACTATGGTAGCATGCAACAGCCCATACGGACACCGCACAGTTACTTCTTCTTATTCAATAGGGCACTTAGTTGACGCATCATGTCCGTCAACTCGTGATGTTGCAATGGCTAAAATACTTGACTTTTTCGGTTTAGTTAAGCCATTGAAAATTGATTTGGTTGATTTGACTACCTGCAAAACTGTTCCTGTCGAATTGGGTAATAATTGGGGAACCGATTGCCAAAGTGGCTCTTACGGCAACCTCACAGTTACAGGTGGTTCGGGCAATTACACCTACAATTGGCATCCTACATACGGATTATCCAACCCAAATGTTCTAACTCCTACTGTAACTGACCCATCTTACGATACATACTATAAGCTTACGGTTACGGATAAAATGTCGGGATTGAAGCATAGCGAGTTGATGAAGTTGACAGTTACTCAGCCGCCATTGGTGTATGTACCTTACGTAAGATATGTAAAACGCAATAATGTCGTTAATTTAGATGATTTTGTTTTGGATTATAACCCAAATAACACATACTTTTGGTACACTGACAAAGGTGTTGCATTAAGTCAAGCAGAATCTCAAAATTGGTTAGCAAAAATCGGTATTCACAGATTTGATGTGAATTGTACTGACGAAACCGGTTGCTTGAGCGAAACAAAACGTATGATGGTAGTTGTTTCACTTCGCAAAGAGTCAATTGACGAACAATTTATCGCCGGCGACAATGGCTATATGGTTATGGCTTCATTCCCAAATCCGGCAACAGATTTTGTTAACGTTGTCGCTGATTTTGCAGAAGAAACAAATGCTACCGTATCGGTGATTGACCTTAAAGGCAATGTAATTAACCAAGAATTATTCCAAAGCGTTATGAATATTGATACGCAACTCAAACTCAACAACTTATCATCAGGTACATATTTGGTCGTTGTCGAAAGCGATACGGACAAAGCTACGACTAAAATAATTAAGAAATAGCTCATGCTTAGATATTATAAAGAGGCTGTCCAAAAGGGCAGCCTCTTTTATTTTATTCAAAGCTCAATGTGACTAAACTGGAAATTTGAAATGTATTTTGAATACCATTACAAGCTAAAAACGCTTGCTTCGTTTGCTAAAAAATTGAATTAATACTAAATTTGAATAAAATGATTGAATCAAAACAACGCTATATTGACAAAATTCTTGAAAAATTGCCTCATGAAATAGTCGAACCAATTCACTCGTTAATTAATGACAGCACAATTGATGAGTCAAATCCGCCACTCACAGTATTTGATTTGGATTGGACATTGCTCGATGGCGATATCTGCGAATCACTTTATCTGCATTTCTTAAGTCAAGGTAAGGATTTGCCTTTATCTTGGAAAAAATACACCGAGATGCTACGAGCAGGCGACCATAAGAATGCTTACTCCGAAATTGTGTTAGCGATGGCAGGAATAACGCTGGACAGCATTTATAGCACTTGCGATTATCTGCTCAATCATCCTGAGGATGAAATCGAATATAATATCGAAGGCGAAACATTCAAATTCAAGGCTCCAAAAGTCAATCAAAATATGTATGCTTTGGTGACTGTACTTAAATTAGCCGGATTCAAAGTAGTAGTTGTGTCTGCATCGCCCCATTATGCAGTTCGCTATGTAGCTAATAATTATTTGGGAATAAATCAAGATAACGCCTTTGGTATTAAGAGCAATTTGATTGTGGACGATAATTACACCGAATATCTTGATTCGCAGTTATTACCGCCAATTACTTGGAATGAAGGAAAAGAAGAATTATTAAATTTAAACTTCCCGAATTCGAAAATTATGCTGACTTGCGGTGATTCTTTCGGCGATATACCGATGATGAATATGACAGACGCATCGGGTTTGGTAATAATCAAGAAATCGCCCGAATCAGATGCGACAATGATTCATGATTCATTGCCCGAGTCTATTCGTAAAATTGTGATTTAGTTTGCGAGTTCTTTCGTATTTTAGCAAATGTAAATCACTTAAAAATTGATTCAATTTACGGGAGTAAATTATGTTAACTGATAGGATTAATGATTTTTTGAATGAAAAGGATGTAGCAATAGTCGGATTATCAACCGATACAAAGGCTTTCAGTCGTGCAGTCGAGAAAGAACTTCTCGAACATGAACACCGAGTTTACGGTGTTAATCCAAAGTTTGTTGTTAAAGACAACTACTACCCAAAATTGGCAGATTTGCCTCAACAAGTAAAATCAGTCATAATCATGACTCCGAAAGGACAAACTTTGCAAGCTGTACAAGAAGCAATTGACAATAATTTAGAAAAAATTTGGATTTACCAAGGTTCTGACACGCCCGAAGTATTGAATCTGCTCGAAAGTCGCAATAAAAAGTTCATTCATGGAAGATGTGTACTAATGTATCTTCCGCAAGTCAAAGGAATTCACAAATTCCACTCAGTTATCCATAATATTTTACGAATTGATAAAAACAAGGTTTAAGATGTTCGAGTTTAAAACAAAGATTTTCGGCGCTGAGTCCAGCAACAATTATAGAGATGTTATCAGTCCATATGACGGTCGAATCGTCGGGCGAATTGAAGTGCCTAATGATGATGCAATCGAAAAAGCTGTGTCCAACGCAAGTTATTATTTTGAAAGTATAATGAAATCAATGCCGGCTTATCAAAGAGCTGAAATATTATACAATGTAGCTCAACAAATCCGTAGCAATCACGAAGAGTTAGCACATTTAATAGCTGCGGAAGGCGGAAAACCTGTAAAAGATGCTCGTGTAGAAGTTTCTAGAGCAGCCAATACAGTTAAAATGTCTGCAGATGAGGCACTAAACTTAAATGGCGAGCAACTTACTATGGACAGAGCAAAAGGCTCTGAAGACCACCTCGCATTTACAATTAAACAGCCTCTTGGTCCGGTACTTGCAATTAGTGCCTTCAATCATCCCGTTAATTTGATTTGTCATCAAGTAGCTACTGCATTCGCCGCCGGGAATAGCGTTATCATCAAACCGGCATCAACAACTCCCTTATCATGCCTAAGTATTTGCGATTATTTTACCAAAGCGGGACTTCCTGACGGTATCATCAATGTGTTACCAGTGGCAGGAAGCAAAATAGAGAAAATTATTAGCGATTCACGTATTCGATTTGTGACATTTATTGGAAGTGCCGAAATTGGGTGGAAAATCCCTAAACTCGTCGCTCCGGGCGTCGGTTATGCTCTCGAACATGGCGGAACGGCAGTTGCTGTGATTGACAAGTCTGCGGATTTATCTCGTGCAATTCCCGCTATCATCAAAGGTGGTTTTTATCATGCAGGGCAAGTTTGTGTTTCGACCCAAAATGTATTCATTCACCGAGAAATCTACGATAATGTCAAAGAATTATTGGTCAAAGCCTCATCAAACCTTATCACAGGCGACCCCAATCATGATTTGACCGATGTGGGTCCGATTATTACTGAAGACGAATTACTCAGAATCCTTGATTGGATTGAAGAAGCAAAATCTATGGGTGCCACAATTTTGGCAGGAGCAAACAGAATCGCCAATAATTGTATCGAACCCACTCTAATCGAAAACACTAATTACGAAATGAAAATTATGAATTCGGAAATTTTTGGACCTGTAATCATTATCAATCCATTTGACGATATTTCTGAAATAATCTCTCAATGCAACCGCACACCATTCTCGTTCCAAAATGCAATTTATACGCAAGATATTGATATGGCAATGAATTATGCAATTGCTATTGATTCCAAAGCTGTTATAATCAATGAGTCAACAGCATTCAGAGTTGATTGGATGCCTTTTGGCGGTGCTAAAGAATCGGGATTCAAAGTTGGTGGTATCAAATATTCAATCAACGACCTTGTTGAAGAAAAATTGATTATTATAAAGCGTAAACCACTATGATTAGAGGCTTATTTTACAATTTATACTTAAAACTATTCATACTTAGAATTAAAACTTTCGGCAAAAAAATAGACAAGCTATTAATCGAAATCGCTGATGAATACTATTCGTTGATAGCTTCAAATGTTTTGCACGAAGATGCCGTTTACAAAATCTTGAAATCTTACTACGGCAATAAAAAATCAGATTATGAAGAAGCAGCCTACTTTGTATTTAAGAAAATTTCATCTGTGGATAGTATTTACGATAATAAATACGGGAAAAGCGGCAGATTCATGAGCAATTTATTCAAATTAGCCCAAAAAGTATATTTAGACAATTTTCTCGATGATAAAAGAGATTCTTATTCGGACGAAATCAACAATTCGACAATCAGATTGAATAAGATTTTTAACAAGGTAATACTTTACATGTTTTCGAAGCATCCATTGTGATTAGATTCTGAGCCATTTTTCCGGTATAATGTCCTTAACATTCAAATCAGTATTTTTAAACCAATTTTGCGGTCCAATCACGATTTTGTTTGGATTGGCAGAAAGCCATGCACCCCACCAACTAAAAGAACTATTGGCAATGATAGCGTGTTTACATTGAGACATTAAGTTGAGTGAGAATTGAAATTTATTGCCTTTGATATCATCTTCAATTATGGTCATATTCTCCCCAAAGGCAAAATTTTCCCTGCACCATTCGTTGTCGTCAGAAAAGATGAAGTAGTGAGGGGATTCGACTTTTGAGGCAATCGTCTCCATCGCTTTGTCGTAATATTCTTTCCCCAATACACCATGTGTTTTGTTAGCTCGACGATTGGTAACGTAATCGCCTCGGCGAATATGAACTGCCACCGATTGCGTTTTATTAATCAATTGCGCAATTTCTAAGGCTTTACCGCTAAGTTCGTCACGAAATTCAAAATCTTTACGGATGATATCGGAATATGGTTCAAAATATCTTTCGGTTTGAAAGTAACCTTCCAAATAGCTGTTTACAGGAGCATTATCAATCTGTTCGTCATAGTCGAATCTGGTTTGAATCAAATAATTATAGCCGTTAGTGTTGATGCTTCGTCTCCACATTTGCTTCAAATGAACTAGAAATATACCATATTTCCCAAATTTCGGTATAGGATAATACGCGATTTCTTTTTTGGTTGCAAACTCTGCATTCAATTTGAAAACATCTAAATCGTATGTCCTGATTGTAAAATTTTTGCGAGGTTGCCTTTCTATCAAAAAATATACGTCAATTTTGAATTCGGAGCTGTTTTTGATGGCAAGCGCTCTGCCCAAAGCCCATTGGAACATTTGATTGCCAAGCCCACCCATCATTTTAACTATTATCATCTTAACGCTTTGTAATTATTTGTTTTGTAAATATTTATTTGCTGTTTGCAAATCAGTTTCAGTATCAATTTCAATGCCGATAGTTTCTGTCAGAATCACCTTCAATTTAATACCATTTTCGATAAAACGCAAACATTCAATCATTTCGATTTGCTCCAATTTCCCAACCGAGAGCGAAACGAATTTCAGTAATGCCTCCTTGCGGAAAGCATACACTCCAATGTGTTTAAGATGCTCTACTTCTGTGCCTTTATCGCGAGCAAACGGAATAGGCAAACGCGAAAAATAAAGAGACATATTCTCTGAATCTAAAATCACTTTCACATTGTTCGGATTTGAAATTGCTTCCTCACTTTCAAGCTTTTGAGCTAAAGTCGCAACATAAACTTCATCGGAATCAAAAGCTGCTATAAGGTCTTCGAGTGATTTCTTCCCGATAAATGGCTCGTCTCCTTGCACATTGATAATAATATCGTAGTCCAAATCTTTGGCAACTTCGGCAATTCTATCAGTCCCGGACGGATGAATGCTATCGTTGAAAATCACTTTACCGCTCACTTTGTCAATTTCATCGCGGATTATATGACTATTGGTGACGACGATTACATCATCGAATATACCCATGTTTCGCACATTTTCGTAAGTGCAAACTATGACGCTCTTCTCGCCGAGTTTTGCTGTCAATTTGCCCGGAAATCGCTTTGAATCATATCTTGCAGGAATTAGCGCTACTACTCTATTTTTCATTTTCCACAACCTTTTTATCCAATCCTGAATCGTACCGTTTATTGGCGATTGAGCCAAGAATATCTTTTGAAATTAAATCCGCAGCGCCCTTTCCTTCATTTACATATTTCAAAGCTAAATCACCTTGAGTGCTTCTTTGGACGAGATTTTCCAACATCAGAATTAGCCAATTATACAAATCGTCAACATTTTTAATCACTTCCAAAGCACCGATTCTATGCAATTCTGTTGCATCCGGCGAACCTGAAATGTTCGGTCCTGTGGCAATTGGCAATCCATATCCGGCTGGCTCGGAAGTGCTATGCACACATTTCCCGAAACCATTACCGACGTAAGCAAAATCCGCATTTGCATATAAAAACAAAAGCTTGCCGATGCTATCAACAATTATGTGATTATTACCCAATTTTTCGAATTCATCTAAATTTTTTATATTCATCGAACTGAGCAAAACATGATTTTTTAAACTATTCCTAAGCCGCTCAATATTTTCAATCCTTGGCTCGTGCGGAACGAGAATCATCCGAAGTCGGAAATGAGATTTATTAATGCTTTCGAGCGCTTCAATCAGCAAATTTTCGTCCTTTTCCCAAGTACTTCCGGCCACAAGAGTCATCGTATCTTTTGTAAATTCAATCGGAATTATCGGTTTGCTCCGTGCTTTTGCCACTTGCGTGCTGATTCTGTCGAGCCTTGTATCGCTCGAATCCATGATTTCCGCATTGACGCCAATACTTCTGAACAAATCCCCATGCAACTTGCTAACGGCATAAATTTTGTCGAAATGCGAATAAATATATCGCGAAAATGGCTTGAGCAATGCACTCGATGCTAATTTTACATTGCTTGGGAACGATGCGCAAATTAATAAAGTGGGGATACCCGGCTCTTTCAGAACTACCAAATGATTCAACCAAACATCATATCGAACAAAAACTACCAAGTCCGGCTGAATCTTGGCGATAGCAGATTTTGCCTTGGATTTGGTATCAATAGGCATATAAAAAACATAATCGGCAAATTCGTAATGTAGTTGGTTCAAATATCCTGACGGCGAGAAAAACGAGCAAAAAATCTTAATATCCGGAGCTTGAGCTTTGATTTTTTCAATAATCGGCTTTGCCTGCTCGAATTCGCCCATAGATGAGGCATGAAACCAAATTCGCTTTTCGTCATTTGCCTTAATCGGCATTTCATCCAACAACTTGCGGACATTTTTTTTGCGTTCGGCAATTTTTGGGTCTGTTCGCCCTTTGAAAGCCAAAAATAAGTTCCCGATATGGATTATGATGTTATATATAAATCTGTAAAAAAACATTCTATGTGACGGTTTCCTTCAAATTTGCAAAAAAAATAAACCAAAACCAATAATAGTAATAAATAGTACAAAAATACGTAATTAAATTGTTACTTGAAAAATATAAGAAAAAGCAATGGAATTCAAAGATTATTATAAGATACTTGGTGTGGACAAAAAGGCATCAGCTGCTGAAATTAAAAAAGTTTACCGCGAGTTGGCTAAAAAGCATCATCCCGATGCGAACAAGGGCTCCGATACCGACAAGAAATTTAAGGACATCAGCGAAGCATACGCCGTACTGAGCGACCCTGAAAAAAGAAGAAAATACGACAACCTTGGTAGTACTTGGAATCGTCATCGCGAAACCGGTGGCACAGGTGATGACTTTGATTGGACGGAATGGATGGCAAAACAACAATCTCGGCGAACAGGGCATTCAACCGGAGACCATTTCGATACCGGAAGCGGAATTTCAGACTTTTTTGATAGGGTTTTCGGTGGATTCGGCAGGCGGAATCCATTCACACAAACCCAAGCACCAACCGCCCAAAAAGGGAAAGATGCCGAATTGGAGATTGAAATCACTCTCGAAGAAGCTTACGCCGGCACAAGCAAATTAATCGGTACATCGAGTGAAAAAATGGAAGTAAAATTCAAACCCGGCACAAAAGATGAACAGATTCTCAAAATCCCCGGCAAAGGAAATATCGCTTCTCACGGCGGCGTCCCCGGAGATTTGCTCATAAAAGTAAAAGTAAAGCCTCACGCAAAATATGAACGAAAAGGCGATGATTTGTATATCGAAGCAATCGTGGACTTATATACTATGATTTTGGGCGGTCAATCCCAAATTGATACATTCGGCGGAAAAATCAAAATCACGATACCCAAAGAATCACAATCCGGAAAAACACTCAAATTGAAAGGTCTCGGAATGCCCAAATACGACAACCCGGCCACAAAGGGCGACTTATTCGTCAAATTGCAAGTCAAATTGCCCGAAAACCTCACCGCCAAACAAAAAGAACTCTTCGAGCAGCTGAGGAAGGGGTAGGGGGAAATGTCTTGTTCATCTTGAACAGGAATATTGAATGGACTAATCAATACTATTTAATCCCAAGATTGTAGGGTACTTGGGACTATTACTTTACCACTATTATAAGTAAGTGCCGGATTTTTGTATTGAAATCCAAAAACTGCTCCATTCGCATTTGCCGCTGTTGGTACAAATCCATCTGTCCTATCTACAACTATTGTCGGTTCGTAATATATGGATGGTCCGGCACCAACACTATAATCTTCCGGAAAAGCAAAAGGCTCCATACGTAAATACCAATTGGTTTCATCACCTCTATGTTGCCAATTGAAATTGCTATTTTCCCAATATTCAACAATGGTGTTGATATTATATATCTCATCCAATTGACGACCATCACGACCATAATTCCAACCAATTATGAAATTATTGTCTCTATTGAAAATAGCAGCATCGTGAAAATCTATGTTTGGTAACACAGGATGCACGGGGTCAATCCTGTTTTGAGCTAAGATATTGACAGGAACTGCAAGTAAAAAAAGCAATATTTTTATTATCGTTTTCATTTCATCACCTATTGCTTGATTAATTTATAACTGCTTTTCTTTTCGTTCTTAGTTAAGGTAAGATAATA
>JAGXRP010000007.1 GCA_018335795.1 Desulfobulbaceae bacterium | reverse complement strand
ATCACAATCAAAGCTCCCGCAGCAGAATTTTCTCCCCAAAATAAAATAATTAATTATATTTATGGCAAAGCCCTCGTTGGTCGCAGCGAAGCCACAGCATTAAAAATTAATTCTGTTACATTAGATGAACCGAAATATTATTCCGAAACCATTAATGGCGAACTCACTGTCGAAGGTTGCGTCAATGATTTGAGTGGCATACAGATGTTCAAGCCAACTGCCTTGACAGTCGCTCCCAATCCCGCTCGTGATGAAATCACACTAAGCATCTCAACCCAAGAACAAGGCAATTTCCGCATCGAAATTTACGACATTCACGGCAGAATCGTCCACAAAGGTGACTTCAAACGCGCCGCTAACACATTGGAAATCTTAGAGTTCAACGTAAACACAAAATCCATCGGCAGCGGAACATACACGATTCAACTCATCACCCCTTGGAATAAAGTTTCGCAACAAGTTATGATAATGAAGTAAAAAAAATGGGTGGCTAATCACCACCCATGATTATTTAAATATAAATTTATTCTTTGTCTAACAAGTCGTGCATTAGCTTTTCGGCAGCAAGAGGAATAATTGTACCGGGACCGAAAATCTCGTCTGCTCCATTTTGATACAAAAAATCGTAATCTTGCGGAGGAATCACACCGCCAACGCAAATAATAATATCATCACGTCCTAAAGTTTTCAACTCGGCAACAAGCTGTGGTACTAAGGTCTTATGCCCTGCCGCTAGCGAACTGACTCCAATAATATGGACATCATTCTCGACGGCTTGTTTGGCAGTCTCACGTGGAGTTTGGAAAAGTGGACCTACATCAACGTCAAAACCCATGTCCGCAAAGGCTGTAGAGATAACTTTGGCGCCCCTGTCGTGCCCATCTTGACCCATTTTTGCAACGAGTATTCTCGGACGGCGACCCTCCAAAGTTTCAAATTGGTCAGTCAAATCCCTAACTTTATCAATAGCGCCTGATTCAGCATACGACGAACTGTAAACACCCGAGATAGTACGAGTTTGTGCGTTATGTCTGCCTACTATTTTTTCAATCGCAGATGAAATCTCGCCCAAAGAAGCACGAACCTGTGCAGCTTTGATGGATAATTCGAGCAAATTGCCTTCGCCCGTTTCGATAGATTTTGTAATTGCGTCTAAAGCTATTTTCACATCATTTTCATTCCGATTCGATTTAAGTTCTTGCAATCGTTTTAGTTGCTGTTCTCTAACCGCAGAATTATCAATATCCAAAATATCTAGCGGGTCTTCATGTTCCAAACGATATTTATTTACACCGATAATATATTCTGCACCAGAGTCAATTCTTGCTTGACGTCTTGCGGCTGCTTCTTCAATTCTCATTTTCGGGATGCCGGATTCGATGGCTTTTGCCATTCCGCCAAGACTTTCAATTTCTTGAATGTGTCCCCACGCTTTTTTTACCAATTCATAAGTCAATTTTTCCACATAATAAGAGCCGCCCCATGGGTCAATAACTTTGGTAATTCCGGTTTCTTCCTGCAAATAAATTTGAGTATTTCTGGCAATTCTCGCAGAGAAATCTGTTGGAAGAGCAATTGCTTCGTCGAGTGCATTTGTATGCAATGACTGAGTATGCCCCAACACTGCTCCCATGGCTTCCATGCAAGTTCTTACGACATTATTATAAGGGTCTTGCTCTGTAAGGCTCCATCCTGAAGTTTGGCTATGTGTACGTAAAGCTAAAGACTTAGGGTTTTTCGGATTGAATTGTTTAATTATTTTAGCCCAAATCAATCTGGCAGCGCGCATTTTAGCTACTTCCATAAAATAATTCATGCCAATTGCCCAGAAAAACGACAGACGTGGAGCGAATGCATCAATATCAATTCCGGCTTTAATTCCGGTACGGACATATTCCAATCCATCCGCTAAGGTATATCCCATCTCAATATCGGCGGTGGCTCCGGCTTCTTGCATATGATAACCGGAAATTGAAATACTATTAAATTTCGGTATTTTTTGCGAAGTAAATTCAAATATATCTGCAATTATTCGCATCGAAGGTTCAGGTGGATAAATATAAGTATTTCGTACCATATATTCTTTCAGAATATCATTTTGAATTGTGCCTGTAAGTTGTTCGTATTTAACGCCTTGTTCCAATGCTGCAACAATATAAAATGCTAAAACAGGAAGTACAGCGCCGTTCATAGTCATAGATACTGAGACTTTATCTAAGGGAATTCCATCGAATAATACCTTCATATCCAAAATCGAATCAATTGCAACGCCTGCTTTACCGACATCCCCGACGACGCGCTCGTGGTCGGAATCGTATCCTCTGTGGGTTGCTAAATCGAATGCTACTGAAAGCCCTTGTTGCCCGGCTTCAATATTTCGTCTATAAAAGGCATTGCTCTCTTCGGCAGTAGAAAAACCTGCATACTGCCTGATTGTCCAAGGACGAGTGACGAACATTGTAGGGTAGGGACCTCTTAAAAATGGTGCAATACCTGCTGTAAATTTTGTATGTTCTAAATTACTTACATCGTCAAAATTATATAATGGGTCAATTGGAATATTTTCCATTGAATTAATTTTTAATTCAGAGAAATCGGAATTCATTTCATTTAAAAATATTTCTTTCCAATCTTCAAATTTATTTTCGACTTTATCAAAATCCAGTTTGATTTTAGAAAAATCGGGCTTTTTCATTTTACAAAGCTCCTTTGTCATCTTGTTTTTTAAATTTTAAATGTAATGTATTTAATGAATCAATAATATTGGATTTAATATGAATAAAATCATCAATTCCGGCATTCTTGTATTCATCAATTTTATCTTTAGGGAATCCTGCTAAAACCAAAAATGATTCAGGATATTGTTCTTTCATTATTTTTGCAAAAGTCGGTATAAATTCAGCATATAAATCATCTGTTGAGCAAAATACATACGCTTTGCTTTGTGGAATTTTACTTAAATTAATATTATAAATATCTTCGAACCCTGAATATATATCACAATCAAATCCACCAACTTTGAAAAAATCATTAGAGAAATCGGCTCTTGGTTTGAATTCTTTTAACTTCCCAATGCAAATCAATGGTAATTTAGGCAAAGCTCCATTTTCATATTTATATAAAATTGCTTTTTCACGGATTTCTTCAAATGGGGCAGATGAACGATTTAATTCAAAATGCTGAACTTCGAAATCGAAATCAATATTATGAATTAAACTATTGAAAACTTCAGCCATAACAGCTCCACTTTCGAATGCCTTTACAGCAAAATCAATTGCTTGTACGGAATTTGACGCCAACAAATTTTCAAATTCATCAAGATTATGGTCAATGGTTTCAATATTTCTACCAATTAGCTTTTTATCATATTCATTGACATAATTTTCAATTAATTCTTGGTTGCAAACTACTGAATCAATAGCTTTTTGGATTAGAATTGGATATTTATTTGTTCCGATTATTACATCTTTGCGAATTGCAAGATTGTCATATCTTGATTTCAATGTTTTACGAACACTTTCAATGAGTCCGTTAGATTTAATATATTCAACAATTCCGCCTTTAGATTCGATTTCTTGAAACTCTTCCCAAGCCTTTGTAGCCAATTCCTCAGTCAAGCAATCAATATAATATGAACCTGCAGCGGGGTCAATCGAATCTGTTAAATGGGATTCGTGTAGCAAAACGTTTTGTGTATTTCGAGCTATGCGTCGTGAAAAATCAGTTGGTGCTCCATATACATTATCAAAAGGAGTAACTGTTAAGATGTCACACAGACCCATTATTGCTGAAAATGTTTGTGACGTGCCCCTCAAAATATTTATATGTGGGTCAAGTGCCGCAATATCACGCTCCGATGTTGTTGCATGGATTGTGATTTTGCAATTTTCAGGTGATGCTCCAAACGCGTTGAAAATTTTAGCAACAATTATTCTTGCAACTCTGAGCTTTGCCAATTCCATAAAATAATTGGTCCCAACAGAAAAGCCGACAATGAATTTGTCAGCTAGTGAATTAATGTCTATATCTCGGGTTAACATTTGGCTGATGTATTCAGTCAGAACTGAAGACATGTAAGCAAGTTCTTGTGTTGCGCTTCCACCTTCGTCATGAACGTGACTGGTCGCAAAGGATATCGTTTTGATTTGTGGAAATTCTGAAACAGCTTTCTTCGTAATCACTGCCATTTCATCATAAAGTCTTTCCAACGACACCGGCAAAGTGCCTTCGATACAAAGTTCTTTAAGCGGGTCGCAAACTATTGAAGCTTTTGCTTGATTGGTATCAATTGATTTACTCTTCAAATATGCAATATGTAGAGCAAATGCCGGCAAAGATGCCAGACCGGCATCAATATGAATTGGGTAAAGCCTCACGTCTATTCCATTCAGAGCTTTTTCCATATCGCCCAAATCGGAAATCATATTTGCATAACCCCAAAT
Source organism: Desulfobulbaceae bacterium (assembly GCA_018335795.1). Lineage (GTDB taxonomy): Bacteria > Bacteroidota > Ignavibacteria > Kapaibacteriales > UBA2268 > PGYU01. The sequence goes on along the minus strand of JAGXRP010000007.1, from coordinate 58,820 downwards.
ATCATCTTCGGTGAAATCTTCATACATTGCGATTGCTTTATCGAAGTTTAGTCTAATTGAATTTTGTCCATTTGCTAAATCATTCTTAAGAGCTATATTAAACTCGTCGCAATCGGCGTAGGGTATGTTTTGACTTATCTCCCAAATTGATTTTTTGTATCCCGAAGGGTTTGTTCCGCGACTAAAAGGGTAAAACCCGGGCAGATTTGACATGAACGAAGTGTTTGCTCTATCCTCTTTAAAATATATTGGCTTTAACTTGATACCTTCATACGTATCAGTAAACATAAGTTTATCAAAGGGAGCACCTTTCAATGCTACTTCAGCCTCAGACTTCCACTGTTCATACTTTGCTTCGTCAAATTCACTAAAAAAATTATCAAAGTTCGTTTCCATTATTTTTCTCATATTTTCAAAATTATGACAATTCTATAATTCAAAATTACGAAATAATTCATGAATAATGAAAATATTGTCACAAATGTGTTATTAAAATGCTAATTTAGGTTGTATATAAAAAAACTGTCATGAAAATCGTATGATTTCAATGACAGTCTTAAAAATTCATTAGAAAATCTTAAATAATCAACATTGCATCGCCATATGCATGGAATCTGTAATCATTTTTCATAGCTTTTTTGTAAGCAGCATGCAAATTCTCAGTCCCCGCGAAAGTAGCAGCTAATAGAAATGAAGGCGTTTCCGAGGGATGAAAATTAGTTATGAATCGAGTTGCAATCTTGAAATCGTAAGGTGGATAAATAAAACGGTCAGTCCATCCCTTGTTGGGCTTGACTGCTCCGGTCGTTAATACTGATGATTCCATTGCTCTAACTACACTACACCCAACAGCATAAACATTCTTTTTCGATTTCAAGGTGATGTTGATTTTTTCGGCTGTTTCTCTTGAAATTTCAAAATATTCCGAATACATTCTATGTTTAGTCAAATCCTCAACTTCGATTTTTTCGAAAACACCTTGACCGATGTTCATGACTATTTTTGCAATTCTGACACCTTTATCTTCAAGTGCTTGAATTAACTCTTCCGAAAAATGCAATCCGGCTGTCGGAGGAGCGATAGATGACAAATATTTATCATTGGCGAAAACGCATTGGTATGTTTCTTTGTCATGGTCTTCAGGTTTTCGATTAATGTAGTCAGGTAAAGGCATTTCGCCGATTCGTTCAATTACATCAAAAAGATTGCCATCATAGCTAAATCTTACGGTACGCCCACGAGAAGTAGTATTGTCAATCACTTCGCAATAAAATGCGCCATTGTCGAAGTAGATTTTGTTTCCTATTCTTACTTTCCTTGCAGGTTCAACGAGCACATCCCAAATTCTGTCTTCACGTTTTAGCTCTCTTAGAAGTAAGACTTCAATCGTGGCATTAGTTTTTTCCTTGGTTCCGAAAAGTCGCGCCGGGAAGACTTTGGTCTCATTCAACACAACTACGTCTCCTTTTTGGAAAATATCCAAAATCTTATCGAATTTCATATCCTCAGTTTCACCGGTTTGACGGTTTAAGACCATCAATTTAGATGAATCTCTTGGGTCTGCGGGAAATTTTGCAACAGCATTTTTCGTAATTGTATATTTGAATTCTGACAACTTCATTTGTGATTCCCTCTATAATTTTTGTTTGATTAAATCCTATTTGTTGCGTGCAACATCATTTCATTGGCACGTTTTGTAAAATCGCTTACATCAATTGATTGCCCATCATTTAGCATTGCGATATCAAAAATCTGTAAAATCGTAAGTTTCAATATTTCATTTTCCGGTTCGGAGCTAAGTTTTGAAGATAAATTTTTCAAAATCGGATGCTCAATGTTCAGTTCTAAAATCCGTTTAGAAGGGATAAATTCCTTATCCATCATTTTCATCATTTTTTCCATCTGCGGGTCTAAGGAATTTTTACCTACAACAAGTGAAGCAACAGAATCTACTAATCGTTTGGATTGAATTATATCCTCAACTTTGTCTCCCAAAATTTCTTTTGCGAACGTGATTATATTCTTAACTTCATCATTTTCGGTAGTATCGTTTTCGGATTTTGATTCAGGAATAGAAATATCTGCTTTTTCGATTGATGTCAAATGCTTGCCATCATATTCGAATATATATGGAACGGTAAATAAATCAACCGGGTCGAGCAAGTAAAGCACTTCAATATCGTGTTTTTTGAAATATTCCATATTCGGGTTACGGTCAACTTCATTCCGAAAATTACCCATTATATAGTAAATTTCATTTTGCTCAGTCCTCATATTCGATACATAACGATTGAGTGAGGTAAATTCTCCAGCCGAAGTTTTTGAAGATTCAAATCGCAATAGTTCAACAATTTTACTTTTGTTTGTGTAATCTTGATTGACACCGGATTTAAATAATGAGCCGAACTGTTTGAAGAATTTGTCATACTTTTCAGGTTCTTTTGAAGCCATTTCGTCAAGATGAGCTAACATTTTACTTGTAATAATTTGCTTGATTTTAGCCATCACAGGGCTTGATTGTGTCACTTCTCGCGACACATTCAAAGGTAAATCTTCAGTATCAACCACACCTCGAATGAAACGCAAATATTCAGGAAGCAAATCCTTAGGGTCGTCTTGGATGAAAATCTTATTAGAATATAAATGTATATTGTTGTCGGCAATATCGCGAAAGAGGTTTGCCGGAGCCATTTGTGGAATGAATAAAAGTGCTTTGAAATTTATATTGCCTTCGAGATTGAGATGCAAGTGGGAGAGAGGTTCTTGGTAATCACCGCTTATGAATTTATAAAACTCATTGAGTTCCTCAGTTGAAATCTCATCTTTGCGTTTGTGCCAAAGTGCTTGTACCTTGTTGACTTCTTCGTCATTTACGTAAATCGGAAAATCAACAAAGTTGGAATATTTCTTAAGTAATTGCTTAATACTAGTTTCATCAGCAAAGTGATGATATTCCTCTTTCAGTTTGAATGTGATTTTTGTTCCGCGATTTCTTTCTTCGATTGGCTCAATTTCAAAACCATATTCACCGCTTGATTTCCATCTAAAACTGACTGAATTTTCTGCTGCATGTCTTGATTCTACAACAACTTCATCTGTTACCATAAAGACCGAGTAAAATCCAACGCCGAATTGACCGATAAGATTGGCATCAACACTTTTTCCGGATTCCTTTATTTGGCTAATCAATTCTGCTGTACCGGATTTGGCTATTGTTCCCAAATGTTGGACCATATCATCATGAGTCATTCCTATTCCGGTATCTTCAATGGTCAAACTTTTTGCGTCTTTATCAACGTGAATATTGATTTTCAGTTCGCTTTCGGGATTGATGATGTTCGTTTCTGTCAATTTCATAAATCGCACTTTATTCAGTGCGTCAGATGAATTGGATACTAATTCACGTAGAAAAACTTCAGGGTTGGTATATAATGAGTGAATGATAATGTTGAGCAATTGCTTCATTTCAGCTCTAAATTCAAAAGTCTCCGATTGCTCTGTAGATACTTGACTCATATTTCAATTCAACAATTGATTAAACATAACAAAACAATGAAATTCCGAAATCCGAAATTTCATATTGATTTGTGACGAAATGCTTATTCGTATATTGAATTTAGATTGCAAAATTAATAGTATTTTTGAATGATTGATAAAATGTAAGTTTTCAAATATGTTTAAATTGTGTAATTTTATAATTCTCATACTTTTCTGGGGCAATGCTTATACTACAAGTATCTTTGCCCAGCAGAGCATTGATTCAGTACTACAGGTAAATCCATTGCAGGAGCTGAGACATGACTTGGATGCTTTAATTGAAAGCCCCGATATGTCTAACGCAATAATTGGTGCATGCGTCCAATCAATCGAAACAGGGGAAATGTTTTACAGATTGAACGAATCAAAAAATCTGATTCCTGCATCTACTATCAAAATAGTAACAACAATTGCTGCACTTGATTATTTCGGACCGGACTTCCGCTTTCAGACCAATATGTATCTTGATGGTGTGATTAACGAAAATGGTGAGTATCACGGTAATGTGATTATAAGAGGTTCAGGTGACCCAACAATGTCTGAATTTTTCTATGCCGAACCAATCAAAATCATCGAATCATTTGCAAAACAATTGGATTCACTTGGCATCAGCATTATCAAAGGCAATATAATTGGCGATGATTCTTACTTCGATAATATTTATTATGGTCCCGGATGGTCGTGGGATGATTTTATGTATCCTTTCTCTTCTCAAATAAATGCACTTTCGATTAATGACAATTCGATTTCTTTAGTGATTACGCAAGGTGATTCGGTCAATTCATTGTCAAAATATTCAGTCATTCCTGAAAACAATTTGGCGCGGATTTACAATTATGTAATGACAAGCGAACCCGACAAAATCACGGATATTATCACAGCGAGAGACTTCAAGAGCAATTATATCGAAATAAATGGTAATATTGCATATGATTCCACTAAGAAGAGGACTCATGTTCAAAAAATCGCAATTGATAATCCTACTATGTTTTTCTTGGAACTTTTCAAATCGTCTTTGACCAAATTCCGAATTAGACACAATGGAGCTTTGTTGCCAATTTCTATGTCTCAAAATCCTATTTTATATACGAATCTTTTGCCTGCTTATACTCACGTATCTCCTCCTTTATCAGAAATTCTCAAGGTCGTCAATGCAGAAAGTCATAACTTCTGTGCCGAAATGTTGCTCAAAACACTTGCAAAAGAGACTCAAGGCGAGGGCTCATTTGATAAAGGAACCGATTATTTACTTAAATATCTCAAATCAAATAGTATCACATCAGATAACATTAGAATACTTGATGGCTCAGGCTTGTCACGGTTTAATCTTTTCACACCAAGAAATTTCGTCACCTTGTTGAATAATATTTACCGTTCAAATTATCGTGAACAATTTGTCAAAACACTTGCAGAACCCGGCGAAGAAGGAACTTTATTGAGGCGAATGAAGCGTAGCCGTGCAGAAAATAACGTGAGAGCTAAGACAGGTTCGATGAACAATATTTCGGCTATTTGTGGTTATGTTACCACAAGGGACAATGAAGTTCTGGCTTTTTCGATTATGATGCAAAACTTCACTGCCCCAATGACAACTGCACAAAATTTGCAAGACCTGATTTTGATGCGGCTTTCGAGTTTCAGTCGCAAGTAATCAATTCAGTATCAATCCGATATAATGAATTTGTGCGAATAAATTACATTGTTCGTAGTATATCTCAGAACGTAGGCGCCGTTTGGCAAATCATTCCCATTCAAATTTACATGATGAGTGCCGGATTCTGTGAATTCATTTTTCAGACTCATGATTTCAATACCTGACATATCGTAAATACTCAAATTTACATTTCCGGCGTAAGTTACGTTATATTCAATCGTCGAATTTCCGGTAACAGGATTGGGATATATAGTCAGTTGCTGATTCGCATTGTTCTCTTTAACGCTCGAAGTGCCGCCTTGACTAATGAATTCAACTTTGCCATCATAATCAATCAAATATGTTTTGTTGATTTGCAAGTCATCAAATGATAATACTTGTCCGTCTGAAAAATTTACTACTACATTGAAAACGCTTTCAGCATCACCGAGACCAAAATGCAAATCGTTACTGCTTTGTGATGCTCTTGCATTTAGAACTGAACCCGGGAGAAATCTATAGTATTGTTTTGTACCCATATCAACTATGACTTTGCTACCAAAACCTGATGAATTAACATTTGAGCCTACTTTTCCTTTAATCCGGAAATTGATGTAATTGGAATTCTGAGCGACATTATTTTTGAATAACTTGACATAATCATTGGAACTTGCTACAAGCATATCCATTTTTCCGTCACGATTGTAATCAAACCTGACCGGTGACCACGCTCCGTGAATATAAGCACCCCATTCCCATGTTTTATCTTCGAGTTGGTACAAATAGTCAGCGCCTAAATTTCTGTAAAAGCGCGTGTTTTTTGCTTTGCCTGCATCTTTAGCATAGTAAGCATATTGGCAATGGACTAAATCCAAATTCCCGTCATTATCAATATCAAGCCAAGCTGCACCGGCATTCATTTCAAAAAACAGGAGCCTTGATTTTTCGGTGACATCTTCGAATTTGTTATTTTCGTTAATCTTATTTTCCAATAGTAATGAACGGTTAGAAGACAAAGCTCTTTCGTCCGGATGCCCTAGATTACCAACTACTAAGTCGAGGTCGCCGTCATTGTCATAATCGCCCCAATCAGAGCCCATTCCATGTCCGAAATATTGAGGCGAATATGTAGCAACGCCTCGCGCGCCAGTGGTAACGCCAACTTCCGTAAATGTTCCATCACCATTATTGCGATAAAGTAAATCAGGAGCTAAACGATAAGTAGCAACGAAAATATCAGGTAAACCATCTGCATTAAAATCAGTAATGCTGGCTCCCCAACAATCAAAATAGGGTGCTGGTTCACCTGAGGAGATACCTGCTTTGGCAGTTACATTTTCAAATTTTCTATTGCCCAAATTTCTGAATAATTGGTCAGGATAAAATGTTTCCATTCCACCTTCTTCTTTACGTCCATAAGCAATGAATAAGTCCAGCAAGCCATCCATATCATAATCCAACCACATCGGCGATACAGTTGGAGCATTCATAACTATAGTCGGGTCGGTATCTTCGGTGAAAGTTCCATCGCCATTGCCGTAGTAAATTTTGTCATTGCCCCATCCACGCACAGCGAAAAAATCCAAATAACCATCGTTGTCAATATCGCCCCAAATTGTGCCTGAATTCGGTACATTTATGCTACTCGATACATTTGTGAATGTGCCATTTCCGTTATTCTTGAAAAAATGTCCGCCTGCTATTGCAATATCGTCCCTACCATCATTATTCCAATCTGCTACGCTCGCAATTGCAGATTTAATCGGATTTCCTGCATTATCAACAAGTCCTGCCTCGATCGTAACATCAATCAAACTTGGATTTGGTGCAGGCAATGGCTTGCCTTCGGGATCTGCATTGCCATATTCGATTAGCACGCCAGCCATATACGAACCCGGAGTGGCAGTGGCTATAGTACCTCGTAAATTATAAAACTGTGGATTTGGTCGAAATACGTCTGCTAAAAATGATGTCACATTGCTTTGTGACTGTGCTTTTGTGTCAACGCCGAAATATGGTCCATTGGGCTTGATTAAGTGTTGCACACCGATTGAGTTAATACCACCTGATTTTAGATTCAAATACTCGACATCGAGTTCGTGCCATCCTTGCTGTCCACTATAATCAATTATAAAACCTGCAAAGGAATTTATATATCGGGAAAATAATGAAGGTGGAAATGTTGGTCCATCTGTCGGGTCACCAACAATCCAAATTGTGTCCTTTTTAGCAACTGTGCCACAGAGGTAAATGTAAACTTTTTTAATTTGCCCGGGAGCGGGAGCCCGTATGATGACTGTTTCTTCCCAATTATCTCGAGTTCCGTCACCAAAAAAGCCTGCTAAGTTACCGTTATCAACGTGGAAATTGCCCGGCTGTTGGGATTGCAACATACCTAATGAAGCTAAACAAAATATTATTGAAGTAAGTAAAATTTTCATCTTAGCAATTCCATAAGTAGTTTATAAACACAATCTTAAAAATAGTCAAAAAAATGTTAATTTACAAAGGAAATCGAAAATAGTCAAAAAAAAAGCTCTCATCTGAGAGCCTTCTGCTTTAAATAGTCTTAGGATAAACGAAAGATTGGATTAATCTCTTTGTCTGGCTTCGTTAACTTTGATGTTTCTTCCATCAAATTCTTTGTCGTTTAATTGGTCAATTGCGGATTGTCCTCCGTCATTGTCCATTTCGATAAAGCCGTAGCCTTTGCGTCTGCCGGTTTCGCGGTCAGTTATAAGTTTGACTGATTGAACCTCTCCGTATTCTTCGAACAAACGTCTAAGAGACTCTTCACTAGTTCTGTAATTCAAATTACCAACATAAATATTCATAGAAAACCCTTTTGAAAAAAAAATAATACAAAAATAAAAACTTGAGTTTATACTCAAAAAATAAAAACCAAAAACTCAAAATGCACATAGAAATCCTAAAAGCCTATTTAAGCATTACAAAAGTAATCAAATTTCTTCACAAATAAAAAACAAAATTCACTTTTTATGACATTTACTATCATATTTCTATGCATTTAAGTTGATTTTTTATTTGCTTTTGCAATATTTATCCAAAAATGAGAAAACTCTGTCTGACCAAATCAAGTATTCTTGAGGTTTTTGGATAAAATGTGTCTCTTCGGGATAAATCAAAATCTCAGCAGGAATCCCTTGTGCTTTTGCAGCAGTAAATGCTTCAAGACTTTGTGTATAAGGTACTCTGAAATCATTCATACCTGTCGAAATCAAAATTGGTGTGTCCCATTTACTGACATAATTATGAGGAGAGTTCTTGTCATAATTTGGTTTATGTTTAGGGTCCCAATATGGACCGCCGTATTCCCAATTTGAAAAGAACAGTTCCTCAGTAGAGCCATACATGCTCTCAAAGTTAAATACTCCGCAATGCGACATAAATGCACTAAATCGTTTATTGTGGTGGGCTGCAAGCCAAAATGCTGCATATCCGCCGGCACTTGCTCCAATTGCCGCTCTACGGTCGTAGTCAATATATGGCTCAACTGAAATGTCATCAGTTGCTGCCAATAAATCGTTCATTGCCCATCCGCCCCAATCAAGGCTGATTGCGTCGTTCCATTCTTGCCCGAATCCGGGAACACCGCGGCGGTTAGTTGCTAATACAACATAACCTTGTGATGCAAACAAGTAAAAATTCCAACGATAATGGAAGTTCGGGCTGAGCATACTTTGAGGTCCACCTTGGCAATAAGTTATCATCGGGTGGGGTTTAGTAGGGTCGAATTGAGGTGGAAAAATGACCCAGCAATGGATTTTTTTTCCGTCAAATGAAGTTACCCATCTTTCTTCTACTGCGATAGGATTGATTTTTTCGTACAATTCACCGTTAAAATCTGTCAAAGTAGTGTATTTACCGCTTTGAATATCAATCGAAACCAAATCTTTTGGTTTTGTGAATGTTTCTCTTGTTGTTATTAATTTTTTTCCATCAGGTGTGATTTGTAATCCGCCTCCAAACTTTTCTTTGTAATTCGTAATGCGAGAAATATTGCCGTTCAAATCAGCATTGAATATATTATAACTTCCGGAATCGGTTGCTACAAAATACAATGATTTGCTGTCATTTGCCCAAACGAATTCGGTGACCCATTGGTCAATATTAATACTAATATCAGTTATTGCACCGCTGACCAATTCGAAAACCACCAAACGAGGCTTATCGGATTCAAAACCAGGTCTTTCCATTGAAGTATAAGCTATGTATGCTCCATCAGGTGAATATAAGGGAACTTTATCGTATCCGAGATTATACTTGCTTACATTTACAGTATTTCCTGTTTCAATATTCACGATGTAAATATCAGAGTTTGTACTCATTACGAAATCATCAACTTTCATACATGTATAAGCAATATGTTTACTGTCAGCGCCCCAGCAAATTTCCTCAGCTCCACCGTATGGCTTCAGAGGTGTATCGTAAACTTCACCTTCCATCAAGTCTTTTGGTGTACCACCATCGACCGGTTGAATAAACAAATGGCTCTTATTTTCATCAGTCCATTCATCCCAATGTCTAATTGGCAATTCATCATAAATCTTAACATTAGCTTTGTCATAATCAGGATACATATCTTTAAGAGTAGGTTTGATTTGGACTTCAGCGGTAAAGTAAAAATATTTGCCATCCGGTGACCAAGCAGCATTTGCAACCCCTTGCTCAATCGAAGTCATTTTCTTTGGTGTCCCCTTAGGGAAATCCATCACATAAAGCTGTTGGCTACCCTCAAAGTTGGAAATGAAGCCCAACTGAGAACCGTCAGGTGAAAAAATTAAATTTGATTGCGAGAAAAGGTCTTCTGTTAACCTTATTGTTTCGCTTCCATCAATTTTCATCGCATATAGGTCGCCATAGATTTTGTTATCGGCAATGGCAGGCATTGACAAGCGATAAACAATCCATTGTCCGTCCGGAGAGAGTTTGAATTCGCCTAATCTTTTGGTTGAGAATAAATCCAATGCAGACATGTTTCTAAATCCAAGATTGCTTTGATTTAAAGATAAATCCATAGTCTTAACCTCACTTTTTTCTTGTTCTTTTGGTGTACATGCAAGTACTAAAAAAGTTAGAGCGATTGTTGATATTATGATTTTGAACATAATAAATTCCAAATAGTGTTTAATATAAACAGCAAATTTAACGAAAAATCTGATTGATGTCATAAATTTTGGTGATTAATTAACTTTTTAATCCACATATTCAATTTCATAATAATTATCAAACAAGAAACATTTGATTTTCGTCATGCCTAATAATTTATTTTCGCAATGAATTTTTGAACCTATTTCAAATAATAGAGTGTTTTAACTCTGTATGAAAAACACATTTGCAAAATATAGTGATTTAGAACTTGTTGAGCTACTTCGTAGTTCAAAATCTAACTCCGAAAGAGCTTTTACAGTTCTGTATGAAAGATATGCAGCTCACGTCAGAGCATATTGTAAGAATATGATTAAATCCACTGATGTTGCTGAAGATATTTTTCAAGAGACTTTTATTCGCTTTTACAAGAGTTTACAAACCGATTTCAAAGTCATTAATGTACCGGCATATTTGATCAAGATTGCTCGAAATCTGGCTTTAAACTACTTCAGAGACAGAAAGCAAGCACTTCAGATTGAAGAAGTACATTCATTGTTTGATAGTGAAAACGATTATGAAAAAAAGGAACTACTTGAAATTGTAATGAAAGCATTAGATTTACTTGATTTCAAATATAAGGAAGCATTTGTTCTTAGGAAAATAGACGGTTTTTCATTGCAAGAAATTGCTGATACTCTCGAAATTAGTGTAGAGGGTGCAAAAACGAGAGTCAATAGGGCAAGAATAAAACTTATGGAAATATTGCAACCATATTTAAAAGATTTAAGCTACTAAAGGTGAATAAATGAAAGACGAAAATGAAATATTATTAGATTTTATAGATGGAAATCTATCAATAGAAGAAGAGCAAACCTTATTTTACGAGCTTACGGTCAATGATGAGTTACGTCAAAAACTTAAAGATTTGATGGCTATAGAACAAACTGTTTCTGCTAACCCATCTTTTTACGCTCCAACTGTCAATTCAACAAAAGCTATTTTTAGTCAATTAGGTTTTACACCGCCACAAACCCTTATTACAACAGCGAGTGTTTTAAAAGTTTCGACTTTCATGCCATTTTTGAAAAGCCTCAATTTTATTCTGCCTACATTAAGCCTGTTGCTTTTGTCAGGTGTTTCTTATTACGCATTGGAAAATAATATATTTAGCAGCACCGATGTGTTAAGAGAATTGACTTCCGAAAAAACTAAACGCGAAATTATGTTTGAAAGTAATTTGCCGATAACTGAGCAATATGAATTGGCAGAAACTAATGAATCAAGTATCAATAGCAAATCAATCGAAGCAACAAAAAAATTAGCTAAAGACGAATCTATATTTCCACAAAATTTAGTTAATAATAGCTTTGACTCCCAAGAACAAGGTAGTAATGAAAGATTTAGTTTTACAAATAATAATGACAGTAGCAGTAGTAGTTATACTTTTGATATTTCTAAATCCGAACTTATGAGCAATAAGGATTTGAGCACACTGCAATTCAAAAATGATAATTTCAGTTCAATAGCCTTTGTAGAAGAATCTTTTTCCATAAAAGATTATAATATTTATAACAGATTTTCAATCGTAATCCTCAAAAATCATTATGCTCATACAATCAAACCTACAGTTGAGCCATCAAAAAATCATGATTTGAGAGACATTTCATTTTCATTAAGATTCAAGTTTAATTCAGATTGGTCTATCGGCGTTTTTGCATTAAATGAAGCTTATTTTCAAAAATTTGATGGTTTTGATGAAGTTGGAAGAAAAATAGATTACGAGCAACAGCCTCTTCTTCAGACAATTGGAACTCAAATACAATACAATTACTTCATTACTGAGAATCTGGCAGTCCACCCCAAAATCTTAGCGGGCTTAAATGAAGGTGGATTTGTGGCCGGCATTGGTACGTCTATGTCTTATAATATTTATAGTGGAATTTCGTTTGAATTTGGAGTTGAACTAAAAAGATTATTTTTTCGGCATAATGCCGAAAATTTTGGCTCAACAAAATACGGTCTAAATTACGGAATCATTTATAATATTAGGTAGTTTATGAGAAGTTTCATTGCATTAGCATTGGTAATGGCGTTGTTATTTTTGATGAGTTGTAGTGATTCTCCAATCGGATTGGATGATAATCTCAAAAAAACTGTAAATGAAAATGTTCTTCTACCGCTTGAGCTAAACAATAAATGGACATACAGAGTTACAGAATACGACGAATTTGGAAATGTAACTCAAACAACAAACTCTGTTTACAGTATCATTTCAGTTTTTCAACTTGACAACCAAATTTGGTACAGATTGTTTGATGAAAATTCCAATCTTACTGAAATGACAGTAACAAATTTTGATGATGGTGTTTGGGTAGCAAAAACCAATGTGCAATCAGAAATATCAAAATCAGAAAAAGAATTGCTGTTTAAATACCCTGCTTTAAATGGTCAACAATACATCGTAAAAGCTAAAGATGAATCAAATGGAGATTATTTTGCTCGTTTTGTAGTTGAAATAGATTCAAAACTCTCAATCGATCAAACAGATTACCAGACCTATTTTTACCGAGATGAAAAGAGAGATGCAAATGCAAATATTCTCTATCATCCCTTTGCTGACTATTATATCGCGCCTAATTTCGGTATCGTCAAAATTATTTACTATGAGATTGACAAGGGTGGCAATCATTATCCCAAACAAGTATTTGAACTTATAGATGCAGATTTGATTTAAACAATTTGTCTCTAAAGCAAGTCTTCATATACTTTTTCATACTGGGGAATAATAATGTCCGTATTGAATTTATCTACAGCGTGACGCCTTGAATTTTCTGAAAAAACATTCCACTTTCTTTGATTTGTAAGAAGTTCGATTACATATTTTGACATTCGCTTTATATCCCCAAATTCAGCTACATAGCCCGTTTCACCATGTGCAACAACTTCGGGAATTCCTCCTATATTTGATGCTACAACAGGTACACCGCAACTCATTGCTTCCAGAGCAGCCAATCCGAAACTTTCCGACTGACTCGGCAACAGAAAAACATCGGCACAAGAAAGTAGTTCAATCAAAGCGTGTTGTTTGCCTAAAAACTTCACATGTTCAGAGATTCCAAGTTCTCTTGCCAATTTCTCCGTTTCGCCTCTTTCAGGACCATCGCCTACGAGAACTAATCGAGCTGGCATTTCCTTCAAGACTTCGTTCAAAATCAGTACAGTGTCTTTTACGCGTTTTACAGGGCGGAAATTTGAAATATGTATTAGAACTTTTTCTCTATTAGGGCATATCGCAGGTTTAATTTCAGTACAATCCACTCGTTGATACAATTCAGGGTCAATGAAATTATGTATAACCGAAATGTCCTTGTTGATTTTGAAGTGTTGCAAAGTATTATTTTTAAGATAGTTGGAAACTGCTGTAATCCCGTCCGAATTATCTAAGGAGTACTTTACCAAGGGATGAAAAGCAGGCTCGAGACCAACTAAAGTTATATCTGTACCATGTAATGTGGTTAAAAGTTTTATTTTTGTATCTGAGAGAACTTGTTTTGAAAGAATTCCACTTATAGCGTGAGGAATTGCATAATGGGCATGGATAATATCCAGTTTTTCAAATTTGATGACATCAATGATTTTGCTTGTCAGAGCAAGAGTATAAAGGTTAAACTCGAAAAGAGGGTAGTGCGATACGTCAACTTCGTGATAGAAAATATTTTCTCTGTATTTTTCCAATCGCATAGGAGATGCATAGCTTATGAAATGTATTTGATGCCCTCTTTCTGCAAGTTTTTGTCCAAGTTCTGTGGCTACAATCCCACTTCCACCAAATGTGGGATAACATACAATACCAATTTTCATCAATCGCTCCAATTATCATTATATTAAAATGAAAAAGATAATAGACGATATTGATGTGTATTATACTGTAAAAAATACAGTACGAAATGCTATAAAAGTAAAATCTTCCGATTTTATTGCGTCAGTTTGTCCGGTAAGTAATATCGAACAAGCAAACAATGAGTTAACTAAGATAAAAGCTGAATTTTACGATGCTAATCATAATTGTTTTGCTTATAAGATTGGAGTAAGAGGTGATTTGTACAGATATTCGGACGATGGCGAACCATCAGGCTCGGCGGGTAAACCAATATATTTTTCTATTGGGAAGTATAATTATACTGATATTTTGGTCGTTGTGACTCGTTTTTTTGGTGGTACCAAACTTGGAGTTGGTGGATTGGTTCGAGCTTATAGCGAAGCAGCAGAATCTGCCCTTGAGCTTTGCATCAGAGAACCCATCTATTTGACTGAAACATTTGAAATACGTTGCGAATACACTGATGTATCCACGATTAAACGATTAATTGCCGATTTGTCAATTGAATCAACCGAAACTTATTCCGAAAAAGTTGCTTTTAAAGCTAAGATTTTAAAATCGGCATCCGATACATTTATAGATTATATTTTTTCATCAACTAACGGCAGGATAACGCCTGTCAAAATCTAAGAATAGGAGAACACATGGAAATTATTATGACTGTAGCTGAAATGCAAAGAATTTGCGATAAAATTAGACTTGAAAATAAAAAAATTTGCGTTGTACCCACAATGGGTTACTTGCACGAAGGGCATACTTCACTAATGAGAATTGCCAAAAATTTAGCCGATATAGTAATAACAACGCTATTTGTAAATCCCAAACAATTTGCACCAAACGAAGACTTCGAGAAGTATCCGCGCGATATAGACCGAGATAGTCATTTAGCCGAAACGAACGGCACTGATTATTTGTTCATTCCTGATGTGAGGGAAATTTACCCAATTGGATATAATACAAAAGTTGAAGTGGACGGAGTGACCAACAAATTTGAAGGAATCAGCCGTCCATCGCATTTTAGTGGAGTAGCAACAGTTGTTGCAAAGTTATTCAACTGTACTAAGCCGCATTTTGCAGTATTTGGACAAAAGGATTATCAGCAATGCTTGTTGATTAAGCGCATGACTATAGATTTGAATTTTGATATAAATATAATCATTGCCCCTACAATACGAGAACACGACGGTTTAGCAATGAGTTCGCGAAATTCTTATTTGTCACTCGAACATCGGGCAAAAGCCGGAATAATTTTCAAAGCAATTGAAGAAGCCAAAAGAGTGATTTCGATAGGACAGACTGACAGGAAAATCATCAATTCGCACATGTTGAAAGTACTGAAAGAAGTGTATGACATCAGGATTGACTATGTTGCTTCAGCACTTTCCGAAACTTTAGAAGAGCCGGAACACTTCTTTCCGGGCGATAAAATTGTTCTGTTAATTGCATGTTATCTAGGCAAAACGCGACTGATAGACAATTCTGTCTGCGATATCCCATATTCGGGTAAATTTAATTAACAATTCGAGACTAAATTGACAAACAAGTCACAATCACTTTTATTTGCTTTGGCTGCTGTTGCTTTATGGTCAACAGTAGCAACTGCATTCAAGATAGCTCTAAAGTATCAATCTCCGGATGATTTGCTATTTTTTTCAGTATTTTTCTCGACTGTTTTCTTTGCAATTTATGTTCTCTTTTCCAATAATACAAAATTCAAACTCCCTAAGATAATTGATTTAGTCAAATCGGCTGTGGCAGGATTGATTAACCCTTTTTTGTATTACTTTGTGCTTTTCATATCCTATGATTTACTACCTGCACAACTTGCTCAACCGCTCAATTACAGTTGGGTAATCGTCATTTCCATTTTGAGTATCGTTGTATTGAAGCAAAAAATCCGAACAGTTGAATTAGTTTCTCTTGGCATTGGATTGCTCGGTGTCGCAATCATTGCGTCAGGAGGAAAGTTGGTTTATGATACAAATTACAGTACAATTGGGATTGTTTTAGCAATCGGCAGCTCATTACTGTGGGGAGCATATTGGATTTTAAATTTGAAAGACAATCGGTCAGCTGAAATCAAGCTGTTTTGGAGTTTTTTGTTTGGTTCTATATATATTTTGCTCTACAGAGGATTCTCAATCCCAACTCTTTCAACCGAAATGCTGTTAAGCTCAGCATATGTCGGATTATTTGAAATGGGAGTTACTTTCGTTTTATGGATGAAAGCATTGCAATTATCCCAAAACAATGCCCAAATCGGCATGGTAATATATTTGTCACCCTTTTTATCGCTCGTCATGATTCATTTCGTTCTTGGAGAGTCAATTCAATTTACATCAATCTTAGGGCTATTGCTAATAATCGGCGGAGTTTTCCTCCGCCGAATTATCAAATAAGGTTATGATTTCAATTGCTTAAACTCTTTGTCAATAGCAGATTCCAATGTTTTCTTTGCCATTGAACCAAAAAGAGTCAATTCAATAAAAATTTCTACTTCATTATCTCTCAATATTATATGCCCGTCTCCGAGCTTGGAATTGATGTAAAGTGTGTTTTCAGACCAAGATACCTTCTCCAGCAAAGGTTTTAGAGCGGCTTGAGGTAAGATTTTTGTGTCAATATAGTGACGCATTTCCATTGCACTTGCGGATGTCTGAAAAGTTTTGTTAATTGTTGCCATAAATATTTTTCCTAAATCATTAAATTGTGTATATTCGTTTTGTAATAAAGATTAAATTTGTATTTTTTTATTGTATGAGAAATAAATTATGAAAATTGCTCAAGAGGGTGACAGAATAGTTGTTCATTTGCTCGGTATGTTCGATGACGGATTCATTTTTGATAACACTACCAATTCATCTCCGTATGAATTTTTATTAACCGATGAGGAACTCCTGCCTGGTTTGAAAGAAAATATTATCGGTATGAAAATTGGTGAAAAAAGAAATTTTTCAATTGAACCTGAACAAGCTTATGGGCTGCATAATCCTGATTTTATTTTACTTGTTGACAGGAAAGACCTTGTTTTCGACATTGAACCAGAACCGGGAGACATAGTAGAACTGCAATTGCCTTCGGGTGAATTGATAACTGTTGAAGTCGTTCAGAATCAGGAAGATGAAGTGCTGATAGATGCTAATCATCCCTATGTAGGTAAATCTTTGTCCTTTGAAGTTGAACTTATTGACATAATTGAACACGATTAAATTAATTATGCTTAATAATATTGAAAAATTGAGACAGGAAATTGATAGGATTGACGACCAAATCGTCGAACTGCTTATTGATAGAAAGACTCAATCGGATGGAATCATAAAACAAAAAGTCAATGCTCAGATTCCGATTTATGACTCGGACAGAGAGTTAGACATACTGAACAGGCTCAAAACTAAATTTCATGACCGAATAGACAGTTTTCAGATTGAACACATATTCGGCGACATTTTGTTTTACTCTAAGATTGACTATTTTAAGTTTTCAGGCTTGCAAAATCTAAGTCTTGAGAAAATTTTAGCAAATACACCTTTTATAATTGCAGGACCATGTACTGTAGAAAATCAAGAGCAAATCGAAAGCGTTGCTCAAAAATTGAGTAATCTCGGTATAAGATTATTGCGTGGTGGTGCCTTTAAACCTCGTACTTCTCCAATGTCATTTCAGGGACTCGAAAACGAAGGTATTCGATTGTTGAAAGAAACGGCTCTCAAATATGATATGTTTGTGGTTAGTGAATTTACTGATTCAGAGCAATTAGAGAAGCACTATGACGAAGTGGATATAATCCAAATCGGCAGTCGGAATATGACTTCGTCAGGATTTCTTAAACAGGTTGGTAAAAGAACATCTAAGGATAAAAAGCCTATTATACTCAAAAGAGGTTTCGCTTCCACTATTAATGAATTTCTTCTAGCATCGCAGTATATTATAAACGAGGGCAACCCAAATGTGATGCTTTGTTTGCGAGGAATTCGTTCATTTGAACAAATTGAATCTGAATTGCGTTATACACCTGACTTGGCTTCGATTGTAGAATTGAAACGTAATTCGCCTTTAAAGGTGATTTTTGACCCATCTCACGCCACCGGAAAAGCAAGTTATGTTTATCCTGTTTCTAAAGCAGCATTGGAGTTGGGTGCTGATGGACTGATGATTGAATGTCATGTAAACCCGGAGGAGTCGGTGTCGGATTCGTCGCAGACGATTTCTCCGCAAGAATTGGAAAGAATTTTGAAACTTTTAATTAGATAATGTCATGTTAATAATCGAACACGATGATGAATTCGAGTATCTCCGACACATTGACGGGGACGTTTTTTTGATTGATGAGAATGCATATAAACATTTCAAGTCGCATTTTGATTCATATAAAATTATCAAAATTCCAAGCGGCGAAGAAAGCAAATCAATGAGCAATTTGGAGCAGATAATCAAAAAATTGTTGAAATTCAATTTACGTCGCAACCAAATGATTGTTGGCGTCGGCGGTGGCGTGGTTACTGATATTGCTGCATTTTTGGCATCTGTTTATAAACGTGGAACAAAGCTTGGGCTTGTCCCTACCACATTGTTAGCTCAAGTTGATGCTTCAATCGGTGGCAAATCCGGCGTGAATTTCCAGGATTATAAAAACCTTATCGGAACATTCA
Organism: Desulfobulbaceae bacterium; assembly: GCA_018335795.1. Lineage (GTDB taxonomy): Bacteria > Bacteroidota > Ignavibacteria > Kapaibacteriales > UBA2268 > PGYU01. Next base: position 40,009 of record JAGXRP010000007.1, on the reverse strand, counting down.
AAACTCCTGAATACATCTATGTGAACAGATTTTTTCTAAATACTTTGCCTCGCGAAGAATTAAAGAATGGAATGGCGGAGGTCATCAAATACGGATTGATTTATGATGAGAAAATTATGAATTGGCTGATAGAAAATGATTTGAAATCTATTTTGAAAGATGATACACTTTTTGAAAAAATCATTTCACGTTCTGCAAATATCAAAAGTGAAATCGTTGCTCATGACCCATTTGATGTTGGGTTTAGAAAAATCCTGAATTTCGGTCATACACTGGGTCATGCGATTGAATTACTCTATAATATTTCTCACGGGCAAGCTGTGAGCATTGGAATGAGTTTCGGGATGGAATTCTCACATTTAAAAGGAGACATCTCAAGTGACGAATTGATGTCCTTTTATAAAATAGTGAATGCTTACAATATGCAATACAAGTATGATTTTGTAGTTGATGATGTCGCTAAAATTGTTAGCCAAGACAAGAAATCATCATATGAAAAAATAGAATTTATTTTGCTAAAAGCCATCGGCGAGCCATATATTTTCAACACAGATATAATCGAATTTAAGAGTGTATGCCATGAAGTGCTTAAGCTATGGAAAGAAAGAGCTTGATTTGTTTTTAAATATGTTTGAGCGTTTTCCGCTTGTCGAACTAAGGCAGGACTTGGCTCAATTCGAATATGAACAACTAAGTACTATTTCTGATTATTCTAAACGAAAACTCATTTTAACAGATAAGAATGTTGATGAAACAAATTTAAAAGAATTTGTAGCCCTTGCTATTGGACTAAAAGTTATGGCTGTTGATTTAGATTTGGGACTAATCAATCAACAAACAATGCCATTTGTAGCAATGTTAAGAAACAATGGTGTACAGTTGATTTTATCAAAACACGATGTGGATTTATCTCAAAAAGCTGAATTAGACATTGTCTTCGAAAAGTTCCAACAAGTTGATTGCGACTACATCAAAATCATTTATTCCGAATGTGAACGAAGCTACATTATGGATTATATTTCCACTTTCAAAATATTTCAACCCAAAATGATTTCTTTTGTTGCAGGGGATTCGATGAAATTTACTCGAATGTTAAGTCTGGTGCTTGGTTCGCCATTCACTTATGTTTCCCTTAACGAATCCGGTAAAACAGGTGAGGGACAATTGACTAATGACGAATACGATTTATTTGCCAAAACTATGGGAATATGATTAGAGCGGCAGTTATTGGCAGTCCAATTTTACATAGCTTAAGCCCGATTTTGGCTCATCAGCTATTTCAAATCAGTGGCATTGAAGGTCATTATTCTCGCATTTGCGGAAGTGATTTTGATGATGTAATAAATCTTGTAAATTATCTTGAACTTGATTACATCAACATCACATCGCCATTCAAAAGTGAAGCAATGAAACTCGGCTATATAATGCAATCTACTGCATTTGAAACAAAATTAGTCAATACAATCTTGTTCAATTCTTCCCAACCGATTGCATTAAATTCTGATACTTTTGCAATTTCAGAAATTCTAAAGCAATTACCACAAAAGAATATTAAAAAAGCACTCATTATAGGTGGTGGTGATACAGCTTTAATTAGCTATCTTGTGCTCAAAAAATTCAGTGAAGAAATTATCGGACTATCAATCCGAGATTCTAATAACCCTTATTATCAATCATTTAAGTTCGATGAGTTGATGAATTTTAATAGCCAATTTGATTTGATTATCAACACTCATCCCAAAAAAGCTTTCAACTATCCGGCTACTTTTTTCAAAGATTCAATCGTTATTGATGCAATTTATCATAAGCCTTGGTTGAAAGCGTTTCAAGCTAAACTTTACATTGAAGGGCTTGAATGGTTGAAGTTGCAAGGTATGAAATCCTTCGAGTATGCTATAGATATAGATACTTCTGATTTTGAACTAAATAGCGATTTTTCAATAAACGAAAAAAGCAATATCTATCTAACTGGATTTATGAAGTCCGGCAAAACTACAATTGGCAAGGAGTTAGCAATTAGGCTTATATACGATTTCATAGATTTGGACGAATACATAGAAATGATTACAGGTATGACTATCTCTAATATTTTCAATACACTTGGAGAAAGTGGTTTCAGAGAGATAGAAAGCACTGTATTAAAAGAAATTTCGATGCGAACCAAGACTATTATCTCGCTTGGTGGTGGCACTATACTCGACCCTACGAATGTAGAAACTATCAAATCGAGTGGTTATAATATATGGATATTCAATTACTTACGTGAAATTATGGAACGAACTGACAATATGAAAAGACCATTACTTAGCCAAAATGTTGCTGAACTTTACGAAAGTAGAATAGATGCGTATTTTCAATCATCTGATATGATTTTTCATAATAATCAACTTGAGAAAACCTTAGATTTGCTCGAAAATGAAATTCGTAACACGTTCTAATATTGAAGGTGTCGTTTCCGCACCTCCTTCCAAAAGCCACTCACAGCGGCTTCTGCTTAATTCTATGATGACAGAATCAGAAGTGAAAATCAAGAATCTTTCGGATAGCGATGACAGCATTGTGCTTATAAATGCTTTGAGACATTGGGGCAAATCTATTGAATTCGACTCCGGTACTGCAATCATTTCCGGCGAATTAAATAAAACGGAAAACGTTATCTACCTTGGTGAATCCGGATTCTGCGCACGAGTTTTACCGTTAGTCGCACTTTGCTTTGAAGGAAAAACGGTCTTCATTGGGGCAAAAAGTTTGTTCAAAAGACCATTAAGCGATTTGGAATCAATTGCAAAACAACTGAATTCTTCAATAGACATTGATTATGAGAGATGTAGAATTACTTCAAAAGGTGCTGCAAAAGGTATCGAAATCAGTATAGATGGAAGCATTAGCTCACAATATCTTACAGGAATTTTGTACCTATTTTCAAAATTGCATATTTATCAAACTGTTCGTGTTAAAACATTGAAAAGTAAAGGATATATAGATTATACTTTAGAATCACTTAAGAGCATTGGAGTCAACTTCTCAAATGAGGATTATTCAAAATTCAGACTCTTGAACATCAGTCATAATCACACTCATGAATTCGTTGTCGAGGGTGATTGGAGTGCTGCTGCATTTATAATGGGCTTAGGTGCTATTGCATCAGGTACTATCAAAATAAATGGATTGAATATTAATTCAATTCAACCTGATAGGGCAATTATGGATTTATTAATAAGCATTGGGGCAAAAATGAGATTAGTTGATGGTAGCATTATAATTGAAAAATCAGAACTTAAGTCATTTGATTACAATGCGACTAATACACCTGATTTGGTTCCTGTTTTAATCCCTATAGCACTGACAGTTTCAGGTAAATCAACTATTCGCGGCGTCGAACGTCTGCAATTTAAAGAAAGTAACAGGTTGGCTAATTTAGTAAATCAATTTAAGAGAATGCATGCTGAAATCGAAATTGTAGATAAAGCTATTGTCATAAATGGTGGGCGATTTATTGGCGGAAATGCCCAAACCTACAATGACCACAGATTAGCTATGTCATTCGCAATTGCAGGGGCAATTTCAGAGCGTGGAGTGATAATAGACGATTCACATTGTGTTAGCAAATCATACCCAAAATTTTGGGATGACATGAAGAAACTAAATTTAGAAGTAAAATGAATTCCTTCGGAAGAATATTTAGAGTGAGTTTATTCGGTGAATCGCATGGTCCCGTTGTTGGTGTATTAATTGACGGTTGTCCACCGGGAATTTCTCTTTCTCCTTATGATTTCAAAGCCGATCTAGAGCGACGAAAACCCGGAAAAACTGGAACAACAGCTCGAATAGAAGATGATGTTCCGATAATACTTTCGGGTGTTTTTGAAGGAAAAACTAACGGAGCACCATTAGCAATAACTTTTGAAAATAATCAACAAAGAAGTAGTGATTATGATAAGAATAAATTCATTCCTCGTCCGGGTCATTCTGATTTTTCAGCACATTTCAAATACAAGGGTTTCAATGATTTTCGAGGCAGTGGGCATTTCTCAGGACGACTTACAACTCCATTAGTAGCAGCAGGTGTAGTTGCTAAAAAGCTGCTTGGCCTTATCAAAATCGAAGCCCGAATTGTTGAAATTGGCGGAGTTGCGAATTATGAAGAAGTGCTTAATATTGCTATTCAATCGGGTGATTCCTTAGGTGGTATAGTCGAATGTATTATTTCGGACGTTCCGATAGGTCTGGGTGAGCCCTTTTTTGACTCTGTAGAATCCGTTTTGGCTCATGCAGTATTCTCAATTCCGGCAATAAAAGCAATTGAATTTGGCAGAGGATTTGAATCTGCCAAAATTACGGGTAGTTTAATGAATGATGAGATTATTGGCTATGAAGGTAAGACAACTACAAATAATTCAGGTGGTGTTAACGGCGGAATTTCAAATGGCAACAATATAATATTTCGAATTGCTGTGAAACCGACTTCATCAATTTCGAAAGCCCAAAATTCAATTGATATCAGAACCGGCGAACATGCTGAATTGATTACTAAAGGACGACATGATGCGTGTATTGCATTGCGAATACCGCCTGTTTTAGAAGCTGTTTCTGCAATATGTATTGCAGACTTGATTCTACTAAATAAAGTATATTGACTATATTTGTAATATAAAATTTATATTAATGTGTTTATGATGGAAAAACTGCTAAATATTGTCTTGGATTCAACAAGTCATGGAATAATAGTTGCTGATAGCGATTTTTCAGTCATTTATAGTAATTCTGCTGCCTCTAAAATTATTGATAAGTCAGTATATTCAGTAGATTTTATAAAAGAGTTGTTAACTGATTCGTATAATGAATTGAAATCAGATGATAATAAGATGTCTTTACGAATTTTTTTGAATGATAACGATTCAATCCGGACAATCCAAATAAAGGCGACAGATATATCCCAAAATGGGAGTAAATTCATACTCTTTGAACTCAATGAATTAGACAATCTCTCAGAAATTGAAAATGAAATTTCTGGTAATACGAAGATTGATTTTATTTCAAATATTAGCCATGAATTCCGAACTCCGCTTAATGCAATATTGGGGTATTCGGATATTTTGATTAACGAATCGGTTGATGAAAATCATATTTCGAGACTAAATATAATCAAACAAAACAGTAATAATCTTCTATCATTAATAAACGACCTGCTCAGTTTGTCCAAGCTTCAATCTGGATTAGTTGACGTTGTAGCAGATGCAACAGACTTGAAACAAGTTTTTGATGAAATTTATGATATTTTCAGTTTTCAAATCAAAAATAAAGGACTGAATTTTGATATTCAATTCAAGCAGTTCATCAATGTTAGATTAAGTTTAGATGAGATCATGCTTCGGCAGATTCTATTCAATCTTATCGGCAATGCTATAAAATTTACTCACGAAGGTTCTGTAATTGTAAAAGTTGAATTCCAAAATCTGAGAAATAATAAATTAGACCTCCAACTCCAAGTGATTGATACAGGATTGGGTATTTCCGACGAGTATAAAGAGCATCTTTACGAAATATTTTCTCAAGCAAATGAGAATAACAGCAAAAGCTTTGGTGGTGCAGGGTTGGGCTTGGCGATTGTTTCGAAATTAGTCAAGAAACTAAAAGGTGAATTGAATATTGATTCAAAATTGGGAGTTGGCTCTGTATTTACTTTGAAACTTGCTAACGTTCCCTTTATAAAAGAGAATAAAGTTTCGGAAATGAAGTACACTAATAGCGAAGTATTTATATTGAAAAATATCAAATCCATATTAGTAGTGAATGACCAGAAATTAGATAGAAAAAACCTTAAACAAATGTTCAGATCTTATAATGCTAGTTATTATGAAGCTGATAGAGCTGAAAGTGCCATAATATTAGCAGCTGAAATCAAACCGGATTTGATTTTTATGAATTTGAGAATGTCCGGAATGAATGGAATAGAAGCAACAAGGCATATCAAACTTAACAAAAACACTAGAAACATACCAATTATTGCCATGAGTAATGTCCATTCAGTATTAAAATTAGATGAAGAAATGCACTTGTTTTATGCTATCATTAATAAACCCATAAAAAGTGATGAACTAAACTCAGTATTGAGACAAATAGACAAGAATCTTAAAGAAAATAATTGAAAATAATTGAAGATATTTTATAATGACTAATACAACTTCGCCAAATAATAATACTTTTGTCCCTAAAGTTATAGTTATTGACGACAATGACCAAAACCTTGAAATAGCACGTACTTATTTGAATAGCTTAAAGTACATTGTGAGCATTGCAAGTTCGGGAAGGAAGGCACTTTCGATGATAGAATCAGACAAGCCTGACCTCATAATCTTAGATATAATGATGCCTGTGATGGACGGTTTTGAATTTTGTAGTATCATCAAATCAAAAAAGACTACAAAGGATATTCCTATTATTTTTCTGACGGCTCTTTCCGAAACAAGAGATATTGTGAAGGCTTTCAATTATGGTGCAGTTGATTATATCACCAAACCATTCACGAGAGAAGAGTTCATTTTACGGGTCAAGAACCACATCAACATTATAACCCAAACTCGAATTATCAAAGAGCAAAATCAAAAGCTGAATTTTTTAAATCAAGAGAAAGACGGCTTGCTGCAAATCACTATTCACGATTTGAAAAATCCATTACAAACAGTTTTGGGCTATTCTGATTTGATAATCAGAAAACTTTTCAAAAGCGACGAGTATGATTTATTGAAATTCCTAAATCCTTTGCGACAATCTACTTTGCAGGCGATAAATATTATTCAGGATCTGCTTGAAGTGAATCGTTTAGAGGAAGGAAATTACATTCTCGATATTTCAAAAATTGATTTTAGAGATGTACTGATGAGAGCAGTAGATTCTTTTACTCAAAAAGCATCAGAAAAACAAATTTCGATAATTTATAACGAAACTGATGAAGAATGCTTTGTAGAAGCAGATGGGGTTAAGCTTGAAAGAGTTTTTGACAATCTGATTTCAAACGCTTTGAAATTTTCTCCTTCATATACTAAAATTACTATCAATTGCAAAATAATTCAAGCAACAAATCGGCCAGCTGTGATAGCTGAAATAATTGATGAAGGACCGGGTTTCAAAGATGAAGACATTCCGATGATGTTTAAAAAGTTTGCAAAGCTATCAGCGAAACCTACCGGTGAAGAAAGCACTACAGGATTGGGTTTGTCAATTGTCAAAAAACTTACCGAAGCAATGAGTGGAAAAATATCATTCGAAACAATTCAAGGTAAAGGTACAAAATTTACAGTTGAATTCGACCTCGTTTAGGTTCTAAAACGATGCATTAGTAAAAGTAAGAATAAAATCAGGTTTGCTTCTCTGTGATAGTCTCGCTGTTACATCTATACGGAAAAAAATGAGAATTTTGTTGAATCCGATGCCTGCCTCATAGTAATATTTATCCGTACTTGCTGCAGTTGTAGGCGGAATAAATGAATTTATTCCATTGCTTGCAAAAATCGCATCTTTCCCAAAATCTGTAAAAGCTAATCGGCCAAAAGTGATGAATTCAATCCCAAAAGCTGCTACACTTGGTATTCTCAATATTCCGGGAATAACTTCGCCAAAATTATGTTCAAAGGATGCTATAAAAAATTCCGAACCGTAAAACTCCTTCACATTCAAAGCTCTGAGAGAAATTGAACTTGCAATGCCTGAAGTAGATGATTCGAGGCTGAAGAATTTTTGTGGTGGTACCTTTCCAATCGAATATCCACCAATAATCCTGAAATCGGCAAGCCACGAAGGCATAGTTTGAAATCTGATAAAAAATATCCCGTGAAATTTTGTGAAATCAAAATCACTTCCAATTGCCTTATTAGAAATTTCAGCAGCTAATTGGATTCCACTCTCCGAAAATCTTCTTCTCGTATGATAATCCCAATTCATTTCCATTCCAATTGAATTCATATTTCCTTCTATTATCCTTGGGTTAAACCTGGATATGCCCTTACCAAAAAATGAAAATGGACTATTAATATCGGCATTCAGTTGTTTATCCGATTTGAAATACAATTTGATTCTCTTTGGTCTAAAGTAATTATCGCGTCTGAGAAATACCAATTGTCCAATTCCGGCTTCAATTCCCAATTCATAACCTTGTGCGTAATAGTAATCTCCATAATCTTTTCCGCTGAGTAATGTAACAAAACTCATCGTAGGTTTTCTTAATTGCGATAGCTCATCAGACCTATTCAAGCTTTTATGCACAAGCGAATAAACTGAAAATTGTTCCAAATCATCAAAAAAGTATTGCAATTGCAGCTGCCCGTAGAGTTCATTATCTGAGAATCCGTAGCCAATTTTATTTTGCATAGTCAAATTATCGGTAAGGGGAGTTTGAATTCCCATACCCAAATATAACCCTTGTATTCGATTGTATGAAATTACATCCTCAAATCCGGTGAATGGTTTCCTGTCTAATCTGGAAATTGTTCGAGCTACAACTCCGAAATATTCATTGAACAGATTTTGTCTCAAAGCAGAATCAGGATTCTCCATGTTCAATCTTATGGATTCATAAGCTTGAATTTCTTTTGTGTTAAGTAGTCCGAAATCGTTTTGTTTCCAAAATGTAGAATCGAATTCGGATGCGGTAGGAGCTGCTTCGACTCTTCTCCGACTGAAAATTGAATTTGGTATAGGTTGATTTATCTCATAATCGTATGCGCGGGTAGTAATATGGATGTCTATTCGGGGAGATATTAGCCATAATATATCCGCTTCAGCTGATGCGAATATGTCTAATTCTTTTGGCATTACATAATTTGAATCAACTAATTTGAATGATTGATTGAAACGCAAAATGGCTGAAAATGGCAACTGTACCGCTTGAGTAGGGGATAGCTCGACATATTTCGGAACCATCTTCAAGGTGTCAATCAACAAAATGCCCGTAAACATTTTTCGTGTCTTACTTTCAGGATATGCGAGAATTCTTGCAATCATTCGATTCTCAGGGTCGAAATACTTATCATCAAGAATAAATTCGTAAAATTCGTGTGCATTAGGATAAAATGGTGTCGTAATTTTCTCACCGAGTATGGTAACGACATCTTCGTATGAATTAGTGTTAGTACCGAATGTAACAAAATTGGAGCTTGCCGGAATATTTTGACTTTGCCTTCGTTGAATTATTTCATTGAAATAGCTGTCAGGTGCTCTGAAGTATCCTTTGGAGTATGATTCAAATATTGATATTATCGTAGTATCAGTCCTATCTTCACTCCTACCGGCAGTTGATGAATCGGTGGCAGCTGAAAATTTAGTATAAAGCATATATGTATAAGTTTGGAGCGAATCTTGGTAGAATTGTTTACGTTCATTTACCTGCCTCATTATTCTTTCTCCCGGGTCTTCGGCAATAACTACGACTGCTTCAGTCATTGATGAACTATTTTTGAGAAAAATTTGGCTATTGTTCGAATCACCTGTCAAATCAATATCAAGAATGTATTTCTCTCTACCAACCATAGAAAACATTATCGTATGTTTACCCGGTATCATTCGTATATTAAATGAGCCATCGCTTTTGGTATATGTTCCAATATCCAAATCCGCAACGCGTACAGTCACGCTTTGCAAAGGATTGCCTTCTTCGCGGTCGTAAACATAGCCGGAAAATACAAAAGTAGTATCTTTCATTAAAAGATTCTCTTTCGAATTAGATTCAGTAGTACTAAATAAAATCAGCAATAATAATATAATCATCAATTGTGCTTATTCTCTTTGATTTTGGATTTATTTCTAAATTGTTCATAAAATGTTATGTTCATCATAATCAACATCATACTGTATATGGTATCTTCAATTGGTATTGTATATAGCCTTATTCCGAGATTCTGAGTGTTATCGTATATTACTACAGGCAATGAAGTTAATATGCCATTAACAACCATAAACGGAACAAGTGAGACGAAGTAAGCCAAAAAGAACCTTCCTAACCATTGACGTTTCAAAACAAAAAAATGAAGAAGTAGAAATGCTCCTTGCATTAAAAAAACCACGAAAGTATATGCTTTATCATAGTTCAGAAAAGCAAGTACCACCAAAATCAAACCAAGATATAGGGATATGCTAGGTGCAATGTTACCCAATATGTCCTTTTTAACATAGTAATTCAAGACTTCATATAAAAACACACACGCAAATGGAACAGTTATAAAAAACAGCCATTCCTCTATTGGTAAATTTATAATATTGATTCCAAGTAGATATTTTGGGTTGAATTCCCAGACTTTATAGTATGTCTTTAGTATGTCCCAAACAATAAAATAGCTCCCTGTAATTGCCATTGCAGGGAATAGAAATCTCCAGTTATTATAGAACTTTAGACGACGTTCAAAGCTCTGAGCAATAGGATATGCTATTGTTGCAATGTTGATGAGAAGGTAAGTATAAATGCTGTCCATGTTAGTGCGTTCAAGCCTTATCACCAAAATACTTGCGACCAATAACCAACATACCGTATGATTCACCGGGATTTTGGTCAATATACTTGTGATGAGACTTGTGAGCCCTTAAAATTGCTTTAAGATAAGGAGAATTAATATTTGGAAATAATACTTTACGCAGCTTTTTTAATCTATTGTGAATCAGAACTTCATGTATCAAAAAATATGATATACCGTATAATAAGATTCCCAAACCTATCCACAATTTGAAATCAAAACCATCTATCATTCCAAACATGATGAATAACCAACTTGGGATGGCAAAAATCAGGAAAAATGAATCATTTTTTTGGAGGAAGGTCTTTGGTTGAACGTGGTGGTCGCGATGTAGATTCCATAAAAATCCGTGCATCACGTATTTGTGAGTGAACCAAGCGACAAATTCCATTATAAAAAATGTAGTTATGAGGATAAATATGTTTATGATTAATTGCATAAACATATAACGAAAAAAAGCATACAAAAATTGTTATTCGAACTTGATAAGTTTGAGGTGAAGTCTCTGTTCGGTAGAATTTAGTCTCAAAATATATATACCGGTTGGGGCAATCTTGAATCTATCGTCGGAAATTTCGATTGCTCCTGGGTTTATAACATCAAATTTGATATTATCAATCACGATTTCTCCCAATAAATCAGTAATCGAGATGCTTCCTGAAAAGAATTCTATTGCTGCTGAAGTGAGTATAAATGAGCCGCCGGTTGGGTTTGGGTGCAATATTACTATTTGATTCAAATCTTCATTTGTTTCTACGGTATTTGGTATCGAATCGGGCTTTGTCCATGCGGCTCGCTCAAAGCCTTGGATTTTGCAATTATCTAACTCCTCAGCGAAGCAATTCGCAAAGGTCAAAATAAAAGCAACTATATATATTACATTTTTCATGATTACTTATTATTAATCACGACTTAATCGCTCTTCCATTGCTTCTACAGCAAATCGCAAGTGGGGAATTACAATCGAGCCGCCAATAACGAGTGCAATGTTCATTGTTTCGTTCAGTTCTTCGCGAGTAGCACCACATTCGATAGCTTTGTCAATGTGATATAACACGCAATCATTGCAGCGCATGACCAATGAACAAGCTAATCCCATCAATTCCTTAGATTTTGATGATAGTGCACCATCGGAATATGCATTAGTATCAAGGTTGTAAAATCGCTTATATGGCAAAAATTCTTGTGAATTGACTAACTCATTTCCTCGAGTTCGTCTATTTTGGAAGTCTTCAAATAAACTCATTAGCAAATTTCAATATGTTTACAAATTTTGTATTAAGTTCAATTCCAAAGTTAAGCCAAAAATTTTTGAATTCAAACACATTTATTAATCTAAACAACCAATTGTTTGCAATTTCAATTTTCAAATTACAAATTTTTTTGCTACTTTGCATTGTTATATAAATTGGAGAATACAAATGTTCGTAAAAAATTCAAGCCAAAACGGCTATCTTGTTCTTTTGATAGCCGAACAAAAGCTTACAGTAAACATTTCTAACGAATTCAGGGAAGGATTAATTCAATTGATTAATGAGGGGCATTACAAAATCGTGCTCGATTTGTCAAAAGTGTCTTTTATGGATAGCTCGGCATTAGGCTCGGTGATTGCAGCGTATAATCATTTGCAGGAAGTATCAAAAAAAATGAACGAAGAAGCATCATTTCGCATTTGCTGTTTGACGCCGAATGTTCAATCATTGTTTAATTTGCTCAGAATAGGTGATATTATTGGTGTTTATAATACCGTAGATGACGCCACAATTGAAAAATAACCCGTTCTAATTGCTTGAATCCGAACGGGCTTATTGCTTATTTTACTTTGCCTTGGTTAGCGACGCTTTCCATAGCTTTTTTGAGGGTTTCTTCATCTGCAAGAAACTCTCTTTTTATAGGTTGCAAATTTTCGTCCAAATCGTAAACAATAGGAATTGCTGTAGGAATATTGAATTTCAGAATTTCATCATCAGGCATTTTATCCAACATTTTAACCATCGCCCTCAATGAATTACCGTGTGCTGCGATGATTAAGCGTTTGCCGGACTTAATTTCCGGAACTAAAATATCATTCCATAATGGCATAACGCGTTCGACTGTATCTTTTAGGCATTCGCCCATTGGAAGTAGATTTTTCGGAACATTCGCGTAGCGGCGGTCGTGACCCGGAAAATATTCATGACTTTCTTCAAGTGCAGGCGGAGGAGTGTCGTAACTGCGACGCCAAATCAAAACTTGTTCTTCGCCATATTGTTTTGCCATATCGGATTTGTTCAACCCTTGCAAAGCACCGTAATGACGTTCGTTCAATCTCCAATCCCTGATTACCGGAAGCCACAGCAAATCCATCTCGTCCAAAATTGTCCAAAGTGTGCGGACAGCTCTTTTGAGTACCGATGTGTAAGCCACATCGAATGTCAATCCCGATTCTTTCAGCATACGGGCTGCAGTTAGGGCTTCTGTCCGACCTTTTTCGGTCAAATCCACATCAACCCAACCGGTAAATCTGTTTTCCTGATTCCAGGTGCTTTCACCGTGTCGTACTAATACTAACTTATACATTGTCGTTTTCCATTGTTTGTTTTAAATGTTGTAAAATTTGTTCGGCGCGGAGCAAATCTTCCGCAGTATTGATACCTTGCAATTCTGCAAAGTCCGAACAATTTATTGCATGAACCGATTCGCCCTCATCTCGCAAAATTTGGATAATATCGGTCAAATAATATTCATTTTGGGCATTTTTGTTGCCAATTTTTTGTAGTGCGTCGAAAAGCAATTTGCTATCCACCAGGAAAATTCCACTATTAATCTCTTTAACGAGTTTTTGCTCAGTGTCGGCATCTTTTTCCTCGACGATTTTAATAAAACTATCAGCCGAATCTCTTATTATGCGTCCATATCCTGTCGGATTTGGGGCATCAGTGGAAAGTACCGAAACCTTTGAAGCGGCTTGAGTGTGCAAATTAATAAATTTCCGAATCGTTGAATTACGCATCATTGGTACATCTCCGGCAAGAATAAGCACATCGCCGTCGAATTCGGCAAGATTATCATATGCTGACATAACAGCGTGCCCTGTGCCGAGTTGCTCTTTTTGTTCGGCAAATTCAATATTCGGGAAGTTCAAGCTTTTGATGTGTTCAATGACTTGGTCCTTTTGGAAACCTACTACAATCACAGATTTTTCAGGATTAAGCTCTTGAATCAACTCAAGTACATAATCAATCAATGCTTTGTTTTGGAGTTTGGTCAGAACTTTGGGTAATTCGGGATTGAGCATACGCTTGCCCTTACCTGCAGCAAGCACAATTGTAGATAGATTCCTTGTCATTCGCCTAATTCGTTTGTGATTAAATGCGAAATTTGCTTGATGTGATTTTCTTTGTCCAACAATACTACAAGTGGCTTATAGTTTTCGATTTCTTCGGCGTTCAATTGGCAGTAGCTCATGACGATAATCAAATCACCGACAGATACTAAGCGGGCTGCTGCACCATTGACACACATTACACCCGTGCCGCGTTTGCCCGGAATCACGTAAGTTTCGAATCTTTCGCCATTATTTATATCAACCACCGAAACCTTCTCGTAGGGGCGGATGTCGGCTTTTTCCATCAATTCAATATCGATTGTCAAACTACCTTCGTAATATAATTCCGCTTGGGTTACAGTAGCTTGGTGAATCTTCGATTTTAAAAAATTTCTTAACAATTCAATACCTTTTTGCTAATTTGTTATGGTACGAGAAACAAAAGTAACTCTATTTTGCATCTTGAGCAAAAGTTAATATAAAGACGTAGGAGGGACTGAGGTATTTAGAATTTCGGTAAAGTTCCCCAAACCATTTCATCTTTACTTTCATATGCACTATATTTCTTAATTTTGTAATTGTACTTTTTAACAAAATGGAAAATATCAATGAAAAAAATAATCGAATGTGTTCCGAATTTTTCTGAAGGACGAAATAAAGAAGTTATAGAAGCTATTGCCGAAGCTATCAGACAAACTGAGGGCGTAACCTTGCTCGATGTTGACCCGGGCTATTCCACAAATCGCACTGTCTATACTTTCGTAGGCGATGAAATGAGTGTGGTAGAAGGTGCATTGGCTGCCGCAAGAGTTGCACATAAACTAATTGATATGAGCAAACAAACAGGCGAGCATCCGCGTATGGGTGCATTGGACGTTTGTCCATTCATTCCGGTTCGTGGTGCCACGATGGATGATTGTGTTGATTGCGCCAAGCGTTTTGCCGAAAAAGCTTCTACAGAGCTCGGAATACCAATTTATTTGTATGAATGTGCTTCAACTCAAGAACACCGCAAAACATTGCCACAAATACGTCAAGGTGAATACGAAGGCTTTGCAAAGAAAATCAAACTCCCCGAATGGAAGCCGGATTACGGACCGGCGGAATTTCTTCCCAAATGGGGCGCAACTGTCACAGGTGCGAGATTTTTCTTGATTGCTTACAATGTGAATGTTCTCGGCACACATAATCAAGCTCACCGCATAGCCCTAAATCTTCGCGAAGCAGGCAGGGGAGAAGGCGAACCCGGAAAATTGAAAGAAGTGAAAGCTTTGGGCTGGTTTGTGGAGGAATACGGCATGGCTCAAATTTCGATTAATCTCACAAATTACAAAGTAACGCCGATTCATATCGCATTTGAAGAAGCTAAAAAAGAAGCAGAAATTCTCAAAGTCGGCATTGCAGGCTCGGAAATGGTCGGGCTTGTTCCATTGGAAGCTATGTTGATGTCAGCTGAATATTACATCGAAAAGGAAAATCTCTTTATACTCGAGGATGAGCAAAAAATCAAACTCGTGATTGACAGATTGGGTCTGAATTCCATAGCTCAATTCGACCCCAAAAAACGGGTAATCGAGTACATGATTGATGAGAAAAAAGATGAACCTTTGGCAAATTTGAGCGTCCGTGATTTTGTAGAATCAATTTCGGCAAGAACTTCGGCTCCCGGCGGTGGTTCGGCATCTGCGGCAATTGCTGCTATTGGTGCAGCTTTGGGTTGTATGGTGGCACAATTGACTTACGGATTCAGAAAATTTGAGCATCTCGACGAGAAAATGAGAGAGATTATCCCAAATCTTTTGAAAGTCAGCCGCGAACTTATTCCAATGATTGATGCTGATACAAACGCATTTGGCGATTACATGGAAGCGCTCAGAATGCCTAAAGGCACAGATGAAGAAAAAGCCGAACGAATTGCAGCAATGCAAAAAGGCTTGAAATCGGCAATTGAAGTGCCCTTAAATACTATGAGATTCGCAGATTCCGCTTGGGAAGCGATGCTCGAAACAGCAAAATATGGCAACATAAGCTCGAAATCTGACATTGAAGTTGGCACCAAAGCCCTCGAAACAGGCATTTGGGGTGCCTGGAGAAACGTAATGATAAATATGGACGGCATTAAAGATGCTGAGTTCAAGGCTATAAAAACGAAAGAAGCCGATGAACTCGTCCAACGTGCAGCACTCAAATCTAAAGAGATTATAGAATTATTAGTAGCCAGAAAAAGCTAATTTTCGAAAACGCCGATTTCGATACTGACTCGTCGTTTGAGTTCGTTTGCTAAATCTGTGGTATCAATGCCTCTGCCTTCGATACCCCAATTTATGTTGCTGCGGATTTCATTATATTTCGGGTTGTCGCTTAATTTATCATCAAGATATTTTGCAGTATAGTAGGCTCTCAATTTGGATAGCAATTCGTTGTCCATTTGAGTGCCTCTTTCGATTTGGAGCTCGTACTCCTCATCATCAATGTCGCTTTCGACATAAGTAGCAATTGGTGATAACGGTCTCGGGTCTGCAAATCCTATAATTTTGATTGATAATCCGCCCACGTTTTGTTGAGCACATTCATCATCAATACTGTTCAGGATATTATTAATGAAATCAATCGCATCATCTAAGGCATTGTCAACAACTATTGCGTAACCATCGTAAATTTCGCCCGGATTTTCAATATATTTCGTACTGTCGTTCTTGCCAAGACTTTTGTTTGCAAATTTCTTTCGCA
The DNA here is from genome assembly GCA_018335795.1 of Desulfobulbaceae bacterium. Lineage (GTDB taxonomy): Bacteria > Bacteroidota > Ignavibacteria > Kapaibacteriales > UBA2268 > PGYU01. Next base: position 23,470 of record JAGXRP010000007.1, on the reverse strand, counting down.
ACATTTCCAAATTTTCAATTGTATTTGGGTGATAGTATCCCGTGACAAAGAATGGAACATCATATTGCCCAAAATCAAATTCCGTACTCGTTCTAGGGATTACAAATTGTGCTCTCAATCTAACAATTGAAGAATCCGAACACGGAGCTATAATGCGTTGCTCAGGAATATATTGTGGGATACATTTGTTGAAATATTGAATTATATATTGCTTATTCGGGAAAATTTCCAATTTCAAAGCTTTTGATGATTCGATTGCTTCGCTCATAATAAAATTTCTATCCTTGTCCAGCAATCGAACGAAGCCATCAGTAGGGAATGCAGCACTTTCAGGTTTGATTTCAACGTCTAAAATCACAGGACCACAGTATTTGAATAGGAAAATATCTCCGTTGCCGCAACTCGGCAATCGGTCTGAAACTACATATATCATATCTTCGTGAACGAAAGCACCAAACTCGTTGTCTAAGGAATTCATAGGGCTTTTCAACATTGTAGGACCCGTGGAATTCATTTGGTTGAGCAAATCAGCTCCATATAAATTAAAGTAACCGTCTCGATTTGAAGCAAAAATGATTTTCTCGGAATTTTGAAATGTTGGATTAATTTCGTTTGCTTCGCTATTTATCATTGCTCCGGCATTTCTGGGAGTCGACCACGAGCCATCATCATTTCTGGTGCTGATGTAAATATCCAATCCCCCGTAAGAATCAGGGCGGTCAGACACAAAGACCAAATAATCACCATTTTCGGAAACAAATGGCATTGACTCGAAATGAACTGTGTTCAATTCGGAAATAGCAGAAGGTCTCGACCATTTGCCCTTAACATATGTTGATTTGAACAATTCGCTGTTGTAGTTTTTGTTGCTGATTGAAGCTGAAAAAAATAGTTCAATATCGCCTGTTTTGGGATTTCGCGAAATAAAATGCGAACCGAGAATTTCAAACCCTTCATTCGGGAAATCACTTACAAGTACAGGCTCACTCAACACACCATCTATGATTTGGGCTTTGTTTATTTGAAATAATTCCGCATTATGAGGGTCAATTCTGTGGTAGTAGAAATTTCCTTCAAAAATAAATGGCGAAAACTCATGCATTGAGGAGTTGAATGTAGCACCTATGTTTCCGTCTGTTGTATCAACTGTGCAAATCTTGGGACTCGAACATGAAGCTAACACAATAAAAGTTGAAAAAGCGATGTATATAGTTAATGAATTAAACATTTTTTATAAATTCCTGAATATTTATTATTCTTAAGTTTGTAAAAATATAATTATCAATTTAGATAATCGGTAAAAAAAGTAAAAAATTTAAAATGAGATCCACAATCGCTAAGATAAATGTTGCAAATTTGAAGCATAACCTGCAAATGATGCGCCAAGTTGCTCAAAAAATGGAAATTATGCCTGTAGTCAAAGCAGATGCCTACGGACACGGTATCGTTGAAATCTCGAGAATCTTACGTGCAGAAAAAGCACGTATAATCGGTGTAGCCTTTGCAGACGAAGCTGTAAAAATGAGAGAATCCGGAGATACAGGTGAAATTTTTGTGCTCATCCCGGGTACAGAGTATGATACAGATTTGTATTGTGCATACAATCTCCAAGCATCAGTAGAGGATTTTGATGTACTGAAAAAGCTCTCGCACGAAGCACATTCACGAAATATGACAATCAAAACCCATTTGTTTATCAACACGGGAATGAACCGCGATGGTATCAAACCGAATATGGCATTAGATTTCATGAACCGAGCAGTAGAATTACCGGGTATTGATATGTTTGGTATCTTGACACATCTTGCAGGTTCGGAATTGGAGGACAGAACATTTTCTAATCAACAATTGGATTTGTTTGATAGTGTTCTTGCTGAGTTGCAAAATGCCGGACACAGTTTCAAATATATTCATGCTTTGAATAGTGCCGGCACTTTGAACTTTTCCGATAGACCCTACAATTTAGCGCGTTGTGGCATCGCACTATATGGATATATGGACTATAAGAATTTGTCGGATAAGTTAAAATTGAAACCAATTCTTGAGTTAGTTTCAAAGGTGATTAACATAAATACTGTTGACGCAGGCGATACTGTTGGTTATAGCTTGAATTATATCTCGGATGCAAAACGCAGGATTGCAGTAGTCCCTTTGGGTTATGGCGATGGCTATCATCGAGTTTTAGCAAATAAAGTGCATTGCTTAATTAACGGTAGGAAATTCCCTATAGTCGGAACAATTTGTATGGACCAGTGCTTGATTGATATTGGTGACGAAAATGTAAATATTGGAGACGATGTCGTTTTTATTGGAAATCAGGGCGAAGAATCAGTTGATGCGTATGATTTGGCAAATGCGATGGGTTCAATTCCATATGAAATTACTACTGCCTTGAAATGGAGAATACCACGTATATACATTTGATGTGGAAAACTTGTAAACAAATGAGTTTCATTTATGCTTACTTTTATTGATTTTTAAATTCATACTTAAAAGATGTACAAAATAAGATTACCGAATTTTGAGGGTCCATTTGACTTGTTGCTTTATTTCATCAAGCGGGACGAGCTCAATATATATGACATACCGATAGCGCGTGTCACGTCGGAATTTTTGGAATATATCAGAATCATTCGTTATTTCGACCTCGAATTAGCCGGCGAATTCATACTTATGGCTTCCACGTTGATGTACATCAAAGCCCAACTTTTACTTCCAAAACCCAAATCCGATTCCGATAGTGAGGTAGAAGACCCACGAACTGCATTGGTTCAGAAATTACTGGAATACAAGCAAATGAAAGATGCAGCTCACGAACTTAGTTTGAAGGCTGACGATAACAAGTATATTTTATACAGGAATCTTTTCGATGCTGATAAAGAGGTTGTGGAGGCAACTGCAGAGTACAAAAATGCCACTCTTTTTGAGTTAATTAAAGCATTCCAAAAAGTTATGGAGAAAGCCAAAGAAGAAAGTTTTGACCATATAGTCGAGATGCAAAATATTTCTGCAGAAGAAAAAGCAAAAGATATAATTTCGCAATTGAAAACAAAATCACGATTGAGCTTTTTCACACTTACACAAAATCAATCCGTATCTCACCTAATAGCCACTTTTTTGGCGATTCTTGATTTGATGAAATCTCAAATCATTATGATTTACCAAGATGAACATTTTGATGATATAATAATTACAGACAGGACTATATTGAATTGAAAGAATCAAACGAAATAAAGCAAGTTGCACCATTTTTGCAATTGGATAATGATGAACAAAGATTAGCTCTCGAAGCAATTATTTTCTCATCTGAAGTGCCGTTGAATACAGATACTATGCGTAAATTATTGGTAACCGATTATTTATCTCTTAAAAAGCATAATTTTGACGAAGACATTGACCAAGTCACAATTAATGACGAAATTGCCGAATCAATGGCTGACGACTTGTATTTCGAGAATTTGATTGACAAAATCAACTCCGAACTCGACAGTTCAGGTCGTCCATTCCGAATTATCAAATCGGCAGGTGGTTGGCTCTATTCTGTCAAAGCGGAATATGGAGAACTCATCAATAGTGTACTAAAGACCAAATTTCGTAAAAGATTATCTCAAGCATCGCTCGAAGTGCTTGCAATAATCGCCTATAAACAACCTGTCTCAAAGCCTGAGATTGAACAAATCAGAGGTGTTAATTCTAACGAAGTAGTGAACTCTCTGATTGAGAAAAATCTAATTAAAATTGCAGGGAGGAGCGAGGCTCTCGGTAAGCCGATTTTATATGCAACAACGAATGATTTTCTTCGTACGTTCGGTTTGAATTCATTGCAAGAATTACCAAAATTGAAAGAAATTGAAGAAATAGCTTCTTCAGACATTCACGAACCTGTCACTTCGGCAGATGAAGAAGAAAAAGACTTCAATTTTAATGGGTATATTCTACCAATTGATAATGAATTGAAATAATTTTTGAGATAACAAAATATTAAAAATATACGTTCGTTTATATATATGTCAATATGTTCATATCAAGGAAAGTAAGATGCAATTTTTATCAAAACAAGAATTTTTAGATAAGATTTTCGATTTCGAAAACAAAACAGAGTGGGAATTTTCAGGGAATCGTCCTGTTGTAATTGATTTTTATGCTGATTGGTGCGGTCCATGCAAGGTATTATCGCCTGTTATGGAAGCATTATCAAAAGAGTACGACGGCAAAATTGATATTTACAAAATTGATACCGAACAGGAAACCGAATTGGCGGCAGCTTTTGGTATCAGAAGCATTCCATCTGTATTGTTCATCCCATTGAACGATAAGCCACGTATGTCAGTTGGTGCGATGCAAAAAGATGACTATAAACGTGCATTCAACGAAATTTTTGGTATTCCAGAACCGGAAGTTAACTAAGATGCAAACCAAGTATATAAAGTTTGTTGCTTTGACTGCTTTGGGTGGAGCTATCGGTTTTGCATACTATTACTTCATCGGATGCAACTCAGGTACTTGCCCCATCACATCAAATTGGCACGTATCAACTCTTTATGGTGCAGTTATCGGATTTATTGCAGCTTTTCCAAGCAGCAAAAAAGCGAAATAAGAAAATACAAGGTCTCCCGTAATAATTAAAGTCGTTTTATTTGATAATTTGCATATTTTTTAATATGTTGAATTTTTAAAATGGGACGGCTTTAATTATGAAATACGAAATCAATCAGGGAAATATCCCTATCAAGTTATGGCTTGACGATGCAGACATAGATTCTATGAATCAAGCCATCAATTTATCAAATTTTCCGTATGCTTTCAAGCATATCGCTCTTATGCCTGACGCTCATGTCGGATATGGCATGCCTATTGGTGGAGTAATGGCAACTAAGGATGTCATAGTACCAAATGCTGTCGGTGTGGATATTGGGTGTGGAATGTGTGCCGTTAAAACATCATTCACGCATATTGATACAGCCAATCTGAAAAGAATACTCGGTAAAATCCGAGAATTTGTCCCGCTTGGATTCAATCACCACAAAGAAATGCAAGATATTGCAATGATGCCAGACACCGAATCCGTCGAAGATTTTGATTCAATCACTAAACGCGAATTTAATAGTGCGCGTCGCCAAGTTGGCACTCTCGGTGGTGGCAATCACTTTATCGAAATCCAGAAGGGTTCCGATGGTTTCATATATTTGATGATTCACAGCGGCAGTAGGAATATTGGAAAAACGGTTGCCGAACATTATAACAATCTTGCAAAAAAACAGAATGAAAAACACAAGGAAATTCCCGACAAGTGGGATTTAGCGTTTTTGCATATAGATAGCGATGACGGTCGCAAATATCTTAGCGAAATGGAATACTGTGTCAAATTTGCTCTGGCAAATAGATTGCTGATTATGGAAACGGTTCAAGAAATTGTCGTTGATATAGCCGGACATTGTGTATTTGATGACTCAATAAATATTCCTCACAATTTCGCTTCTCTCGAAGAACATTTCGGTGAACAAGTTTGGGTGCACCGTAAGGGGGCAACACCGGCATATCTTGGATGTATCGGCATTATCCCAGGTTCACAAGGCACAAAATCATTCATTGTAGAAGGTTTGGGCAATCCCGAAAGCTTTGAGTCAAGTTCTCATGGTGCCGGCAGAAAAATTGGCAGAAACAGAGCCATTAGAGAACTTGACTTTGACGAAGAAGTTGCCAATATGAATAAACTTGGTATTCTTCATGGAATTCGTTCTTCCAAGCAATTGGACGAAGCTCCGGGAGCATATAAGGACATAAACAAAGTGATGCAAAACCAAAGTGATTTAGTCAAAATGTTAATTGAACTATCACCCTTAGCAGTTATAAAGGCTTAATTTGATTTTACAATTTTCGTATTTGAGCTTCCTGTTGGAGTATTTATATTAATGATGTATATCCCTGCCGGTGTCGGGTTGCCGGATTCATGAAGCCCATCCCAAAAGCTGTTGTAAAATCCAGAGTGCATGTAATGATCAAGAATAGTCTTGACTTTATTTCCCAAAATATCATATACTTCAATCAACACATCACCATCAACTTGTGTATCAAATTCGATATTGATTGAATCGAATGCCGGATTTGGAAAAATGTATAAAAGCACATTATCAAATACTTCATCTTCGGCGTGAGTCGCAGAATTCGGTCTTCCGGGAGTGCCGTGCATTACATAGGATGGACGCCATGATTGAGCTTTGGAATTGTCAAGCTCAGGACTGATTAGCTCTAATGATGGACCAAGGCTATCTGTTTCAGGGTACCAAGGGCTTTTACTTGTATATTTGACTGAATCTACTAACTTAAGATTGGAATTGTAAATTCTCACCATATCCTCTGTACCAAAGCCAAAAGTGAATGAACCAAAATAGTTTTCAATTCCCGGATGAACTTTTGCAAACTTGTTTTTACTTTCGACTATCACTAAAAAATCTCGCTTTTTGATTATAGTATTTGCCGGAAATGCGAAATGCCGTGAGTCCTTATCATCTTTTAATAACCAACCACCAATGTTCAAATCTATATCGCTAGGATTATACAATTCAATCCAATCATCAGTATCAAAATCTTTGAGCGATTTGTACATTATTTCGTTGATGACGACTTCACCCGATTGGGAAACTAAATTTTGTGAGGTGAAAAATATTGAAAATGCAAACAGAATTATAAAAATAATCTGATACTTCATTGTAAAAAACTCCCAAATTTTACTGATTACTGTTTATAATATAGACACATGAATCGGCAAAAAATCTCAGGAATCTTACGATTGTGGAAAATTTATTAGAAAATTTCTAAAAAAACATCTTCAGGTAAGTTTTTTCGAAACATTTCCAAATTTTTGATAAGAAGATTCACGTCTTCATTATCATCTGAGCATGAAAGAAAAGTTACATCATCATAGGCACAACCTATATTATCGTTGATTTTCAGCCTTGCAACCGGAACCCATGATTCAGGAAGGAATTCTTGAAATCCCTGAACGTAAATAATGGCAATTTTTGAATTCCTTTCAAAAGTTAATTTTTCGATGGATGTTTTATTGAATATTTTTTGCAATCTCAGTTGTATTATATCTTTATCAGCTAAGCCAATCATGTCAGTCAATCGAATTGATGTGAAATAGCAACATGCCCCGATATCATTCAACACAACTGAAGATTCGTCATAATAACTATGTAGGAACTTGCTCATTTGAATCTGTTGGTCATGAATGTTTTTGGACATCTGTGGTAGAGTTTGAAGTGATTCAATGTATCTCATTCCTGATGGGATTGAGAATAAAACGAGAATAGAAGACAATACTAAGCGATGCAAAAATTTTGGATATTGCTCAAAAAGCCTATTTAAGCTAAAGATGAATGTCAAGCAATACATTGCCATAATGTATGATTCGTACCTATAAACCCAACCTGTTTTGGCAAAGGCAATATGCATCATTGCTGTCAGAGTACATAAAAAATGTAGTTTGATTAACAAAGCAAAGCGATTTTTAGTGATATATTGAAAAATAAGAAAACAGATTGATAAGCTAATAAATGCTAATAAATGAGGTGCATTCATTAATTTTTCAAGTATCTTCATGGGGAAATTAACAATTGCGCTTAATCCACGTGGAGCGTCACCCTTCAATAGTATCGAATTAGGCAAAAACAATTCGCCATTTATTATAGAAATGATACCGTAAATGACAATTGGTAAAATTGTTATAGCAATGATAAGAAAAGCTTTTCTGTATCTTTTTTCAAATAGTTCGATGAATGAGAAGGCGATTATTATGAATATACTTTCATACCTGATACATGCTAAAAGAAATGTCCAAACAGCAAGATATTTAAAGTAAGATTGTTCTTTATTATATATAATATATGATGTTATAAATAATACTGAAACTAAAATATGAAGTAAATGCTCCATACCATTGTATATATTAGCACTTAAAGGCGAAACTATGAATATTCCAATTATATAGATTATACCCCATAAGTGATTTTTCATCTCATTTTCAGAAAATCTTATAAGAAAGAAGAAAAGCAAAAATGCAAATAAAGTATTTAGAACTAAAGGAATGTAAATACCCCAATTTGTTAGAATGTTGAAAAAACCGATAAGAATTGGGTAAATAGGTGATGATGATGAAGATGTAAAGCCATGTTGGGTAACACCCCAAACACCATGATTAATCAAATTATCTGCAATCGCTAAATGTATGTAAGTGTCATCAAGCGGGTAAATATATTCACCGAATTTGTTATCAATACTAAGAATATGTAGTAGGGTTACTGCAAGAAACAAAATTGAAATGACTAAGCAAATAATGTACTTATTCATTCTCCTAACCAGTAATAGATTCGAATTTATCTGCGTTTAATCTGTGTAATATCCAATCATATAGACCATTGGCGCCCAGTTTTTCGTAAAATTCGCGAGCAGGATTCCAATCTAACACGCTCCATTCCATTCTGCCACAAGATTTTTCCGATGCAATTTTCGTACATTCCTTGAATAGTTGGAAACCAATTCCTTTGCCTCTATGTTCTTCTTTAACAAACAAATCCTCGATATATAATCCGGGTTTGCCCTCGAATGTTGAGAAGTTGAAGAAGTATATGACAAACCCGGCGGCTTCATTGTCATATTCAGCAATTAAGCAATTTGCGTATTGAACTTTGCCGAATAAATTCTCGGAAATCGTTCCTTTATCAAAAACTACTGAGTCGCTTAACTTCTCGAATTCTGCCAAATCTTTGATAAATTGAATTATCAAATCAATATCATTTATCGTTGCTTTGCGAATAGTTATCATTTCAGACCTGCCTTTTCTAATGCCCATTTGAATACTTTAAGGTAATCCAGAGCTGATTGTGCAGAAGAATAGTTCCTTGCCATACAATTTTTTCGTAACAAATCCCAATGAGGCTCTTGTCCAAATACCGTTAAAGCTCGTCGTATGGCATATGAAAAGTCGTCGCCGTTATATTGCCAAAACGAAAAGCCCCAACCTTGACCACTATCTGGTATGTATTCAGTTACAGTATCAGCTAATCCGCCCGTATTGCGAACAATTGGTACAGTTCCATATTTGAGAGCATACATTTGTGTCAAACCACAAGGTTCAAATCGAGAAGGCATCAGTAAAAAATCAGATGCTGCAAAGATTTTATGTGACAAATTTTCATTGTATCCAATTGTGATAAAGCAATTTTTAGGATACTTCCATTTTAGATAATTAAAGAAATCAACATATTTAGATTCACCTGTTCCAAGTAAAGTAAAACGACAAGCGTTATTAGCTAAATAATGTTCTAATCTTTCCTGAATCAAATCAATTCCTTTTTGTTCGGTCAATCGCGTTACCATTCCAATTAGAGGCATATCGAGATTGTCTGATTCGTCCAAACCAAACGATTTGAGGTACTCAAACTTGTTAGCTTTCTTCAAATGCAAAGAATCGGCATTATAATTATGAGTTATATACTTGTCGGTTTCGGGATTCCAAACATCATAATACACACCGTTCAATATTCCAACCAAATCGGCACCCCTAATATTCAACTCATCACGCAGACCTTCGCTATAGTAATCATAACGAATTTCCTTTGCATAAGTAGGGCTAACTGTTGTGATTTTATCGGCAAACATGATACCCGTTTTCATTGAATTAACTGCACCAAATTGTTCAAACCATGAGCCCGGAAATATTTCTTTCATTCCGAATCCGGAGTATAACATCGCCGAATTTGGATTGAATTTACCCTGATATGCTAAATTATGAATCGTATAAACGCCGGCTGCACCGGAAAAGTGAGGGTCATTGTTATAATAAGATTTGAGGAAAGCCATCGTGAAAGCAGTATGAAAGTCATGAGCATGGATTATATGAGGAGAAAAATTCAGTGCTTTTGCTGCTTCGAATACTGCACGACTAAAAAAGATAAATCTTCTGTCATTATCTGAATATTCGTGAGGGTCACCGTATATTCCGGTTCTGTCAAAATATTCATTATGTTCGACCAAATATATAGGCACTCTCGAACCATTTAGATAACCAAGCCATAATCGAGCAAATTCTGTCCAATATCCCATCGGGACAATCAAAGTTTTTTCAAGTGGTGTGAAACCGTATTTATGGACATCAATGAATCCATATTTCGGCATAATAATAATCGGATTCTGACCGTATTTCTGCCATTCAATAGGCAACGATGCCGTGATATCGGCAAGTCCGCCCGCTTTGGCATAAGGAGTTACTTCTGTAGATGCTAATAATATATTCATCAATTCAATTTATTTCGTTGCAACAAAATAAGCTACAAATCTAATCATAAAATTCATAGAAATTAAACATATTATTAAAAACCGGGATAGCTAATATGTGTAAAGTATTTACTGAACTTGCTTTCAGCTGATTTTGTTTTGGAAAAATTTGTGAACAATCCGAATAGTGACGAACCCGAACCTGACATCGAAGCATAAATCGCTCCATTTTTGTAAAGTTCGTCTTTGATTCTTGATAATTCGGGATGAATTTCAAAAACAAAGGGCTCAAAATCGTTAACCAAATTTTTTCTTAACTTTTCAGTATCAAATATTGAATTTTTCAACAATTTGGGCAAATCAGTCACTTCGCGGCTGAAATTTTCATCTCTCCCTAATGATTGGTATGCCTCTTTGGTTGAAACATGAATGACAGGATGCACAAGCAAAATATAATAAGGCATATAGAAACTGAAGTACTTGAGTTGTTCACCACGGGAACTGCCCGCTGCAGTCCCGTATCTCAAGAAATAGGGGACATCAGCACCGATTGTTTGGGCAATTTCAAATAATTCTTCGTAACTTAATCTGAAGTCACAAAGAATGTTTAAAGCTTGCAAAGTGCTTGCAGCATCAGAACTGCCACCACCAAGTCCTGCACCTTGTGGAATCATTTTTTCAACATCAACTAGGACTCCACCATTATAGCTTGTTCTGTTGAAAATTTTTCGGGCTGCGATATAAATCAAATTTGATTCTAAGGGGATATGAGAATCCAAATTTGTTTCAATACTTGTTTCTCTCAAGCTGAAAGTCAATTCGTCAAATAAATCAATGGATTTGAATACAGTATTTATATTATGGTATCCGTCATTATTCTTATTTATTATCTCAAGCCCTAAATTTATTTTGGCTCGTGCGTATTTTTTTAATATTTTCATATTCTTAGTTTTTACCGATTCACATATTTGTTATTAAGGATTGATGGAAGAAATTATAAAAGAACAGTTTCCAAACGAGAATGACGAAAGTATAGAAAAGTCATCAAAGAAAAAAGAGAAAAAAATTAAGGAGAATATTCCTTTTGAGCAAGAATTGCTTAGAAAAGGTATTCACTTGTTATCCTTGAACATTCCAATTCTTTACATTTTTGTTTCGAAAACATTAGCGTTATCAATACTGATACCAATGTGTATATTGTTTGTAACTATTGATATTATTAGCAAAAAAAATCAAGTAGTTTCTGAGTTGATGCAAAAATATTTTGGGGGTATGCTCCGAAAGCACGAGAAAAAGAAGAAAAGACTCATTCTGAATGGTGCTTCATGGGTTTTGATTTCAGCTGTTATAACTGTTTTGGTGTTCCCGAAAATTGTAGCTGTTTTAGCATTTCTTATATTGATTATTTCCGATATGTCGGCAGCGTTGATTGGCAGAAAGTTTGGTAAAACGAAATTGTTCAACAAGTCTCTCGAAGGGACAATGGCATTCATCGTGTCTGCTATTATAGTTGTGTTTGTAATCGGATTCTTTTTTGGTGGTAATTGGGTCTATTATATTGCAGGTATTTCCGCTGCCATAATCGGTGGGTTTGTCGAAGCTTATTCCAAAAAAATGAAAGTTGATGACAACTTGTCAATACCGACTTCCGTGGGTATAGTAATGCTCTTAGTGGATTTTATTTTTGATGGTTATACTGCAAGTTTTTTAAACATGATGTAAAATGAAACAAACTTTTTTTTTATTATTCCTAATGTCAATTGCATTCTTGACTTCATGTTCAAAACATTCAGAGTACAAGATTGTGGATTATTTTACTGATAGCACAGACAGAGGTAAATTTGTATTCCTATTTGTCGAAACCGATACTATCATTCAAAGCGAAATTTTAGATTGGACTAAAGAATTTAAGTCGAATGACACCATAATGAGAGTTGCACATGATTCCATACTTCATGTCCTTATTTCATATTTCTATATCCCCAAAGAATATGATGAAATTCCTGAAGAGCAAGCAGTAATACTCAGAGAGAAGTATAAAAATCCCGAGATTACAAATAAGCTGTTATTAGCAAAAAAGGGTGCTGTTTACACAGGTTTTTCAAAAATTACTGAAGGGATGCCTTTCCCAAAGGATACTGTTATTTTGACTTCTGTTTTTGTCCCCAAAAAAGGTTATAAAGCAATTGACATATTAAAGCAAAGAGATGACAATGATTGATTTGAGAAGTGATACTTTTACAAAGCCAACTCCCGAGATGTTGCAAGCTATGATAAATGCCGATGTCGGAGATGATGTTTATGGAGAAGACCCGACTGTCAATTTATTACAAAAGAAAATTGCAAATCTTTTCGGTAAAGAAGCCGCATTATTTGTACCTTCCGGAACTATGAGCAATCAGCTTTCTCTCAAAGTGCTTTCCGAGCCGGGAAACGAAGTAATCACTGATGCCGATGCACATGTTTTTTATTACGAAACTGCTGCACCGGCAATACTTTCCAATCTTTTATTTCGAACAATTCCATCTGAATCAGGTCAAATTCCAATTGATGAAATCGAAAAGCATATTCGTCCCAAAATCTATTATTTCGCAGATACGAAAATCATTGCTCTTGAAAACACGCATAACCGTCACGGTGGTACTGTAATCGAACTTGATTACATCAAAGCCGTGAGAGATTTAGCCGATAAGCATGGAATACATACGCATCTCGATGGAGCAAGAATTTGGAATGCACATATTGCTTCCGGTGTATCATTTGAAGAATACGGAAAATATTTTGACACAATTTCTGTTTGTTTATCGAAAGGTATGGGTGCTCCAATTGGTTCTTTGATTATTTCCGATAAACCACGAATCCCAAAAGCTCTCAAATGGCGTAAAATATTAGGTGGCGGAATGAGACAAGTTGGTTATATAGCTGCTTGTGGTTTGTATGCCTTAGAAAATAATTTGCCACTCTTGAAAATTGACCACGATAATGCACGATATTTTGCCAATGAGATTGCGAATCTTGATGGAATTAGCATTGATTTGCGGAAAGTACAAACAAATATCGTTATTTTTGAACTTGATAAAAGAATCAAATCTGAAGTTTTTGTTGAGCAATGCAAAGAGAGAGGTTTACTTCTTAGCAATTTTGGAGATAATAAAATAAGAATTGTGACATATCACCAAATATCGAAAACCAATATTCAAAATGCTGTCGAAATAGTAAAAGAAGTAATGATTAAAATGATGAAGGACTGAAAATGAGCAACAGAATAACAGAGCAAGATATACTCAAAGACATAGATAAATACAAGCATACAACAAATGCTCAAGTCAAATTTCACGAAGTTGATTCATTTGGTGTAGTCCACAATATTCAGTATTTTTATTTTTTAGAATGGGCACGTACCAAATATTTTGAGTTTATCGGAATGCCGCTCAATCATCGCACCTATACCGCCGAAAACCCTATTATGACTGTTCGGCACGTGATGGATTATTTCAACCCACTATATTTTACCGATTACTATGATGTATTGACCCGAACCAAAACGATAGGGAATTCATCAATTGTAATGGAAAATGTTATTCGCATGAATTCGGGCAAAATTGCGATAAAAGCTGAAGTGACGCTCGTTTATATGAGTAATACCGATTATCGCCCTACTCGTTTGCCGGATTATATGAGGAATGCAATTTTGATGGTCGAAGGAGATGACTTGGAAATAATCGAAAGTGAGACTAAATAGATGAGCAATCCGATGAATTGGACTAAGCAACAAATCGTTGCTCAGTGTCTATTCCCAAAACTTTCTACTGAAGAATTTTACTCAAGTCCCGATTACAAGCAAGAAGTTCTTCGTTTAGTAGAGTTGGGAGTTGGGGGATTTTGCGTTTTTGGTGGAAATACCGTTCAGGTAGAGCAAATGACAAATTCTCTCCAAAATATTGCAACTGTGCCATTGCTTTTCTCGGGTGATTTTGAATTTGGTTTGCCTATGCGACTTTCCGAAGGCACTGAGTTCCCTCATGCAATGGCATTGGGTAATAATTCGGACCCAGATGCAAGTTTTAAAATATCAGTAGCAATATCTAAAGAAGTCAAATCAGTAGGTGTTAAATGGAATCTTGCTCCTGTTTGCGATATTAACTCAAACCCATCTAATCCAATAATCAATATTCGTTCCTTTGGTGAAAATCCCAAATTAGTCTCTGAGAATGTTGTGAAATTTATCGAAGGCGCTCATTCTACTGATATTTTGACATGTGCAAAGCATTTCCCGGGTCATGGCGATACTTTATCTGATTCGCACATTGAATTGCCTGCAGTCACTAAAACTTTGGAGGAATTGGAAGAATTTGAAATTATTCCATTTAAAGCAGCTGTTGATGCCGGGGTAGATTCCATTATGGTTGGACATTTATACGTTCCGTCTATGAGCAATAATTTGCTACCGACTTCGCTATCATCCAAAGTTTACAGCTATATTCGCGATGAATTGAAGTTTAGAGGGCTTATAGTTACTGATGCTTTGGATATGAAAAGTATCACAAAGATACGTAATTCTGCAGAAGCAACTATAGATTGCCTACTTGCAGGAGCCGATATTGCACTGATGCCGGAAAATGCAATCGAAGCCGCAACAGCATTAATCGAAAGAGTTGAAATTGACGAAAAATTGTATGAAAATTGTTTCGAATCAGCAAAACGAATTGTTGCCACCAAACGAAAAGCGAAATTAATCCCATTATTTGCGACACTCGAAAGCACTAAACAAATCTTTACCGACCATTTGAATTTAGCTTTAAATGTTGCTTATAAAGCATTGCAAATAAAGTTAGATAAACCGATTATCCCTATTGCAGATGATGTTAATTTTGCAGGAATTGCATTTTTGCAACAAGACAAAGATTTGCGTACTGCGACACGTTTTTTCACCATGTTATCCCAAGCAATTGAAAACGATTGTGACTTTGCTTTTGTAAGCGAAACTATCACTGATAGCGACATTTCGGCAATCAAAAATGGTATCAAAGATGCCAAAATTTTGATTTTTGCGGTATTTATCAAAGCAATTGCTTATGATGGCAGAACCGATTTAATCACCAAAGCAAAAGAAATATTTGATAAACTAAGTGCGGGCAAAGACACCATAGTTATTTTTCTGGGAAATCCGTATTTTGGCGAAATTTTTGATTCGTCCGTAAAAATTTGGACTTATTCTGACTCTTTTCCGTCATTAGCATCTGTAGTAATAGAGCTAAGCGGTAGAAAGGTAGCATTAAAGCTTCTTTAGTTATTTATTAACAAATGGTTATGAACGATGTATCGTAATATTGCAACTTGCATATTTTTGTTTTTAGTAGTGATTGCAAATCACTCAAATCTTCAAGCTCAAATAAAAGGCTTATCAGGAATGAGTGGCGATGAGCTACTGAAAATGGAACTTGAAAGCCAATTTTCTGATGATGCTATGCGCTCCGAAACTATGCCCGTGGGCAATATCATTGACCCTGAATTATATTTTCTGGGTCCCGAGGATATTCTAACAATCCAAATTGTGCCCATTATGAATAATCCTAGAAGCATCAAATTATCGCCGGATATGTCCATAATGATTCCACGAGTCGGCAAAATTGATATGCGAGGACTTACTTTGAAACAAGCACAAGATAGCATTGAATCATTTTTCAAAGCATTCAATCCCAAATTTGAAGTTTCGACCAATTTACGTGCTGCACGACAATGTATCGTTAAAATTTCCGGCAATGTACTTTATCCATCAATATATACAATGCCTTCAAGTTATCAAGTATCAACTGCTATACTTTTCGCTAATCAGCTTCAAAAAAATACTGCAATCGCTTTGCCTCAAATGGAAGCATTGCTCCAAGTTCAAGAAGCAGAGCGAGAAACTGAACGTCGTTTTTCGGAAAGCGGGCTGAGTACAAAACCATTCTATTCATCTAGAAATATAATTTTACTTCGTAAAGATGGCACTTCGTTGACGATTGACCTCGAAAAAGCAGCAGCAACTAATGACGCATCATTCGACCCATATGTTAAGGAAGGTGATGAAATTATCGTCCCGTTCGATAGGGATAATTTCCCGATGATTTCCATTTCAGGTGGCGTAACAAGACCAATAATTTTGCCTTATAAACCCGGAGACAAAGCATCATTATTACTAAAATTTGGTTATGGACTGACCGATGATGCCGATATAAATAATATAAAAATCTACATGCCATCTCAAAACAAGCAAATTTTACTCAAAACAGACAAAAGTTTGAATCTGATTGGAGAAGATTTTGAGATTGAACCGGGTGCTGTAATAATTGTGGGACAAAATATTACGCCACAAAGCCAGAGTACAGGTACTGTTTCAATTAAAGGGCAAGTTCGTAATCCCGGCAATTACTTGATAACATTGAGAAACACGCGCCTACGAGATTTGATTGACATGGCTGGTGGTTTCACCAAAGATGCATATTTGCCACTTGCTAATATTGTCCGCCGCGAATCTAAGCTGAAATCTCTTACAGACCCACGCCAAGAAACCTATGAAATTATGCAATACAGTGATTTGACTATGGATGACACAACTCGATACTACATTGATATGAAGTACAAACAGCCATTAGTTGCGACTGATTTTGTTGAACTTTTTGAAAAGAATAACAATATCAATGATGTGCTTTTATATGACGGTGATATTATTCATATACCTACAAATCCCGGATTAGTCTTTGTGAACGGTCAGGTAAAAAATCCCGGCTATGTGGAATTTGAAGAAGGCAGAAATATGAAATGGTATATAGAACGCGCAGGTGGTTTTGCTGAAGGTTCTGAACCTGATAGGGCAAGAATTATTCGAGGCAGAACAAATGTTTGGATTGAAGGCTCTGATGACATCATTGTTTACGCCGGTGACCAAATTTATGCTCCAAGAGTACCTGATGAACCGACAACATTGAAATTGCAACGTTATGCAGTTTTGGCAAGTCTGATTGCAACATTTTCAATATTGTTAAGTACAATTGTAACTCTGTCAACTCGATGAGAATATCATCCGCAATCATTTTCTTATTTATAGCGAATATATTCATTACTTATTCGCAATCTGAACACGTACATATTTACCATTCTGTATATCCTTTTTTGGAGCGAATGTATAATCAAGGGCATTACGAAGGCTACCCTTTGAATGATTTACCTATGCGACGTTCCAAAATCACAGAGGCATTGATAGGAATTGGTAGAAATATTTCTGAACTTGGAAACGCTGATAGAAAGCTACTCGAAAAATTCAAGCAAGAATTCTTCATCTCAGATTCCAAAACATATACTTTGATTACAAGCGACACAGACTCAAATCAAATTTTATTTGGCGGTCTTTTTTCCAATGATGAAAAATTCTTCTATCGCAATTCAAACGATGAAACTAATGTACTGATAATGCCATTAGCATCAATCGAATTCATGAGAAACAACAATGACTATGACAACTCGGCTATTATTGGTAATTTGGGATTTCGATTATTTGGTACGATTGAAAGTGATTTCGGATATAATTTGCAAGTAACAAACGGAACTTTGTTTTCAGGAAGTCGTAGTGTTGCAAATGAAGTCAGAAAATATTCTCAAAATATAAAATTCACCGTTTATCAGGATGACATAGATTTCACCGAATCACACATCAATTATGTATCCCGTTGGTTCAATTTTAACATTGGTCGCGAATCCAGATTAATGGGTACAGGATTTAGTCAAAGATTAATCATGTCCGATAACTCTCCTGCAATGGATGTTATTTCAGCAGGTGCCGAGTTTGAAAGTTTTCGTTACAAATTTGTTCATGCTTCTTTGCTTGCTCAACCAAATATAGGCGAAACAGGTTCGCATATTGACATACCGAGCAAATATATTGTTACACATAGATTTGCTATTACTCCAAGTTGGGGGGAATTAGCTTTTTGGGAATCTTTAGTATATTCCAATCGTCATCCCGATATAGCATATTTGAATCCTCTCAGCTTTCTAAAGTCTTTAGAACATGCTTTAAGAGACAGAGATAATTCTTTGATGGGATTTGACTTAACTATAAAACCGATTACAGGTTTATTAGTTAAAGGCTCGTTTTTATTAGATGATATCAGATTTGAAAAGATTGGAACAGATTATTGGGGCAACAAAACTGCATATAATTTGGGAGCAATGCTATCGCTAATCCCAAATATTGACCTTATCGCCGAGTATGCACGAGTTCAACCTTATACATATTCTCATTTCAATCAAAATAATTCCGTTGTCAATGATGGCTTTGTAGTCTCATCTTATATTTTGCCAAATTCGGAAAAATATTCCATAAGTACTCGCTTTTGGTGGGGTAGCAGATATCCGATTGAATTAGAATTCGCATATCTCCGACACGGCGATAATATCTATTCCGAAACTGGAGAATTAGTAAGAAATGTGGGCGGAAATCATCTCGAAGGGTTTAGATTCGAAGTTGATAGCCAAGAAGTAAAATTTCTTGATGGGAATTTGGAAGAATATTTTTCATTTTCATTATCATCAGGGCTTGAACTATCGCGTGGTTTCAACCTTCAGCTTTATTATAGATTCATAAACACTAACAATTCGGGGGAGCATTTTATACGAGCTATGCTACGATTTGATGAATTTTGATATTTTTGTAGTTTGTAAATTAATCAGCAAGATAAATTGATTTTTACTGATGTAATATTACTTGTTATTGGCATAGCAATAATTTTTAATTATACTTTCTATCCGTTGATATTGAAGGTTGTAAGCCTGTTTATACCCAAATTTAACTATTGTCACCCGGAATTTCAACCCGAAATCACTGTAATTATTGCAGCCTACAACGAAGAAGAGCTGATTGCAGATGCAATTGATTCGGTTTTCGAAGGTGATTATCCCAAAGAAAAAATTCGCGTTCTCGTTGGTTCCGATGGCTCAACTGATAGGACTAATCAAATTTTAGCCGAACTTTCCACCAAATATGCAAGTCTATCATTTCATTGCTTCGGACGTGGAGGCAAAAACAATACACTCAACAAAATTATTCCACTTGCGGAAACTGAAATCATCGTCATGATGGATGCAGACATCCGATTGAATGAAAATGCTTTGAGCATCATTATCTCTAATTTTGCAGATGATA
The DNA here is from genome assembly GCA_018335795.1 of Desulfobulbaceae bacterium. Classification (GTDB taxonomy): domain Bacteria; phylum Bacteroidota; class Ignavibacteria; order Kapaibacteriales; family UBA2268; genus PGYU01. The sequence goes on along the minus strand of JAGXRP010000007.1, from coordinate 4,008 downwards.
AAGTTGGTGGAGTAATAGCAACTCAAAATATTGAAAATGAAAAAAATGAAAACAGTGGCAGTGCCGGAGTTTTGATTTACCAACAATACGAGAACTTCCTCAAATACTACGAATCGGCTATTGACTCCTGCGTCAATGCATTCGGGTATTTTTATGCTATACGCAGCAAATTTTTCAAACCAATCGCAAGCGATTTGCTTTGTGACGATATGTTTACAATTTATACTGTCTTAGAAAACAAAAGTAAAGTGAAATTTGCACCTGAAGCTATGGTGAATGAAGTTCGCGAAAAATCTTTAGAGAACGAAAAGCACAGAAGATTGAGAGCTTCAGCCGGAGGAATGGCAACTGTATTCCACTTTCGGCATTTGTTGAATATTTTCGAATACGGTTGGGTATCGTTTTTTATTTGGTCGCACAAAGTTACAAGATGGACCACTCCATATTTAATGATACTTTTGATTCTTTTAACAATAATGATGAATAGTAGAACGATTACATTTCAAGTTATTCTGGTATCTCAGTTAATTTTATATGTTGGTGCAATATTGGGGTTCTTTGTCGAAAAAGCAAAAATAAATTTTTCTCTGTTCAGACCATTTCTTTTTTTTGTTGTAATCAACTATGCTATTTTGCTTGGTTCATTTCGATTTCTGAAAGGTGCACAAAATGCAATTTGGGACAGACAAGGATTCAGTTCTTCATAAAAATATAATGATAGAAACTCAAAAAGGACATATAGCTGAAATAAGCAATTTGCTTGACACATTCAAACCCCAGCGACTTATCAAGTCGGGGCAATGGAGATTTGTTATCCAATTGTTTGTGGATAATCTTGCTATTATTGCAGCATATTTGATTTTTTTCTTTATCAGATTCGGTTCAGGTATTTACCCTTCTGCAGTCAAACCAGGAGCACTTGAAATAACAATAGGTACTATAATTTTCCTGATTTTTTGGTTAGTAATGTTCTTTTTTTCGGGGATGTATAAAAATTGGTATGAGCGTTCTCCTTTTGATGAGTTTTGGTCTATCATCAAAGTATCTTTAATCGGTTGCATAATCATTATTTTTGCAGTAAAAATCGATAGTCAATCATCTCCCAGACAGTTGTTTTTGATATATTTTGTTCTTCATTCAACATTGCTGATCGGGGGCAGGGTTACAGCTCGATTCATCGAAAGATATATGAGAATCAAAGGGATTTTAAGCATTCCTGTGGTGATTGTAGGAGATTTCGAAAGGGTAATCAACTATTTCAAGAAATTCAAAAGAGTCAAAACTTGGGGTTATCACCCTCTTGCTGTTTTGTTGATTTCAAATGATGAAATGCTTGAAAAATCTTTTGATATAGTAATTGAAAGTGGTACTTACTTGGGAACGGTTGACCAATTAGAAGAAGTTCTCCGACATACAAAACCCGAAGAGGTTGTAATTGCTACTGAAAAGCCTGACCATAAGCTACTTGTTGATATAGTCAACCAATGTGCAGATGAGAAAGTCCGAGTTAAAATCGAGCCGGATTTGTATGATGTATTTGCCGGACAAACCAAAACATATTATTTATATGGCTTACCATTAATTGAAGTCTCTACGCAACTTTTGAAACCTTGGCAAGAAACTATAAAGCGAATATTTGATTTTACGTTTAGCTTTTTAGTCTTACTTGCCGGTTTACCATTTTGGGTATTGATTGCACTTGGAGTTAAAATTGATTCTCGTGGTCCTATTTTCTATACTCAAAAAAGAGTTGGGAAAGATGGAAGAATTTTTGAAATTTTCAAATTCAGGTCAATGGTTTACCAACCTGAACGTAAAGACCAAACATGGACAACGACTAATGACCCGAGAGTAACAAGATTTGGGCGATTTATCAGAAAAACGCATTTAGACGAAATCCCACAATTTCTTAATGTTTTGCTCGGTCATATGAGCATCGTTGGACCTAGACCTGAGCAACCAAAATTTGTAGATGATTTCGCAATAGATTTTCCACATTATAAACGTCGCTTGAAAGTTCGTCCCGGAATCACCGGTTGGCATCAAGTCACTAGTTACGGATATGAATTATCTGCCGAGGAAATTCGGGACAGATTGAGAAATGATTTTCATTATATTGAAAACATGTCACTAAAATTAGATATTGAAATTATTGTTCGCACCCTTTGGTGTATGATTATGGGAAGGGGACAAGCTTAAGAATTTGATTAAGGAATAACTATGAAAGCAATTGTTGTAATACCGACATATAACGAACTTGAAAACATCGAACATATTATTACCGAAGTACTCAAGATGATTGATGGATTGAATGTATTAGTAGTTGATGATAATTCACCAGATGGTACTGCTAAGATAGTTCAGCAAATGATGGCTAACGATAGCAGAATTCATTTGATAGTCAGAGCAGGTAAAATGGGCTTGGGAACAGCCTATTGCGAAGGCTTTCAATATGCTTTGGATAAAGGTTTCGAGGCGATATTCGAAATGGATGCAGATTTTTCTCATGACCCTGCCGATTTGCCGAGATTTCTTGTTGAATTGGAAAATCACGACCTAATCATTGGTTCACGCTACATCAAAGGTGTTAATGTTATCAATTGGCCCCTTAGCAGACTGATTTTAAGTTATGGTGCTAATCTATATACCCGGATTATTACCGGTATGCCCGTGAAGGACGCCACCGGTGGTTTCAAATGTTTCAGAGCCGAAAAATTAGCTCAAATTGACTTGAAATCAGTCAAGACAAATGGCTATGGATTTCAAATTGAAATGAACTATCGCATGTGGAAAAATGGTGCCCGCATTAAAGAAATCCCAATTATTTTTATAGACAGAAGAAGCGGTACTTCCAAGATGAACAAAAGCATCATTTATGAAGCCATTTTCTTAGTCTGGAAATTGAAATTGTTTTCATGGACTTTTAAAAATAAGAAGAAATGATTTTGAATGATTCGACTCAAACAGATATTTCAATTGTAATTGTAAATTATAATGTGAAGGATTATCTCTATAGTTGTATCGAATCTATACACCAAGCATCAACAAATTTAAAAACGCAAATCATAGTTGTTGACAATAACTCCGAAGACGGCTCAGTCGAATTCACTTCTCAAGCATTCCCTGATGTCGAAATCATTGCTGTAAACGAGAATATCGGTTTTGGCAAAGCAAATAATCTCGGTTTTGATAAGTCTAAGGGCAAATACATCTTAATTTTGAATCCAGATACTATATTACAATCGAATACACTCGATGAGATGTTTAAATATATGGAGAATCATTCCGAAGTTGCTATCTCAGTTTGCAAAGTATTGAATACGGATGGTACTTTCCAAGCATCTTGTCGTCGTGGTTTTCCGGGACCATGGTCGGCGTTCAGTAAACTTTTCGGACTGCAATCATTATTCCCCAAATCTAAGCTATTCGGAAAATATAATCTGACCTATATGCCCACTGATAGTACTTACTACGTAGATGCTGTAACAGGTGCTTTTATGTTTGCTCGTACCGACGTAATAAAGCAAGTCAATGGATTCGACCCGGAATTTTTTATGTATGGCGAAGATTTGGATTTATGCTACAGAGTAGTAAAAGCAGGTTACAAAAACGCTTATGTCCATACTACAAGTATAATTCATCATAAAGGCGAAAGTTCTAAACGGAGTAGCTTGAATGAAATTAATTTGTTTTACGAAGCAATGGAAATTTTTGTTTCTAAGCATTACTCTAACTCTCGATTTTTCTTGGCTCTTTTGAAATTAGGTATTTTGACACGTGCATCACTTTCATACCTTTACAAATACAAACTTGATGTAAAGTTAATGGCAATGGATGCCATATTCATCATTATTGGAATTTTGCTTGGTACATATATGGCGCTTGGGTCCCCATTCGGATTGCAACCATATGCCTATCCTACAGTTTTCATAGTTGTAATTTTCGTAACTATAATGGCAAATATAACGGCAGGTGGATTTTTTGAATCAACATTTTCGCCGACAAAGA
>JAGXRP010000006.1 GCA_018335795.1 Desulfobulbaceae bacterium | reverse complement strand
GCCGATGGCAGCGTTACAAATACTGAATTTCAATATTTGGATGGGGCTACAAGCAATATCCAAACTCAACTAGATGCAAAAATGACAAATGCACTTGCAAACACTAACATTTTTGTCGGTGATGCTTCAAATGTCGCTACAGGTGTAGCAATGAGTGGCGATGCCACAATCAGCAATACAGGAGCATTGACCATTGCAAATGATGCAATTACAACTGCGAAAATTGGCAATACACAAGTAACCAATGCTAAACTTGCCACAGGAATTGACGCAACAAAACTTGCCGATGGCAGCGTTACAAATACTGAATTTCAATATTTGGATGGGGCTACAAGCAATATCCAAACTCAACTAGATGCAAAAATGACAAATGCACTTGCAAACACTAACATTTTTGTCGGTGATGCTTCAAATGTCGCTACAGGTGTAGCAATGAGTGGCGATGCCACAATCAGTAATGCCGGAGTATTGACTATTGCAAATGATGCAATTACAACTGCGAAAATTGGCAATACACAAGTAACCAATGCTAAACTTGCCACAGGAATTGACGCAACAAAACTTGCCGACGGTAGCATTGACAACACCGAATTTCAATATTTGAATGGCGTAACGAGCAATATCCAAACACAACTTGATGCAAAAATGACAAATGCACTTACAAACACTAACATTTTTGTCGGTGATGCTTCAAATGTCGCTACAGGTGTCGCAATGAGCGGTGATGCCACAATCAGCAATACAGGAGCATTGACCATTGCCAATGATGCAATTACCACTGCGAAAATAATTGACAATGCTGTTGACGGTGAAAAAATCCAGATTTCCGGCAACACAACGGGTTCGATGATGTATTATGATGGTACTGATTGGGTACAGCTTACTCCCGGAATTTCAGGACAGCTTTTGCAAACAACAGGTGCTGCTGCACCTATTTGGGTAGATGCTCCAGCAGGTTCATTACCTCCTGGCACAGATAAGCAAACTTTGCGACACAATGGCACTAACTGGGTTGTTTCGAGTAATTTAAGTAATGACGGCACTAATGTTGGTGTTGGGATTAGCACACCAACGTCATTGATACACCAAGACGGTGGTGACGCAACTGAAGGATATCACAAATTTACAGCCGGTACGACAACGGGTACTACTGCAAGCGATGGTTTTGATATCGGTATCAGTAGTTCAGGAGTTGCCGAAATACGCCAACTCGAATCCTTAGATATGATTTTTGCTACTAATGATACCGAACGTGTGCGTTTATTCGCTAATGGCAAATTGAGTATCAATACTGCTACTGCACCAAATGATTCAATCCAAGTATTGATTAACGGCGACGTTAGAATCACTCAAGATTTAATCGTTGATGGTAATATTGACCCGATTGCCCTTATTTTGCAACCGCAAGCAACGGCTCCCAATATTACCACTAAGGGAACTATCTATTTCGATAATACAAGCAATGATGTTAAGTATTATAATGGTTCATCATGGACTCAATTCGGAGCTATAGTTAATGATGACCAGGAAGTAACCGGCAATATCTCACTTTTAAGTTCGGGTCCAGCATCTGAATTAAGATTTTTTGAACCATCTGCCGATGGTAGCAATTTCACGGCTTTCAAAGCTCGTACACAAAACTCAGATATAAGCTACAACTTACCGGCTTCTCAAGGTGCCGCCGACAGTTATTTGAAAAATGACGGTAGTGGCAACCTTAGTTGGGGTACTGTTTCATCTTCAAATACTTTATCGGTTACACATCTTACAGGTACTACTACTTATGATGTTGGTTCAAGTGAGCAAGTAATTGTTGCATCTTTCACAGGTGCAGATAAAAATATTAATTTACCTTCTGCTGCTTCTAACAACGGCAGAGTTATATATTTTAAAAAAGCTGTAAATAGCGCTTATAAATTAAATTTAATAGCTCAAAATAATGAACTTATAGATGGTGCAGGTAGTAAATGGATGAATTTAGATGGGGCTAGAATTATTATATCAGATGGTTCAAATTGGTGGATAATTGCTTCATATTAAGTAGAATTTGCAAAATTATGATTAAAAACAGAACACATATAACAAGTAATATTTATCCAAAATTGCTCGCAATTTTGATATGTTATATTGTATTTAGTCCTTTTTCTTATTCGCAAATAATGACAATCAAGTCAGGTGGAACCAATGTTTTCATGTCCGAAAATGCTATTGTCACACTCAATGGAGGTGTAACAATCGAATCCGGTTCTTCGCTGATTCATGAAAACGGCATCAAATCTGACCTTTTCATCAGTGGAAGATTCTTCAATTACGGAACTTATACTCAAAATACAAACGGTTTGTTAACTTTTTTCCAAAATGCACTTGATAGCATCGGTGGTTCGGCAAACTATTCGATTGATAGAATTGTAGTTGATAAAAGTGGAACAAATAACTTAACGCTTGACCCCAACACGAATTTAAGTATTAATGACAATTTGAGATTACTCTCGGGTTCAGTTCAATTAGTGAACTCAGAGCTTATCATTACTCCGACGGCTCAAATATATGCCAATGCAATGAATGATTATGATTTGGCTTCATTCGACAGCCTTAGGTGTATAATCAACATTGGTAGTGATGGCGACCCACTTTTAGGCGGGCGTTTAGTCAGGCAATTGCCAAGTTCGCAAACTTTACCTGTTGATGTTTTGTTTCCCGTTGGTACTCCCGGTGTTTATACACCTGCTGAAATTAACATTCTGACTGGTGGCGCTTCGTTTAGCACAAATCCGCGAATTGCTGTTAAGCCAGTCCCGCAAGAACATCCTATGGTTGAAATTGAGGACAAATCATTAACTAAATATTGGAATATCGAGACTGAAGATATTGATTTGAATAATGACGGTACTACAGTTCAATTCTATTATAATGCATCAGAAGTAGAGGGCAACGAGGGCAGTTATGTTGTTTTGTTCTTCTCTCCTGCATACGATAATCCATTTGGTTTTTGGAAGATTAATCCCGGCGCCGATAATGATATTGTGGATTTCAACAATAAATTTTTCTACTCCCAAAAAGTTGATTCTATAGACGGTGATTGGGTAGCCGGCGAAGTTGTTGTTGCTCAAGCTACTTATTATAGCCGTGCTGATGGCGATTGGCATGACCCAAATACTTGGTCTAAAGTTTACTTTGGTGATGTTGCATCTGCGACTGCTCCAAATAAACAATCAGATAAAATTCGCATTCAACATAATGTTATAAATATTGATTCGGCTATTGCTCCCGTTGGGACTTTATCCTTAGAAAACGGTACAGAAGGACGTAACCCCGGTAAACTCAATATAAATGGTGATTATGAAATTGTTGGCGATTCTGTAGTTATAGAACTCAATACGACTATTGGAATTGGACATAGTGAAGGTGTCTTTGCAAATCCCTCAAACTCAGGGCAATTCCAAACTTCTACACGTGTTTTCAGCCAAAATGCTGTTTACGAATTTATCGGTAATGGCAAGCAATTTACAGGTACCGGAATTCCAACCACAGTTCGCTCAATTGTTGTCAAAAAAGCGGCAGGCGATACACTTGAACTTAGCAAGAATTTCTCGATTACTGACTCATTAATTATACACGATGGTACGCTAGACTTAGCTTCATCAACCATAAATGGTAATTCAGCCGGCAGACTATTACGTATGGGTGGTGGCGAATTAGTTGTTCGTTCCACTTTCCCTACAAACTATGTTTCACCTTCGTTTACAGTTGGGAGGGTTAGTTTTGATGGTACAGGAAACACAACAATTCCAACCACAACTACTACGCCGGGCGTGCAGCAGTACTTTGATTTGAAAATTGCCGGAAATACTCGCAGTGGTAACGTAACTTTTCCTAATTCAGGGCAAATGATTATTAGGAATAGTTTAGATATTTCGAATTTGAATTTTGCAAGTAATGCATATGCTTTTTTGACTGATGGTTCGACAGTTAGATTTAACAAGAATGGCGGGACTCAAACTATCCCTACTCGCCCGGCATCACCTGCTGATACAACTGTCAATCTCCAATATTACAATCTAATCCTTGATAGCGCCGGAACAAAACAATTATCAGCTATCGGCTCGCCTACGTTCAAGGTTTTGAATGATATTACATTAAATCATGGCGTTCAATTCGATGCAAATAATTTCAATCTTGAAGTGCAAGGAGATTGGTCAAATCAAAACGGCAGTACATTTATTCCGGGTTCAGGAACACTGATTTTTAGGTCAACTGTAACTCTTAATACAAATAATATCACTTCTCGTGATACAAGTGATAATCCGTTCAATAATGTTGTATTCGCAGGAGCCGGTATTGTTGCTCCGTTAGATAATATCAAAATTCAAGGGAATTTGCGTATTGATAGCGCTGCTAATTTTAAGCTGGGCAATTTCAATCTTTCATTGTATGGAAACTGGATGAATTATAAGGGAACATTTATTTATGATAATTCCAATGTTCGTTTCAACAACAATTCATTGCAAACAATTTCCAAAACGATTGGCGACCAGGATTTTTATAATCTGACAATAAACAACAACGCAGGAGTTAATTCCCAAACTGTTGGCGCTGCTGGCAATGGAATCATTGTCAATAATAATTTGATACTCCAAAATGGAAATTTGCGACCTCATATCGGTACAGATTATCGTTTTGTAACGGTACTCGGCACCCTGACACGACCCGGAAACGGTTTCGTGGATGGTGAATTACGTAAAATTGTAGGAACAGGTGCTCAAAATAGAGTTTATGAAGTTGGATATAATGCAAGTTATACTCCCGTCACTTTAGATTTTACCGGTACCGGTGGTGTATCAGGACTTATGGGAGTTTATAGTGATACTGTTACAACTACGACTTCTCCAATTGCATGGGTTGATGGCACTCCAACCGGATTAACCCCGGCAAATAGCCTTATCAAACCTGATAAACACGTAGCTCGTCAATTTTATATTAATAAACCCGCTGCCGGAGCTTTTGTATTAGGCACTAATCGAGAGTTTAGCGTTGATATTACATTTATTCCCGGAGCATCACCAAATGGTGACATCCGAAATAATGCCGATACAGCAAATTTTGACATCTTATATTATACAGGCTCCTCTTGGGTTCGTCCCTATACGTTTACTACATATCCGGTAATGTCCCAAAGACTTTCTAATTCGACGAAAATTAGCAAGTTGAAATCATTTGGTACATACATTATTGGTGAACCTGTGTTGGTTGAATATTTCACAAGAGCTAACGGCAATTGGGATTTGCCATCGAATTGGTCAACTCAATCTTATGGTGGCTCTGCTTCGGCTTCATATCCGGGCGAAATATCAAATCACTTTATTGCTAACATAGGGAATGGAAATACAATTACACTTAATTTGAACGTAAATGTTGACAGTACAGGCAATGAACAAGCGTTCGTTCGAGTTGATTCGAGTGGCAAGGCGCTTTTGGGGACTAATTTAATCCAAGGTACCGGAGCATTCAAAATTGCAAAAGATGGTATAGTTGGAACTTCAGAAGCAGATGGGCTACGTTCAACCGGGGCTTTGGGTAACATCAGAACAAGCGTCAGACAGTATAATTTCGGCAATCACGGTCGTTCCCATTTCATTTTTTATGGTGGGAATACTCAAACCCAAGTTGTAAATAATTTACCCGATACTATAGCAACACTTGTGATAGACAAATCAGGAAATGCGGTTACAATAAGTGCCTCACCTGCAAAAAGTATTATTGTACGGGATAGCCTTTATGTTGACGCAGGTTCTCTTGTCTTTGGTTCAAATTTTGATTTAGAGATTCAAGGTAATATCCGTAGAGACAATGGCACTACATTCAATCCAGGAACGAGAACAGTTACTTTTACTGGAGTCGGAAGCGATACAATTACCAACTTATCGACATCTCCATTGGAATTCTATAATTTGGTCTTATCCAAAGTCGAAAACACAGGTAGTGTAACATTATGGGATAATACCGCATTGAATGTATTGAATAATTTGAATTTTACTACAACAGTAGCAAACAAAACATTGCTCGATGCTCGTAAAAGACCAGGCGCCTATGTGCAGATTAATTCAGGAGCAACGGTTTCCAATGCCGGTAATAATCGCGGTTGGGTTAATGGTGAAATGAGGAAATATATTGCTTCCGATGATGCACCGGCAGTAGAATTTGAAATTGGGGATACTGCTATTTATTCGCCGTTTTATATTGATTTTGCATCCGGTTCCGGAAGTGCTGCAGGATATTTAGGGGCAAAAGTCGAGTTAGGACCTCATCCGTATCATTTGAATATGTACAATCCATCAATTTCTCCTGCCCGTGTGGTTGGACCTAAATATTGGAGATTTACTCTACCCAGCGGTTCCACTTTTGCTCGTGGCACAAGAAATTATAATGTTCGTGCTTCATACGCCGTACCCGGTGATGATACTAACGTTGATGATTATGCTTGTACTGAAATGTCATTCATTCGTGAATGGACTAATACAGTTGATTGGCAAGAAATGTATGCAAGCAATGGCGGTGCAAATGACGGACAGCCTTTTGCTTGTACAGACACAAGAAATTTAGCTAATACTCCTCAGTTCAACTATACGGGAGCTAATTCAGGTGGTATTGGATATACTCAAGCTAATAATGTTAATCTTGCATTTGGTAATACAGAACCAATCGGTTCAGATATTTTGCTCGGTGACTTTGTAGTTGGTAATCAAGCAGGTTTGATTAATTTTTATATTTTCTATAGTATTAATGATGGCGATTGGACTAACCCTAACAATTGGTCGACAGTTTCATATCAAAGTGCTATTAACGAAGCGGCTACAGACCCTGACCCATCGGTACGCGGATTCCCGCATCGCCAGTATGACAATGTTTATATTGGTAACAACCGTAGTATCAAGCTCAATTCAAATATTGGGACGAACAGACTTTCTTCGGTTAGCATTTTAAATGCTTGGGCAGGTCCTTCAGTCAATGTTGAAGCTACAGGTGCTTTGGATCTTGATGCTTTCGTTCTGAGATTTAATAACTTTGAAGCTAAAGCTGGTTCTAAACTTACCGTAGGTTCACAATATGGTATTGCTACAAGTGGTACCAAAAGCGGCAACCTTATGGGACAATATACTTACCCGAGTGTCAAAGATAGTATTAATATAGTATATAGCGCTGTTGGCAATCATATGAATCTTTTGCAAGCAGTTGCTTTTCCAAATAGAGATGGTACTACTCATTATATAGAAAGAGTAAGAATTATTGATGCTTTTGCGAATGTAATTATTGATAATTTTTCCGGTAATTCGTTATTAAGGTCTTCGGGTTGTGTAAATATATATCCCGAGCATCCCGCAGTATTAGTTGCCGGACAAACTTATACTTTGCAGATAAATCCAAGCAATGTAAGTACTAACCGTAGATACCGTGCCTGGATTGATTATAATTACGACGGTGCTTATGCAAATGCAGCGCCTGAAATGATAATGAGCCAGAATTCAACTGACACAACATTGGTATCTGTTTCTTTTACTGTACCAATTGGCACAGATAATAGTTCAACTTTCATGAGAGTTGGATTGCGGGAAAACAATACTGATTTCAATGCTACAAGCAACGGAACAGGTGAATTTGAAGATTATACTATAAAAATTATAAACCCAAGCACTACTGTTGCTCAAGTTTCGGGTAATGGTTTGCCTGATTGGGTGGCATCTTATTCGGTTCATTCCAAGCAGCCAAACAGTACAGTTGCACCTGAAAAAGATTTCAGCATTGTTGATTCATTGAAAATCGTGTCCGGGCAACACCTTAACGGAACGAGAAATATTACTCTTCTGGGTGATTTCATCAATGATACCACAAACGGTTTCAATGCAGGAACAGGCTCAATAATTTTCAGAGGTGCTACCGATAGTAAAATTCGCGGTAACGCCGTTACCACATTTAATATTATAAATTCCCGCAAAAACGGCACTGATATAAATCTTCAACAAAATGCAATTATTTCAAATTCGCTAATTTTGGATTCTGCAAATCATTTCCATATTGCAGATAATATTAATCTTACTGTAAACCAAACAGCTACCGTTACTCCCGGTGCAGGGGCTTTTAACGCTGGTAGAATGTTGGCAACAACAGGTTCATCAACTTCAGGTAGCATAACTAAAAGATTCACAAACGGAACAGGTGTTTCGAGAAGTTTCTATTTCCCGATTGGAGTGGAGCCACTTTTCAATCCGGCATTTATTCAAGCTACTGCCAATTATGGAGCTAATGCTTCGATTACTGTAAAGCAAGTTGATGACAGACATCCTTTGCGTTTGATGGATAGCTCCTTATATCATTATTGGACTATTTCGACCAACCAAGTAACAAATGTGACCGCCGATAGTTTGAATCTTTCATACAACCAAATTGAAGTTGTTGGCAATGAATCTATTTATTTGCCCGGGCGTCGCCGTGCAATGTGGGAAATTAACCTTGGAAACAATCCGTACGTTGATTCAATCAATAACAAAATTATTGTCACAAATGTTGACACCTTAGATGGTGATTGGACTGCCGGAGAGCCGCTGATTTATTTCAATGGCAGAATTTTTTATAGCCGTATTAATGGCGATTGGAACAACAAATTGAGTTGGTCGAACGAACAGGCTCTCAAACATAACGGACCGGCTGCATCATATTTCCCGGGAATGTTATACAACAACGATACAGTCAATATTGATGGTCATTTAATCGCATTTAGGGATTCGCTTCATATATCAATTGATTCATTGAGGGTTGGAGGCTCAAACCCCAATCCGGGTCAAGGGATTTTGCAATTTAGCGATTCGCCCGCCGCGAAAATTTTGGAAATGAGGGAGATGTTCCTTGACGAAGATGGTATGATTACGGGAACAACGCCAGTCGGTGGAAGAAGAGATACTATCCAAATCACCGGCAATATAATAAACAATTCGACCTCAAGCATTTCTCTGCGGAATGACAATGATAATTCTACGACCATAAAATTTGTTGGCGATGAGAATTCTTTGATTTCCGGTACCGGGAATTGGGGCAGACTTGGCAATATTATACTTGAAAAAGACGGGGGATTACTCGATACCTTGTTGATTTCCTCTCCAAATTTTGCCGTAGCAAGCGATACAACTGCAAATTATAGCGTTAGGTTAAATTCTGGAGTTCTTTCTCATAGATTCCCGACTGATTTGTATATTTCTACCAATGGAAACCCGATTAATATGGGTAACAACACAGGGATTCACATTTCTAATGGCTCTATTCGTACTCGTTCGACATTGACATCAAACTCGTCAACTACTATTGTACTTGACAATGGTGATTTGTGGGTCGGTGATAGTCCGAACGAACATTTCCTTTATAGAACAGGTACCATTTTCGACCAAAACTTTGGCACTGTAAGAGTTGCAGGTGCTTTTGCAAGAGATTTGACTTCATCCGAAATTGATTTCAATCTTGCAGGAAGCAATGAATTTTTTGTCAATACTGTCGGCAATACATCAACATATATTGGTTTTGATATAAGCAATTCAAGTTCCTCTTTCTCCATGTCTGATGGCAGGATTGTTATTGCCAATGCTGGTGGTACAACTACCTCCGTTGCTGATTACAGGGTAAGAGCACAAAACGGAACAGGAATGATAGGTGGTATCATTCAGTCCGGCGATAGTGCTCTAACTCCGAATAATACAATCGTGAAATTGTCCGGTACTATGCCTGTTTACAATCTTTTATTTGCCAATAATCCGTTAAATGCTGTATCTACACAAATTAACGAAGTAAACTTTACGATAAAGAATGATTGGACTATTGACCAAAATCACTCTTTCAACCTCAATGGAAGTACTGTCAATCTTGCTGGAAACTTAAGTAATTATGGTAATTTCGTTGGTGTGCCTCCTGGACCAACTTCGGACGCTTGGCTCATTTCTCTAAACGGTTCTGCAGACCAGACTTTGCTTTCACAATCTACACCCCTTGAAATTTACAATATTAGATTGATTAAAAATTCCGGAAATGTGCTATTATCGGCACTTGGGAGTTCTGATTTAGTTGTTCGCAACTCTCTCGAATTTTCAACTACTAACCAATCTTTCATAGATGCTTCGGCTCCAAACAGATACGTCGAGCTAAGCCCTATGGTTGGTAGTAATCCGCAAGTTTTCAGAGTAGGGAAGGGACACGTTTTTGGCAGACTATATCGCCAACTTGCGACCGGAAATGCCGAAGTTTTGTTCCCTGTTGGGGCAGATACTTTGGATAGTTATCGTCCGGTGATTTTTGAAACTGTCGGTGCAGGTGGGACTGTCGGACTTGTTGGCGTCAGAGCTTACGAATACGCTCATCCAGATACAGCAAGTTCTTCATTCAATACTTCAACTAACGTTCAGAAGTATTGGAATATTAACACGGGTGGTGCATTTGCTTTAGGCGCTAGGACTTTCAATGCTACTTTATTTTTCAAGAATCCGCAGGATATAAATGGGGGAGACCCACTATTTTATGAGCAATATTTGTATAATCCGCCTTATCCTCCATCAGCAGGTGTTTGGTCTGATTTATTTACATCTGCAAAAACTGATACAAGTTCTAAATCAATAAGTAATACAACTTTTGGTGATTTTGCCCTCGGCGAGCCTTCAGGTGTTACTTTTTGGAGCTATAACGATGGTAGTTGGAACAACATAAATACTTGGTCTATGAGCGGTTATACCACGTTGACTCCTGCAACTCGGACTCCAAATGAAGCTACTGATATTGTTCGCATCGGAAATGGCAAAACAGTAACTTTGCCGGATGGTTTCCAAGATACTGTTCGTTCGGTAATAGTCGAACGTTTTAACGGACTTCCGGGCTCGCTTTATATAGTCGGCAATTTTAATTACATTCGCGGAACAAGTTTTATACTTGAAGATAGCTGTACGATTGGTTTGATGCACTTGAATGGCATTACGCCATCTCCGTCAGGTTTCTCGGGGGCTGTGCAAACAAATGTCCGTAATTTTGGTGTCAGTCGTTATCATTATAATAGCTCTTTTGGCTCTCAAAATACCGGAACGGGTATTCCTGATTCGGTCAAATCGCTGATTTTTGATAACCCGGGTGCTGTGAACAAAACGGTGTTTATGTCTGTACCGGGTGGACCTGTCGTCAGAGTGCAAGATACACTCTTGATTAGACAAGGCACATTCAATGCTGGCAACAGAAATCTAACTTTATATGGTGTTGCAGCAATTGACTCTGTAGTAAACGATGGAAAACTGACACCAACAAGTTCATCTGTGAATTTTGGTGGCTTGAATAATAAATATATAGTTATTCGGAATAATTCCGGCATTAACTTCAACAATGTCAATATTCTCGGTGGCGATGTAATTGTGCGTCGTCCTGTTCTGAATAGTCCCACTCGAACTCATGTATACATTGCCAATCAATTGAATTTTGCAAATCCAAATACATTTTTCTCATTGAATGATAGCGTCCACCTTACGATACAAAATCCGGCATTGTCCTCGATTCTGAATTTTGGCTCGGATAGATTTGTTAGAACCAGTATCGAAAGCGGATTTTTGATTAGAGCAATAAATCCATCGCTGACATATACTTTCCCTGTTGGTTCTGATACTTACTATGCCCCAGCTGTTTTTGTGGGAGGAGTCGGTACTGCAGGACGTATTGGTGTCAGAACTTCTCCGGGTGTATTGGCTTTGCAAGCGCATCGCGGTTCATCAGGCAGCCCTTATTCATCTTTCATCGAACGTTATTGGACAATTGATAGTGTCAGTGCGCAAATCAATGGTCAATGGACATTCAATTATGTTGACGACGATATTTATAATAATGAATCCAATTTTGTAAGAATTGGAAGATGGCGTCCTACTCGCGAACGTGTTCCGGGTGTTTGGGCTTTCCCGTTCAATCCTCCGACTATCAATATTGCCGGAAACTTCTTCCAAACTGATGCGGGTTATAATTATAATGAATTCCGTGGTGATTGGACTACGGGCAGTGTGGATTATTTCCGTCGCATCTTCTATAGCCGTCAAACAGGAAATTGGACAGACGAAAACACTTGGACTTATAATCCAGCACATGCAGGACCAATTTCAGGACCAGGAATTTTCCCGAATATGCTCCAAGATTCGGCTATAATTGGTGGTGGAAATGCGGGCATCGGCAATCATGTGGTCAATCTTGACATCAACGACCCGATATTGCCCGGATTTGAAAGTGGTATTGCTCTCGGTACAGGAATTACAAACACCGGTACTTTAGTCACAGGCAATAATATTATTTCAGCAGACCATTTCACTATGGAGAATTTCTCTTCATTATATATCGGTTCTCCTGACGGCATTACAAGTCTTGGCAATCCACAAGGAAATGTCCAATCCGTTATTGCTCGCTCATTTAGCAAAAACGGGAAATTTTACTACCAAGCCGCAACTAATCAAGTCACCGGAAATGGATTACCCGATAGCGTCAGAAGTCTGACTGTTATTAATTCAGGACTGCCGGGGCTAAATATCGTCACTATGACAAATGATGTTATCACTCGAGATTCGCTTTCAATTATTTTAGGAATTTTGGACTTACAAGCAAAGACCGCCAATTCGGCTGGGAATTCACGCTATTGGCAGGAAAGCAATACTATCTTACGTGTGGGTGGGACTAATTCACTCGAAACAGCTTTGAACAATTACTTATCTTACAATTTACCGGTTGATAGTTGGATTGATTTCAACGGAACTGACCAGACAATTAGCGATTTACCGATTACTTTGCTTCAAGATGTTGTATTATATACGGGTGGGCTTGGTGGCGTTTTTGTAACAAATCCCGGAAATAAGACTGTTAATAGTCAATTATTAGTCAGAGGGAATATGAGTGTTCGTAATTCATCAACTCTGAATAACTTACAAGCCGATGGTTTGTACATATTGGGCAACGTAATTAATAGTGCTACTATCGTAAATCAAGGTATTATTCACTTAGGACAATAATTTGGCATTAGATTTATTAGTAATATATTGTGTATTATAGCAACAATTGACAAAATTTTTGTAAATTGTATTATAATTAAGTATTTGTACTTAATTTAGTATTTATTGGAATGATTATATTTGAAATAGCAATGAGAAGTTTTAATAAATCTGAAATCTTATTTTTTCTTATTTTTTATATGGAGTTTATATGAATTTTAAACTTTTACTCAAAACATCAGCACTTGCTGTATGTTTTATTAGTTTCTTCGCTTTAAGCGATGCTACAGCCCAGAACTTTATTAGTGATGGAGCTACTGCTGATTACAATGCTACTTGCGGTGCAGTTATCCGCATGAAAAGTAACTCAAGTGCAATCCAGAATATCAATACTGCAAACTTAGGTTCATCCGCAAATGTTATACCGGGTGTTGTAGATTGGGCAGGCAATGGTGGTGCACAAACTGTTCAAGGTTTGTACTATTCTTTGCTTTATACTTCGGGTTCTTCTACTAAAAACGTAGAAGATGGAGTATTTGTAATGGGTGGTGCTTGTGCTACATTTTTACCGGGTTATGATGATTTAGCTACATACCCTTACTATGCGACAGGTGGTGACAGAACATATGCCGGTACATTCACTTACGGCAGTTCAGACCCTCAGAATATCTTCCCCGAAACGACCGGTTCAAGTGGAACTGACTACAATATTCTTGCTTTGACCGGCGGCGGTACTAAAACTATACTTGGTGCTGACGACGTTGGGACTGCAGTAAACATTGACTCTGATGCAGGAACAACATTAGCTGTTGTCGGCGAATTATATACAGGTACAGGCACTTCGACTTTAGATGGTGATGTTGAATTCAACGATGTAAATGCTGAATTGATTGTTGGTACAGGTCCTGTAGATTTCAATGGTGATGTAGATGTCAATTCAGGTACAATTTCTGCTGCGACAGGTGCAGGCGAAGTTACTATTGGAGCTACTTCTACATTGACACTTGGCGGTGACGATTCAATCTTGGATTTTGCTGATAACACTAATTTAACAATCACAGGCGATATCATCAATAGCGGTAATGGTCTTAACTTGTTTTTTGCTTGTTTGTCAACTGTTACTTATGACGGTACTCAAAACCCACAATTAGTAATGCCGACTTTAACCTCAAATCCTTATGGTAACTTGGTTTTGACAGGCGGTGCTAAACGCGGTGATGCTGCTTCAAATTATGCAAACGACGTGTTCCTTTGTAATAACTTTGCTCTTACAGGCGGCAATTTCGATATGTTCACTAACACTGGTACTCTTACTATGCAAGCTGTTGCTGGTACTGCAATTTATGGTGGCGGTCCCGGTAACGAAGAAGTCGTAGGTTCAATGGCTCGTACTATGGATGCTGCGGCAGGTTCATATACTTTCAACAACAGAAACACAACTATTGATTTAGATGCAGATGCAAACAACCCAACATTAGCAACTATTGAAATGCGTCCAGGTCAAGGTTCCTCAATGGGAGCTTGGGATGGTGCGAGAGACGTAAACAGAAGTGTAAATCTTACTCATAACGCTGCCAATGATTTCGACATGGAATTAGCAGTTGGTTATTTGTTTAGTGAAGGTCCAGGAGCTTGGGCTGCACCAAATACACAAGCATCAATCAGATTCCATGAAGGTAATGGACCAGACGATGAAAAAATCGGTACAGGTCAAGTTTATAACAGAACTGCTGCTGCCGGTGCTGACTTAGGTCAAGTATCATTAGCAGGTATCTTAAGAGCTGCTGCTCAGGCATTACCTAACGACATTGACAGATTTGCAAGTGGCAACGACGTGATTCTTCGCGCCGGACCTACAACTTTCTACACTGTTGACGATGGTCGTTGGACAAACCCGAACACTTGGGACGAAGGTACGCAACCTTCTTCACTTGACGATACTGAGCTAAGACATATGGTTTATGTCGGTATTGATGGTCCTTTTGCCGGAACTATCGGTGGCGCTGATAACACAGCTGCTAACAACACATTAGCCGAATCTGACCATTATGGTACAGATGCAGCAGCAAGAACTATAAATATTGCCAGTGGATATGCTAATGCTTCACTTGTTATTGGTAATGAAGATAACCCTGCAAGTTATATTTTCAGTACTTCATTTGCTAGTGGTTCATCATTCTTGAACAACAATACAAATGCTCCTGGTGCAGCATTCCCTTATGCAATTGCTAAAGCCTCTGCTGCAAAGGCTAACTTTAATGGTCTTTGGTTGATTAACTCACTTGGTGCCGGTACTCCGGGCTTTGGAACATACCAAATTGAAAACACGGGTACAATCAACAACGAAGGCGTAATCGAAGTCGGCGAATAATATTAATCCCTCCCAATTCCCCCTCTTTTAAGAGGGGGTTAGGGGGTGTTAAGAAACAAATTTTGAGGGCTAAGTTTTCTAAATCGTCTTGTAAAGATAGTCTTTTAGTTTAAAAATAAAATGAAAAAAATTACACTATATACCACCATCACCTTCATCTTGCTATTAATTGCAGGCTTGGGAGCTAATGCCCAAAACTCTATTGACAATACCGGCGGTGCTCTCAAAAACTCCGGCATTATAAGAGTAAAAAATGGACAGGTAAAAAGCTTCCCGGATACACTTGGTGGTAGAGTGGAATTTTTGCAAAAGGTAGAATCTTCCCAGCAAGTGATTCCGAATATCGTTTTCAATCAGCTAGTTATCGGAAATCAAGCAAAAAAAATCGTTCATGATTTGAGAGATGCCAATAATTTGATTAAACCTTTGGTGGTTCTTGATTCTTTGATAGTTATTGATAGCGCTCATCTTACTACACGGTGGATAGGTTATGAACCTGAGGACGTACAAGCAAAGTCAACTGTTAAAAATAATGCGAAATATACAGGACCACGATATATCATCCTTAATGCCGAAAATAAACCCCAAGATTTGATGGGCAACGGTTCATTTTCGAAATTAATGATAGATAATCCGTATGGTGTCAACGTTATTAGTGGTGGTTTCTTGATTGATGAAGAACTCAAACTCAACAGAGGTGAGCTTCGGAATACACAGGAAAACAATTTTACAATGAAAGATACATCTTTGATTGTCCGAAATGTCGGAGCTTCACTCGCTGTAGAGCCACAATTCGAAGCATCTGTAAACATTCGCTATATCGGCACAGGTGATTTAGTCACAGGACCCGAAACACCTTCTAATAAAACTGTTCTAAAAGATTTGTATGTCCAAAATACGGGCGAAACCGAACTATCTCGGAATATTACTGTCAATGATTCATTGTTTGTAGGTGCTGTCGTCAATACTCTTGATGATACACTTTCTCTGACTTCAACAAAAAATCCTGTTTTTGCCGAATATAATGATGCGGCTGAAATTGCAGGTAACTTTGAACGCACAAATTTAGTCATTGGCGATACTATTTTGTTAAACAACCACCATACATGGTTGCTTTTTGCTAATCAATCTGATATGGCAGGAATTACAAGACTTGTGAGCACTGTCAGACCATTGACTTATCAACCGTATCCCGGTGGCGATGAAAAAGTGCAGAGAATAATTAATTTACAAGGTTTCGATTTATCGAACAATCCTATAGACCAAGGCATGGCTGCAAGTTTCGGTTTTGGTTGGAGACATTTGCAAGCTGCACAGTTTCACGAAACAGGCAATTTACCTGTTCCTGAACTGCTTTTGCAACTTTGGATTGGTAATAATTGGTTTGATTTCGATTCCGAAGAACCTACGATTGATTTCGCAACAAATTGGGCATATAGCGATGTGAAATCAATTTCGCAATTTGGCGAATTTGCAATTGGTTTGCCGGGAATGATTTCAATTATTCTAAACGCTCGGATGTATCTCGAAGGGGCTTACCTGAAGGGTAGTCAAGGCAGAATGCATACAGAACTGAATAATAGGGGATTGCTGGCACAGACAAATTATGATGCTTATCCGATTAATCTCGATACAAAATTCGACCCAACTTTGATAACTCAAATCCCTGATTCGGCAGTTGATTTCGTTGTTCTCGAATTTAGAAAGCAAAGAAATGAGCAAGCAAGCTTCTATAAGACAGTATATTTGCATCCGGATGGCAGATTGTTTGATATTCATGGAGATTCGAACATAAGAATTACTCGTCAAGATGGAATTGATTCCGGTGGCGGAAATTATCACCTTGTTATTCGTCATAGAAATCACTCTCCTATTATAACAGCAGAGCCTTTAGCGATATTTCCGCAAAATAACAGTTTTTTGTATGATTTTAGTCAGCCGGGTTTGATTGAAGGTACATCAGCATCTTTGAAAATTGTTGAAGTAAACGACTTAGGGGAAAGAATTTACGCTCTGAAGGGTGGTTTCCTGAACGAAGACGTGTCTTTAATGAATGGCATCTTCAACGTCACTCAAATTTATACAATGAATTACGACCACGAAGGTTCATGGATTGGTTTTACAAAATATGGCTTTTTCAACGCAGATTACAACATGGACGGTTTAATCAATACTCGTGACTTTAACATCAGTTGGAATAATAGAAGACAATGATAAGAACTATGCTAATCGGAAGAAGTCTTGCATGAAAGATATAAAAATATTCATAATTATTATGATTTTTCTTGTAAATTGCAAAATTAACATTTATGCTTTAGATACACTTGCTTATGTAAATGTAAATAATACTTATTTAGTAAATTCGCATACTCTTGAGTTCCAACTTCGGATTCAGAGAAATTCGGAAAAGTGGCTAAAATTTGTCAATGGAACATTTCAGTTTACTTTTCCGCAAGGAATAACAATTGATTCGAATGAATTTGAAATTCAATTGTATCAGACTGACTTACCGGAAACAGTAATTTCGGGTGCCGGATTGCCCAAAAAAGAGTATTTAATCGAGTATCAAAAATTTGACGAACGGTTTAGTATTACAATTCTGGGACCCGAAAATTATATTGATTGTGTGGATGTGCCTACCGACACTTCTTTGCTTTTGGGTCAGTTCAGACTTATCAAAACCGGTGGGGATCCGATTCCGAATCGAATTGATTGGCTAACTCCCCAAAATTACTATCAAGCAGTAGCCTACAAAATCGAGATAGATTCAATCGAAAGCAATGTCACTTGGTATTATAGTGATGATAATATCGATATTCACGATGGAAGGAATAATACTTTCTCTATAGGCTATGATGATAGACGTCCTTGGGGATTTGAATTAGAAGATTTCTGGGTACGTTATGCCGGACAAACAAATCTTCAATACGGATGGTCAACCAGACGAGAGATAAACGCTGTGGGTTATACTGTTTTGCGTGGATACAAATTTAGCGATGCTCAAGTGTTATATACTGATACAATCGGAACTTTTGTAGATTACGACCATTACATCGCTGACTTTCTGAGTCAAGGTATTTCGCCTACGGGTTTTATCTATGGTGATTTCGATGACCAAGTTCAATACCGTGGTGGCGAGTATTCCTATGCTTTGTGGGGACGATTAATAAACGATGAGGGCTTTGAATTTGACTCTTTGCTTTCTATTCGTGATGTACCTGTGCCTCATGCTGTAATTGTGCAGGCAAATGCTACTCCAAATCCTTTTAATATTTCGACTAAAATAAATTACAAACTTGATGATGACGTTTACTTGACAGCTTTTGTAAGTGATTTGTTAGGTAAGCAAGTCAAATTTCTAACTCATCCCGAAACAGGTGAAAAATTTGATAAGTTGCTTATGCCAATGGGTGAACATTATACAATTTTTAATGCCCCTGAACTTGCTTCACAAGGGCTTTACAATATAGTTTTGATTGCTTACCCCATTAATGACCCAACTATTGAAATATCCCGTGCAGTAGTCAAAGTCCAGCTCGTCAAAGATGGCGTAAGATAATTCGTACCTAAATTTATGTTTATTAAATCAACGATATTTTGTTGTTTCTTAATTATTTTCATTTTGCCGGCTAAAGCTCAGAATGAAATTACTATCGTTGAACCCATACCGGGCTCAAAACTCCTATCAGGCGAGACCGTCAATATCGTTTGGACTATGGAGCAATCTAATCCTGTGGATATTTACTACTCATACGCAGGGAATCAATACCTCGTAGCATCAAATATCGTTGCTCCGCCATATCAATGGTTAGTTCCATATTTGAATACCGATGAATTGGATATAGTAGTCAAAAGTTACGAACAAGAAATGCCTTTCCTTATTTGGCACCAACCCGATGCTCATATTGATGAAGTAAGTTCAATAGACTTTTCTGATGATGGAAATAGATTGATTACGACCGGAAAAGACAACAAAGTAAAAATTTGGGACATTCCGAGCCGCACTATGATTGATGAGTTTTTAATTGAGCCCGGAGTATTGAAACAAGCAGTTTTCTTCCTTTCGGATGGTTTTGTTGCAGTCACAGATAGTGTTTTGATTCTTTATGATTTGCTGAATGACATTCGTGAGGAGGTCTATGCTCGAGATTACGTCACCACTTTCAGAAATGTCAGCTATTCAGATTTCAATGCATTAATAGCGGTCGGAACTGAGAATGGTAAAGTCTATACTTTTTACCCTAATGGTGAATTGGTAGAAATTTATGAAACAGGCACTTCATCTATAATTTATTCTGTAAAATTCGGTTACGATGGTTCAAAACTACTATATACCGATTACGAAGGTTATACTCATATAGTAGATATAGAGTCAGGAACAATAGAAAGTAAGGGGACACACGGAAATAATAATACAAACACCGTTGTTTGGTCTGCTGACACAGATAGTAGTTATTCGAGGATAGTTTCATGTGGTGTTGACCGTACAGTACGCTTGTGGGATTATGAACAAGATAATCAATTGGCTTTGTTCAATTCCCACACCCAACATATTCGAGCCGTAAGAATGTCAATTGACGCAAGCAGAGTGATTTCCGGTTCATTAGATAATTTTATTAGGCAGTATGGTGTTCGGAATATGACAGAATTGAATCAAATTACTTTAAACCACGGAGGTTCGGTATTGAGCCTCGATATCACCCCTAATTTGGACACAATTGCTTCTGCCGGACGCGATAATTCATTCAAAGTTTGGAGTAATGATGAAATCTATATGCATGAAACTTCGGCAAATTATGATTTGGAAAACGATTTATATATTCATGTGCCCGATAAAGTTGTTACGGCTGGTCGAGTTTTTGAATTGCCAGTATTTAGCAATATTTCAAAAGCACTGGAGCAATCAGGTTTAGATAATTTTGATTTCAATTTGACATTGGAATTACCGATTTTATTAATGGAACCGGAAATAGGTATAAGTTCACAACCCGGACATAGGTATGATACAATTACTTTTGCAGGAGCTTTCAAACTTGGAGACGAACAGATTTTCGATTTTAATTCTCTTGCATTATATTCGTATATTGATAGAGATTCAGTCAGAATTTTAAATTTCGAAATTGTCGGATTAGAAATCCCTACAATTCGTTATATAAATGGATTGATTGTGATAGTGTATGATTGCGAGGGAGAATATGTCAGAAGAGTCTATGTCGGCAACGAAAGAAACGGAATTGCACTTTCACCGAATCCCACTAAAGAATCAGCAAAATTAGAATTTGATTTGTTAGAAACTGGCCAGTATGAAATTAAGTTGATTGATATAAACGGTGCCGAACGGTATATTATTCATAATGGTCATTTGAATCATGGTTCGTATGATTACTACATAGATTTGTCGGATTTTGAGAATGGCACCTACTTCGTAATTATAAAATGGAAGCAGAACGAAATGAATTATAAGTTTCAAGTGAGCAAATAATCAAATATGAAAAGCACTATAATTATACTCATACTCATAGTTTTATTTAATATTGATGCTTCGGGGCAAGCCCCGAAAGGTGAATTCAAGACCATGCATATTGATAAAAACCGAGATACAATTGCCCTAAATAGAAGTTATGGAGATTGGTGGTTTGGTGCTCGCGGCGGACCAAGTGCTTTATTGTATTTTGGTGATTTAAATCTGTTTCAATTCCCGGGTGAAATCGAAAATCCTTTCAATTCGATATTGAATTATTCATCAGGCTCAGGATTAGGATATTTCATTGGGCTAACTGCCGAATGGATTCCAGTCAATGAAGTTTGGGGAGCCGGCTTCGGCGTCAATTTCTTAGACAAACGAACATTTACTTCCGAAACCAGACCAATTCAAGATTCGTTAGATACAAAATATGAAGTTGTAGGGGCAAATTCATTCGTGAATTTAAACCTTTACGGGCGATATAATTTCCCACTTCCGGGCTTGCATGGCTTAATCGGATTTGATCTTGATTTGATGGTAGGTGATGATTTCAAACAGCGGAAAAAGTTCATAAACACAGGCGATATTTCTCAAGACCAAACTGTTGCCATCAACAATCTCAAAGCCGGTATCGGTTTTCACATCGGAATTGGGTATGACATTTTTTCTGCTGATATAATCAATTGGGGTCGTTTGATGATGACGCCATTTGTTTCTTTGCATATCGCAAGTTCATCAATCGGTGATAATGATAGCAAATGGAATGTGGTATATGGAAAAGCCGGACTTGCAATAAAACTTGGCAAAGACAAAATCCTTTATGATACCTTAAAATATGACCCTCTTTTTGAGCCGCCTCCGGCATATTTTGCTTCAGTTCAAGATTCACGTGGAATAGAATTTGCCAAATATATCCCTGCTGAAGCTTTGCCATCAGCAACTATTGATTTAGTCCGAAACCCTGTTTTATTAGGCGAATTACGTCCATCTGAATTGAAAGAAACTGAACGCCCAAAGGTTACAACTCCTGAAACGCCTTTGATAAATGTGACAGTTGGGCAAGCAAATCAATTCAGATTCCCAACTTCAACATCAACAGGATTGTCAAAAGATGTGAAAGAATATTTAGATGCCGTCGCAAATTATTTATTAGCAAATCCGAATGCTGAAGTCAGAATTGTCGGTCATTCCGACAACCAAGGTTCATTATCGGAAAATACGGAACGTTCTCGGGCAAGAGCCAACAATGCTCGGCAGTATTTGATTGCAAGAGGAGTGCCCGGTGGTAAAGTACTTTCCACTTTCAGCGGTTCGCTTAGTCCGGTTGCTCCGAACAATACTGAAGCTGGAAGACGACAAAACAGAAGAATAGAAATAGTTATTAGTTCAAAATAGTTTATTTTAAAACATAGACAATAATAGAGGCAGATATGTCGAAATCAAAAATATGTGTTATTGAAGATAACAACCCAATCCGAATGTTGTTCTCTACATTATTAAGAAAAGCAGGGTACGAGGTTGTTGATTTTCCAAATGGGCAAACTGCAGTTGAATGGTTAAAGACTAACAAATGTTTTGGCATAATAACTGATATACTTTTACCTGATATTTCGGGGAACGAAGTTTTAAATTTGGTGAGACAATCCCCTCTCAATAAGGATGTACCTGCAATTGCAGTTACCGGTTATTCTGATTATGATGACAAGGAGAAATTTCTTAACTTTGGTTTTAAACATTATATGACAAAACCGGTAGATGTTAATACTTTTGTAACTGAAATCGGAAGAGTTTTTAATTCGTAATTTTAAATGGAATAAAGTATGAGCGACGAAAAACAAACGGTATCGTATGATAAGATTTTAAGGGATGCTGCCCATAAAGGAGCAGGCATACATTCAATAAAGAAAACTTATCCTGCATATCTGATTCTTATTATTTTATTGGTTCTGAGCTTTTTTGTTCGGGATATTGTTAGTAATCAAATTGAAGGTGAATTGCAAAGTGAATTCAATAAATCCACTACTAACGTAATATCTCGTATTGAAACAGTAAATCTGAGAAATTTAGAAGTTCTCTTTTCTATGAGCGGATTGTATGATTTGATTATAGATGTTGTTCGCGATTATTTCGAGCTTTATGCTACAATTCCCACAAGAACTTATACTTCGATATCCGGGATTTCATATATAGCTCAAGTACCAAAAAGATCTTTGAGTGAGTTCGTTTTCTATGTTCGCTCGCAAGGCTATTATGACTTTGAAGTACAAAGCAATAACGAAAGTGATTTGTATTATCTTATCAATCATTCTATTCCATATAGCCGAAATATCCACAGAATCGGGTTCGATTTAGCTCCTGAAAAGCAAATGTTCAATGCTATTGAATATGCTCGTGATAATAACAAAGCTACTTCGACAGGGTTTTACAATACTCGCCCCGATACTTTGGGTATATATCTCATTACTCCTATATACAAATATGGCACTGAAAGAGAGGATTTGAATGACAGGAGAAATAATTTTGCAGGTGTGGTTGCAGTAGAACTTAATGCTCAAAAGTTTTTCGAAACAGCTCTTTTGAACGAATTTTTAGTAGGTACTACATATACACCGATTGACACAACAATTGCTTACAAAATTTATGATAAAGACGAAAACGGCGAATTATTTACGATTTATTCATCTACAAATGCAGATTTGATAGATTCAGACTATAAACCTATGATTAAGAAAGATGAAACTATATTGATAGGCGATAGAGAAATCACAATCAGATTTTACACTACACCTACTTTTGGTGGTCAATTAACTGCCAATATGCCTTTAGCTTCATTAATAATCTCTATACTTATCAGCTTTGCCTTTTTTGGTTTTGTATATGCTGTGGTCACATCGCGTTCTCGAGCACTTGAATTAGCAGACCGCATGACAAGGTCACAACGCAGAATAGTCGAAACTTCTAAAGACATTATCGCTGTCATGAAATTTGACAGAAATTGGATTAGTATGAATCCCGCAGCTAAGGATATTTTCGGAGTGGATGAAATCGAAGTTATAGGTACTTCATTCGATGATTACGTCTATGATGACGAAAATCTCCGCGAATTCAACAAAATATTGAATATAAAAGCTGACCACGAAGTAACTGAAAGAACTTATTTGAAAATGAAATCTCAGACTGAGAAATTCAGATGGGTCAATTGGTCGTTCACTATATCACCTAAAGACAATTTGATTTATTGTATCGGGCGTGATGTTACCATAGAAAAGCTCGCCGAAGAACAAACTATGCTCCAACAAAAGCAATTGAAACTTGCTGAACTTTTTGCTCGAGAAGCGATAGAATCGAAGAACTTTTTCATGAGAAAAATGAGTTTCCAATTACGTAATTCTCTGACAGGTATATTAGGATTTTTGCAAATGGTTACCGGGAAAATATACGAAACTGAAGAAGAACGCGATTCGTATGTGAAATTGGCTGAAGAATCGAGCGAAGAGATTTTTACTTTCGTGTCTGATATGATTGAAGCAACTGTGATTCAAGATAAGGGCACAGTTTCATTTGAATCATCAAAGTTAGCTGATATTTATAATGCCGCTCAAAGTCATTATACAATGGATAAGGATGTTAATCATAACGTTAAATTCATAATTGATGACGACACTAAGAAAGTCAAGGTTTTTGGAAATATTGAAACTATTACAATTGCAATGTATAGTGCGTTCGACATCCTTTCTACCGGTATAGAAAAAACTGAAATTATTATCCAAGCTCAAGAAAATAATTATGAGCGAATTGTCGAAGTTCAAATTCTAGGTAGTGCAAACAAATTAGTTTCGGAAATGATTGGCATGTATAAATTGAATTCTGAAAATACAATAGAAGCCCTTAAATATGATAAAGATGACATATTGCTCAAGATTTCAAAAATTAATGCATATTTTAATATAATGGGTGCCAAACTCACTGTTGATTCTTTGGGCGTTGAAGATGGCAATTTGATTACTTTCAGAATTCCATTCAATAAGGTATAGGATTATGTTATGTTTGAGGATCTATCCGGGAACAATTCTAAGTCAGTTTTACTGATTGACGACGATAACTGGGTTCATAAAGCTGTAATTCATTATCTGGAAAAACAAGACATTACCGTTTTTTCGGCTCTCAATCCTTTTGATGGCTTAGTAATGGCTATAAATAACAGACCCGATGTTATACTTTTGGACTATATTCTGCCTGAAATCAGGGGAGATGTTATGTTGAAATTGCTCAAGAAAATCGAAATCACCGAAGCAATTCCGGTTGTTATAATTTCTGCTAACATCGACAAAGAACTACTCCGCTTCGCTCTCGCTAACGGTGCGGAGGCATTTATCTCCAAACCTTTCACTGAAGTAGTTCTACAAGAGAAAGTACAATTTGTACTTGAAAAACCACTACTTGAAAGTTCTCCTGCTTGATACAACGTATGCTTTAATTCCTTAATTTTGTATAGTGCTTCGGTTAAATTCCGAAGTATTATGTTTAATGTCCGTTAAAATACGGATTTGAAAAAAAATGGAGTTATTATGAAACAAACAGTTGTGAGGAAAATACTTGCCAAAGCTGTTGGACAATCACAAGTCAATGTCGGCGATGTAATCGAACCGCAAGTAGATTTAGCGATGTCGCACGAAAATGCCGCTTTGGTAATGAATCAATTCTTCGAAATTTACTCGGGGCTCAATGCAGAACCAAAAGTTTGGGACCCGAATAGAATCTCTATTATCTTAGACCACAGAGTGCCTGCCGAAAGCAAGAAAACTGCCACAAATCAGAAAAAAATCCGTGAATTTGTTGCCGAACAAGGCATTGCAAAATTTCATGACATCCGCGGCGACGAAGGTGGTATTTGCCACCAAATCCTACCTGAAATGGGCTACGTTTTGCCCGGATATGTCGTTGTCGGGACTGACAGCCACACTACAACTCATGGCGCCCTTGGAGCATTTTCATTTGGCATCGGAGCCACAGAAATGGCTTCAGTTTGGGCTTTGGGTCACGTTCTCAACGTAGAAGTACCCGATACAATCAAAGTCATAATTGATGGCGAAATGCAAAAATTCGTTTCTGCAAAGGACATCATTTTGCATTTAATTGGTAAAATATCCGCCCAAGGAGCAAATTTCAAAGTTCTGGAATTTCACGGCTCGACAATTTCGGCTATGGATACATCCGGACGACTGACAATCAGCAATATGAGCGTCGAAGCAGGTGCCACGTCGGGTATCATTCCTGCCGATAACGAAACTTTGCGATATTTGAGAGAAGTTGCCGGATTTACAGGAGCATTTGAGCCCGTATTGCCGGACAATGATGCCGAGTATTGCCAAACAGTACATATTGATGTGTCCAAACTTGAACCTCAAATCGCTTGCCCCCACACAGTTGACAACGTCAAATCTGTCAGCGAAGTAGAAGGGACAAGGATTCACCAAGTAGTAATCGGTTCATGCACAAACGGCAGATTAGACGATATAAAAATCGCTGCAGATTTGCTCCGCGGACAAAAAGTATCCAAGAACGTGCGTATGCTGGTATTTCCGGCATCATCACGTATCTATCGCGAAGCTTTGGAATTGGGCTATGTTGCGGATTTGATGAACGCAGGCGCCGTCGTCATGAATTCCGGTTGCGGACCATGTCTGGGCGTTCACCAAGGTGCCTTGGGTGACGGCGAAGTAGCACTTGCTACTACAAATCGCAATTTCAAAGGCAGAATGGGCAATCCCGTTGCCGAAGTTTACTTGTCATCGCCTGCTGTAGCGGCAGTATCTGCAATTACGGGTGTAATCACAAATCCAATCAAAGGAGGATATTAAAATGCTCAAAGTAATTTATAAATTGGAAGATGATATTTCTACCGATATAATATATCCGGGAAGGTACATGGCGACTGTATTACCAACCGAAACGCCGCAATATGCCTTCGATGACATGAAAGACCTCAATCAGTTGCTCAATGGCAAATCCACCGACGAGCAATCCATCATCGTTGCCGGAAATAATTTCGGGTGCGGTTCATCGCGTGAACAAGCCGCTTCTACCTTAGTCGGGCACAATGTGATTATCATCGCCAAAGATTTTGCACGTATTTTTTTGCAAAATGCTATCAATCTTGGTTTGCGAACCATCATTTGTCCGGATATTGAAGCCGTCGCCGGTGACGTTTTGGAAATTCACGATGACAAAGTCGTGAACCAAACACGCGGAACAACACATCCGATAATTCCATTACCCGAAGCTCGCCGAGCCATCGTCGAAGCCGGTGGCTTAATTCCCTACACCCGATTAAAGCTGAAACAAAAACTGGGAATAAGTTAATGATTAGATGGGCTCCACCTGCGAGGTGGAGTCCATCTGAAAATTTTGTAGGGACAGCAACAGCGTATCTGAATCCTGTAGGGACAGCAACAGCGTACTGTCCGCAAAATAAAGCCCATGAATTTATTCGCGGGAAATGAATATTTAGGAAATGCCATCCACCCCGTCTGCTGGCGCATCCACCCCTCAAGAGGGGAATTTAAGTTGAAAGACATGCATTCTTAACCTTCCGAAGGTTCGGAAATCAAAATCTTCAATACACTTGGCGAATGCGTGATTGAATTTGCAGATGTCCAACATCTTGGAGATGTTGGACATCTACAACGCATTGATGTATCGAATCTTTCTCGTGGGGTGTATTATGTCCGTATTGGCAATAGGACGCAGATGTTTGTGAAAGTGTGAACAATGATTTTTGTGATTTGAATGATTTTTATGATTTTATAATGTGGTGTTTGTGTATTCAGTTTTATCACATCAATCACATTAATCACACAAATCATAGTTCAGACAATCATACTAATCATAGTTCAGACAATCATACTAATCATAGTTCAGACAATCAAATCTGAAATTTATGATTACATTAATTTCTTGAATTCATCCAAATCAACTTTGATATCATTTAGAATTTGACGAGTAAAATTGGTGAAATATCTTTACCTTTATGGAACGGCAGTGTAGTAAATCTTCCATCGAAATGTTTGAATTGCTTGTGAGAACCTTTTTGGCGGATTTCGTCAAATCCGAGCAATTTCAATATCCTTATTATCTTTTGTGGTCTAAGAATAGGGTACTTCGGCATATCATGTAATGACTAAATTTTGAGTACCAATGAACTCGCTCTCTAAGTCGGGTTCACCGTTTTCGAGAAGTAATTGTATCACTTCTATCAAATTATCTCTTAATTCTTCAATCGTCTCGGCTTGTGAATGCGCTCCCACAAAACCCGGGATATAACCGACATAATACCCTGTTTCTTTGCATCTTTCAATGACTGCCGAATATGTTTTCATAAATTCTCCATGTAATAGTCAATAGTTTCAACGAATGAAAAATTATTATATTGATTAATTCAACAAAAAAAGGCAAGCTATCGCTTGCCTTTTCTTATTTATGCTGTATGCCTTATTTCAATTTTGCGATTTTTTCCGCTTCGGGGAATAGTGTTAAAGCCTTTTTGACTTGGCGGTCAATTGTTGAATAGAATAATTGTGAACGTTCTTTTGTGCCCCAAACGATGCTCGCAAGAGTTCCCTTTATTTCAGCGTTGATGAAGTCTTCATCAATCTTGAATTGTTCTTCATTCCATTCGATTTCCTTGCTTTCAGCAAGTTTTCTGAAGTCAGCGTGCATCTTTGCCGACATTTTGAAATCATTTGCGAATGCCTTGAAATCTTTGCCATAAGTCTTTTTCACATCTTCACCATTACGTAAATTGTTGTTCACAAATTCGTAAAATATGCGCTTGATTCTAAGCTGAACCGATAAATCAGTCAATGTATCAGATTTGATAATGTAATCAGGAGTGATTCCACCACCACCGAGGACAGTTCTGCCGCTTTTGGTGTAATGAATTGGAAGCTCTTCCATATTAACATAATTGCTGCTATCTTTACCTGTTATTTTTTGGTCCTTGAATTCTTTGCGAACGGTTTCCAAAGCGTGTTCGATATTGGCACCTTCTTCGAGTTCAAGCCTGCCGAAAAGTCTGCGATAGTTTATTTTGTCTTCATAAGGGCGTTGAATACTTCTGCCTGAAGGTGTAAAATATTTTGAAACGGTCAATCTGAATGCGGAACCGTCACCTATATCATATTGACGTTGGACGAGTCCTTTGCCAAATGATGTAGTTCCGACTACCAATCCTCTGTCCAAATCTTGGATTGCACCGGAAACGATTTCGCTTGCTGATGCCGAACCATGATTAATCAACACGATAATAGGCAAATTGCTGAATTGTCCGGTGCGTTCTGCACGCATCATTTCGTCAAATTCAGGGCGTCTGCCTTGTGTGTAAACAATTGTATCGCCTGCTTTGAGGAACTCTCCTGCCATATAATAAGCTTGTTGTAAGAATCCGCCGGGATTTCCACGCAAATCCAGTATGAGTTTCTTCATACCTTCATCTTTCAAATTTGTCAATGCTTCTCTTAATTCTTGGTGAGTGGTAGCAGCAAATCTATTTACACGAATGAACCCTACATCTGAGTTTTCAAATAAGAATGAAGCGTCAACTGTATAGAGCGGAATTTTATCGCGAACAATGACAAAGTTGAGTGGTTTTGTTTGCGAACCTCGAATAATATCTACAGAAACTTTGCTTCCTTTGGGTCCTTTCAATTTTTTGGGGACGTCGTCTCTATTCATCGCTACGGCATTTTCGCCATCAATTGCGACGATTTTGTCTCCGGCTAAAATACCAAGTAACTCGCTCGGTCCGCCGGAAATGGGAGTAATGATTGTAATTGTATCATTAATCATATCGAATTGGACACCAATTCCTTCGAAACTGCCTTGGAAATCTTCTTGGACAGCTCTCATATCTTCAGCATTTATATAAACCGAATGGGGGTCAAGGTCGTTCAACATGCCCTTAATTGCGGCTTCTGTGAGTTTTTGAGTATCTACATCATCTACGTAATTTTTTACTGTCAACCCAAATACTTTTTTGTATTTTTCTAATTGACTGTAAACATTGTCGTTTGATACCATTGGTGTTACGATAATACCTATAGTAACGCCAAGTATTATTGCTAACAACCACCCCATGATTTTTTGTTTCATCTGAAAACTCCGTAATTATACATTTTCTTTCTCTTATATAACGTCTGAAAGGGCAAATAAGTTTCACGCAAAGTGAGATTAGCGATTTATTAGCAATGTTTTTGTGATTATTATCGAATCCGTTTGCAAAGTATAAATATATATTCCGCTTGGTTGATTATTCAAATCTAAATCCATTTCAAAATGCCCCGCTTTTAGCTCGCTATTTACAAGGTTCAATACTTGCTGTCCTAATGTTGAGTAAACTTTGATTTCAACATAAGAATCTTCTTGCAATCCAAATTCGATTTTGGCAACTCCTTGTGTTGGATTTGGTGAACTGCTCGATAAATATGTAGTTGTCGGAACACTTGAAGTTGTAATCGTCAATGGGACATTGCATCTTGTATCTTCGTTAAATTCGATACTTAATGCTAAACCCGATACAGGAACAAAACGGTCAATGCAGTTATATGTCAATTTCAGTGTATCAAAATCAATTTCGCCATCAGATTCGGATGGGCGATAACAAAGAGTCAATTCTCTGCTCGTTCCCGACTTTATGAACAATGGCATTTGTGCTTGAGGTACAGTAAATAGGCTATTATTCAACATAAATAAATTGTCTAAGTTTATGTCAAATCTACCATAATTATTAACCTTGAATTGAGTACAGTTTAAGCCTCCAATTGTCGTATTCGAGAACTCGTATTCTTCGTACCGGTCGGAAGAGCCTGATAGTGTTAACTCTTCAAATTCGAGTGTAAATCCTGGCAATATGGCTTCATAATTTGCAACTTTGCCTGATGAATCTTTAACAGAAAGCATAAAATATGCATCTTGGTAAGGGTCAATTACAGTTACCATAATTTCCTGAGAATATACTCCGGGCTCGGTAACTTCAATTTCAACATTTTTAACATTTTCAAAAATTACATCCATCAATCCCCATTCCCAATCATCATCATCAGTAATTTTCAAACCGACAAATTTATTGCAAGGGTCAGGAGTTGCAAGTATGATTGGGTCATTTTGGTCTTCTTTCGATTCAAATGCCAATGTAGCAAACTGTCTTTCTAAACAATCATTATACAAAACTAAAGATTCCACTTCTACGACGTCAATCTCACTATTAAAGCATACTTCAAATGTGAAACTTTCACCGGGTTCTAAGTTAACAGTGCTCGGAAAGTCGGTTTCAAAATTATCACTTACAAATGGTTTCATATATACATCTTGTGGGAAAGAACCATAATTGTATAATGTGTAATCCATACAATACTTGATATCTGAACGAATTTTCTTTTTGACTTCAATCGTGTCTTCTGAATATTGAGTTCCATTTACAGCAATAGTGAATCCCGGAATGCTCAAATCTTTTCTAACTTGTTGCCAAATCATATCGGAAGCAATCAACTTAAAATGTCCATCTAAAAATGGGTTGATTATTTTTGCTTTGAAAGAAACTGTAGTATCGCCTTCAGTGAAAGTAGGAATTTCAACATCTACATTGATTGCCGACCCATCTTGTACTCGGACTTCTCTAACACCTTTGTCAGTAACAACCCCTTCTATCTCGAAACAATCTGATGAGGATTGAAGCAAGGGAGGCTCCCAATCGTCTCTTGCTCGTAATGTACCAGTAAAATATCCGTAAGAATTAGCATAGCCATAACCACAAACAAATAGCCCCACATTTGCAATTGAATTTAACAAGTTTGTTCCCGGATTGACTGCCAGAATCGAATATGACAGTTCGCTTTCTAAAATTGGTCTGAATGAAGCAGGATTGACAACAGTTCCATTCATAGTTATATTGGCAAAGTTATCATTCGGACTAATGATAACAGCAAAATGCTCTGAGTAAACTCTTTGATGGGTAACCGGATTGCCCCATGAAAATCTGGGCTCTTTAACTTCGAGGGAATAAAATTTTTGGCGATTGCTAAATTGGTCAATTGACGGTACTATTTGCATCAACGGGTCACCAACCGAATTCCCGTTTTGGGCTAGTTGTGCCGATCTGCGGTATATCATTGGCAAAACAGGCGCCGTAGCATTCAACATGAATGGCTCAATAATATCAGTTTCAAAAAACTCACCTTTGTTTAATTGAGCTATCATAACATCGCCCACGAGTAATTCTGTACCGTCAAATGCAGCCAGAACTCGTAATTTATCACTCAAATTGCGTGAATCAAATTGCGCTACCGGATTAGGTAATGGGATAACCGGAAATGACATATTCCAGTATTTAATTGGGGGCACTTGCTCCATCAGCATATCGCGTGAAACTATTGACTGAGGTAAATCACTCGGTACTCTTGCTCTTTGATGACCTGCAATAATTGCAATAGGCTTATCGGAACGAACTTCGGTTCCGGTCAAATCGGCACGGCTGTATTGTTCAAATCCATATGCTTGTACTAAATAAACTTCACCTCTGTTCATTGTAACTCTTTGTGGTGTTAAACGATTGACATAGGTTGGAGCACTCGGGATAATATCTACAACAGTATTATTTTCAGTTGCAATAATAGCAAATTGAGAAGGTGTAACTGATGTGGCATTTGGACTTTCAGGAGTTCCAGAAATTCCGTCAGAATTGTAAGCCATTACCATATAGTCTTCAGCTAATAGCTCTAA
Organism: Desulfobulbaceae bacterium; assembly: GCA_018335795.1. GTDB lineage: Bacteria > Bacteroidota > Ignavibacteria > Kapaibacteriales > UBA2268 > PGYU01. The sequence goes on along the minus strand of JAGXRP010000006.1, from coordinate 129,476 downwards.
GGGCAATACACTGAAAGATTCACTTGTCATTATTGATTGATTATGCCCTAATACAAGTACGTTTTTGTCGGTTTCGATATAAAATGTTTTCAAACTGATACTTTCATTATCTGAAGTACTTCTTATCAAACCGGCGTCATTATAACCAACCAATTCAAAATCATTGTAAGGTACTGAAAAAATATGAGGTTTGTCGGGGTCTGAAATCGTAAACGAATGGAAATGCTTTACTCTGTTTTCATCTGTGTAAGTGATAGTGCCGTTTGTTGGTTCCATGTCTGCATAAATTATCACATAAAGTGAGTCTCCATACTTTAATTGCGATTCGCTTTGCCATTTATTGTTGTGATAGTTAGGTAGAAAAGTCATATAAAACTTTCTACCGTTCTCTTCATCAGCACCGAATGAAATATTCAGCCCTGATATCATTATCACGATGACAATGCTTAACCCTAAGAAAAATTTTTTACGACAATTCATTACTGACCCCATTTATTTGAACTGACTTAAATACTAAATTATTAAATTTGTACTGTAATAAATAACCACGTTTTAATTTCTTTTTATTACACAAGTGCTATATACATAAAACAATAGAAGCAAAAACTTATAAAGATGCGAAAACTTTCTCATAGCGAACTACTAAAAATCCGAAAAAAAGAATCTGTTCTTAATCAATTTGAACGTCATCCCATTTCAATCATTCTGTCGAATGTCCGTAGCCTCTATAATGTCGGCTCCATGTTCAGGACTTGCGATTCAGGATTCGTCTCAGAACTCATTCTTACAGGATTCACTCCTTACCCGCCCCGAAAGGAAATCGAAAAAACTGCTCTCGGTGCTGTTGATACAGTGCCATGGAAATATTTTCCAAATATATCCGATGCAATCGAATATCAAAGAAACAAGGGCTTTCATATTGCCGCACTCGAAATCACTGACAATGCAATAAACTATGACAAGCTCGAGCGAGAAAACTTCCCACTATGTATCATTGCCGGCAACGAATTGACAGGTGTTGACAATGCTGTGCTTGAGCTTTGCGATTTCTCCATCGAGATTCCAATGTATGGCGTTAAACATTCACTCAACGTCTCAATTGCATCCGGAATTGCACTTTATTCTTCAATTCGTCAATGGCATATCTATAATAACACATAAAACTCAATTTTGTGTCAGATAAAATGAAAAAAAATGAAAAAAAAAATATATATATCAAATAACGACATTTGTGACATCATTACAGCAAATGCAAAATCTGCTTCAGAGCACTTCGACTTTGAATTAAAGTTAGTTGACGAAAAAAATATGCTTAAAGCAATAACTAGTAATCACGCCGATTTGGCTCTTGTCAGTCCATTAGTTTACGGCATGTGCATGAATAAAGCTGACCTAAGAATAATACCTGAAAAATGTCTGGCATTTGTGGGTTTTAACGGAAAATCAAGTATTCTTTTCCGACAAGGTGAAAAGAACTTATCAAAAGTTGGTGCTTTGCATATTAACGATTATTTGTCTGTAATCGCCAAAATCTTGTTTTCCGAAAGATACGATATTGAACCTCAATTCGTTGAGTATTCCGGTAGCTCAACCGAAATCCCGCAAGAGTTGTCCGCCATCTTACGCATTGGTGATTTCCCAGATAAAAGCTCACTCGATTTAAGTGAGGATTGGTTTGACTCATTTGAATTTCCTTTGCCGATTGCCTTTTGGGTAGGGCGAAATGAGGAAATCATCCCCGAATTTATCGATTTTATCAAATCATCAGCCGCTGATGAATTACCTACCGAATACCCCGTACATGAGCATATTGATGAGAACACCGGACAATATGTGCGGAGCGGCTCGGTAATAACGAAATGGAACGATGAAGTACGTTCGGCATTAGACCAAACTCTCCAAATGCTGTATCTAAGGACTTACTTTACAGATATTCCGGCTGTCAAACTTGTTGGAGATGAGAATTTTTTGGTTTGAAAAAAAATATTCATTCTCTTTGTAATTTTTTGCACCTTTAATGTGTTATAACAATATGGTTCTCAATAAATTTGGATTATTATTATGAAAAAGGCTATCTATTTAATTCTATTATTTTCTTTTGTAAGCATTGAATCATTTTCACAGTCAATTGTACCGGACAAAGTAAGACGAAGTGAATCAAATCCCGATTTTCACAAGCAAAGACGAGAATGGCTCGAAACCATGCACCGTGCAGAACCCGGAGTTTATTGGAAAATCATCGAACGTGAAGTGCGAGAATATCGGCGGAATGAAAATAACAAATTACGACAAGAACTTGGTTATAAAGACCCGAATATGTTCTTGAATACAGTTGCAGCTAACGGGAATGTTGTTGGAAAGTGGAAAGAAAGAGGTAGCAATAACCAATCCGGTAGAATTCATTGTGCCGATATTGATTTTACTCGTGGGCTAATATATGCTGCTTCATCCGGTGGAAACGTTTGGCGTGGTTCGCTCGACGGTGAAGATTGGACTTGCCTCAATAATTCATTCCAATTCAACATCAGGGATATTAGAATTCGAAAAGTTGGCGACAAAAATCGGATAATTGTATTCGACCATCGTAATGTATATTATTCTGATGATGAGGGAATAATCTGGCAAAAATCAAATGGGCTTCAAACAGTTGAATCCACAGGAAATATTATTCGAGGGATATCAACAAATGTGAAGTCATCACAAGGTGCTGTCGAAGGCGATGAATCTGACATATTGTACTTGCTTGCTAACGAAAATATTAACGGTCAAAAAACAAGCATATACTTTTCAACTGATTATGGTGAATCATTCGTTTCGTTCCGAATTCATAATCGCCGTGAACCGATTGATATTTGGGGAAGTGATTACGGCGACCCAAACTTATACTTATTTCATCGCGATTCATCATTTGTTATCAATGCAGTTGCTGAGACTGACAAAATCAAATTACAATCATTATTTATAGGGTACGAATTTCTTGGAAACCCGCGTTATTATGCCAAGGGTGCTGTGAGTAATGGTAAAACTTCGGTATTTTTAGCTTTCAAAATTGACAATGAATCTTTTCGATTCGTTACCAAAACGACTAATAGCGGTAAATCTTGGGAAGATGCCGGACTGACACCTACTGATATGTTCATGTGGAATAGCTTCGGAGTTTCAAATTTAGACCCTAATGTAATGTTCATAGGAGGAGTAAATTGTTTCAAAAGTAATAATGGCGGTAGTTCTTGGGCACTAATAAACGAATGGTACGATTATTACGGTGACCCACTTAACAAACTCCATGCAGATATACCCGAAATCAAATCCTTTATTTCACCCGAAGGCGAAGAGATTATTTTGATTTCTACTGATGGCGGAATTTATCGTACCTATGGGGATTCTGATAATATCAAAAACATTTCACTTAACAAACTAAACGTCTCGCAATACTATTCAATTTATACTTATAACACTCCGAATCATTTAATTTATGCCGGAAGTCAAGACCAAGGATTTCAACGCAGTGAACCTTTTCGAGATGCTATACTTGATTTCAAGCAAACAATAAGTGGCGACTATGGAAACATCACTTCCGGCGATTATGGAAAAAGTATATGGACAGTTTATCCCGGCTTTGCAATGATATATCCTGATGCAGCAAAATCAGAGATTCACTATACTTGGAACTTTCCACAATCAGGTAATAACAGAGTTTGGATGCCACCAATAGTCGCAGTACCGGGATTTCCGCGTCTTGCATACATAGCTCCGGGCGGGTCAGGGAATTTTTCTACTCTTTGGCGTCTAGAATATCTCCCCGGAGGAGGAATTTCGGCAGGTGAATTACCTTATAAATTTGACCAAAACAATGGACAAAATGATGTCACTGCCATTGGCATTTCTGATATAGATATTGATTATATGTATGTTACAACAAGATTGGGTAAATTTTATTATTCAACTAACAGAGGTGGTAGTTGGACTGAAACAAATGCTTTTACAGGTCCGGGATATAATTACCTTCACGGTACAAAGATTTTACCCTCAAGAATCAATCTTGGCACCGTATATCTTTCCGGTAGCGGGTATTCATCTTCTCCTGTTTACGTTTCTCATGATAATGGAGCTACTTTCGACGCTGTAAATAATGGAATGCCTCCTACTATGGTATATGATTTGGCTTCATCTGCAGACGAAGAAGTGCTCTTTGCAGCAACCTCGTCCGGACCATATATATACATCAAAAGCCACAATAAATGGTATCATATTGGCGGTTTAGAAAGCCCTGACCAAAATTATTGGTCGGTAAATTATTTGGACGATAAAAAAGTGGCTCGATTTGCTACTTATGGCAGAGGTATTTGGGATTTCGAAATATCGCATCTATCAACTACATCAATTGAAAAAGAGCAGAATCTGAGCCTCAATAAGTTGAAAGTATTCCCTAATCCTACATCAGATTTAGTAAATATTGAATTCGGCACTTTGATTGGCAAACGTACAGTTGTTAAGTTATACGACATCGAAGGCAATGTCCTTGCAATTTTATATGATGCAATTGCCGAAAGTGCTCAGTTAACTTTAGATATCAATTTGCAAAATTTATCAGGAATAAAGTTAAATTCAGGCAACTATTTGCTCGTTGCAACTTCTGGAAACTCAACGGAGTATTTCAAATTGAGCGTTGCAAGATAAAGTACAATATCAATCTGACAAGTTTTCTTTGTGGAAAAATAATTTCGGGAAGATAAAGAATCTAAGTGTGCCATTATCATTCAGGGCTTGTTCCCAATTTTGAACATTAAAATCAATGCAGACGATTCCGCATGTAGGTACATTCTCAAAATAATCACCGGTCAAAAAGCCGGCTAACGAAGTTATATCAGGGTTATGCCCAAAAAAGAATACTGAACTGACCTGGTTATCTATTTGGGAAATAATCTTGGATACATACTTTTGCCCTTTTTCATAAAGTCCTATGTCGAATTTTATGTCTTTTTCTTCATATTCAAAAGCATTTGCAAAAATTGTTGCTGTCGTTTTAGCACGAATTGCCGGTGAAGAAATCACCAAATTCGGCTTTAATACTTTTGATTTTAAAACTTCAGCCAAATAAGGAGCATCCCGTAAACCGCGTTTATTCAAAGGTCGTTCAAAATCACTCCAATCAGGATTGTCCCAACTTGATTTAGCATGTCTGACTAAAACGATTGTTTTCATTGATTATTCTTTAATTTGAATAAATCGTCTTCATTTTTGATAATATTTTTTATATCCATAGCACTAGCACTATCTTTCATCATTTTATAAGCTGTTTGTAAATTGTCGCTAATTACAGTCCGAATCTCATGTCTATCAGTTGAATCTTCAATCTGAAACCAAGCTTTTTGTTCAAAATATATTTTCAAATTATTTATAACTTGTGAAGGATTTTTGATAGTATCACCAACAATCTTATGAATTCTTTGTTTCAAAACTTTGTAAATATATTCAGGGTCTTTGTCCTGATTGCTATGGCTCGTATCTTTTTTAGATTTGGAGTGAGCTGCATCAATTTTTGATGTCAGATGTAAAAGCGTTAATGGGTCAGTAAAATCATAAACTTTGAATTCAATAGGGAAAGAAGGTCGGATTTTGATACTTATATCTTCTGGATTTCCACTAAAACCGCTTGATTTAAGAATCTTGAGCACTTCTTTAAATTTAGCCGTATTCATATTGGATTCTATCATTGATAATGCGCCTCTGATGATTACTTCACCTGCAATACCGTTTAACTTTGAGAAATTGTTCAGTATCATTTGTCGCATGAATTGAGCTTGGTTATAAACTCTTTGATAATCATCGCCACCAAGAGCTTGTCTGGAGCGTAAAATTTTCAAAGTTGACTTTGGTTTATCATGTCCAAACCACTCGATTATGCCCATCGCTTGAGAAAACCCAAATTCGCCAAAATAATGAATTTTATCTAAACCTGCAATTGAAGCCACTTCATTCAAATAAGCGTTTCTACCTTTGGCTCGCATCGTCGTGAGTTTGTTGAATCCGGTTGTATCATCAAATCCGGCATCTGCATAGGTATCTCGAGGAATAGAAATAATTTCAATTTTGCCGCTATCAGCTAAAATTGAAATCACGTGATTTGCATCTGCATGCTTGAAACGTTGTCCAAGTCTCGAATCCACTCCAGTTATTGCAATATTGATTCGTTTTCCGTTATATACTTTTCGCACATACTTCCCGGCTTTATCATCGAATTCAATTTCAGGTTTATAACCCGGGTCACTGCTTAATCTGATGATTTTAATCGCTGTATCTGAGTCAGGCATGATAGATTTTAAGAATGTTGAGTCAAATGTCTTTACATTATTTTCCTCATCGTCTGATGAATCGAGCTTTAAGTTTGAATATAGAGATGAGATATTTTCAGGTCTTGTAAACTGGTCGCCGAAAGTAAGATATAGCATCAGCAATAATGAACCACCTGTTACGATAAACAGCAATAAAACCAATATTATAATCCATTTTAATCTAATACGCCTGTTTTTCACTATGAAGCCTAAATTATACTATAACTAACAAATTTGTAAAAAACTCACACAAAACAATGCAAATATAAACAATTTATTATTACGACTCAATAAGTCGTTTTTGTGATTAAATTTGAATTTTCTTATGTTTGTAAAGTAATTTTTCTCTTTCTGCTTTGAATAATTAATTTGGAGTGTTTGTATGGCAAAGGACAAAAAAAATTCTAAGAACAATGGTTTAGACAAGAAGTTCTATGAGAGCGAGTTAGCAAGGCTTCAATTAGAACTTGTTAAGTTGCAATATTGGATTAAAAAGGAGGGGCTTAAGGTATGTGTACTGTTTGAAGGGCGTGATGCCGCAGGAAAAGGTGGCATTATCAAACGTATTCAAGAGCCTCTCAACCCGCGTGGTGCAAGTGTAGTAGCACTAACCAAGCCAACGGAGAGAGAACTCACTCAATGGTATTTCCAACGATATATCACGCATTTGCCGGCAGCCGGTGAAATTGTGATTTTTGACCGTAGCTGGTATAATCGTGCAGGGGTAGAGCGCGTTATGGGCTTCTGCGACCAACACGAATATGATGAATTTATGAGGTCATGCCCCGAGTTTGAGAAAATGTTAGTTCGTTCCGGTATTATTCTTATAAAATATTGGATTACTGTTGATGAAGATGAACAAGAAAAACGGTTCAGAGACAGGTCCACCGACCCAAGCCGAAGATGGAAGTTATCCGATATTGATATTGCTTCATGGGACAAATGGGAGGAGTATTCAAGAGCCAAAGATATTATGATTCGATTAACCGATATACCCGAATCGCCGTGGTATAATGTTGATTGCAACGACAAAAAGAAGGGGAGACTCAATTGTATCGCTCATTTGTTAGGTCAAATCCCTTACAAAGATGTCATACCACCACCTTTGGAACTACCCGAACGAAATATTGACAGTACTTACGTTCGACCACCCAAAAATGAAATAAGATATGTACATGAAATTTATTAAGGTAGGCTTAACAAATAAAAAAGGGGCAGAAATGCCCCTTGTTTTAGTTTGTAGCGGGACTAGGACTCGAACCTAGAACCTTCGGGTTATGAGCCCGACGAGCTACCAATTGCTCTATCCCGCGATCATTAGACTTCAAAAATACGCATTTTTATTGACTTAACCAAATATTACTTAGTTTTTTTATCATTTATTAATAGATATTACATGAATCGCTTCACAGATGAACAGCTTAATGCCTTTGATTCAAATATTCATATCTCAGTTAATGCAAATGCAGGTTCCGGCAAAACTTCAGTTCTTATAGAACGATACCTACGATTAGTTTTGAACGAATTTGCTAATGGAAATCGAAATATCAATTCTGTTGTTGCTATCACTTTTACCAAATTAGCAGCACAAGAAATGCGCTCACGCATAATCATCAAAATCGAAAAGCTGATTGATGAATTTAACGATGATATAAAAAGGGAATACAATACAAATCTTCATGATTTGAAAATCATTTGCGAAAAAATGAGCGTTGCTCCGGTAATGACCATTCATAGCTTTTGCTATTCCCTTCTTAGAGAATTTCCAATCGAAGCCGATATTTCACCTAATTACTCTGAACTTGATGAATATGAAGCTTTCTTGTACAAAAAATCGGCGATTGACGAAGTTATCGAAAACATCTATGCTGAACCTGATAATTACCCGAAAGAGTTTGAACTAATCGCCCGATATGGAATGAATTCAATTAATGACAATGTAGTGTTGATGCTCAATTCTAAGGAGAAATTTCGCGAAGTTAAACAACTTTATATGCGGGAAAATTCCTTACTCGTTGAGGATTTGAACGATTTTTTTAGCTCTGCCTTAGCCAAATTTTTCAGCGGATTAAAAGATTTTACTTCAAGCCTTGACTATGATTATTATAAGATAAAACCGGAAGCCGAAGATGTTGTAAATGTAGCTTTGTTGAGAATTGTCGGCGGAGAGTTACAATTGAGTGATTATGTTGAAATTTACGATAAATTAGCTTCGATTAAATTGAGCAGGAGCAACTTTTTCACAAAGTACATGGCGTTCCTTGTTGATTTTTTTCCCGAAATTGATACTAAGTTAATTAGTGAATTCAGGAAGGAATATTACGAGAATTGGGATTTAAACGGTAAATATTTCAATGATGTCCGTACTTTGATTAATATTTCTGAAATTGCACTCGAAGCCTTAATGAATAAGCAGCACGATGAAGCAAAATATGATTTCGACGATTCGATGCTCTTTACACTCGATTTATTGCAAAGAAATGCTTTCGATGCTCGGAAAAAAATTGCAAGTCGTATCAAATATCTGATGGTGGATGAGTTTCAAGATACTAATGCACTTCAATATGAAATCATTAAACACATCCTTGAAATTGACGAATCTGTTCTTCCACAAAACAAACTCTTCATAGTCGGCGACCCCAAACAAAGTATTTACGGTTTCCGTTCAGCAGATGTGAAAGTATTCGGTACAGCTACTGAGGACATTGTAAAGTTAAACTCAGAATTGACAAAAGAAGTCTGCGATGAGCGTGATAAAATTGGCAAACAAAATTTGACAGTTACATTCCGACTTCGTCCGGTTTTGACTGCTTTCAACAATATAATTTTCAGTAGCTTGATGGGAGACGAAGGGCATTTGAAATCGTCTGAATACGAAGTAACATATTCGCCATTTGTTGCGGGCAGAATGGTAGAGGAGTTAAAGCAAAGTGTGATTGAGAGCGAGACATTAGGTAATCATTTCGGGAGCGTCCATTGTTTGGTTGCCATTGATGAAAACGATGATACAAACCCGATTGTAGATGATTTGACAAATGTTTTGGGAAATGAATCAGATGCTCAAAATAAAGAAGAAGATTTGGTAGTAAATTTCATTCTTAAAATTGTAAATGGCGAGACAGACTTAACGGTTCTAGATGAAGAAACAGGGGAGAGATTGCCTTGTCTGGGCGATATAGCAATTCTATGCAGAAAAAAGAAAAGCATTCAGAAAATTGCAAACGCTTTGATGCAACATAATTTGCCATATGTAATCAGCTCGGGACGTGGTTTTTACGACGCTCAAGAAGTAATAGATGTGATGTCATTTCTGACATTTATCAATAATCCGGCTGATGATTTAGCTTTGGCTTCTATTCTCAGGTCACCAATGTTTGGGATAGCAGATTCGACGATTTTACGTATCTCTCGCTTGAATCAATTAGATACTTTGTATGAAAAAATGGAGCATTTTGTTTCAAATTCAGACTTGAATTCTAACGAAAGAACTCGTCGAGCATATGGTATTATCAATAGTTTTCTTGAAATTTCGGTAGAATTGCCACTTCCGAGATTGATAAATAAGATAATTTCCGAAACTGCATATATTGGTAGTTGGTACGGGCAACCTGCCATTCAGCAAATCAAGGCAAATTTGCAACAATTAATCAAATTCTCGATTGCATTTGAAAGACGAGGATTTTCGATGTTGCACGATTTTATCAAACAATTTGAAATCCTATCGGAAATATCCGGCGAGAAAGAAGCATCATTCAATACATCAGCCAATGCCGTTAAATTAATGACTTGTCACGCTTCTAAAGGATTGGAATTCCCAATTGTGTTTTTATACAATATGAACGAGAGAGCAGGCAAAAATTCAATCTTGGATACAAATAAGGATTGCGGTGTCAAGATGAGCTTCAAGCATGTTGCGAAAGATTCGAATATTCCGCTAAAAACGAGTATTCCTGCACAATTATACGTTAAGCAAAAGAACAAACAAGCCGAAACTGCCGAACTTAAAAGATTACTTTATGTCGCGTGCACAAGAGCTAAAGACCATCTAATTCTTTCAACCGAATTGAAACTCAATAAAGACGGTATGGCATCACTCAAGGAATTTTCAGAATTACTTCGAGACGCTAACCAAGTCTTTAATCCTGCATCTCTCATTGCTATGCAAAGATTAAATGTTCCAGTCGAAATAAGAACTCTTTCATCTCGACTGAGCATTTATTCTGATGGCCGCGTTCAAGTAGAATCCGTTCCATTCAAATTCAACATTAATTTTCATTTCCAAGGTGATACACCCGAAACTCGGACTTATAAATATTTGAATCTCGGTAATGATGAGCAAATTAAACTACTTCTTGGGCAATTCATTCCTGATAGTTTGGAGCAAGTCAATTTTATCTCTGCATCTAAATATGCACTATTCCGTAATGACAAAAAAGCCTTTTTAGATAGATATATACTTGGATTGTCAGATTCACATTATAATGGAAATGCTGTTCTTGAATTGAATGATACAAAAGATGACACTCCAGGCACTCAGTTTGGTTTGATTGTGCATCATGTATTTGAGCATCTGAAATTATGGGTAGAGCAAGATGGAAGTGTAAATAAATCATTTTTGCAAAAACAATGTATAGACTCTTCGGAGAAATTTGGCATTACAAAATCTGAAATTATTGCACAAGTTTTGAAAATTATCCTGAAAGTTGCTTCAACAAAATTCTTCAGAAATCATGCCGCTAATTTGTTGAATTCCGAACAGGAAATCGTACTCAATATGCCATTTAGGAATTCATCCTTAGTTGGGATTTTAGATTTACTTTTTGAACGAAACAGCGACCAAATCGAAATTTGGGATTGGAAATCCAATGCGATAACGAATGAACAAATTGAAGAAGTCGCACTAAGCTATATTCCTCAACTAGAATTTTATTCTTATCTCATTTGGCGCCGATACAAGAATGTCAAAAGTATAACTTGTCGCCTAATTTTTACCAATCTTGCAACTGACGATAATGATGATTGGTGCTTTACTCACATAATTGATTCATCAGAATTTAGCAATTTAAATAACAAAATCGAAACAGATTTTGATGAAATTTTATTACTTTAATACTTTAGAAAGTTCACAAAACGAAAATTGAAAAACATTTGGAGAAAAACTAATGAATATGCGAATCGAAAAAGATTCTATGGGCGAAATTGAAGTTCCTTCCGACGTCTATTGGGGAGCACAATCGGCAAGGTCTTTGATACATTTTGATATTGGAACAGAAAAAATGCCACGCGAAATTATTCGAGCTATTGGCATTTTGAAAAAAGCCGCTGCTATGACAAATCACGAACTTGGTACTTTGAGTACCGAAAAATTGGAGCTTATCATTCAAGCGGCAGATGAAGTTATTGACGGCACTTTAGATGCACATTTCCCGCTTTCAATCTGGCAAACAGGTTCGGGCACACAATCAAATATGAATGCAAATGAGGTGATTTCCAATCGTGCTATCGAAATTGCCGGTGGAGAAATGGGAAGTAAAAGCCCAATTCATCCGAATGACGACGTAAATAAATCGCAAAGTTCCAATGATACTTTCCCAACTGCAATGCACATAGCCGCAGCCGAAATTTTAAATAATAAATTAATTCCCTCAGTGAAATTGTTGATGGATACCTTAAATCAAAAAGCAACCGAATTCGACAATATCATCAAAGTCGGCAGAACGCATTTGATGGATGCAGTACCTCTCACTTTAGGTCAAGAATTTTCAGGCTATGTAAAGCAATTAGAAAATGGAATTGAGCGAATCCGCTTAGTCATGCCCGGATTGCTCGAATTGGCACTCGGAGGCACAGCCGTTGGTACCGGACTTAATGCTCATCCCAAATTCGCAGTCAAATCAGCTGAAACCATAGCTGCTCTAACGGGATTGCCATTCATAACAGCTCCAAATAAATTTGAATCTCTCGCAGCACACGATGCTTTAGTGTTCGCTCACGGAGCATTGAAAACATTAGCAGCATCGCTGATGAAAATCGCTAATGATATTCGTTGGTTGGCTTCAGGTCCAAGATGTGGCATTGGAGAATTAACAATTCCCGAAAACGAGCCCGGCTCGTCAATTATGCCCGGAAAGGTCAATCCTACTCAATCTGAAGCAATGACGATGGTCGTTGCTCAAGTAATGGGCAATGACGCTACAATCAATTTCGCTGGTACACAAGGCAATTTCGAATTGAACGTTTTCAAGCCCGTCATGATTTTTAATTTCTTGCAAAGTGCACGTTTACTTGCTGATACATGCGTTATGTTCAACGAACATTGTGCAATTGGCATTGAACCGAATAGGGCTCAAATTAGTCATTTTGTGAATAATACTCTGATGCTCGTAACTGCACTCAATCCTCATATCGGGTATGACAATGCCGCAAAAATTGCCAAACATGCTCATCATCATGGAAAAACATTGAAAGAATCTGCAATCGAGCTTGCAATCTTGAGTGATGAAGAATTTGACAGACTTGTGAATCCTGCTGATATGCTTGGTCCGAATATTAAATAATGATTATCACGAAATTTTTGATACATTTGCGGTATAGTTCAACTGTACCGCATATTATTTTATGATTGAATATAAAAATATTTCGCTTGAAAGTTTTAATACATTTGCAATTAATGCAATTGCGTCAACTTTGCTGGTTATCGAATCTGAATCTGATTTGATGGACTTATATAAGAGTGATTTCTTTGAATCAAATGAATTCATTGTTCTTGGTGGTGGTTCTAATGTCGTCTTTGTTGATGATAATGTGAAGAAACATATTCTAAAAATTGAAATAAAAGGTTTAGAATTTGAAGATTTTGCAGATTCAAAAAGCATCATAGCAGGTGCCGGTGAGAATTGGCACGAATTTCTGGAAAATTGCATCCGCTATCAAGCATACGGTATGGAGAATTTAGCTCTCATTCCGGGAACTGTAGGCGCGGCACCAATTCAGAACATCGGAGCTTATGGTGTTGAGCAAGAATCGTGTTTTGAATCATTGCGAGCATTTGATGTCAAATACGGACAATTTACAACTTTTGCTCATGATGATTGCCAATTTGCTTACCGTGATTCCTTTTTCAAAAGAAACAAAAATCGTTATATTATCACTTCTGTCAAATATCAATTATCAAATGAATTTTCTCCTAATATTTCATATAAGGATTTGAGTGATAGATTTGCAGAAGTTAAGTTTGAGGATATTAAACCTACCGAAATGTTCGAGGCAATTTGTGATATCCGACGCAGGAAAATCCCTTATCCCGAAAATACTCCAAATGCGGGAAGCTTTTTCAAAAATCCGGAAATTTGTCTTGAAAGCTACGAATTATTGAAGTCTAATTTCCCAGAAATCGGTGGATTCATTAATGGCGATAAAGTGAAAATTTACGCAGGGCAGTTGATTGATTTAGTCGGATTGAAAGGATACAAAATGGCTGATAGTGGCGCCGGTGTGTCAGATAAACACGCTCTGGTACTCGTTAATTACGGTGGTGCTATTGGCAGAGAAGTATTTGAATTATCTGAATTAATTATCAAATCTGTACATGCTAAATTTGGTATCAAGTTGGAACGAGAAGTGAATCTTGTCTAAGATTGTTTGAAATATTCATATTGCCAATTAAAATCAGCCCCAAAAAAATTGGAATCCATAATCGGATTTCGATTAAATATCCGCCTAAAAAGCATAAAAGCAAATAGGGCAGAGCAAATATCAAAAAAGCAAGTCCGGCTCTTTTTTCCAATTCTGACTCATTCCTCATGAGTAAAAGATATGTTATTGCAGCAAAAAAAGCAATCCCAATAATATTGTAGATGCTAAAAATATTTGAAATATACGTGATTTCTTGAATCACAGATTGCTCAAAACCGAGATAAAATCTCAAAGATAAATACGTCGTCACGAAAATCAAAGTACTGAAGACAAGCTCGACTATCCTCTTTTTCGAGCCATCCGACAATACTAATACAGCTGCGTGCATGGACAACAAGAGAGCGGATGATTCGCGATTCAAAGTACTAATAATTATCACAATCAAATAAGCGATGAACATTGTGTTATCATGCTTTCTTAAATGGCTTAAAATGAACATAAACCCAATGATTTGAAGATAATATGAAATATTATCGTACGATACAATTACATAGTGAGAAATTGCAATCAATAAATTCACTAAAAGCATCTCATTTATCAAATTTTTGACTGAATATTCAAGAGACAATTGACTTACCCTATAGATAAATAGCATTATCATTGTTAGAATACCAAAAAAAGTATTCAGCAAGAAATAAGATAAATAGACATGTGGCTCGGCATCAAGCTGTTGAGTAATAATTCCGATTCTGCTGATTTCACCCAATTGTGATTGCCAATCTCGTAAAAAATCAAATAGCATTTCCATCAAGCCATAGCTTAATATTCGATACTTATAAATTCCGGAATAATATTGAGACTCAAAAGAAAGTTCCGTGAAACTTCCGTGAGTGTAAGCGGTAACATAATAAAAATATACTATTACATATAACAAAATAGGCAAAACAAAGCAAAGGGATAAAAAAAGCAAATTCCTATGCAATGTTCCTACTTTTCTCATGGCAATACAACGAATTTGTTCTTTTTCGCAAATACTTCTATTCCATCGGAGTTTTTGCCACTCACTTCATATGTATAAATACCGGGCGGAATGAGTGAACCATGTCTGTCTCTGCCGTCCCATTCAACGCCACCATTCCCGTTGTTTTCGAACAAACTGATTATTTCTACACCGTCAAGACTCATGATTTTGACTGTTGAAAATTGAGTTAAATTTGCGAAAAATATATTTGGTTCTTCGGAAAGAACAATCGGATGTGGGAAAACATAAGTATCTAAAAGGTCATCGGATGAAATTACGAAACCAAGTGTATTACCCGGACCCTTTGTAATTGGGGTTCCGTTTGTAGAGTTGATGTTATAGGCTGATATTGTATAGTCAAATCCTCTCGAACCTCTTTCTCTGAGACTTTGACTGATATTGAGTAAAACTAATGTAGAATCAGTATTGCTACGTTCAGCAAAAAGGACTTCTCCGAAAGGCTTCATCACATAATTTGACCTATTTGAAGAGCTTTCCGATTCAACAGGCTCCGAAAACTCTAACTGCAATAATGTTTCGGATAAAAATTCGAGTTTAATCAAAAACATTTCATTATCGCTCGGTATTGCCGAATATGTAAAAAATGCAGAATCAGCATTCACTAAATTATCAAATCTGTCCCGAAACTGATTTATAAAAAGTTTGTAGTTTTTATTCTCTTCAAAATTTAGTGGAAATGTTACGATAGCAACTGAATCATTTCTTGTAACAACGCTCGAACTTGTAGTTAAGTATTTTCCTTCATCATCGAATAAGATGAATATTCCGGCTTCAAGGTGATTGTAAGGTAAAAACCCGCTAAAAACAACCTCTAAAACATTCTTTTCGATGCTTTCGGTACTTTTGAATTTTGCCGGTGCAATTGCAGTGATAAAAGCAACATCTGAGTAATCACTCAACTTGTCAGGCATAGTAGAATTGAAGCTTCGCAAGACAAATTCGTAAGTGCCACCGGGAGTCAATCCCTGAATTTCAAGCTCATGAAAAGTGGTTTCTTTAATCAATACTGCATTCACGTTATTACCATCTTGAACTAATTGATATACCAAATACATTTCAGCATCCGGCATCATATCCCATGTCAATTTACCGCTTACGGCATCAATTGCCACACCCTTGAAATTAGTTGGTACTCCGGGTCCATCAAATCCTTTGCGATACTCGAAAAATCGCATCGAATTGAATGTAGTGAATCCGATTTCGTTCATGCCGTTTCCGTCAATATCTGCGATTAATGCTGAATTGGACAAAGTTGACGGGTACCACCAAAATTTTTCAAATTCTTTGCTTTCTTTGTTATATCTGTAAACATAAAGATTTGGAAATGGTGAGAAAATGATTTCATCGCCTGATTCTCCATCTAAATCTCCACTCGAAACGCCGTTTCTGTAGCTAAATAGCGTTCTGACGAAACCTTGTTTGACACCGTAAAAATGTTCCTTCCAAATTTCCTCGTAACTGTTCTGAGAATTCGATTTTAAGACTCGTGCAGTCCAAATATTCGACGGCGCTTCATTATTTTGGAATAAGACTTCTGATTCAGCAAACATATGGATGATTTCAGGGATACCATCACCATCAATATCCGCAGATGTCAGAAATTGATTTGAATTTGATTTTTTAGTAGAATCAACCCATTCTATATTAAATTGACCGTTTTGATATTGATAAATCAGTACATTGCTATTCGTATTCACAAAGCATAATTCCAAATAGCCGTCTCCGTCCAAATCCGCAATTGCAGAATTTCTTGTGATTGGCACGTTTCTCAGATTTTCAGGCAATTCTGCTGTAGTTTTTATTTTGTACTCGCCATTTTGATGTTCATACACAAGATAGTGGCGATTTTCGACTTCGTAACGGTATCCGATTAAATCCTTTTTTCCATTGCCATCAAGGTCATACATTTGTTCGCCCCAAAATGTTGTTCCGATAGGATTTTTGAAAACTTGTTTTGTAAATGGATTATCTCCTAATGAATTACCTTGCTCCGAAACTGAATTAAATTGGGCAGTTGCAAAAATTTCAGGAATACCATCGCCGTTAGAATCACCCATGCCCACAGGAATCCAAGCAGCGACTGAAGTGTCTCTCAGCACGAGTTGCCCGGATTGATACTGATATATTTTCGTTGTTCCGATATTCAAACTCGACATATCATTGACAACAAATACAGGATTGCCGTCGCCATATAAATCGAAATGATTGTTATTTATATATGACCTGTGTATTGAATAGGGCTTTGGGTCGAATTTCTCAGTTGTCCAAACATCATTTTCAACTGAGATTTCAAATTCGCGAGTTAAAGTATCACCGGAATTTGTTATTACTTCAGCAATTGCTTGATATTTTTGCCCGGGTGTCAAACCTGAAAAGATTTCGATTGAATGAAAAATGCTTTTATGTTTAGATTGCTTCAGATATGTATAGTCATCATTTTCATTGGCTCTGTATTTCAAGGTCATTGTGCCTTTTTTGGACGTTTTAGCGCCGATTAAAATCACTCTTTTATCATTGGCATAAGCCGATACGACATTGAGATATTCAAATTTTGCAGGATCGTTTTCATTTGTGATATTCAGTGTCATCCTGCGTTCGATGGTTTTTTTATTTTTGAGATTTACAAATAAGGATACATTATATTTTCCGGTCATCAAATTGCTAATATCAATTGAGCCGAGTTTTTCGTTGATTTTCTGGCGATTTTCAGTATGAACTTCTGTCCAAACTTCCGGAAGTATTCCTCTGCCGATTTTTATTACATAGCTATCAAAAAGTGGAGTAGCTACTGAACCATAAATTTCAAGAATTGGAGTTCTATTACTGTAAAATTCTGCTTCATTTTTAGGGGAATCAATCATAAATACTGAAGAGCCAACGAAATTAACTGCTTCGTAAGCATCTAAAATGCCTGAACCGAAAAACACATCCCAGCCTTCAGCTCCAATGTCATAAGACGATGCTGCTAAAATACCATGAATTTCGCTCGGTTTCAAAGTCGGGTCAATTTCTAATAGCATGGCAACAATTGCCGAAACGTGTGGAGCAGCTATCGAAGTACCTGAAACATTAGCATAATCGCCACCTGCTATTGTAGTCATGACTTGTTCACCAGGTGCGACTAAATCCAAGAATGAGCCATAGTTGCTCCTTCCGTATCTGCCACCCATCGAATTCGTTCCTCCGACGTTAATAACTTCGGGATATATCGAAGGATAATGCTCGCCAAACCATCCTGTATTTCCGGCTGAAGTAACCATCACGCAACCTGAATTATATGCGAATTTGATTGCATCATACATAATAGGCGATTCGTAACGCTCACCAAAGCTGAAATTTAGTACTTTAGCACCATTCAAAACTGCATAGATGATTGCTTTGGCAATATCATCTGCTTCCGCATTACCCGATATATCGAACGCTTTCGAGGTCAGTAAACGTGCACCCGGCGCCACACTTGCTATTCCGATTTCATTATTAGTAGATGCTGCAATTATACCCGATACACTTGTACCATGGTCGCCTTCATCTTCGGGAATAGGGTCAGGGTCTCTATAATCGCCAAAATTAACCACATCTTGGTCAACAAAATCATAGCCAATCACATCATCAACAAATCCGTTTCCGTCGTTATCAATTCCGTCTAAATCACCTGAAACTCCGTCGCGAACTTCATTAACACTCCATGCATCAAATCGTCCGTTCCCGTTTATGTCCTCTAGAGTATTAATCCACAAGCCGCCAATTAAATCTGGATGTTCAAAGTCAATCCCAGTATCAATTACTCCAACGATTACACCCTTTCCGTCAGCCTTTGCCCATGCTTTTAGTGCATTGACTTGCTTCAAATTCCATTGCTGTAGAAATAGAGAGTCATTTGTTTTGACTACATTATTTATTGAATAAATATGATTCGGGGTGATACTAATGAGGCTTTCATCATTTTGGAATAATTCATTAAATTTATCAATTTCGCTAGTTTTAATTTTTACTTCGTAGTAATTACCAAGCACCCTTAGCAAGTTTTTGGCTTCTGAATTCATTAATTGGTCTGAGATTTTTTCGGCATTTACCATTTCGTCCCGAAATACTTTCCTAACTTCTAAATCGAAATTAACACTTGAAATCCTTTGTTCCAAGTTACCGTTATATTTGATTATGTATGACTTGCTATTGGCGGAATGTAGCTCAATTGAAGGATTTAATTGTAATGATAATGCAACAATTGCATAAGTTATTATAATTCTAATGTTTTTATTCATCTTTACTCACAAAATAAAAAAAATGAGTGCCATTAGTATAGACGTAATGGCACTCAAAAGTTTTACAAGATAAAAAAAATTATTTCTTGCTTAATTTCTTTACTAAATAATTTTCATTTTTACAGCTAATTTCATATTGGAATTCCATTCCATTATAGCCTTCGTGCATAATGTCAATACCGTATTTGCCTTCGCACAATTCTTTGAACCAAACGTAGCCGTTTTCGACAGTGCCTTCGCGTACAACTTTGCCATCTTTCCAAAGCCTGACTTTTGCCCCGTTCAATGCTTTTTCATCGTCGGCATCTTGGACTGAAATTTTGATTTGAGCATCGCAGCATATAGAATTTTTTTCGAGCTTTTTATCAATTGTTATGTCTTGGTTGCAATCAACACTGGTTTCAAATTCAATTGTTTTGAAGCCTTCTTTCATCATCACTACTTTATAGCTTCCTTTGCACATGTTTTTTCCTGTAGAAGCAGTACCGTTTTGTGTCTCCAAAGTTTTCTTGACTATACCGCCCTGCATCAACTTGATTTTCACTCCGCTTAATGGATTACCTTCGCCATCTTTTACTATAAAGGCAATACTATTGTCGCAACATTCTGTATTCTCTTTTGATTCTAATTTAATCGTTTTTTCGACAGCTTTGTCGCAATTTTCAACATAAACATAATCTTCGAGGACTTTGTAATTCTCATGAGCTACGCGAATCCAATATTTGCTCATGCAAAGCTTAGTGAATTCGACACTACCGTCATTGCCGCTTTTCTTCATATCATAGAATTTGTTATCAGCACGAGTGATTTTGACTTCTGCGTAGGGAATTGGTGTATTAGTAGTTTTATCAATTACAGTTAATTTCAACACTCCGCAACAATCTCCGCTTTCGTCTTTAACCATTGTCTTATTATACTTTATGTCTTCATCACATCCAAAAGTATGATTAAGCTCTATCGATTTGAAACCGTCTTTCTTAATCACTATACCATATTTCCCTTTGCATAGGTCAGTGAAGCTGACATAACCGTCATTTCCGGTTTTGCCTTCTTTAGCAACTTTTCCGTCACGGTAGAGCAATACGGTTGCATTCGCAATCGGATTATTGGCGTCATCACCCACAAATATTGTCAATTTATTATTGCAACATTCTTCTTCTTTTTTAAGCAAAGTCTTTTCAACAGTTACGTTTTGTTCGCATTCGAAAATTTGGTATCCTTCAAGCCCTTTGTAAGTTTCCTTTAGGATAGCATAGGAATATTTGCCTTTACAAAGTTCACTGAAAGTGATTTTTCCTTGGTCATTTGTTCTTCCATCATGAACAGCCTTCCCGTCACGGTAAAGTATAACTTTTGCATCGTTAACTGCATTGCCATTTTCGTCTTTAACTAGGAAATTCAAAGTGTTGTTGCAACATTCTGAGTTTTCTTCTTTTATTAAGGTTTTGTTGACGGTAATGTTTTCTTCGCAATCAAAGATTTGGTAACCTTCAATGCCTTTGTAGCCATCTTTAATAATAGCGTAGGAATATTTGCCTTTGCATAACTCCTTATATGTGAGTTTGCCTTCTTCATTTGTTTTATTGTCTTCTACTAACTTGCCATCTCGATAAAGGTTTACTCTTGCATTGCTGATCGCATTACCATCTTCATCTATGACAACAAAATTTAAAGTATTGTTGCAACATTCTTCTGCTTCTTTGACTTTCATTTTTATAGTCAAATTCAAAGTATCGCACTCAACAATTGTAAAATCTTCTTCAATTACTTGATAACCTTCGAGAGCAAATCTCAGCCAATATTTTCCTGAGCATAATGCACCAAAATTTTGTACACCTTCGGCATCAGTATATTTCTTTTCGCTCCAATCATTCCCTCGTGCAACTTTTACTTCTACATTTTCAAGTGGGTCCCCCGATTCATAATCTAAAACTTGAACGGTCAAATCTCCGCAACAAGAATCTGCTTGCAATAATTTAAATATTACAGGAGTTTTTCCTGCGTCAGATTTATGTGATTCGTAGAATGTATGAAAGTCACCGGATATTGTTGCATATTCAGCATGACTGACTCTGTATGTCAATCCTTCTTTTTTAATAGGAATTGAAGTGAGGGTGAATTTTCCTTCTACATCAGTAATATCGCTTGCAATCAGATTGTTTTCCAAGCCGATTATCTCGATAGTTGCATTTTCAACTGCTTGGTCTTGACTATTTTTTACAAAACCGGTGAAATCTTCGGTCAATGCAGGACTTGATGAATTGTCGCTACAAGAAACAAACAAAATCGCAACAAGCGCTATTGCTAAAAACAGGTATTTGAAATTACTCATAATAAACTCCCTAAAAATATATAATTATACGATAATTTAATATACACATGAAACTGAAAAAGGAAACAAAAAATTTGAAAAAAATTTATTAATTTGATTCTTCAATCACATCTAAGATTTCTTCTAATATCACTTCTTCAATCATATCATCAATAATTTCAGGATTTTCTGTGATTGCCATCAATTTATGTTGTTCGGGTGTTTCGTATAGTTCGGGATTGAAGAATGCTTTCAATAATTGCGATGCAATCGGTGCAGCAACTGCTCCACCAAAACCGGCATTTTCGATAAATACGCACATTGCTATAGTCGGGTTTTCTTTGGGTGCGAAACAAACAAACCAAGCATGGTCTTTGCCGTGTGGGTTTTGTGCGGTTCCTGTTTTCCCGCAAACCTCTACGTCCGGCATACGAGCGATTGCCGCCGTACCACCTGAAAGATTGACCACATCGGACATTCCGTTTTTGATTATATCCATTATCCTACTGTCAATTTCAAGTTTTTTGGCATAAATTTCGAGTGGTTCCATTTTGTTGGATAAATTATTCCGAATATGGGTTACAACGCGTGGTCGGTAATAAGTGCCTCCATTTGCAATTGCAGCTGTGTAAGCAGCCATTTGCAATGGAGTTGTTGAAATTTCACCCTGACCGATTCCATAGTTAACCATTCTCCCTGCGAAAGAAATCTTCCCTAATCTTTTTTCCAGCCACTCTCGAGTTGGGATAAGTCCGGGATTTTCGTGTGGTAAATCAATTCCGGTTTTATGCCCGAAACTGAACATATCTGTATATTTCTCGAATAAATCTATACCTAATTTCATTCCCAAAGTGTAGAAATAAGTATTGCATGATGTTTGGATTGCTCTTCTGGCACTGATATTCCCGTGAGCGCCATGACATTTCCAGAATCTGCCTCCATATTGCAATCCGCCACCGCAATAAATTGTTGTATTTTCATTTACAATGCCTTCTTGGAGCGCAGCGATTGCTATAAGCATTTTCCACGTTGAGCCCGGAGGATATTGCGATTGTATGGCTCTATTCAACATTGGCGATGCAGGGTCATTCATAAGTCCGTTGTAGAGGCTTGATGAAATTTTGCCACTAAAATCTCGAGGGTCATAATCAGGTTTACTGACTAATGCCAAAACAGAGCCATCTTGAGGATTGATAGCTACTACTGAACCGCGTCTGTCCTTGAGGAGTAATTCTGCATGTTCTTGCAATCGTTTATCTATGCCAAGATGAATGTCGAATCCGTTTTTTGATGGGATATCACTTCGTCCATTATCAAAACTTGCTACTCGTTGACCAAATTTGTTGACCGTAAC
The DNA here is from genome assembly GCA_018335795.1 of Desulfobulbaceae bacterium. Lineage (GTDB taxonomy): Bacteria > Bacteroidota > Ignavibacteria > Kapaibacteriales > UBA2268 > PGYU01. The sequence goes on along the minus strand of JAGXRP010000006.1, from coordinate 106,537 downwards.
AAATTGTATCCCTTCTCTTCCTCTCAAATCATCGTCAAAAGTTCTTTCAATTCCGGATTGTCCGATTTGGTCACCTTGATATAAGAAGGGACTATTTGCTAACTGAGTTTTCGATATTTCTCGCGTATAACCAAGCAAATGAGCCATATGACCTTCAAATTCATAAAGCCGCTTAGAATCAATCATTATTTCAATTCCGGGCAAGTGGTCACTATATTCCTCAATTAGCGAGACAGTCCTGAAATCTGCATCACGATGTATTTTTAAAGGTATAAATTTAGAAGCAGATTTGTTAGCTTCATACAATTTTAGTATTTCCGAAGGGTCAACTTCCAAAATTGAACAAAGCAATGGAATCGAAGATTTCTTGAATTCATTTGGAGTTAGAGTAACTGAAAACGAAGGTTCATTATGCACGAGCATTTCACCATTTCTGTCAAATACATTGCCCCGAAACGGCTCTATTCTAACAGTTTTGATGGCTTGAGCTTCACTATCGGAACGGTACTTTTTGCCTTCGATAATTTGTAATTGAGCCAATCTACCTGTAAATACTAAGAATATTGTAATTATGAATATCTTTAGAAAGAGCTTTCTGCCCTTATTTTCAAAAGTATTGTCTGCATATCTGAGATTAATTTGCATCTGCTGTTGATTCCGATAAACTCTTTTGATTTATGATTCTTTCCAATATACAAATTAATGAAATTATCATCGCAGTTACAAATATTCCATCACGATAAAAGAATTGTGAACTTGTATAATTCGATATAAATAACGACATAAAAACACCAATTATGGAGTAAATCAGAGATTTCTCGAAATCACTTCTTGCTTTGGGCAGCAAATTAATAGTTTTAAACACATAAAACATTAAAAAAGAAAAGTAAAACATTGATAGCGGAATTCCCAATCTATATGGCAGAAACAAATAACCGTTATGAATGATTGATGTATGCTTGGTCTGCATTTTTATCGGCTCATAAAAATGAAATTGTTTTCCTAGTCCGTTTCCACCTAGTGGATTTGCGTAAATCAAATTCAAGACATGTTCCCATTCTATCAATCTTGACCTCAACGAAATATCATCTTTTACTTTCGTAGATGATAATAATCTCGTCTTCGAAGCCTCGTAAAGCAATGTAATATTATCCCGCATTAACAAAAATGCAGATGAACCTATGAATATGATTAATAATCCGACTGATAAAGCCATTCGAATCTTTTTCCGATATGGCACAATCAAAAAGATTAGAAAAGCTGATAAAACAAGTATCAGCCAGAATGTTCGGGAAAAAGTGCTGAATAAAAATGCTACAGACATTGCAGTGAAAATTATCGAAAAAATCCTAATTTTAAGGCTATCGGTCGTAATCAAGAATATCAATCCAACTAATGAAGCTGCAGTATAAAGGGTTTGATTTGTACTCATCGAATGAATCAATTCATAAGCATATACCATCTTAGCAGTAACCCTGATGTAATAATCATAAAGCTGGAATGTCCCCACGCCCGCAATCACAACAGCAAATACAAGAAGCATTTTCTTGATGTCATCTTCAGTCCGGACAATATCACGAATTGGGAAGTACATTAATACTATTGCCATCATTAGTGTTTCGCGTAGCCAGAGTTCAGGGTCGGCATCGTTTATCAAAACAATTATCAAATTTAAGGGAATTAAAATGAAAAATGCGAGAATCAGCCAGTCACCAACATTTTCAGCAACTTTTTTTCGGATTATAAAAGCACGATGAAAAAACCATGCAAGAATACTGCCCAAGAAATAGAAAGCCATAACTGCATCTAAAACCGAAACTCCTTCACCTGTCGTTTGAAAGAAAATCCCTGTTAAAATCAAAAGCGTATAGAGCCAAATTTTCGGCTTTACTGTTACAAAGTAGAATATGGGTAATATTGCTATTATAGGTAAGACATAAAGGAGAACATCAAAATAAACTGAAGCAATTATTATCACAGAAAAAAATATGCTGAAAAGGATTAGTCCGACAATCAGCAATTTATCTGAGAACAAAAACTGCTTTTTATGAGCATCAAGCATTAGCATTTCTTAGCTGCCGATAGAACGTAATTGAGTTCTTATATTTTGGAAGCCCCGAAGGAGTACGAGTATGAATATTGAAAATATAAAAGCTCCGATAAACGCTCCTGCAACTATGAACATTCGCTTTGGTTTTTCTTTACGTTCAGCAGGAACTGCCGCATCTAAGACAAACAAATTCTTAACCTTTTTAATCTCGTCCAATTTAGTTTTTTCAACCATCGGCAAGATAAATGCTTTTACTTTCGAATACGTTTCGAATTCGGTGAATAATCTCATGAATTCCATGCCTTCTTCGGCAGCACTTTCAAGTGAAAAATTACCTGCAAATCCGGGTTGTGAAGTGACCTCGCCAATTTTTTTGCGAGTTTGTTCCTTCAAAGTCAAAATAGATTTTGTCATGTAATCATCTTCGCCCAAATATGATTTGTAGTATTCATATGCAATGTCATTTTTGATTTCTTCGGCTTTCAAATCCGACAATGCTTTGCTCATGGCTGATGCTTGGTCGGTTGGCGAAAAAATCAAAGTACGACGCGAGAATTTTTCTAATGTATCGGCAATAAAAGCAATGACAGAATCGGTAGCATGAATCTGCTTATTCATGAATTGCAAATTAAAAGCGGCTTCTTCATTAAAAAGTTTTGTAGCCAAATCGTTAGCAACTTCACCAAATCTGTTAGCCATGTCGGCAGCTCTTTGTGGGCTTTCATCAATTATACTGATAAAATAATTTCCTTCCTTTTCGTATGTAATGTCCAAATTCGAACCGAATTTCATTCTGACTTTTGACATCATTGTATCAGGAATATCATATACTTTGGGCAAATCAAATTCTTTGATTATGGAATCAATTACAGTTCGGCTATGTAAGATTACTATAAATGAGTATCCTTCGCCGGCTTGGCCACCCAATTTAGTCAATCCGAAATCTTTGAGAGTTGAAGAAATAGCACCCATCGAACCACCCATTATTCCATCATTAGTTTGAGGTGGTACTAAATTCACGGTGGATTTATATTGATTAGGTATCAATATAGACACCCAAATTGATATTCCGGTTACTACCAAGGTGAATATTAATATAAACCACTTGTGCTTTAATAAAAATGCTAAGAAGAGTATCGAAGAGAACTCCTCATTTTTTTGATTCAATTCAGTTGACATATCCTCTCAGATAAATTAATATTTCATAACATCAAAAATAGTCATTTTAACGATTACTTTAAAGGACTGTCTAAAATTGGTGGTTTTTTATAATCACGTTCGCTATTTCTGATTTCAACATCCTCGAACAATAAATCGCCCGAAACGATTGATACACCTAAGTATTGGTCGCCACCGGTTATGAATGGCGAAATTACCGAAGGTGAAAGAAAATTATGAACGTAGTTACTGTTGCCCATCAAAAGTACGTCCTTGAAAGATTGCACATTTACACCAGACAATTCGCCACCGCGAATTATTTCTCGTTTGCCGTCGGGAAATACCTTATATGCTTCCACAATTGTAATTACGTTGTTGCCCGTTGCAGGTTGGTAAGCACCGTATGCAATCCTGAATAATGTCGTAAAGAGTATATTTTGGTTCAAAAGTTTAGTTACAACGATTCCATAGGGCAATTCGCGTGCTTTGCAAAGTTCCATCATTCGGTTGATTAAAGAATCACTACTAACGGAATGCTCTTTATCGCTTGTGAAAATAATGTTCGATAGCATTGCCGAGCCACCCCTTTTATGTGCATTCGATTGTTTAACCCTGCGAGTGGGGATTCGCTCCGATAGCAAATTCTTTAAATACCCATTCTCGACTAAACTCACTTTACTTGGTTTCAATCCATCGCCGTCAAGTTCGAAACTACCGAGAAATCTTGTATTATACATGCTTTCGCTAACTGGGTCTGCTGTTACACTCAGGAATTCGGGAAGAACGCGTCCCCCGATTTTGTTTTGAAATGCACCGAAACGGTCATTAAAAGCTGTACCGCCTTCGGCAAGTGGTGCTCTTTGGGTCACGAAATTTGGTGCGAAAGCTTGCCCAATCAATTCTCCAGCCGCTGCATCCGCAAATACTACAGGTCCGGCATAAGGCTCATCTAACGGGACTGATTTTGTCATTTTGCTCAAAACATCAGCAACAGATTTTGCCGCTTTCATGAGCGAATCTGCCGAAGGCAAGTCATTTGGGGTTTTCCCTAATGCCGTAAAAAAATTCGTAAGTGGCATTCCGTCAGTTGCTTGCGTGAATGCAACAATTTCCAATCCTGTATAATAATCAGTCGTGATGTATTCCGTGCCTTCGCTATTGACGTAGTAAGCTTTTTCGGGTAAATATTCGATTCCGACTGTTGCATTAATAATATCGGGATAATTTCTGAAAGATTGGGACAGCTTTTTCGCCAAATCTTCAAACTTTTTGGTTTCAAATGCCGGTATATTTTTGATGATTTTATTTTTCGTGGGTGCTGTTTCCAAGAAGTCAGGAATTGTATCCCGTCTCATTAAGCTCTTAAGAATTGCCTCTTTTTTGGAGTATAATTCCGCAGCTTGTTTGTATGCGGCATCTGTTGCGAGCCATAACTCACGTCTCAATGTCGAATAATCAAGTTCAACCGGAATCTGACGATTCCTGAAATTCTCTTCATCATCACTACTGCCAAAAAAACTCAGACCTACATCGAAAAAATTAGTGTTGTCGAATTTATAATCACCTACACGAACGCCTACATTGAGTTGAGCGAATGCCATATAGTTAGACTCAGTCAATAAACCATAATCCGATTTTATATTATACAGATTTCTTACTCGAAGCGAATATTCTATGTAATAGGGTGCTCTGATAGATTCCAATTTCAATTTCTTGAGTGAACGTGAAATTTCATCTCTTAATGCGTTCATTATTTCATCGTCATTTTTGGTATCGTTGATTAAAGATAGGCTGAATGTGGCATTAACCAAGAAAATAACAATTATCAAAAATATTTTATTCATCAAATTTTCCGTTTTTTTTAATTTATTTACAATTTGAGCTGATTAATTGGCTTTGTTTGTCAGAACAGGTGAATCAAGGATTGGCGGTTTGGCTTGAGATTTTGATTTCTTTTGCACTTCAATCGTACTGACAAGCAAACTTGGCGAGCACGCTGATACAGGAACACCACCGGATTCAGCACCGCAAATGCCGTTGAAAATACCCATATCGTCACCGGTTGCAATAATATTCGAAAATGTTGTAAGAGGTGTACCAATCAAATCAACTCCACGAACAAGTTCGTCAGGTCTTCCGTCAGCATATACTTTATATACAACTAATGGTGTTACATTGAAAGCATTCGGGATTGTCCGCGATGTAAACGTAAAACCACCCGATACTTCTACAAATAGTAGCCCGTAGTCTTTATTTTGTTTTATGATTTCTTCACGAAGATTTTCTCGCAAATCTTCGTTTTTGACAGTTTTAGAAGACGTGACAATCATATTTGATTGGCGAGAAACAACTTGAAATCCTTGTTGTCTTCTGCCATGACCGTTTGAATGCGAAAATCCCTCGATAGGTGAGCGAGACATTAGGAAGTTGCTGAAAACGCCATCTTTCACTGTGACTACTTTCTCCGCCGTTACGCCTTCGTCATCATATTTATAATATCCTGAAAGAGGAGTGCCGTTAAGAACATTTTTTGTAGGGTCGAACACTACATCAATGAAATCCGGGAGAATTTTACGCCCGATTGATTTTTTGAATGTCTGACTCGAATTCGGGTCTTTTTCTCTGTGACCTTCTACTCTATGTCCGAATATTTCGTGAAAAAATACACCTGCAGCTTCTCCTGATAAGATTGCAGGACCCGTAAATGTTTCGGCAATAGGTGCATTTCGCAAATCATTTAGCAAACTAATCATATCTTCAATGTCTTTCGCGATTAGTTCCTTACTTGGTAATTCCTCCGGTGTAAATGCAAAATAGCTCCGATATAAAGGTAAGGTCATGCCGTCATCAGCTTTGGTATAAGCATTTACAAAAATTCTTGCATTTGTTTCTGACCAACTCATCTTGCTACCTTCGGTATTCACATAGTATTTATGCTTGATTTCGGTATTGAATCGAACTGATGCACCAAAAATGAGAGGGTGTGCATTAAACATTCCGGATAATTCACGTGCTAAATTGCTCCATTTTGAAGTATCAACTTTAAATTCAATTCTTTTACCGGTATAAGTAACGGGCTTTTCGCGTGAAAAGTCTGCAGATAAATCTTCCTCAGCTACTTTAACAGCTTTATTGGTAATAGCCTTTTCATACCTTTCGATAGCATTCTTGAATCGTCTGTCAGTAGCAAACCAAATCATATTTCTTATTGCATTTTCATCAGTTTCTAAGGGTAAAGTAATTGCTCCACCTGTACTACCGAAATTGAAAGGATTGCCGCGAATTATGTGAGTGTTGTCGAAATCATAATCTCCGACTCGCAAATCTATATCTAAAACGCGAGATTTGTTTTCGCCGGAGCTCAAAATTTTGCCAAAACTTGCTACAATAGCCATTACTTCTACATCTGTAATGTTATAGGAGATGAAATAGGGCGGGAATTCTTGCTTTTTGAGCTCACTAATGCTGCGTTTTATTTCAGTCTGCATCGCTCGAAAAACGGCTTCTTCAGCGTTTATACGGCTAATACCGAACACCGTCAACATCAAAGTTACTATTATTAGTTTTTTCATAATCATACCATTTATATTTAATTTATTTTCTAAACTTGTTCATTTTTAGTTACTCTCGCGACTAACATCTCTATAACGGCTGTAATCAAAGTCAGTAACAAAAATAATTGCCATAATTCTGTCCCAACCCTTGCTTGGCTTAGTCTTAAATCAATACTATCAATATCTTCAATAATATTCAAATTATTATCCCCATGCAGTCTTGTTTTTACCTGTTCTGAAATTTGTGACATATCTGGTTTCAATATTTCAGATTCACTGTTATTATGATTGACGGCTATTTGGGTGATAAAGTTACCTTTTTCATCGAAAATTTGATAAATTCCTTTAAGAGTCAGGTTTTCAAGGGTGACAACAGCACCTGAGGGTAAGTTGACCACTTCACGATACAAATCGTTACCGCTTGGGTCAACGATTCTAAAGCGATTAGTTCCTGCATATCTTTTTGGGATTATTATATTAGCTGAATTGCCAATAATCGATTCGATTGCTTTGTCCGATGATGATGTAAGTAGTATCATACTGCGATGTATCAAAGCCGGAAAAATTCCTACAAAAGGGAAATCACTCCATTGTGTTGTTGGTTTAACGCCGAAATAGTAAACTTTTCCTTCGCCGACTTCATTTTCTACGAAAAATACGCCATCGGTTGATTTGATAATTGTTCTGCCACCGTCAACTTTTACGGCTCTGTAAATTTTTGGTGATTCGACATTTTTGATTTCCGATTCGCCCTTTTTGAAGACATTATCAAAAATTGGATGCGAAGATTCGACAATTGTAAAGTTTCCGGGCTTGTTTGGTTCAAATACTATTTCAGTCGAATTGCCTAATCCCAGCTTTGATGTAAAATATGATAAATCTGCAATGTTTTTGACATTCACAGGGAATACTATTGCAGAGCCACCATTCTCAAGATATTGTGTAATTCTGTCAAAATCGGATTTGGAATAATCGCCACCGGCTAAAATCAAAAGGTCGAACGATGCGAGGTTTTGCGATGCAAACAACTGTGGACTAACTACAGTCAGCGAATTTTCTTTATTTTCATCAGATGCTCTCAATACATTTTCTATAAAAAAGACGTCTGATTGTTCACCCGCAATCAAAATTCTAGGCGATTCGGGAATATGGAATCCGAAGTAACTCGTGTTATCATAATCCAAAACATCATTTTCGGTCATTATAGTTGATTTGATAGGTCCGCGTGATTGGGGAGGAGCAGCAATTGCTACCGAAATGCTTTTACCTGCCGGAACGTCAATCGCCCGTTGTGCCACTCGTTGGTCATTATACAACATACTGACCACAGCACCTTTAATATCTTTATTGGAACTATTGCGTATGAATGCTTCTACTTCAACGGGACGATTGGGGATGAAAATACTACTCAATAAATTCAGCGAATCTATGCTCAAATTATTCAACGATGCTTTAGAATTTGCTCCTACTGGTAGTAAAAAAATACTTACTGACGGGTCTTTCAACTTAATTGAATCAAATTCTGCCGTTTCGAATACATTTGATTGGAAATCTGATATAATGAAAATCTCTTTGTTCAAATTTTTAGCATCTTCCAAAATTAATTGAGCAAATTTCAGACTATTGTCCAACTTTGCCGGTAGAGGAGAGATTTTGATATTATTTAAATTCGATTCGATTAGTTCTGTGCTGGTCGCAAATGTGTTCAAAACGTCGAATTTATTATTTGCCATTTCGAAAAGTGCTATTTCGTCGCCTTCGTTCATGTTTTTCATTAATGCTCGAACTGCGTTTTTAGCTTGATTCAATCTATTTCCGTATTCGTCCGAAATATCCATACTGAACGAATTATCAACAATGATAATAACGCTTGATTTGGCATAAGACTCAAAAAAAGGAAGTGAGCCTTCGATTGTAGGTCGGGCAAATGCCATAACTGCAAAAATGACAATTAAAGTCCGAAGAATCAGCAACAGAATTTGCTTCAGTTTGAGTTTGCGTATTTTTGTCTTTTGTAATTCCTTGATAAATTTTAACGTGGAAAAGTCCACCGTCTTTAATTTACGGAGATTCAAAAGATGTAGTAGTAATGGTATTCCTGCTGCTACAAGACCAATTAAAATCAAAGGATTCAGAAAATTCATTTATTCTTCTGTCTTATTCTCATTTAGTAATAAAAACAATAGACGAATCAATCCTCTGAAATTATAATCATGATTGCTCGTTTTGCAAATAAAAATCAAATTGCTTTTTCGTAAACGCGATATTTTTTGTAAACCTTTCCGTTCATAGACGTGGTCAACCCTTTGTTCATCATCTCGTTGTCTTCCAGAATCCATGATGCTTCTGCGTCGTTCAGCTTCAATTTGTCGGCTCTTTCGCCCGATTCATAATATAAAATGGCATCAAGTCCGAGCTTTTGGTATTCAGGCAAAACGCCGAGCACCATGATTCGAACTCTGTTAATTGTACGTTTTTTGGTCAACATGTGCCAAATAGCCCCAATCATACTTCCACTCCGATTATATTTGAAAACTTGGTTCAAATCCGGCAAAGCGATATGAAATCCTGCAGGTTTGCCTTTGACATCAATAATGTAAACTAAACTTTGTTCAGCTATTGGTTTCAAATCTGCAGCTAAATAGTCGAATTCTTCATCAGTCATTTTCACGGCACCCCAATTCATTTGCCACGCTTTATTATAAATCCCTTTGAGTGTTTCGATATCTTCAAGAAATTGCTTCTTGTTCTTGAAATTTACTTCTCTAACGGTGACTTTGTATTTTTCACGCAATAGTCCCTGCAATCTTTTCATCTTGTCTGTTGCGAAATCCCTGTAATGCAACTTGTATGCAAATAAATCCTTCACTTTGGCGAATCCTGCGTTTTCGATAAGTTTTGGATAATATCGGGGATTGTAAGTCATAAGTATCTGCGGGCTATCGTCGAATCCTTCAATCAATGTTCCGATTTCGTCGTTAATAGACGGATTAAGTGGTCCTCTTGCATGAGTCAGTCCCTTGCTTTTCAGCCAATCCGTAGCTTTTTGGAAAAGCAAATCAGCAACTTCTTGATTGTCAATGCACTCGAAAAAGCCAAAAAATCCGATTTTATCTTTGTGAATAATATTATGATTGTCGTTTTTGATTGCAGCAATTCTTCCGACAACTTTGCCGTCGGATTCGACCATGAACAACTCCATTTCGGCATGTTTGAAGAATGGATTCCTATCTTTGCTGAGTAATTTGATTCTGTCAGCAATTATAGGTGGTATGAAATACTTGTCGTTTTGATAAAAATTCCATTGCGATTTGATGAATTTCACCAAATCTGACTTTGATTTTACAGTTGTGACTTTCAAATCCATTGCATTAAACTCCGTTTAGGTTGTTTTTAAAATAAATTCTTTTAAATGCGGAAATTCGACTAAGAGTTTTTCGGGTTTTGCCAATTCAAAATCATCATATTCAAATCCGGGTGCTACTGTGCAAGCAAGCAATATGAAGCTGTTTTCCACAGCAATTTTTGCTGTAAACCAAGTGTCTGCGGGAATGATTATCTGTGGTAATTGCCCGGATTTGACATCTGTCCCGAGAACCATTTTATCAATTGACCCATTTGTATTGAGAATTTCAATAATTGCAGGTGAACCGTCATGAAAAAACCAAATTTCATCTCCACGTACTTTGTGCAATTTTGAAATGTCCTTGCCTTCCAATAAGAAGTAAATCGAGGTCATCAAAGTGCGTTTTCCACTAAATCTATCAAGTAAATTATCCGATAACACTGAATATTGAGACCTAAATGTTTCGCAAAAATATCCGCCCTCAATATGTTTTTGCATATTGAGAGCTTCAATATATTCACTTGCTTTTATATTCACACTATTTCCCATAATATGGTTTGCCGTCTGTAATCCATTTTGGAGCTTCTTTGCCTAAAACGTAATGGTCGAACCATTCTTTCATTTTTATTTGCCAATCCAATTTGTTCTCGTATTTTCTCGGGTGGTGGGGCTCTTTGTTGTATTCAACAAGCACACAAGGTTTCTCTAATCTCCTAAGTGCCAAATATAGCTCGACACCTTGCGAAAATGGTACTGCTTCATCTTCGTTGCCATGCAATATCAGTAAAGGAGTGTTGATGTTTCGTGCGAGGAAAACAGGCGAATTATTCATATAATTATCCAAGGAATCCCACAAATTTCCACCAATTCGGCTTTGCTGCTTTTCGTATTGGAATTGGCGTGCAAGCCCGCTCTCGGTTCTGATCTGACTATAAGCACTCGTCATATTCCCTACGGGTGCTCCGGCTGAAGCTGCTTTGAATATGTCTGTTTGGGTAATCACAAATGCTGTTTGGTAACCTGCCCAAGAATGCCCTTGAATGCAAAGTCTATCAGGGTCAGCAATTCCACGGTCTATCAGTACTTTGAGTCCCGAAAGTATGGCATCGGTTGCATCATAACCAGGGCGTCCTGTCTTATATACTACATCAGGGACAAATACTAAGTAATCATCAGAAGTATAAAGCTGATAAATTGGACGATGATTTATTCTAGGTTGATAAAAAGTAAAAGTTCTCGAAGAAAATCGTTCGTAATAATACACTAAAACAGGATATTTCTTTTTCGGGTCGAAACCGTCGGGTTTGATGATATATCCGTCCAATGAATCTCCCAGAGGAGTTACCCATCGTACAATTTCTGTTGTACCCCATTTCAAATTCCTCATTTGAGGGTTTATATTCGTAATTTTTATGGGATTATCGAGCAATGGATTGTCTGCCAACCAAATATCAGGGAATTCATCATAACTTTCTCGTGAGAAAATCAACTTGTTATTATTAGATCTGCCAAGAATTGTGAATGTCTTTTCCTCGTAAAGTCCTGCACCGGATTCTGTTGTTACATTGATTCCGCCAGATATATGCTCTTCGAAAAAGAACATATTGGTGCATTTCAACTTTTCTGAATATACATGTACATAGAAAGTATCTTTTGTCATTATAACTTTTTTTCTCGGGTCAAGATTTGTATATCGGAATTGTAATTGATGTTTGCGTCCAATAGTGGCTGACATGTTGATAAATGAGCCGGGGTCTGTCGTGAAAAACTTGTAAAAATCATATTTCTCGTTTATTAAAACATACATGTCATCTTCAAACCATGCACCTATGCCGTAACTTCCGGCTTCTGCAGGAATGTCGTTATCTACATCATAAAATGGTATTGGTATATCTTTGGTGATGTTCGACAACAAGTCTTTGTTCGTATCATAAATATGCCAATGTTTATTTTGGAAGAATAAAACGAATTTTCCTTGAGGTGATAAATGTGCCGATTCGGAAATTCTTGTTGCAATTTTTTTCTTAGCTCCTGTTGCCAAATTGAATACATATAAATCGAAAAACCAACCATCGTAAGTGATTTCTTTTTGGTATGGAGTGTTGTCATAGCCGATTGTGAAAATCGAATTATCAGCTGCAACAACATTATTGCAAGTCGAATCTGCTAATTGAAAAAATCTTTTACTTCGAAGATTGTAAACCGATGTGAATGTTCTGTCTTTGCTCTTATTCCACCAATTAACTTGATTGGAACTGATTAATGGGTCATCCCAATGCCATACAAACTCAGATGATTTTGTCCGTACTGAATCAATATTGTAGAAAGTATCATCAGTATAAGTGATTGGTTTCGTTTCGATTGTGTCACGTTCTGCATCGGGTTTTAGCCCGATAAACAAACTCAGACCGTCATCGCTCCATTTTGTACTATTATTATATGGTATGTACCAACCTTTGGGAGCCGTCTGTGGGGTCAAAGCGATTTGGTATTGTTGAGCCCTGATTTCTTCCCAAATCATCAAGGTGCCTTCTTTTGGAACGCCCTCTTTAGTCAATGTTGAGGAAATATATCCCAATGCTTTAGTTTTTGGAGCATATGCTAATCCGGAATAGAGTGTGTTTTCGGCTTTGTTAACGGTTACTTCAGGAGCGAATGTTTCAAGTAGTCTCCGCAAATATAATCCGTCCCGTTCCCCATCCGGCGATGAAACACTATAAAAAATGTAAGCTCCGGCACTATCCAAAGTGTATTCAGTCACATAATCAACACGAATTTCAGTTTGCGAAAATAAATGCCTGATAACAAGTTCGGACCCAATAGGCTTCTTCTTCATTTTTTCGCTCTTTTCTTCATCATTCTCAAATTTATGATATATGCACCACTTTGAATCATCCGAAAACTCGAATTTTTTGACATCTTTGATTTTATCAATAGTTCCGGTTGTATTTTTTACAAGCACGAAACCATTTTTGGGTCTGTCCTTTGGAGTTTTTGCATTCTCAATATCAAGTGACTTTGGCACCCATGTAAATCCTGTATAAACATCGTCACGTGTAAACACTGGTCGAGTAGCTCTTTCGATTTCAAATTTTGATGAATCTGTAGTTGATTGAATGTAGCCGGTTGGGTCGCCTCTGTCGGGAGATACATGATAAGCCACCCAAAAACCATTTTCGCTAATTACCGCATTGTGTAGCGATTTGAACTTCATCGCATCATCTAAAGTGAAGAGTTTTTTAGCGTTGGAGGAAAAGCTGAGTAAAATAAAAGTTAACGTTAGTAAAAGAATCCGAGTAAAAACTACATATTGTTTCATATTGATACCATTTAAAAATAAAAACTTCATTTTCTAAATTTAGCAAATTTCAAAGTAAGTGCATTTATTCAAATTACCAAAAGAAAAATTTGCTTTTCAACATTGTTATAAACAAATTAAACGCAAAATAATTACAAATTTGTTTATATTTGTATGCGTCGTTAAGTGATAAAACATGAAAATGTTTTTCGGAAACAGGTGAGAATCCTGTGCGGTTACGCCGCTGTAACGGAGTACGATGCAACTTATGTCGGAAGACAGCCACTACCGGATTAGGTGGGAAGGCAAGTTGCAAAGGATGATACCGAAGCCAGAAGACAGACTTAACGATACTCATTGGAGTGTAATTTGACACAGCGTTTGCGTAAACAAACGTAATGAGAAATTGGTACCGCCACATCGAAATGACTTACCGATTTTTCTTACGAAAAAATTTTATATAAACTTTTAGGAGTTACTATGGCTAAATTCTATTATTTTGCTGCTATATTGGTCATACTTTTTGCATCTGAGTCACCTTTATCAGCACAGGGGTATTCTTATTACGATATGGTAGGAGTAGGATACACTCCGGTTCATATTGTCAAATCCCCGAACGATGGCACGACTCATGTTTTTTGTGCCGGAAAAGATGCAAATTACAATGGTCTGCTTGACGAAGGCGACGAGTATCCATCGTGGTGGATAATCAAAGAGTCCGAAGAAATGGGGGAAATCATCTTCAAAGCTGAGAAGAAATTTGACTTTGACTCATTCTTCAAATTTCCCAGCGGTGTAGAAGTTTTTCGTCCGGGTTTCGATTGGGCTAACGATGTAGTTTATATACCTTTCGAAGGAGTCATCAAAGCCTTCGATATGATTGATTTTGATATTCACGATGACCAGGTAGCCTTTATCAATGCTACTTCTGTTGCTTTAGCTGGTGGGCACCTTTTGTTGACCGTAACCCCGGGAGCCGACCAAGTAGGCAAACTTGATGTTTTGAATTTAACTTCGGGGCAAGTCTTGCAAAGTGTTACTGCCAAAGAAAACGTAATGCAATCAGTTTACTACCAATCCACAAAAGGCATTTCGATAGCAATGTTGTCTAATGGTCCTTACGGAGAAGCAAACGGAGTTGTCCAATATGGCGCTATTAACCATATGTTTAGTTTTGATTTAGAGGACGAAGTTATTGTCGGGAAAAGTCCTAACCATATGATATTCAATAATGGCAAATTGTATGTCTCAGTCAATGGAGACCATAAAATTGTCGAGATTGACGTAGAAACTCATGAAACCAGAACATTTTATACAGGTACAATTGCATTCAATGGTCCACGAGATATTTTTGTTTCAGAAGGTAAATTGTATGTAGCCACTTATCAAGGCGATGTACGTGTTATAAATCTCCAAACAGGTTGTGTAGAGTTAATTTCCGGTGAATATAGTGAGAAAATCGAAACTGTTCTTCCTCTCAATGAATACCTCTTTATGTTGGCATCTTACGATGAATCATATTCAAGTGCAAATTATATAACTATAAATAAATTCACAGATGAATCACCATTTGATGAAGCAATTGTTTCCTATCCCTTAGTTGGCATCAGACCAATAGGCTCATATTATGATGATGTGCAGGAATTGTATCACGTCTTTTGCCTCGGTGACGATTCCCAATCTCCTTCATGGTGGACAATTGATAAAGAAGGCGTCAGTACAAATAAATATACTTTTCCTTTAGGCAGCTTGAAAGAGCCATTCAAACCGGCTATTGATGGCGAAAACCGCACAATCTACATCCCTCATTATAACTATATAGCTTCGTATAATTTGGATGATTTTACTATAGACGACCCGGAAATAGTCCCAATTGATGCAATAGCACTTGATTTAGCTGGTTCTCATTTATTGGCAGCTGTCCATTTTGATGGTGGGGATTCTGTGTTAGTGATTAATTTACAGTCAAATTCGGTTATACAACGAGTTTATGCAGGTATGCACGTTCGTGATATCATGTATTATCCTCATTTTGTTGAAGGAAATCCCAAGCCAATAATTAGTTTGGCTATTTTGACAAATAAAAATGAATCAAGTTCCGAATCTCAACTTTTGTTCGGTGCTATTAAACATATGGAACATTTTACTCTCGACAATGCTGTAGATGTTGGATTGAATGCGAATCATTTACTATTTTCGCAATATTTGCAATCGCTTTTTGTCACTTCAAAAGATGATTATGCTCTTCATCAGCTTTTCCTAAGCGATAATACTTCTAAATCAACAAAACTTGGTACAATTGGTTCCGGATACCCCGGACAACCTTACGCTTTGTTCGATATGATTTTGGTTCCTACTTATAATAGCGATATTAGGACTTTATCAATGGACGATTTTAATGAACAAGTTTATCTAGAAGAAATCATATTGCTTAGATATAAAGTTGAACAAGTAGATATGGTATTGGATGATGCCAAACCTCTATCAGTACTTTTCGTCACGCCGTATGAGTCTGACGGGGCTTACTCAAGCGAAGTGATTTTCGTTAATACTAATCCGGTATCTGTTGAAACGAATCCAAGAAATGTCAATAGTGATTTGATTTATCCTAATCCAACAAACGGTAGTTTGGCTATAGTTCTAAACGATGAAAGGTACAATATGTCGAATATCAGAGTGGATATATTTAACCAATTCGGTCAATTTGTCTTTTCGTTGGAAAATATTATTCCATCAAATAATATGATTCATTTGGTGCTCCCAATCGAGAATTTGGCATCAGGAGCATATTATATTACGGTTTCAGACGGTAAAATCAGCAAAACACAGCCCTTGACTATTGTCAAGTAAATGGTATTAAAATGTTAAACTGCATTATTGATAAAGTATTTTCTTCAAAAGCCTTGTGCATGAAGTTTCTTATTATATCGCTAATGCAGTTTTTCTTTTCTTATGGGAATTCTATTGCAGGCGAATCCATAGAAAACGACAGTTCGAGAGTTGTGTTCCCGACTATTTCTGTAGTTGCGACGAGAGATATCATGACACCCTTGGCGGTTTTTTCCGGTACAAGCGTTATCAATGCAGAATTCATTAATAAAATCATGCCTATGCAAATTTCCGAAATATTGAATTTTACTCCCGGGATTAAAATCCGAGATTACGGTGGCTTGGGTGGAATCAAAACAATATCTATGCGTGGTAGCATGGCATCGCAAACTGTGATAATGCTTGACGGCATAAAACTTAATTCCTCGCAGAACGGTATGATTGATTTGAACGTGATTCCGGTCGCTTTGATTGACCGAATTCTTACCACGAGCGGAGGAATGTCCGCTATGCACGGTAGCAATGCAATGGGAGGAGTGATTGATTTTGGAAGTAATTATAATATGCAATCAACCAAGTTCATCACCAATATAGGTAGTTTCGGTGAGCGCCTCCTCAGTCTGAGCGGCGGAACTAATTTGAGCAGATTAAATATTTCGGCATTTGGGGAATATCGGACTACAAACGGCGATTATAGTTTAAATATCAATCAATACGGCAAAAAATATAATTATCACCGCGTAAATGCTGATTACTCATCTTACTCTTTTGGGCTAATTTCAGGCTTTTCGCTCGATTCATCCAGCCATTTGCGATTATCATCAATAACAAATATTACCGATAAAGGTGTGCCTGGTGCAATATTGCAAGGAAGCATAGAATCGCTTACAGCACGTAGCGAGGAATTTTACTCAATTACGAGCATTAATTATTCTAAGCTATTTTCCGAATCTATGTTTTTAAAATCATCTCTTTCGTATAAATATTCTGAAAATCATTTTGCCGACAGCAAATACGTACCACTCGACTATTCCGGCAACACAAATTTCTACACAAACGATTTGACTTTTTCAGGTAATTTACGATTGAAAAAAAAATATTTTGATTTGAATTTCTCAACTGAACTATTTCATTCGCAGTTGACAGGCGATATGCTTGACAAGACTCTCGGCGGAGAAGTTGAGCGAAGTGGATTTTCCCTTGGATTGACATCTGAATTTCGTCAAATTTCAGACTATTTGCGAGTTGTTGCGGCTACGAGATTGGATATGTTCAGCGATAATTCATCCGCTTTGTCGCCATTTTTGGGCGTGATATTAATGCCATTCGATGGTGCGGTTGAAATTCCAATTAATATTTCGTATAATTTTCGAGTGCCTTCCTTCAATGAATTGTACTATTTGAATTATGGCAATTCCGATTTAAAGCCCGAGCGTTCGACTTCTGTGAACCTTGGTGCCAGAGCACAAATGAGTGAGTATTTTAATATCCAAAGCAATGTGTTTTACATCAATACTACCGATATGATACTTTCAGTGCCGAAATCGCCGGTTCAATGGAGTGCTCAAAATGTTGGAAAAGTTGATTCATACGGTTTTGAATTGGATTTGAGCGGGATTTTATTCGATAATTTGCTCTCGTATAGTTTTGCTTACACTCGTATGAATGTGATTGACAAACAACTCGAATCCCCAAACTATGACAAGCTACTGCCGTACTTTCCGCAAGAAAGTTTGGGCTTGACTTTGTTTGTTACTTATAAAGATTTCGTGCTCGGCAACACGCTTAATTACTCATCTTTTGCATATTCACTACGTGACAATAATCACAGCTCGATAATTGATAATTATTTGATTTATGATGTTTCATTGACGAGGAAATTTAATTTCGAGCAATACGCATTTCAATTGCGTTTTGATGTGAAAAATCTGTTTGATACCGATTTTGAAATCATCAAAAATTATCCCATGCCGGGCAGAATCTTCAGAGCATCTTTGCAATTCATTTACGGAGAAAATCAATGAGAATCTATTTTTCAATAATATTATTCATTTTTATACCTTTTATGTTGTTTTCGCAGGAATATGAGCAAGGCTTCATTGATACAGTTTATCAATTCACACCGGGTGTTTACATTGAAGAGTATGAATGGCAAAGTCATTTCCCTGAAAATATTTTCGGACCGCCCTCCGACAAAGCAAGTTTGCAGGTGCCGGCTTCAGCCACTGCAGATGTGCTTCCGATTGGTATTGGCGGCGAAATCATAGTTGGTTTCAAGGGTAAAGCATTGTTTAACGGTCCCGGATATGATTTCATTATATTTGAAAATGCCTTTTTGAATCCAATAAATAAAGGGATTTTCGCTGAACCTGCAAAGGTTGCTGTTAGCCAAGATGGAATACATTTTATCGAGTTTCCATATGATACTGAAACTTTGGAAGGCTTGGCAGGATTAACTCCGGTTATTGGCACAAAAGACCCATTCATTCATCCTGCATGTGGTGGCGATGCTTTCGATTTAGATGACGTGGGCTTGTCGTTCATCACTCATATTAAACTCACAGATTTTACTGACATTATTTTAACATTGGACACAAAACACAAATATTATAATCCCGAACATATTCTCTCAGGATTTGATTTGGACGCAGTTTCAGCCCGTTATTTAGCCGATGAATCATTGGCAAGTATTATCCAATTTGATAATAAATATGATTTTACAATTCATTCTAACTATGATTATATTCAAGTTATTAGCAATGAATCTAATATTAATTTAATTGCATCAGTTTTTGATATGTATGGTCGTAAAGTAAATTCTCACAATTTTAGCGATTATTTGCAAATTCCAATTAGCGGCTATAGTTCAGGCATTTACTTAATGCAAATAGCAGATTCACAAGGTCAAATTTTATCAATTTACAAATTTGTCAAACTATGATTACTAAATTAATTTCAATTTTATTAATCATTTTGGGCATTACCTCATGTGTGAAAACACCGAGTAATCCTGCAATTTCGGAAGAATTCGAAGTGAATTATGGCGATTGTCTCGTTCTGTGCGAAGGTTTGATGGGCTATGACAATTCGGAAATTACTTATATCAATACTGCTTCGGGAAAGACAGTTGTTGAAGCGTATTCGCAAAGCAATGTCGGGTTTCGCTTGGGCGATACTGCAAACGACATTATAATCGAGAATGATACCATATATATATCATCCACAATCGGAAATTTTATCGAGGTAATAAATCTCAAAAATTTAAAAACGATTAAAAGAATCAGTCTTCCGGAGAATTCAGGACCTCGAAAAATGGAAATTGATTCAAAATATATTTACTGCACATTGCTTTTTGAAAGCAAAGTAGCATTGATAGAGCGTTCAACGCTTGAGTTCAAAGGTGAAATGATTGATGTTGGTCCGCAACCCGAAGGAATTTGCCTTGAAAGCTCAGGAATAATTTACGTCGCCAATTCTGCTTATGGCGATTTCAATGCAAATCATGAGTATGCGAAAACGATTTCAGTCATTGATATTAATTCAAAAACTGAAATCAATAAAATCGAAATAGGCCCTAATGTCTGTGAAGTAGTCTATAACCCGAAAAATCAAATGCTATATGCGGCATATTATAATTTACCTTCTCTAACCGATTCTTTGGGCGGTATCGTAGAAATCAATACATCGGATAACTCGATAGGGCGACATTGGCGATGCAATCCTTTCAGATTGTCGCTATCAATTCAAGGTGATTCATTATTTTTTATTGACCAAAAGCGCTCTGACAAGACTCAAACCAACGCTGCTATATCATTTATTGCTTTTCAAAGTGGAATTTATGGAAACCTAATTTCCACTGATAATAATGATATACTTTATGCTCTTTCGGTTTCGCCAATTGATGGCTCAGTTTGGGTCGCAAATGCTAAAAATCATCAAACTAACGGCACAATATCTCAAATTAGTGGAAATAGCACCGCCAGAAAAATCCCCGTCGGTCTAAACCCCAACTGCATTGATTTTGTTCGGTGATTTCTTTGTTAGCACATATTTGAAACTCAGATAAATAATATAAACCGAGAAAGCTAAAATAGTAAATGCCCAAAACCAATGGGGTAGAAGCAAATTTTCAGCAATTACTTGAGTATCAGAAAAGTTTTGTTGTCCATCAACTACTGCTCCCTTTGAAAACAAATATCCGATTCCTTGGTACATGCTAGCAAATGCCTGAACAGCGAGCAACTGTAATGTGATGGTTTTGACAATATCTTTGCCTTTGATTTCTATAAAAGTGATAGCGACTGAAAAAAGTAGAATCATTATAAAACCAAACCCAAACCAAGGACGCACCCAAAGCAACGTAGAAATAATAAGGGAAAAACTCAATAAGTAAAGAACAATTTCAGTGCTCCGCTTCTTAGTCGATGCTACTAAGAACAGAGCTCCGGCGATTGTCGGTCCTATCGGACCTGCAGCTGCTACCAAAGCACTCCCAAAATTTCCTAAGAACAAAGATGAATAGCTGAATTGGGCGTAACCCGAACCATCAGGGAAAATTACCAGCTTATTGAAATTTGCACCTAAAATGAGTGCCATCAATCCATGTGCTAATTCATGAAACCATGTCCCTAATATAGTAAATGGGTATAGAATCATGTTTCCAAAAGGCACATTCCATAATATAATGGTGAGCAATCCGAAAGCCATCACACCATAAATTGATTTATTTGTTTGAGATTTTACTATTTCTTCATTCGTCATTTAAATATTCTTCCTTATTTTTATAAGTTTTGACGTACTAATTTAATAAAATTTCTTTCAATCGGAAAAATTATGAATACATTCAAGTTGAATTCGACTTATAAACCTGCGGGAGACCAGCCCAAAGCTATACGCGAACTTATTGAAGGAATCGAAAGAGGGGATAAATACCAAACTTTGCTTGGCGTTACTGGCTCGGGCAAGACATTTACCATGTCTAACGTGATACAACATGTGCAGAAGCCTACTTTGGTAATTTCGCCAAATAAAACTTTAGCAGCGCAATTATTTGCCGAATTCAAATCTTTTTTCCCCGAGAATGCTGTCGAATTCTTCATTTCATACTACGATTATTACCAACCCGAAGCCTATATTGCAAAATCTGATACATACATCGAAAAAGACTTTGCCATAAACGATGAAATTGACAGACTAAGGCTCAAAGCTACAAGCAGTCTGGTGGAAGGCAGACGAGATATAATTATCGTTGCATCTGTCAGTTGTATCTATAGTATTGGCAAAAAGGAGGATTTTGAAAAATTTCTCTTCCAAATTCGAAAAGGAATGTTTCTACCACGGCAAAAGTTGCTTTACAAATTAAACGAGCTACATTACGAACGAAATGATTTCGATTTCAAACGCGGAAATTTCCGTGTTCGGGGCGATATTGTTGACATAGTGCCGGCCTATGAGTCTAATTTGGGATATAGGATTGAATTTTTTGGCGATGAAATTGATAAAATTTCTACAATAGAGGTTAGTTCAGGAAAAGTACTTACGATTGAGAATGAAGTTACACTTCATCCTGCGAAACTATTCGTAACACCCGAAGACAGATTGACGGTAGCTATGCAGTTTATTCGCGATGAGCTAGCTGAAAGACTAAAAGAACTTAGATTGCAAGATAAATATTACGAAGCACAGCGCTTAGAGCAAAGAACCTTGTTTGACCTTGAAATGATGAAAGAAGTCGGCTATTGCTCGGGTATCGAAAACTATTCAATGCATCTGACCGGCAGAACTTTTGGCGAACGACCGCACTGTATTTTCGATTTTTTCCCCGATGATTATTTGTTGATAATTGATGAAAGTCACGTTTCTGTGCCGCAGGTTCGGGGAATGTATAATGGTGACCGCTCGCGCAAAATGAGTTTGGTCGAGCATGGTTTCCGTCTGCCATCAGCTATCGAAAACAGACCACTAAGATTTGACGAATTTGAATCTTTGATTAATCAGGTTGTCTTTGTTAGCGCTACTCCGGCAGATTTTGAACTTGAAAAATGCGAGGGAGTTGTGGTTGAGCAAGTTATCAGGCCCACAGGATTGCTCGACCCGCAGATTTCTGTTCGTCCAATCAAAACACAAATTGATGATTTATTGGCAGAAATCAGAGTCAGAGTAGTTAAGAAGGAAAGAGTTTTGGTGACGACTTTAACCAAGCGCATGGCTGAAGATTTGACCGATTATCTTAAAAATCTCAATATACAAGTAGCATATATTCATTCCGATGTTGATTCTCTCGAACGCGTCGAAATCATCCGCAATTTGCGATTAGGGCATTTTGATGTTTTAGTAGGTGTAAATCTTTTGCGTGAAGGGCTTGATTTACCTGAAGTTTCACTTGTCGCAGTACTTGACGCCGATAAAGAAGGCTTTTTGCGTAGTCAGACTTCATTATTGCAAATCGCCGGGCGTACTGCCAGAAATGTAGATGGTTTAGTAATTTTATACGCAGATAAATTGACCAAATCAATCAATCATTTAATTTCGGAAACAAATCGTCGCAGACAGTTACAATCCGAATATAATACTTTACATGGAATCAATCCAACCACTGTTTACAAATCATTAGTGGAAATTCTTTCTTCAACATCGATTGCCGATATTCATCATCCTAATATCGGACGATCATTCAAATCTTCTAATAATGATGAAGTTAAAATTGCTGCAGAACCAATTGTTAAATTCATGTCGAAAGAACAAAAGAAAGTAGTTTTGGAACAAATGTTTGCGCAAATGAAAGAATCTGCAAAAAACTTAGATTTCGAGCGTGCTGCCGAATTGAGAGACGAAATAAATACTCTGAAAAGCGATTGGCAAATTGATTCAGACTAAAGTCTTTATTTTTTCAAATTGCAAAAGTGAATCCGGATTTGCTATTGAAGTCTTATTTTTGACTTCAACACCCGTAAGTATGTTGAGAACTGCAAGTTCTACTTTTTTCCCGTTCAAAGTGACGGGTACTTCAGATATTTGATGAATAGTTTTGGGCATATGACGCGGAGTTAAATTGCTTTTGATTTCGTTTTTAATCTTTTTACCCAATTCATCTGTCAATTCAGCATCGTTTTTCAGCACAACAAAAAGTACAATTTCAACATCATTCTCAATCGGTAGCCCGATTACAATTGAATCAGAAATTTCATCCATTGCTTCTACAATTCTATAAATTTCTGCTGTTCCTATGCGAACTCCTCCGGGATTTAAAGTAGCGTCTGACCTGCCATGAACAATGATTCCGCCGTTCTCAGTAATTGTGATAAAATCGCCGTGATGCCAAACTCCCGGGAACTTTTCAAAGTAGGCAGCTTCGTATTTCTCATCATCAATATCATTCCAAAAATAAATCGGCATGGACGGAAATGGAGCCGTACAAACAAGCTCACCTTTGCTATCCAAAACAGCTTTGCCGTTCTCGTCCCACGATTCTACTTTCATACCTAATCCACGACATTGAATTTCTTCCGAATAAACAGGCAAATTTGGATTACCTAACATGAAGCATGAAATAATGTCTGTCCCACCCGAAATTGACGACAAACGCACGTCAGATTTGACATTTTCGTAAACCCACTCAAAATTATCTTTAGAAAGTGGCGAACCAGTTGATAAAATTGTTTTCAACTCTGATAATTCAAAACTACTTTCAGGGTTGATTCCTGCTTTTTGGCATGCACTTAAAAATTTAGGGCTTGTCCCAAAAACTGTAATGCCTTCGTCTTGCGCCATTTTCCATAGAACACCCAAATCAGTATAGGAGGGACTGCCGTCATAAAGTACAACTGTAGCACCTACACTCAATGAACTTACAAGCCAATTCCACATCATCCAACCGCAAGTCGTGAAATAGAAAATCTTATCCATATCAGTCAAATTTGTATGGAGCACTAATTCCTTCATATGCTGCAGCAAAGTGCCGCCGGCTCCATGTACGATACATTTCGGTACGCCCGTTGTACCGGATGAATACATTAAATATATTGGATGGTCAAAATCGGACATCTCAAATTCAATTTCGCTTGCTTTATTTTCGAGTAGCTTGTCCCATGAGGTATAGTCAATGCTATTGATTTCGGCATTAATTTGATTTATGATAACAATTTTTTTCGTTTTTTCAAGTTTTGTAAGTATTTCTTGCAGTTTTTCATTTAATGAAATTGTTTTTCCGTTATATTTATATCCATCAACTGCAATCAAGACTTTGGGTTCAACTTGTGAAAACCTGTCAACTACCCCGTTCACTCCAAAATCAGGCGAAGTGGAGGTCCAAATTGCGCCAATAGAAATTGTTGCAAGCATTGCAATAATTGCTTGTGGATTGTTGTTGATATAACCGGCGACCCTGTCCCCCTTGGCTACGCCCAATGATTTTAGCCCTAATGCACATTTCGCAGTCTTCTCATACAATTCACCATAAGTCATATAAATTGGTTTGGCGTTCTCAGAATAATACGCAATTGCCAATTCACTATCTCGGAATTTGAGTAAATTTTCGGCAAAGTTTAATGTTGCACCTTTAAACCATCTGTAGTTTCGAATATCCGAATCAGGAAGTGAAGAATTGACTTTTGAAATCACACTTTTGTAGGGTTGCTCGTAAATTACATCCATAAATTGCCAAATATCTTCCCAAAAATTGGCAATGTATTTTATTGACCAATCGTAAAGTTCATCATAATTGCAGAGTTTTAATCCATATTTCAAATTAACGAAATTTATGAATTGGGTCATATTGGATTCATTTATATTATCAAGAGCAGGTGTCCACAAAGCTTGCTTTTTCATCATTTCTCACAATAGTTTAACGTTTTGAATGACGTGAAACGATACTGAGTATTGAAAAGGAATAATTTGCAGTCTAATCAGATTGTGGTTTTGAGGGTTTGAGAGGGATTTTGATAGTTAATTCGGTGCCCTTGCCAATTGAACTTTGGGCTTCAATCGAACCATGATTCATTTCCATGAATTCTCTGCACAATATTAGCCCAAGTCCGGTGCCTTTCTCTCTTGAAGTGCCGAAAGTAGAATAATGGACATCAATTCTGAATAGTTTTTTCAGATCTTCTTCGCTTATACCTACTCCGGTATCTTTGACTTTTAGTTCGCAATATTCGGCATTGATTCGAGTGCTCAAAGTAACTTCTCCACCCTTCGATGTGAATTTTATTGCGTTAGACATTAAGTTGCGAATTACTGTGTTTATCATATTCGGGTCAGCATAAGCATAAGCAGAGCCACCGTTGCCGAATTGGATGGAAATTCCTTTGTTTTTTGCTGATTCCGAAAGCAACTTAACATTTTCCGCAACTAAATATGACAAATCAATCATTTGGCGTTCGGGCTTCATTGCGCCACTTTGTGCTTTCGACCAGAAAAGTAAATTCTCTAACAAATTCGACAAATGCAACCCGGCTTTGTTGATTTGGCTTATCAAATCGACATGCTGTTGTTCAGTCATCATCTTAAACTTAGTTTTGATTGTGTCCGATGATAGTACAATTGCGTGAAGAGGATTTTTCAAATCATGAGCGATAATAGTAAAGAATTTATCCTTGGTTGCATTAGATTCAATTAGTTGTTTTTCATTCTCTCGTAAATCTTTGAGGATTTCTTGCAACTTTTCAGTTTGTTCGGAAATCGTTTGATTCTTTGTTCGTAAAAGATTGTTTGTACGTTGATTTGTTTTGTATCGGAAATAGAACATTATAAGAAGAACGAAAATCAGAAAGGTAATCAATATGAAAGATGTCTTCTGAATTTCGTTGATACGACGCTGGCTTTCATTCTGTTGACGCAACATGATATTTTCTTTTTCCTTTTTGTCAACATCATACGAAATCTTCAATTCGGCTATCCTCTTATTACTCTCTTCGTTTATCAGACTGTCTTTTGTACTCGAATACAACTTGTAATAATCCAATGCAGTTCGGTAGTTGCCTATTTCTCTGTACAAATCATGGTATATTTCATATACAATCAACAATTGCTTTTTATCGCCTAAATTGTTTGCAATTTCATTTGCCAAACTGAGATTATTTAAAGCATCATCATAATTTTTCAATAAGATAAATATTTGAGCTTTGGTGGTAAGAGGATGAAAAACACCGGAGCTATCTGCAATTTCCAATCTCGTAGCTATTGAACGTGTACAGTAATCAAGTGCTTTGGGGTAATTTCCCATTTGTTTATGAATCATCCCGATGTTGTTCTGCAGAATACCAATACCTTTTTTATCTTTACTTTCATCGCGTATGATAAGTGCCTTTTCATAAGAAGTCAGAGCTTCTTTAAATCGATTTGTCTCAAAATATATATTGCCAATATTTGTCAAAGAACGCGCTAATTCAGCTTTGTTGTTAAGCGAACTACTCAATTCTATCGCTTTTTGGTAAAAATTCAATGCTTCATCATACATTTTGAGTGCATAATATACCATTGCGATTTTATTATTAATATTAGCATACTCGCTACTATCTGTTTTACTCTCAACAATTTTCAACATCTCAAAGTAGTATTCAAGCGATTTGCTGAACTCACCAACATTGAAGGTCACCAAACCCATATTATTTAGAGATTTGTAAATTTGATTTGTATCTCCAATTGCAATTCTAAGATTTAGCGCTCTTTCGTAAAACTCTTTTGCCTCATGATATGCTTTGATATTGAAATAGATGACTCCGATATTATTCAATGATTGAGCCATACCGACTTTATCTTTTTGTATTTCCCTAATTCTATGGGCTTCAACATGATTTTCTAATGCTATTTCGTAATCACCAATGTAATCATAAGCCAAACCGATATTGCTGTAAGCATTGGCTATTTCAGTCAAATAATTCTTCTGTAAAGCTATTTTTAGCGCTCTATTTGAGTAATTGATAGCTTTTTGAGGGTCTTTGGATACGACTTCAGCTGCTAATTGATTCAATTTTGTAGCTTTCTGGTCATCTGGTAAAGCAAATAGAAAATTTTCTACATTATCCGTGTCGCTTGGTGGATTCTCATAACTAAAAACAGAAACAGTACATAACAATAGAGTTAGAATTAGTATAATTGGGTTGAATAGTGTTAGAAGTTGTTTCATATCTGAATGCTAATATTCACCTATTTATTGCAAAATGTCTAAATTTCTTCAGCAAATTTAATGAAGATTTTTTGATTTCCAATACATATTTTTTCAAATCTATCTACAAATGATTAAATGAATTGTCTCAAAGCCGCATTTATGGCTGATGTAATTAAAATAATATAATTGTAAACTAACTTTCTTGAAGTCAAATAGAGGATAGTAACTCGTAATGGCATTTACTTTGTCATTAGTCATGTGAAATTTAAAAGGATGAACTGAAATGCAGGATGCACTTATTTGAAAACCAAAGTTGTTTGGGTGTGTCACAAGGACAATGGCTGTGGCAACCTTCAACACTTTTTTATATAGTATTTTTTTTAAATAATTTATTTATGGAGTAATAAAATGGAAATTTTCATTGCGATTCTGTGGTATTTTCATATTCTGGTATCCGGTGTAACTTATACTACAACCGAGGTAGAACAAATAATTCAGATTAATCAACCAATCATTCAATCTGTTCAACAAGACCCCGTTCTTGAAAATCAAATTCTTGAGCTATATGAAGGTCAAATTGATGTCGTAGAACCCGATAACGATTTAGAACCAATACGTAACTAATAACTGACTTATTTTTTAAGTCACAGCCATGTACGGTGACCCTGCTTAGGGTTGCCTTTTTTTTTGTCTATAAAGTTTTTTTGATTCAGTTACGTCGAAAATAATTATTAGATTTGCGTAAATAAATTTTAGCAATGTTAGGAGAAAAATTATGGAAATGGATATTTGTTATGGCGGAGTACCAAGCAAAATTCCCCAGAATTCAATGGGAATCAGAGGATACGACTATATAGAATTTTACGTCGGTTCGGCAAAGCAAGTTGCTTTTTGGCACGCTAAAGCATTAGGTCTCAACATTGTAGCTTATCAAGGTCCTGAAACCGGAACTCGCGACCGTGTATCGTACTTGTTGTCGAATAAGCATAATATGAAGATTATGATAACTTCGGCTATTCAGCCTTCAACTTATGATGTCCAATCATTCATCCACAAGCATGGTGACGGCGTCAAACGTTGGTGTGTTGAAGTTGTAAATGTTAACGAAACCTATAGCAAAGCAATCAAAAATGGTGCTGTTCCTGTCACGAAACCATATCGCCTTGAGGACAAAGACGGCTTTGTAGAGCAAGCTGCAATTAGGTTATATGATGATACCGAAATCAATTTCATCAACTATGACCATTACAAAGGTCTGTTTAAGCCCGGATTTGAAGAACCATTCTATAACTTCGAAATCAGACGCGAAGAATCCAATCTTAAAATCATAGACCATATCGTCGGCAATGTTCATGTAAACGAAATGGATTACTGGGAGAACTACATCAATCGCTCTTTAGATTTTGAGACATTCATATTTTTTGGTCCCGGCGATATTTCGACAAAATATTCCGCATTATTGTCCAAAGTTGTCCGTTCTAAGGATTCTGTTATCCAAAATCCGATAAACGAGCCATTCGATGCAGAGCGCCAATCACAAATTGAAGAATATACTCAGCAATATCACGGTTCGGGCATTCAGCATGTGGCACTTGCTACAACGAATATAATCGAAACAGTTGCGAATTTGCGTGCTAATGGAATTGAATTCTTAGATGCGCCACCTAAAACTTATTACGATGACATCAAACGCCGCAGTGAAGAAAGAGGTGGTTTGGTGACTGAGGATATTGACGAACTCGCACGTCTCGGTATATTGTGCGATATCGAAATCTCGAGTGGCGGCTATTTGCTCCAGCTTTTCACCAAGCCGATATTTGACCGCCCAACGTTTTTCTACGAGATTATTCAACGTAGAAAAGGAGCTTCAGGATTCGGGCAAGGTAATTTCCTCGCATTGTTTGAAGCTATCGAAAGAGAACAAGCCAGAAGAGGCAATTTATAGTGAGTCATTATATTATATATGTATGTTGAATTAGAAAGATTGAATCTTCCGAATTTTCAATTCAAATTTGATGATTCAGATGGTATTTTGAAGATTTATGATACGATTCGCAACAAGTTCATTGTGTTGACACCTGAGGAATGGGTTAGGCAAAATTTTGTTCGATATTTGAACGAAACTTTGTGCTATCCTAAATCTCGGACTAAAATTGAACATAACTTGAAGTATGGCGAATTGAACAAAAGATGCGACATAATAATATATGATAAATCAGCGAAACCACACATAATTGTTGAGTGCAAGGCTTATTCTATTAAACTTAGCCAATTAACGGTTAATCAACTCGCTACTTATAATTCGCAATTGGGAAGCAAATACTTGTGCATTACAAATGGAATCGAACACTACTATTACGTTTTGAATCCGACTACTAATAAATACGATTCAATTAAATCTTTCATCAATTATAACGACAACTAAAAATCGAGGTTCATTATGGCATTCTATCATAAATTAGGCTCTATACCCAAGAAAAAGCACACTACTTTCTACAAACCCGATGGGACTTTGTACCGTGAGGAATTAGTCAGTTCTAAGGGCTTTTCGGGCATTTATACAAATAAATATCATCTTAATATGCCGACAAAAGCAACGAAAATAACCGAATTGCCCAAGTTAGCCGATGAAGTTTGGCATGAGGCAGAGCTTAGGCATTTCCATTTTTTGACTGATACTTTGAAAAAAGAAGGTGATTTTTTCAACTCGAGAGTATCATATCTCGAGAACAATCATTGTAAAATGTATGCTGCAAAGCCGACAAAGAACCCTGATTATTTCTTCAAAAATGTTTATGCTCACGAGTATGTTTTCATCCATAGGGGCAGCGGTGTATTATTGTCCGATTATGGTTCTTTGCCCTTCGTCGCGGGCGACCAAATAATCATTCCTCAAGCAACAATTTATCAAATGCACTTCGATAGCTTCGATGATAATAAAATTGTGGTAATCGAATCCGATACACCTTACGAAATTCCGCGTCACTACAGAAATGAATACGGGCAACTCGAAGAGCACGCTCCATACGAAGAGCGCAATTTCAAAATGCCTCAATTCATGGAACCAAAAGGCGATTTGGGTGATTTTAGAATTTTGATGAAAGCCGGAAACCGTATTTTTGAATATATGCAGCCACATCACCCATTCGACATTGGTGGTTGGGATGGCTACTTATATCCATTTGCGTTCAATATCAAGGATTACAACCCCAAAGTTGGTCGAATCCATTTGCCACCACCCATACATTTATTATATCATACAAAGCATTTCGTTTTGTGCAATTTCAATCCGCGACCCTTTGATTGGCACGAAGATGCAATTCCTGCGCCCTATTATCATTCCAACGTTGACAGTGCTGAAGTGCTCTACTATGTAGAGGGTGATTTCATGAGCCGAAAAGGTGTAGGACCCGGTTCTGTCACGCTGCATCCGCTGGGAATTCCTCACGGACCTCAACCCGGCAAGACCGAAGCAAGTGTAGGAGCAAAATTCACTCACGAATACGCCCTCATGCTTGACACATTTGAACCACTTTTCCCAACTACAAACGTTCAAAAGACCGAAGACCCGGCCTATCCGTACAGTTGGTTAGAGTAAAACATCTGAACATTGTTTTTTTGTCTGAACTATGATTTTTGTGATTTGAATGATTTGTGTGATTACATTTTTTGAAATTGTATTCATATTTATCATATTAATCACAAAAATCACATAAATCATAGTTCAGACAAGATCTTAATCACACAAATCACATAAATCAAAGTTCAGACAATAATACTCCCAAATCACATAAATCATGGTTCAGACAATCATGGTCAGACAATTTAAAACTGCACGAAACCGACCTTTTTATAGACTTTTCGCAAAGTTCGTAAGGCGGTGTGGCGGGCTTTTTCGCCACCACTGATGAGTATCTTTGCCAATTCGTCCTTATTTGCGATTAATTCGTTGTAACGGTCGCGAATGGGGCTGATGAATTCGGCAACGGAATCGCCAACTTGAGATTTGAAATCGCCATAGCCTTTTCCCGCGAATTCACTCTCGATTTCGCTCATTGACTTGCCTGTGGCGATGTGGTAGAGCGTCATCAAATTTGCCACTCCGGGCTTGTTTTCCTCATCAAATATGACTTCGCTGCCCGAATCGGTCACTGCACGCTTGATTTTACCTACAATCTGCTCATCGGTATCGGTCAAAAATATTATCGAACCTTGGATTGGGTCGGACTTGGACATTTTCTTTTCCGGCTCCTGAAGGCTCATGATTCGCGCCCCAATTTCGGGGATATACGGCTCCGGAACTTTGAATGTGTCGGAATAATTGTGATTGAACCTTTGTGCCAAATTGCGAGTAAGCTCGAGATGCTGCTTCTGGTCTTCACCAACGGGCACGAGGTCAGCTTGGTAGAGCAAAATATCGGCAGCCATTAGCACAGGATATGTGAACAACCCAACGTTGATATTTTCGGAATGTTGTCGCGATTTGTCCTTGAATTGAGTCATACGGCTGCATTCGCCCATACCCGTGAAAGTATTGAGGACCCAAGTGAGCTGGGAATGTTCAGGCACATGAGATTGGATAAACAAAGTTGAATTGACGGGGTCTATACCCGATGCAATGAACATCGCTGCGGTGTCCAAGGTGCGTTTGCGCAATTCTGCGGGAGTCTGTTTGGCAGTGATTGCATGCAAATCGGCAATCATATAATAGCAATCATATTCGTTCTGCAATTTGACCCAATTAGTCAAAGCACCTGTCAAATGCCCGATTGTCAGTATCCCCGAAGGAGTTACACCGCTCAAAATCACTTTTCTCTGTTCCATTACATTCCTATTTAGTACAATTATACTATTTACGAATATTGCCCAAGTAAATTTTAGGGTTTTTTGTCTGAACTATGATTTGTATGATTGTCAGTAATTTGACAAAAGGTGTGCTTGTCGGTGTGACAGAATTCACATCTTCACAAACTTCTCTACTCTATTGCCAATTATCACAAAATACAAGCCGGCAGATAATTTTGAGACATCAATATACTGTTTTCCATTAGAAGTTGGAATTGATTGATTAACCATACATTCACCTAGAATATTATATATTTTAAAATTTTCTAAATTTTTGCTGGTTCTAATGTCAATCTCATTAAAATTAATTTCTAAATAATCTGACTGAGTCAAATAGTTTATAAATATCTCTTCTTGGTGTAAATAATTTATACTCATCTCGTTCAATTTGTACTTGTAAATATGACCTTTGTCGGAAAATACTACAGCTTTATCTTGGGAAATCCTCAGGCAGGCGAATAAATTTTCATTCAAATAATACTGTCTATGGAAGCTTTGTTGCCAAGTTTTCCCACCATCGAAAGTCATGTATATTAATCCATACCAACCGGTAGCAATGCCATTAAACTCATCATAAAAATTTAAAGAGGTTATAAAACCATCATTATCTTTTTGGTTAGAATACTGTAAAATCCAAGTATTTCCATGGTCATTCGAGTAATATATAAAGTCTTCTGTTGTTTTTTTCCCTTGTGAATATATTGAAATAGGCGCAGCGAGCCAAATATGCTCCAACCCAATATTAAATAATCTACCGGTTTCAATTTTGCCGAATGAAATCATCTCCCAAGTGGAACCTTGATTAGAAGACTTAATAAGTACGTTAGACTTCAAACTGTATGATTCTGCTATTATAAAAATATGGTTCTCATCAAGAATTTTTATGTTCCAAATTCTCGAGATTATGGCATTCACGATATTTATGGGAATTTCTATGAATGTAGAGCAACCGTCTTCTGAAATGAATAAAGTATGTTCGGTTGCAGCTATTCCTATTTTACTGTCATACATATCAAAAAATTTAAAATTACTGTCAATGCTTGATTTAAATCGTTGCCAAGTAGAACAACTATCAGTAGAATAAATAAAATATCCAGTATCGCAAGCAATATAAACAAAACCATCAATAGTTCTGGAAATATCAATAGGATAAAGATTTCCTCTTCTAATTTCAGGTTCTAAGAAACAAATGTCATCCGTTAATGTTTGTTGCCAATTAATACCACCATCCGCTGTAAGATAAAATTTGGTTACACCATTAATAGCGAGCCCTAAAGCACCGTAATTCAAGGAGTCAAAACAAATAGCTTTTTGAAAATTCTTATAAAAAGTGTCCTTAATATGCAACCAATTATTATCTGCATAAAGAGGAAGTGAGAAATATGTAGTTAAAATCAATATTAATAAAATGAGATTTTTCATAATTATTTCATATAATTAATAATTGTAATAATTTGTTTTTCGAGGCACAATCAACTCTAATCAAATAAAAACCGCTTGTAAAGTTTGATAAGTTTAAAATAATCCCTTTATCAAAGTGAGAATATCGAAATTCATCGTTAGAAATTAATTTTCCGGTACTATTATAAATGGTTATAGATATTTGACTCTTTCCGACACAATCATTCAAGATTTCTAAATCAATTTCTTTATTTACAATAATTGACTCAAAGTCTAATGAATTTTGATTAATAAGTGGAAAATTTTCAATTGATGTAGGCCTGTCGGTTAATTTAATAATATGTCGGGATGTGGATAAAAATGCGCTTTTACTTTCAATCATGTTGATATTTCTTAGATTACGCATTTGTCTTGGCGGTATACCATGAACTGTATCTTTGTGCCAAGAATAACCTCCATCTGTTGTACGAATGATTAAATCCGTAGTTGACCCCGCAACAATACCGTTTAATGAATCAGAGAAGGACAATCTCGAATATTGGACTGAGTCTGATTCTAAAAGTACCGTCCATGTAGCACCCGAGTCATATGTTTTCATTACAGAAAAGAAGGTCTTATTGCTATCCAAATTCATATATCTATTAATACTAAATCCAATATAAGGATTTATAAATTGTAAGTCATTGAATGCGTAATATCCTCCATAATAATAGCTATCCCATGTTTTACCCAAATCAAGCGTCCAATTTAAACTATAACCCCAATCTTCATTTATAGAATAAAGATAAATACTCCCTTCCATTAGTACACCGCCAAAAAAATTAAGGTCCCATTTGTGTTCTAAGGGTTTATGTATCTCATGCCAGCTGATACCACCATTAGAAGTCGCAAATATTTCAACAAACATACCTCCTTTGAGTTTTTTATACATCAACCCATTTAAACTATCTACCATTTTGATACTTAGACTATATCCTTCATCAATTGAGTCTTTTATCCAAGTTTTGCCCAAATCATTACTATACCAAAAGATATTAGTATCTGCCGTTAATATGATTTTATCTTGTGATTTAAAGGATAAAGTATAATAGTTTGGTGCTAAATAGATAGGAAGAAAGGTTTCATTGTCTATAATATTAGTATCAGCAAAAATGTGTGTCCAATTTAAACCACCATCAGTTGTCAGTTTCAATATTATACCATTGTTGAACATTAACTCATATCTATAAATACAAATATCCTTATTTATACAGGATACTTCTCTTATAGTACCTATACTTATTGTATCTGCAAGGTCCCAAATGAGACTTTGAGACCTTGCATTAATACTAGAAAAAAATAAATATAATATCAAAGTCAGCAGACTAATATTTAATGAAGTTCTTGACATATACCTTGTCCTGAATTCTAACAATCAAATTTCACAAATTTTCAACATCAATTGTCCATATTGTATGTTCGCACTATTCTAACATAAAACAAGATTTCTTCATTTCCAAATAAAATAGTCATGCTACACAAAAAAAAGCTGCCCATTTGGACAGCTTTTTTTAAGTTTGAGATAAAAACTATATTTACGATTTCATCAGCTTTTCTAATTCTTCGGTGTAGCGTTTTATTTTTTGAATCGTTAGTTCAATCGGTTTGGGGCTGCTCATGTCAACTCCGGCTTTTTGCAAAACGTTGATTGGATAATCCGAACTTCCTGATGAAAGAAAATCCAAATATCGCTTGATTGCAGGAGCGCCTTCTTTCTTGATTTGCTCAGCTAATGCGTGCGCTGCTACAAACCCGGTTGCGTATTGGTAAACGTAGAAATCGTATTTTACTAAATGATGAACACGTGCCCACGATAATCCTTCTTCAGCATCGGTAACCATTTCGGGTCCCCAATACTTTTGATATAGCTCGGCAAATAACTCTGTTAATTGGTCTGCTGTCAATATTTCACCTTTTTGAGCCTTTTCGTGTGTCAACATTTCAAATTCCGCAAATCGAGTTTGGCGGAAAAATGTCATTTGTGCCGAGATTAAAAATTTTTCGAGAAGTT
This sequence comes from Desulfobulbaceae bacterium, assembly GCA_018335795.1. Lineage (GTDB taxonomy): Bacteria > Bacteroidota > Ignavibacteria > Kapaibacteriales > UBA2268 > PGYU01. The sequence continues at coordinate 70,899 of JAGXRP010000006.1, read as the reverse complement.
CGGCTTTTTCCTCTTTTGTTTTAGCATTTTCGAGCAAATAATCAAGCAATAGTGCTTCGTTTGTAATTGATGCTACCTCTGCAACAAAAATAGAATATCCCGCATAATGGTAAGGTTGGTGTTTTTCGCTAAAAAATGAGTGCATATTATGACCGATTTCATGTGTCAGCGTGAACATGTCGTCCATCGTATTATTCCAATTCATCAATATGAATGGGTGAGGACCTGCACCTGTGCTATTTGAATATGCTCCGCTGCGTTTGCCTTGAGTTTCGTAAACGTCAATCCATCTGTTTTCGAAACCGAATTTAACTTGCTTAACGTACTCGTCGCCTAATGGTTTTAGCGATTTCAATACGATTTCGCAAGCTGTTTCATAATCATATTCACGTTGAGTAGCAGGGAAGAGTGTTACATAAGTATCATATGGATGCAATTCGTCTAATTTCAATGCTGTTTTTTTGATTTTTGCCCATTTATGCAATGCATCCAAGTTATCATTGACTGATTTGACTAAATTTTTGTAAACATCTACCGGAATATCATTGCCTTTCAAAGCGGCTTCAATCGGGGATGAATATTTGCGTATTTCGGAATTTACGAGTCGTTGCTTTACTCTGGAATTATATAACGATGCCATTGTGCCTTTTAGCGCACTATATGGTTCATAAGTAGCTTTGTAAACATCTTTGCGATAATTCCTATCTAACGCAAAAAGTGCAGCTCTGTAACGACCGTGCGATACTTGCATTTCGGTCCCATCATTCATTTTGATATTTGGAAAGGGTAATTCTGCATCATTCAAAATTGAATAAGTATTGTTTGCTGTCTGAAATACGGGACTAAGTTTAGCGAGAAGTTGTTCTTGGTCTGCCGGCAAAGTATGGTCACGCATTTTGTAAGTGGATTCTAATTGGTGTCTGTAATCAGCCAAAATCTTGTCATTCAAAAATTGATGAAATTTATCTTTTGGAATGGAAATTAATTCTGGTGTCATGAATGAAGCTGCAGCAGAAATTTCAGAACCCAGCTTTTGTATTCGGTCGAACATCATCTGGAATTTCCCTTCATTCAAATCAGTGTCTCGCGACAATGCAACATATAAATATAATTTTGAAAATGCTGCAGAGACTTTATCAGCCAGAGCAAAGCTTTCATAAACGGATTTTGCCGATTCGGCAAATTTACCTTTGAATTGTTGAATCTTGGGAATCTCATTTTTGATACGAGCGAATTCTTCTTCCCATGCTTCTTCGGAAATAAAAATATCAGCAGTATTCCACTTGTATTTGTTCTCTATTTCCGCTCTGGTAGGGAGTTTAGTCTGCGAATAAGTTGTCATTGTAGCTCCAATAATACAAAACAATATTACGAAAATCATATTAAACTTAATCATAAAGTTTTTCCTTTAAGTACGTATAGTTTATATTTACAAAAAATCAATTTCATTTTGTTCATTTTTATTTTCAAAATTATCAATAAATTTATTACATGCTTCAAAACTGATGACAACTTTATATATATACGAAAGAAAGTTTATAAAGATTCTAATTATTTTCTTACTGTTTCATCATGTTGTTAACAGTATGGAATCGTCAATTGAAATGCAAAACGATAGCGTTCATTCACTCAATCCGATTAATTTTAGAGAGCTCATTAACATTTTGGGTCAGGACTCAATGAAGGGCAGACCCACTGACGGTAGAATTGGGAATAAAGCCGCAATGGTGATTGCTGAAAGATTAGCGGACTATGGCATTTTGCCGGGCTTGAACGGTTCATACTTCCAAAATATCCCATTGCATGAAATTTCGGTGTTACCCGAAAGCGAATTTAAAATTGTTTGCAATGATACATATGATTTTGAACTTAGTGAAGATTATATTGTAAGTTCTACCGGTATGATGTCATATTTACCGCGTCCTTTAGACATTGTGTTTGCAGGTTTCGGGATTTTTGCTCCTGAATTTGATTATAATGATTATCAAAACATAGACGTTAGTGGCAAGGTAGTTGTTTTGCTTAATGGTGAACCATTTTCTGAAGAGCTCGAATATTTTAATGGTATTTATCCTACGATTTATTCGAATTTTCAAACCAAAGCCAAACAAGCACTCGCTCGTGGAGCAAAAGCCTGTATTATATTGCTTTCCGAGAAGGATTTGCGTTTCAAACCTTGGGCTAATATGTTGCTCGAATATAGTTTGCCCGAAATGACATTAGCTCAAACTGCTTCTGATATTTTAACAATCATCATGCCGTTTGATAAAGCAAATCATATCATTGATTACATGGGTGTAATTGTTGACCAAAATGAATTCGGATTTACTGAATTCGTTGATAATAACTTATCCAAAGCTTCATTTACATTCAAAGGAAAGTACGCCGATAAAACTTTTTTAGCACCGAATGTTGTAGGGTTCATCAAGGGTCGTGGAGAAAATGTAAAGGATGAGTATTTGTTGTTATCTGCACATTACGACCATCTTGGAATTGGAATTCCTGTTGATGGAGATTCAATATATAATGGCGTTTTGGACAATGCAATGGGAGTATCGGCACTATTGGAATTGTCCAGAATGTTGAATTTGTTTGCCGATAATTTGAACAGGAATATAATTATCGTTTTTACTACAGCCGAGGAAAGAGGCTTGCTCGGAAGCATTTATTATGCTCAAAATCCGATTGTACCTTTATATAAAACTATCGCAAATTTGAATATTGACGGCATTGCATTCATAGATAACTTTAACTCAATTTTCGGAGTAGGTGCAGATTTTTCAGAATTGCAGGACATAATAATTAAAGTAACCGAATCTAATAATTTGTACTTAGAAGAACTACCTTTTGAATTATCCAAAGTCGGTGCATTCAATCGCTCCGACCAAACTATTTTTGCACAAGCCGGAATACCTTCTATGCTTGTGATGGAAGGTACAGATTATGCAAATGTAAGCCATGAATTCGGTTTTTATCGGCTTTATGATTACATGGTAAATGTTTATCATTCACCTTTTGATGATTTGAATTATATGATTAATTACGATGCGGCGATGCAACATGTAGATTTTTTATTAAATTTGTCAATTGAATTAATCAATTTAGAAATAATTCCTGAATGGTACGAAGGAAGTCCGTACGAAATTGAAAGATTGAGAACAAGAGCTGAAAGGAGATAAATTTGAAAATTATAACATTGTTGGTTTGCTTTATGATAATCGTTGGGTGTAGCACCGCTATAAAGGAGCCTACCCGAATTGTTATCAAAGGTTCTGATACAATGTATATGCTTTCGATAAGATTAGCCGCTGAATACATGAAAAATAATCGCCAAGTTTCAATTTATGTATATGGTGGTGGAACAGCATCAGGTTTTCAGGCAATTCAAGACAAATCGGCTGATATTTGTATGGCATCGAGAAATGTAGAACCGGAAGAAGTCAAACTTCTCGCTGATGAATTTCGGAGTATTGGTGTTTCGCATCTGATTGCTAAAGATGCGATGAGCATATACGTGAATAATAAAAACCCTATTCAATCACTTACAATGCAGCAATTGCAAGATATTTTCAAATGTGAAACTACTAATTGGAACGCTTTTGGTTGGACAGACTTGAAAATAAGTCCTATTAATAGACAAGAAAATTCCGGTACTCGAGAATATTTCCTTACTCATGTGCTTGATGGTCAAGATTATTGCAAATCTATACCATCTGCACTATCGCTAAGTAACATGATTCAATTCATAAGTAACGATTCTTCGGCTATTGGCTATGGTGGCATAACTTATGTAGAAGGTGTAAAACATATTAACATTAATAATATAGAACCGACAACCGAAAATGTGCTAAAGGACTTATATCCAATCATACGATATTTACAGTTCTATACCATAAATTCACCGACAGGAGCTGTCAAAGCTTTCTTGGATTGGTGTCTGAGCAATCAAGCACAAGATTTGATTAAGGAAATGGGATTTATTCCAATTTGGGATAAATAAGTACATAATTTGAAACAAATTGAATGAATATCTTCGAGAGATTTTTCGGTAATGTGAGTTTCAAGACTGATGAAGAAATTGATTTGATGCAAGATGCGGCAAAAGTTGTTTCTGATACTCTTGCTATGCTTGCCGATGAAATTAAACCCGGAATCCAGACAATCAGGCTTGACCGATTGGCTGAAACATTCATTAGAGACCATAAAGCAATTCCTGCATTTATAGGATTGTATGGATATCCAAACACACTCTGTACATCTATAAATGATGAAATTGTGCATAGCATTCCCGGTAATAGAGAGTTACGCGACGGAGATATTATTACGATTGATTGCGGTGCAATTATGCACCAATTCTATTCTGACCAAGCCTACACTTTTGGAATTGGTGAAATTTCGGAAGACAAAAAAAGACTTATAACAGTTACTTATGAATGCTTGATTTTGGGAATAGAACAAATGAAATCATATTATAAAGTAGGGGATATTAGCTATGCTATACAACAGCACGCAATACGCAATGGCTATCAAATTGTTGAAGAATTAGTCGGGCACGGAATAGGGAGGAAGATTCATGAACTTCCACAAATACCAAATTATGGTCAAAAGGGTTCAGGAGCAATACTTCTTACAGGATTTGTCCTTGCAATAGAACCAATGTTGACTCATGGTTCATCTAGGATACTCAAACTTGATGACGGATGGACGATTGTTACACGTGACGGTATGCCCTCAGCACACTTTGAACACAACATTGCGATTAGGAACGGAAAATCAATTGTTCTGTCTAATTTTTCGAAGATTGAGGTAGTTCTCACGCGAAGAGGATATTTCAAACCACAAGACTTTGTTTCTTTTGAGAATCCAATTATATATTAATATAAAATTTTGAAATGATGTTTTAATTATTTACTTTTAAATATTCTAACACTTATTTTCACACTATATGATAAGATACATTCTCATTTCTTGTTTTTTGGTGTTGATTTGCACATCAGTCCATGCCCAATTATATGTTGGTATAGGACCTTCAATGTACGTTCCAACCCAAGATTTTGCAGACTTAAACAACGAATGCATAGGGTTCAATCTCCAAATCGAGAATCACTATTTTTGCAATCTTTGGTGGGGAGCTAAGATTGAATATTTCGAATTCGACAGAATTGAGACCCTGCCAGCCGAATCTCCCTACTTGGTTGATTATTTCGCAATCACACCTAACGTCAAATTCAACCTTATGGATGTCTCGATTTATGGAGACAATAGCTGTAACCGGAAATTCATACCTTATATTAATTTGGGAGTGATAATGAGCATCAGCGATACTTTCCAACCCGAAACAGATAAATTTGGTATTGGAGGCAATGCCGGTGTCGGATTTGCGTATGGGTTTACATTTTTGAATGCTTGTATGATGCTTGATTTAAATGCAACATATAATTCTGCAAACTTCTTATATAAGGATGATGTACGGAATACTATTAATTCACTGATTGTAGGACTTAATTTGAGCGTCAGATTATGAAAACGCAATTAGTGAAAATATTTACAATCTCTATTCTAGCTATGATTGTTTCGTGCGGCAGTTTTGAACGCACTGACGAAGCAATCAGAATAAAGTCATCTTCGACTCATAAATACAATGAACTGTTCGACAGAGACAGTAATTTCGTTGCAATCCGAAACAGCAATACATTACGCGGAACTGTTCTGAAAATAGTGGAAGTTACTAAACCTGTTGATTGCTCAGTTGAGAACAAACTTTTTGAAACTCAAAAATATGTTGTATTTCTGGATTCACTCCAACCGGATAAAAAGTCTTTAGAGATGATTCCAATAGAAGATATTGACTTGGTTGGTCCCAAATTGAAAGATTTACCACCAAATGAATATGGAAATATCAACTGGTTCGAAAATTTTAATAATCCGCTCGATCCATTGGCAATTAGAGAAGTCCCAGTCGAAAAAATCAATATCCCTTGCAAGGATACTAATACAAAATTCTGTGATTGTAGCCCATTGATATTGCCGACTTTGCATTGTCCCGATTGCGACTATAAATCATATTTTGTAGAATTACGCGGTGGAATTGCAGCTTATCGCGACCGAAAACTAACTGATATTGACATGATTCAGCAAGTTTACGAAGGGCGTTCGGCTTATTTTGGAGATATAGCCGCAGGGTATCGAGCAGAAAATTGGGGTTTGGGAGTAGTATTCAGTAGTGGAGTGCCTATTTATAATTCATTTGTCGGAGATGATTTTTATCGTCCTTTCGGTTTATTGCACGGCAGATGGCATTTTGAAGAATTTTTCTGTATGAGACCTTTCCTATTTGGAGAGTTTGGGCTTGCCGTTGATGATATAACACTTGATTTGTTTAGAGTAGCCATATGCGAGGACTGCAATGATAAAATCCGAATCGAAGATAAAAGTAAATTTGATGTTTCAATTCCAATTTCTTGGGGATTAGGTGCAGGGCTCGATATTCCGTTACCATATTGTTGGTTTGACTTATCATTCGATGTTGGCTATAGGTCTTTGGCAATTGGCGAATACGTCGAAACGTCGGGATTTTCAAATGTTCCTTCCAAAAGACGAGTGAACATGTTCTTTTTCAGATTAGGTATAACTCTCGGGTATTAATTAAGGATGAATATGACCATGATAAATATTAAAAAATGCTTATATTTTGCTTCAATAGGAATTTTGTTGATTGTTTTAACAAATTCTTGTTGTGATTGCCCACTCGAGCCATATGATAGCCAGATTATATGTAAAGTACGCGAAGCTACGATTACTGAATTCAACCCGGGAATTAATCAAATTGATGATACAACTTTTATTCCCGTTCCTGAATATTCGATTCATGCATACCAATTCCCTAATTCAGATTTGAATTCAGGCACACTGCCTAATGATGAACGTTTTGCTGATAGCGAAATAATTGCTTTGGCTACCGCAAAATTAGAAGGAACGACTTTTATTGCTGCAATTCTCGATACTTATCCCGCTAATAAAGACTTGGTTGGAGATATGATGGTTGTATCGGCAGACCCTGTGAATCTGCGTACATTGCTTAGATTCAAAGGCAGTTTGCAAAGACTCAATCCCAAATTTTTATCAGAAAATGCCAGTGAGTTTTGTGATTATATTGAAGCTAACAAAGCTCTTATTACCGACGCATTGACAGAAATGAAGGAATATGGTAATGGTGTTTTTGGTTCTAGTGTAATCACATATAATTCAACAAATATTGATGTCGTTGATGCAAACGGGCGAATCGTTACAAATGAACCAGGTGTACCATTCCCCTCACAAGCTATAATTGACAAATTACTTAGCGACGTTAATCAACAAGCTGTAAATATACTTGTTGATATTGGTGATGTTTTTGTTTATAAGGCAATCAATGGCAAATTTTTTGTGTTTGTAGTTGCCGATGTATCGCAAGGCACATTTGAACCACGCAAGAGGAGGGTCTCCATAATGTTTAACCCAATCGGATAATTCATATGAATAGCGTAAAATTTACAAGCATTTTACTTGCAATTTTCTTAATAATTCTGTTAGTATCATGTTCTAACAAAATCTACAAGTATCCTGAAGGCAATTTAAACAATAACAGACCTAATGCAAACAAAGAGGTAAGCGAAGTTGCTCCCGTTCAAAATTCATCTGAATACGATATTTGCGGAGCTTTCGACCGTGAACACTCTAACAATGATTTTTCCGAACTATCTGTTTCCCCATCTTCAGCATTTATCAAAACAATGTTTCCAGTGTCCAATTTTAATAAAGACATGGTTGATTACTTGACCAAGAATATTGAATCTATCGTTTTTACTGGTATGGACAAAGGATTTGCAGCATTTGCACATCCCATTTCATATGACTTGGCTAAAAATCTGAATTTACCATTTTCCCCTGAATCTAAAAATGTAGGAGGTGCAGATTTATTTGAATTTTACAAAAATCGTGAAGGCAAATTTGAATTTAAAATTTTGGATTCACCAATTAATTCGATTTTCTGGGATTCGCATCCGACGGCAATTACTGATACAATGCCCGATGGCTCATGTGTTACATTGCTGCTTTGGTCATCAGACAGAAATGCCCCTTTTGCCGAGCGAATCAGTTTGAGCGGCAAAAAATTTCCCGGCGGAAATGCTGATTTATTCTACGCTTTTAGATTTGCCGATGGTACTTGGACTGAAGTCAAAACTTTAGCACAAAACATAAATACTGAATCAAACGAAGGTACACCTTTTATTTATTGCTCGTGTTGCAATCCATATCTACTCTTTTCATCAGACAGATTGAAATCGAAAGCCGGTGATTTTGATATTTTTTATACCAAATTGGCAATTGATTATAAGAAATTTGAAATTAAGGTCCTTGATGATGCACAACTACTTGGGGAAAAAGCGAATGAAAGCAGGTCTGACATCAACACAATTAACTCTTTTTCCGATGACAGATTTCCTTTAGTTCCTTTGCCACACGGCTTGTCCTCTCCAGATTTAATTTATTTTAGTTCAAATCGTTATGATTCGAAGTTGGACAAACAGATGAAAATTGGCGGTACAATTATCGCAAATGCAGGCTCCTACGACATATATAGATTGCCATTGCCCGAATTCATGAACTGCCCTGCACCTGAACCGCCAACAGTCAAAATGAATGTGGCTCTAATCAATCTTGCAAATCCCGATGAACCTGTTAGGATGCCTGTAATCAGCTTGTTTGATAATAATGGAAATGAGATAGAATCCCGCGATTTGAGTCAAGCCGAATTTGAAATAAAAGGCGGTAAGCAGTATTTCATCAAGGGTGGTTCGCATTTTAATTTGCTAGATTGCGATTCCGAACCTGTCAAGGTGCTGTCGGGCTATCTCATCCCAAGTGATACAATTGTTGTTATCGGGCGGGAAATTGCTACCGAAAAAAGAATCGTCAGTGCTCTAACATCCGGTTTAGCAGATTTTGAAAAGTTGCACAAAATCCAATATGACACAAGTTACAGCGAACTAATTGTATTTGGCCGAAAATTGAAAGTTCAACATGCACAAACTGTATTAATCACTAATCCGAGATTAGCTGGCGCAATGATGGAATATGACCAAGAAATCACAATTGTTTCGAGTTATGACAAGCTCCGCCGACAAACTCCGAAAACTGCTTCACAAGCCTCAAATGCTCGATTATCAGGTGCAGGAGCGAATTCTGAAGTTTCCAAAAATGGCGGATGGAATATTTCCCCGCGTACCGGAGATAATCTTGTTTTTTATGATACTGTTTATGTTTTACCTGAATATTTTGTCAAACCACCCTGTTATTGCGAATTCACTGAATTTATGACCGGATATGAACAAAATGTACCATACTACCAAACTGGATTTTGGGAAGTAAACACTTTGAGTAATTTCAGACGCGATATGAATAAATTGGGCAGACGTGAATTTTCAGAAGCCAAATGGGTCGAATTGCATAGGAATAATCAATATTTCACTAATTCACCTGAACGGCGCCAAAGCAGAATTTACGAGTATGAAAAATTCGCAAAAATTGTTGACAAAAACTTGGATATGATGGCTGATATTATCAATCGGAGAATCATCCCGGCTTTCAGTATCATTGACTCTATATCCGGAAACGAGAAATTAATTATTTCTCTTGATGCGTGGAGCGACAAACGCCCCGTAAGGAGAGGTTGGTATATAGGCGATGAAGTTGAGTATTACGAAGGTGTATTGCATGAATCTGTTTCACATTACGATGTTACTTTCAAAAAAGTTAGTATCCAATCCGGCGATTTGCTGAATTTGAATAATGACACATTATCTAAACTCAGAGCTTATTACGGTTATCATGAATTAATAACGAGATTGCTTGATACCAAAAAATTCGGTTCTGCATTTTATGATTATTTTGAACAAGGAAAAGTCCTATTGCCCGACAATCGAGCATTAGGCTCAAATGTATCTAATGTTGGAGCTTTCGACCCGCAATCAAGAATTGAGAATGCTAAGATTATATTTCTCATCAAAGGTAATTATTTCGACCCGACTGAGTTTAAAATCCCCAAATATATAAGAAATGTGGATTCATCTCTATATATGCTTGATACTATCCGAAGGATAGATTTACGTATAAATAATTTATATTATCTTGCCGGAAAATTGGTCGAATCACCTTGTTGCAACAAAGCACTGCCTTGTCTTGATTATGAAATGATATTAAATGCTTCAAACAGAAACCCTGAAAAAACGAACACTTCATCAAATCAAGCAATTCCGAAGCAAAATGAGCGATACTTGCTATATTTCGGTTCTTACAATGATATAAATGTAGCCCAATTAATCATGGTAATGCTAAATGAAATTACAGATACAGAATTGATAATTGAACAATACGAATCCGACGGAGAGCAAAAATATATTGTAAGGACGAAAAGTAGTTTCTATGCTGATGAAGCACGGAGCAAACAAGATTCATTCATAAGAAGGAGTAATATAAGAAGTGAAGATTATCCGAGTTTTGTAGTTGAATTGATTCAATCCGAATAAGCTATTTTATGTAAATTGCGTGTATGTCATCTCCAATTTGCCGAACTTGCTTTAAATTGAAAGTAGGAGCTTCTTCTACTCCTTTTATATTGATTTGCCCGAAAGTGCTTATTCCGTGTCCGAAAAATTTTGGTGCTACAAAAAGTTGCAATTCATCGGCAAGACCCTTTTCGATAAAATTTGAATGAAGCGTTGCACCACCTTCAACCAAAACTGAAGTGATTCTATATTGTCGTTCCAATTTCTCTAAAATATCTTTTAAATCCATTTTACCATCATTTTCTAAATCGGACGCTAATATTTCATTTCCCAAAACTTGCAATTTAGCTGCTTTTTCAGATTCAGACATCTCCTTTGAACAACAAATAATTGTTCGATGCTTTTCATCGGTTTGGAATAGCTTTAAATTTGTATCAAGCTTCAGATTTTTATCGAGCGCTATTCGCCAAGGATTTCTGCCTTCCACATGTCTAACAGTCAATTCAGGATTATCCTTTTCAGCGGTATTGAAGCCAACCATTACAGCATCAACTTGGGCTCTCAATTTGTGTGCTTCGGTTCTGCTCTCAAGGTTCGTTATCCATTTTGATTCGCCGCTATCAAGTGCAGTAAAACCATCAGCAGTTTGACCCGCTTTCAAGATTACGTATGGAAATCCGCTTGTAATATGCTTGAAAAAGAATCGGTTCAGCCAGTCTGCTTCATTTTTCATTACCCCTTCGATTACCTCTATACCGGATTTTCGCAATACATTGCTGCCATCGCCCGATACATTCAGATTTGGGTCATTTGAAGCTATAACAACAGTTTTGAATTTTTTCTCTATAATGGCATCTGTGCATGGTGGTTGTTTGCCATGATGAGTACACGGCTCTAAATTTACATATAAAATTGCATCAGTCAAATCAATTCCGTCGCATTTGCTTATAGCATCACGCTCTGCATGAGGCATACCATAAGCGTGATGCCAACCTTCGGCAATAATTTTACCATTTTTGACAATGACCGTACCAACCAAAGGATTCGGGCTCACCAATCCAGTTCCGTTTTGGGCTAATACCTGTGCACGGCGCATAAAAAATTCGTGGTTAGCCAAATTTACTCCAATTTGAAAGCTAAACTTGTGGAATAATTATTAGGTTGAGCAGGGATAATCAATCTTGCATTGTAAATACCAGAAGGCATTTTTTTTCCGTCATTATCACTTTTGTTCCATTCTAAAGTGTATTCATGTGTATCACCGATTTTAATGGGTTTTACATTACCAATAGCCATCATGAAATTCATATTGTGGTTGGAATTCCAGATTAGTTTGCCGTTTGAATCGCTGATTTGTATTCTCAAATCTTCCGAACTCGGCAAATATTCTCCCTCTACAATACGATTTCGTACTACTTTAACAGCAAAAGTAATATAATCCGATTTTTGTTCTTTTACCGAAGGCAACAAGGTCAATGGCTCTGCTGCACTATTGCCGGCATAATTAGAACTTGAACAACTATTCATCGCTAAAGAAAAAGCTATTACAAAAGTCAGATAAACTATACTTTTCATGGTTGCGTCGCTCCATAATAATTGATTGTTATAAAATGCTAAGACGATTCTTAAATGATAAAATTTATTCTAACTTTTGTTATGTTTTTTGCTTTGATTTATTCAGTTTCAGCTTCATCTCCGGGCAAAGCGGGTACAAGCCCGAAATATGAGACGGATTTGATTGTTGACTTGCCTACAGCCGGTATGTTGCCCGCTTATCATGGAGCCGTAGTCATTAATTTCTTGCCATTAGGTGGTTTATATCTAGAGGCTTCATATGCACTTTTTCAATCTTTTCTTGTTGGAATAGCTTATGGTGGAAACGGGATAATTGGGAATTCTAAACCTGAAATGCAAAATTTACCCGGCATTACTGCCAAATATCGCTTTCTTGACGAGAGAATTAATATACCGGCGATTGTATTAGGTTTCCGTTCACAAGGCGGGGGTAATTTCATTTATGGCAATGATAGATTTGTTGACCACTCACCGGGATTTTTCCTTGCTGTAAGTAAGAGTTTTACTTGGGCTATGGGCGAATTGTCTTTTCATTCGGGAGTGAATTATTCATTCGAAGCCAACAAGGTATTTCGTTCGCCTGACGTTTACTTCGGTTTTGAACAATCCATCGGCAAGTTTGTTGCCTTGAATTTGGAATTTGATTTATCTTTAGACGAAGATGCAAAACTACTGAATCATCGTGGAAGAGTCAATGGAGCTCTCAGATTTTCAGTTGTTGATGGAGTTACAATAGGTATGAAAATTCGCGATTTGACAGGTAGCGTTAAACACCAAGATGGTCTTACGAGGCAATTTTATGTTGATTTTGTTAAAAATCTTAATTAATGCTGCTTAGTTTAGTTTGTTTTAATAGAATTATGTGATAAACATATGGAGGATTGACCTGAATTACTTCGATATCAATCGGGAACTCTATATTAGGTATCAAAATCCCTGATTTATCTTTGGCTATTGTTGAATAATCCAAATATACTGACAAATTTTCAACATCAAGATTTTTGATTTGCTCTAAGCCGCCCCTAACTGTGATGTCAACTTTGTTGGGTGTTATCTTGCTATTTCTTGGTATAGTGCCATCACGAACAACAATCGGAATATCGTAAAACGTCCTTTCCAAAGTTAACTGTACATCAACATAAAATTTGATTTCTCGCGTATTGAAGCTAATTATATCTCCTAATGAATCAGATAGTTCAACTGTACCTCGTATCTGTTTATTTACTTCGTCTATCGTTAGAATTTTTGTACTCCATGATTTTATTTGTGAAGTGATTTTATCATTGCCTATTATTCTGATACTATCAGGTGTAAGCTTGATGTCGCCAACTACTGAAAAGCCTTCTCTTGGAGTTATTTCTATCATCGAAACAAGTGGAACCATGTACTCGCCGATTTCCCCAGTATGCAATGTTAAAGTGCTCGGTATCACATCTGCAAGCTCGACAGTTTCAAACGACTCAATCCCTTTTAGGAAATCAGACCTTCCGATTGTAAATACACTATCCACTATTCTGGTTTCGCTCAAATCAACGTGTGCTCGCTTGCTGTTATTGAGGTATAATAAGTTGAACAAATTCCAACCTGTTCCACGGCTTTCAACCGAAATCGTTGTCGGCAGTTCCTTTTCGATAGCACGAGTTGGTGGCAATTTTACTGAAAGCGGAATATCAACATAAGTCGAATAATTCGTATTCAGACTTGTGTAGCTCCATAATGCAATTGCAAATAACAAGGCACCAATAAAAGCCCTTTTTGTAAAAATCCGCAATATTCTAAGTACTATTTTCATTATATAAAATCAAAAAGTTTGATTGCCATAATTATCATTGATAATATAAGGAAAATTTTGATAAATTTCTCACCTTTTCTCACAGAAATTTTTGCAGCCACTAATGCACCAATTGCATTTCCTATTGCTAATACTATTCCAAGCAGATAATTAACATTACCACTGATTATAAAAACAATCATAGCCGGTGTTGTAAAGATAAATGCAATAAATACTTTGTGCATGTTGACTCGTGTCAGTTCCATTTTCAACATTTTTTGCAGGATAGCCATCATCATAAATCCTACGCCTACTTGGATGAATCCTCCGTAAAGCCCAACTCCGAACATTGCAGCAAAAGTCCAAAAATTCGGCGGAACTTCTTGCCCCTTGCCTTTCTTGGGTGTAGGAATAATCATCGAAATGATGATAACGAGCATAATCACACCAAGAACCTTATTGAAAACATCGTCGTTCATTTGCAATGACGTCACAGCACCCAAAATGCCGCCGGGCAATGTAATGGCAGCTAATTTCATACTTTTGCCAAATTCAGAATATTTGTCGGATTTGAAAGATGCAATTGCGGACAAGCTCTGGACGACGATAGCTACACGGTTTGTGCCATTTGCAGTAGCTGAATCAAGCCCAAGAAAAATCAACAATGGCAATGTTAATGCCGAACCACCACCGGCTGTTACATTCAAGAAACCGGATGCAAATCCTGCTATCAGCAGCAGTGAGGTTTGGATTAGGTCTATCTCAATCGGCAATATTATTCTTTACTCTTGTAATTTTCAATATAATCTCGTACAGCCGGCATTAAATATACATCGTTCAAATCAAGTTCTAAAAAATTTTCGACAAATAATTTGATAATGCTTTCATCATCATCATCTTTATTTATGAGAATGATTTTTTTGTTGTTTAGATTGCAAAAGCTACTTTCAAAAGTTCCACTTTCTTTTCTTACGGCAAATCCCAATTTCTTGGCTTGCTCAATAAGCATTTTCAACTTTTCGTCAGCTTCCAAGTTCTTCACGATATTCCTTACGTAATGGTTGCCATATACATAAAATTATAATCGTGATTGCCGACATAAATGATATTCCCTTCAAAATTGATAGAACTATATTCTCGAACCTGACTAAGAAAAGTTTTCTGAATATTGGAGAAGTATAGTAAACAAATTCATTATTAAAAAATATTTCAACACTAAGTGCATAATCTAAGAAAATATAATATGCCTCAATTGGTAAATTCAGCAAGAACAATACTATTGACATGAAGAGCCAGCCTTGATACTTAAGTACTTTGCGGAATCGAATTGTAAGGAAAATTATGGAAACTAAACAGAATGCGTACGCAATATTGGTATATAGAGATGCTTGAGCAAACAAATATATGTTGTATCCTACGGTTCCTTGGTCTTGCCTGAGGTCTTGTCGGATGCTGATAGTACCTGTATCGAATAAATCGTATGCTAAAGCTGTTCGGATAATAGTGCCTCCGAACCAAATCATAAAACCTGTAACTAATAAGGCAACGAAAAATCGTTCAAGATTGCTAATTTCAGTATATTTTATCATTTCCAAAAATACAAAGAAATCACAAATTATTGACATTATCAATCGTCATTCACCAAAAATTTATGGAGATATTATGTTAGAAAATACTGCATCTTTCACAACTACAGAGCTTAGAGCTATTCTTGACAAATCTGAATTTCATAATTTGAATGAATCCAAATTGTTTACAGGTGTTTCTATTGATACTCGTTTAGTCAAACCCGGCAACGCTTTCGTATCTTTGAAAGGAGAAAATGTTGATAGTCATACCCTGATTGATAGTGCATTGGAAGCCGGTGCAGGAATTTGTTTTGTCGAAAAAGATTCAATAAAGGAGCTTAACATTTCAATCGGAAATAGACCTATTATTGTCTCAGACAATAATATTGAAGTATTGGGTGAATTAGCTGCTTTTCATAGACTTAAATTTGACATACCGATTGTAGCTATTACAGGCTCAAACGGCAAAACAACAACAAAAGAAATGATTGCCGATGTATTGGCTACAAAATTTAATGTTCTAAGAACGTACAAGAACTTCAACAATATGCTCGGTGTTCCGCTAATGTTATTGAGTTTGAACAATTCATATGACATTGCAGTTCTCGAACTCGGCACCAATCAATCCGGAGAAATCTACCATCTGGGCGAAATTGTTCGCCCAACTCATGCTTTGGTCACTAATATCGGACGAGAGCATCTTGAATTCCTTCTGGATTTGGACGGAGTAGAGCTTGAAGAAACCTATGTTTTTGCACGGGTACGTTCGGATGGTTTTGCTTTCGTTAATTTTGATGATGAAAGATTGAAACATTATGGGCATGTTTTGTCCAAATTTATGACTTTTGGCACACACGAAAATGCCGAACTTAGAGCTTCTATCATACTTGATAATGACATGAAGCCAATTCTTGATTTCGACCATGACGACAATAAATTTAGCGTCAATATGCAAACTATAGGGCTGGGCTCTGCTTATAACGCAATTGGAGCAACTGCTGTAGGCATACATTTCGGAATTGAGACAGCATTTATAAAACAAGCGTTGGAAAATTTCACCGCTCCACTTTATCATGGTTATGGCAGAATGGCGATTGAAACGCATTCCGATATTAAAATAATAAATGATTGCTACAATGCAAACCCGGATTCAATGATTATTGCTTTATCAACACTTGCCAAATTTTCAGGTTCGGGTAAAAAAGTTGCTGTTCTTGGAGATATGCGAGAGCTTGGTGAATGGTCTGACCAAGAGCATAAGGATATGCTCAAACTTGCATCAGAATCCGCCGATTTGGTATATCTCACAGGGGATGAATTTGCAAAAGCGTTTTCGGAACTTTCGCAAAAATATTCAAATGTATATCATTCAAACAAAAGCGAAATTGCGCCCAATCTGAGAGATGCTTTAAAAGCAGGCGATATTGTACTCTTCAAAGCATCGCGTGGCATAACTCTCGAAACAGTTATCAAAGATTTAAAAAATATTATTTGATTTTCACATCAATAAGTGCTAATTTCTTTTTAAATTAGTGTTTGTTCAAAATCTAAAAACTGAATTAATGCTCTATTATTTGTTTAATTGGATTTGGAAGACTTTTGACCCACCCGGATTCGGTCTATTCCAATATATCACTTTTCGTTCGGCATTAGCCGCCATAACAGCCCTATTAATAAGCTTCATCGTTGGACCGATAATACTGCGAAAATTAACTAAGCATCAGATAGGGGAGCAATCCAAAAACGAGCTTCGGAACGTCGGCAATCACTCTACCAAAGCCGGAACTCCCACAATGGGTGGATTGATTGTTCTTTCAGCACTTATCATTCCGACATTGCTATGGGCAGACTTATCAAATATGTTTATAATAATGATACTTCTTACTACAATTTGGCTGGGTGTTGTGGGTTTCATAGATGATTATTTGAAGGTGATTAAAAAATATCCCCAAGGTTTGATTGGCAGATATAAAATCATTGGGCAGGTATCCATAGGCATCATTCTCGGCTCGGCAATATACTTTTGTCCTGATTGGTTCTCGCAAGATTTTCACAATTATAATACGCTGACTACGGTTCCATTTGAAAAGAACCTTAATTTCAATTTCCAATTCATGTATATCCCTATGGTAATTTTCATTCTTACCGCCACATCGAACGCCGTCAATTTGACTGATGGTTTGGACGGCCTATCCATCGGAACTGTTGGCATTGCAGCTTTAGTCTTAGCTTTGATAGCATATGTCACCGGGAATGTGCGTTTTTCTGAATATCTTAATGTAGTATATTTGAGAGAGACCGGGGAATTGACTGTATTTGCGGTTGCTTTGGTTGGTGCGGCACTTGGCTTTTTGTGGTATAATTCATATCCGGCGCAAGTTTTTATGGGCGATACAGGTTCCTTAGCTCTTGGTGGAGCTATAGGTGGACTTGCGATTTTGATTAAGAAAGAATTCTTGTTGCCCATCATTGGCGGTATTTTCTTTGCTGAAGCTCTTTCTGTAATTATCCAAGTCAGCTATTTCAAATATTCCAAGAAGAAGTATGGAGTTGGGAAGCGACTATTTAAGATGGCACCTATTCACCATCATTTTGAAAAGAGTGGATGGCACGAATCAAAGATTGTAACAAGATTCTACATAATTGCAGTGATGCTTGCAATTATAACTCTTACAACATTTAAAGTGAGATAATTAATCTTTTGGGTTTACTTCTGCGTTGAGTACATCGGGTTTGTTTATGCTCAAATTCGCAACGTCTTTAGCTGTAATTCTTCTGCCACCAATGAAATTCTTCTTGTAATAAGAAGATTCTAATGATGATACTGTTACTCCAAATCTTGAACTTGCATGAGCGAAAAGATTATCACCTAAGTAGATTCCAACGTGCGAGGCAAATCTGCGTGAATAAGTATGGAAAAATACCATGTCGCCGAATTCAAGTTGATTTCTGGGGATTTTTCTTCCGATGTTAATCTGTTCGCGAGCAACTCTAGGTATCAAAATACTAGCTGAGCTAAGGAATATTTTTTGAGTGAATGCTGAGCAATCAATTGCACGAGTAGTTGTGCCTCCAAATCTATAAGGAGTGCCAAGCCATTCCATGATTTCATCCATCAATTCATCTTTTCTGATGCCCGATTCTATGTACGGTGATTGAATATGGTCGTCAATATACGAAAGCCAAAGCATTTTGAAAGAATCAATATCAACAATTACATCATCTTCAGTTTCCAGTTCATCAATGTCTTCGCCGAAATCACCGATTTCTGTAGTTTCATCAAGGTCTTCTGCATGGTTCATCAAATCGTTTTGGAGCAATGAATCGCTATGTTCGACAATCGGGTCGAGTCCTGCGATTTCACAGAGATTTTCGGAACTTGAACGGATAATTTGAATAGCTTCTTCGCGTGTTTTCTTGGGGTCATACTTTCGCCTTTTGCGAGCGGAAGCATCATCAGTGAGGCTTATGAATGTTATTAATGCAATAGTAGTCAGGACAATTGATTTATTTAACAATGCTTTCAATCTCATATTTCACCTTTTAATTCTCATTTTGAAACTTTTTATGTTTAAATGTGTTTAACACATATGTACAAATATAACTTTAAATCTTTACCATTTTTCAAAAGTGTGTAAAAAATATTACACCTTTATCAAGTACAATTTAACACTTTTTTTTTAATTACACAAAAATATATAAACTTTTAGCATTTTTTTATAACGACTTTGCACTCTCATTATTTTTTGTCATTTTTGTTTCTGTTCAAACAACAAGTACAAAAAATGTTTATTTCCGTAGTACAATTCGAGCCTAAGTTTGGCGAAATAGAAGCAAACTATTCAAAAATTTTGAATACTATTAGTGATGACAAATCTGATATTATCGTCTTTCCCGAGCTTTGTCTTACAGGTTATGACTTCGTTTCGAGAGATGAAGCCAAAAAATTTGCTTCAGAAGTCAATGACTTAATTTTTATTGAATTGAAAAACATCGCCATTGTGAAAAAAAAGATTATTGTAATCGGTTTCCCGGAAATCAGTGATGATAAGCTGTATAATTCTGCCGCTATACTACTACCAAACCCACAATTAAACAATGTATATCGTAAAACACATCTGTTTTTTAGAGAGAGATTCATTTTCGACGAAGGCGACAAAGGCTTTTTTGTAATCGAAAGTATCGAGCCTGAAATTAAGATTGGCACAATGATATGCTATGACTGGAGATTCCCCGAAGCTTCTCGAACTTTAGCATTGAATGGTGCAGACCTAATTGTTTGCCCCTCAAATTTGGTTACCAATGTTTGGCATATAGCAACTCCTGCAAGAGCCTTGGAGAACAAAGTCTATTTAGCCGTCGCAAATCGGATTGGTATTGAAAATAGGAACGGACAGGAACTTTTATTCAACGGTAGCAGCCAAATTTATTCATACAATGGCAGTGTTTTAGCTAAAGCACTATCCGATTCGGTAGAGGTTATTTCAGCTGAAATTGATCCAATCAAGACAAGAAACAAATCTTTTAACGAATTTAATGATATTTTTGCAGACCGACGTTCTCAGTATTATTCATAAACACATATTTTGAAATGAAAGCTATTGAAATTAGTAAATTAAACAAGACATTTAACATAAAGTCGAAAATGCCGACTCGTGCTTTGATTGATTTTGACGTAGATATTAATCCGGGTGAAGTTGTTGGGCTTATTGGTCCCAATGGTGCCGGCAAAACTACGCTTATCAGAATCATAATGGGATTTGATAATGCTGATAGCGGTTCGGTATCTGTTTTCGGTATTGATAACCAAGATTTTAGATTCAAACAACTTGTAGGGTTCCAATCCGATAATCAATATCGCTCGAAAACAATGAAAACATTCGATTTTTTAGTTTTGAATTCGATTTTAGCAGGATTCCCAAATAATGATGAACAAATCTATACTATGTTGGAATATTTCAAATTGTCCCAAGCCGAAGATAAATCTCTCGTTAGTTTATCGAAGGGCATGAGGCAAAAAGTTGAACTGATTTCTTCGTTCATCGGCAAACCCAAATTAGTAGTTCTCGATGAACCTACTGCAGCACTTGACCCGCCCTCTGTTTTTGAATTGCGGGATTTTATTTCTGAACAAAAAAAATCAGGCATGACGATATTATTCAGTTCTCACCATCTGACCGAAGTAGAAAAGGTCTCCGACCGAATTCTATTCATTGATTCCGGCGAACTGAAAGGCAACGTGCTTACATCTGAAGCAGGTCCCGGATTTATAGAAGAAGCATTCAGAAGATACGAATCCGAAAGGAGATTTATATGAAAACTCAATTAACTGCAATTCTCAAAGCAGAATTCACAAGATATTTTACACTGCCCAAAATCATAATACTATCAGTTGTGACTATACTCGGCGTTTTGGTTGCAATGTTACCGTCATGGCTTGGCTTTTTCAATAGCGAAGCTGCCGGCTTTTTCGCTTTAAAGGACGTTTTTAGTGGTGTGTTGAAATTCGTGGTTCCATTTTCGATTTTCTTCATAACTCCGGGAATCATTGCAAATGATGTCAGCAATTTTTGGTTCCGAACTGTTTTTTCAAGACCTGTCGAAAGGCAGACAGTTCTAGCATCAAAATATATTTACGCATCACTTTTACTTTTGCTCTTTACCATAGCATTTTGTTTTATTCCACTTGTTGTGTTCTCGTTTACAGCCAAAGGAATTGATTTTAATTTATTTGCTGTCATGTCCATTTGGTTCTTCGCATATCTGGAGGGAATACTTTTCATAAGTATCTCGATTTGGTTTTCATGCTTCTTGAGCAAATTTTTTAATGTGCTTTTGCTTGCAATTTGGATGTTTTTTGATAGTGCTATCATCAATGGAATTCTTGCGAATTTTTTGTGGGATTCGCCAATGTTAGGAGTATTCAATGAATTTTTCTTTCCAAACGGATTTGCCAATGCTGCAAGTTTTTATAGTTTGAAGGATTCTTTCCCCGTCGAACAATTCTTTTGGGGAATTGCTGCATTAACATTCTTTGGTGCTTTATCCTACTTGCATTTCAGTCTAATAAATATTGACAGGTCCGGAAATGATTAAACAACTTAAAGCTCGAAATTTTCTTATTATTTTATCTATATCTGTTATATCGTTTATCATAGCCTTTGTTTTCTATGTTCGGGAAATGAAAAGCGATATTGAATGGTTAACATTTAAGAAAGCACAAACAGAAGCATCAAAAACCGGTAAATTCATTTATGTAAATATATACTCTAGATGGGATGCAAATTCAAAAATGAGATATACCACATTGTTTAATAACGAACAAGTTACTGAATATTTGCAAAAAGAATTTATACCTGTCAGATTCAACTTAGATGACAACAACGAGAAAGCAGCTTTATTAGAAGATTTTGGGATTAGCACATCAAGGTTTGATTTCGTAGCTGATAATCAGAGCAGAATTTTGTCATTTGTATCCACAAGTACCTCGTACGAAAATTTTATTTCTATGCTCGAGAATTTGGAGAAATTAAAAATTAACAAATTACAGATTTTAGAAAATGCTTTATCTCAATCCAAACAAAGTGGCAAAAATGTAATGCTTTTGATGAGCAATTATCTGAACGACAACTTTTTTATTCATGAATTAATGCTCAATGATACGAATTTTAAATTTGCTATGGATAATTACGAAGTAGCAGTTGCAATGTCTTACGATAAAAAGGATTTTGAAAAGCTTAAATTTCTAGCTGACCCCAAAAATGAAAATGACCCATTGAAAACTTATCAACCACTTTCTGACAATATGTTTACGGACAAACGGACATTTTCTACGCGACCTATTTTATACATCTTAAGTCCGAAAGGCGAGCTTGTTGGTAAATTTGTCATGGAATATGACGTACTCAAACCGCACGTTTTTATCGAAAAAGTTGAAGAAATCATTAAAAAATCAAATTAGAAATCATGTTTAAAAGCGTAAATAGAATTCATTTTGTAGGAATTGGCGGTATTGGCATGAGCGGTATCGCAGAAATATTATTGCAACAAGGCTTTTCTGTGAGCGGCTCTGATATGAGCGAATCCGACAACGTGCGAGAACTCCGCTCAAAGGGCGCCAAAGTATTTATTGGGCATAATGCTGAAAATATTCATAATGCTGAAGTCGTTGTGTATTCAAGTGCAGTTAATCCATATACAAATCCGGAAACGGTTCGTGCTTCCGATTTGGGTATACCAATTATTCGACGTGCAGAAATGCTTGCTGAAGTATCAAGATTGAACTACTGCGTTGCTGTTGCCGGTACTCACGGTAAAACCACGACTACGTCAATGATTGCTCTCATAGCTATCAATGCCGGTATTGACCCGACTGTAATCGTTGGTGGCAGATTGCGTGATTTTGGTGGCACAAATGCTCGTCTCGGTAAAGGGGAGTGG
This sequence comes from Desulfobulbaceae bacterium, assembly GCA_018335795.1. GTDB lineage: Bacteria > Bacteroidota > Ignavibacteria > Kapaibacteriales > UBA2268 > PGYU01. The sequence continues at coordinate 47,998 of JAGXRP010000006.1, read as the reverse complement.
ACAATCGTCGAAGCCGACGAATACGACAGGTCCTTTTTGCAATTACAGCCCACAATTGCTATAATCAACAATATTGAAGCGGAACATCTTGATATTTACACCGATATAGAAGACATTCGGAAAACTTTTACAGAATTCGCCAACAAAGTTCCATTTTATGGGCTTGTAGTGATTGGAAGTGATGATGTTGGAGTACAAAAAATTTCCGATGATTTGAAACGCAAATCTGTTACATTTGGAATTGGCGAGGATTCGTATTATCGTGCTACAAATATTGTAGAAAGCCAAAGTGGTGCACGATTCAACCTAATTTGCAATGAAAAAATAATTTGCGATATTCATCTCAAGGTTCCCGGAATTCACAATATCAAAAATGCTCTTGCAGCAATTTCAGTTGCACACAAAATGGGAATTGATTTCCAAATTATTAAGCAATCACTCGAAGCTTTCAACGGTGTTTATCGTAGATTTGATGTTCGTGGTGAGTTCGGTGGGGTTCTTGTCATAGATGATTATGCACATCACCCGACTGAAGTGAAGGCGACTTTAAATGCTGCCAAATCTTATGGCAGACGAATTGTAGTAGCTTTCCAACCGCACACTTTCACAAGAACACAGGCAATGTATCGCGAATTTGCCGAATCTTTTGATGATGCTGATGTTGTGATTATTACCGAAATCTATCCAGCTCGAGAACAAGCTATCGAAGGTGTTACCGGAAAATTGATTGCCAATAGACTGATTGAAAGCGGGAAGAGCAATGTTCATTTTATTAAAACTTTGGACGAAGTCCGAGCAAGTATTTTCGATATTGTTAAGCCGGGCGATGTATTCTTGACAATTGGAGCCGGAAATATTTGCGATTTGGTAGATTGTTTCGATGTTTAACAAATTTAGTTTTATTCGTCATATGTGAAATAACAATTTGTTTTTTTTGTCTTATTGTCAATATGTTTGTTTAACTTAACATAATTTATATCATGAAATTTACTTTTTTACTTGCAATTACGATTTTTATTACATCCCAAACCATTCTATCTGCGCCGAATGAAGCATATTTAAAAAGTCAAATTGTTGCCGAGGTTGGCAAAGAAAAACTTACTGCTTTTGATTTGGACAAAGCTTACCGCAAAAGTATTAATAGAAGCGATAAACCATTTTTTGAAATCGGTCGCGATAGTGTTATGGATTTCATTAATTTGTATATAGGGTTCAGACTCAAAGTATCCGATGCATACAGCCGTGGATTTGAAAAAGATTCGTCAGTTATGGCAGACATCAATCAAAATCGCAAAATATTAGCCGAATCGTTTTATTATGACCATGTCCTTGTCAACCCTGCAATAGAACGCTTCCTTGAGATGCGAAAAAAGGAATATCAAGTAGGTATAATCCTTATCAGACACACTCCCGAAGACGATACCGAAACAATGACTCCAAAAGAGAAAGTTGATTTGTTGACACAAAAACTAAAAGCAGGTGAAAGTTTTGAAGAATTGGCAAAAACATATTCTGATGATAAAAGAACAGGCAGTTTGGGTGGCTTAATCCAAAATTATATCACTTCAGGCAAGGTGCAACGCCCAATCGAAAATGCAATCTACAAAACAGGCAAAGGACAAGTTTATCCTGAAGCTGTCGAAACAGATTTTGGTTTTTTCTTTATCAAGGTTTACGATGTTGCGGATAGAATTATCACTAAACCTCGTCACCTTTTAGTCACTGTCAATGAAAACCGTACTGATGAAGATGCTCGCAAAAAAGCCGACAGCCTTTACAAATTACTCCAAAAAGGTGCAGACTTCGACAAATTAGTTCTCGAAAATTCCGATGACATTGCTTCAGCCGAGAAAGGTGGAGATTTAGGAGGTTACTACTCGCGTTCAACGGGCTTGCAAGCAAGTGAATTGCCATTGGTTGCCGAATTTGAAAATGCTGTTTATAAAATGAAAAAAGGTGAATATTCTGAACCGGTCAAGACTGCTTTCGGGTATCATTTGATTTATCTCGAAGATTCAATGTTACCTTTACCGGAGGCTGAAATTGATGGTTTGAAAAAACTTTACAAAACTTTATATTATACGCCCGATAAAAATAAATTAATGGATTCGCTCAAATTAGCATACGGATATAAGCTCAATGATGAAGTCATGTTTGACATGCTCAATTATCTTGATACTAACAAGACAAATATGGAAAAAAATTGGGATAAGAAGATACCTCAAGATATGCAAAAAAAGACTTTATATGAGATTTTGAAAATGAAAGTAAGTGTTGCTGAATTTGTAAATATATTAAATACTGACGGTTCGATGAGAGGCGCTGCTTTGAATGAAGCAGGAATCAGAAAAGCAATAAATTACAAAGTTGACAATATTGCATTCGATGAAGCTACAAAAAATCTTGAGAAAGATTATCCCGAATTTGCTGCATTGATGAAAGAGTTTCGTGATGGCATAATGCTGTTCAAAGTTGAAGCTTTAGAAGTATGGGACAGATTAAATAGTGAAGATTTGGCACTTGCTCGTGCATACTACGATTCGACAAAATCCAAATACATGACAGACTTATCCTATGATATTTCTGAAATTTATGTTATAAAAGAAGAGGATGCTAAAGCAATTTATGATAGGGTCAAAAATGGTGAAGATTTCGGCCAAATTGCTTCAACCGAAACACAAAGAGCGGGTTACAGAGAGAAAAACGGCAATTGGGGTGTGGTAAATACACAAAACAATCTATTTGCCCAAAAGGCAAATGAAATGAATATTAAATCAGGTGGATTAATTCCGCCGTTCCAAAATGAACGCGGTTATTCGATTGTAAAAGTTAATGAGGTATTTCCTCAGCGTCAAATGACATTCGAAGAAGCTAAAAGCCGTTTCGCTCCAAGAATTCAAGAGATTCGTCAAAAAAATCTTAACTCTGAATGGCTAGCAAAACTAAACAAGAAATTCAACGTCAAAATTAATCAAAAAGTAATTGATGAAGTCATTAACCAATACAAAAGCGGAAAATGAGATTATTAGTCCTTAGCATATTTTTTATATCGGTGATGATTAATATCGCTCACACCCAACCAAAAGCTGGCGAAAGTCTTGACCGTATTGTCGCTATAGTTGGTGAAGATGTCGTAATGAAATCCGATATTGATGGTCAAATTGGTGCACTAATGCAGTACGACAAAAACCTAGACATCAATGATAAAACTCTCAGAAAGCAAATTCTTGACGGTCTGATTGACCAATTCTTAATGGTTTATAAAGCCAAGCAGGATTCAATCGTTATTTCCGATGAAGAAGTCACACAAAGAATGGAAATGCACCTCCAGACTGAAGTAAGGAGATTTGGCTCTGAGCAACGCGTAGAGCAAGTTTACGGCATGTCTATTCCCCGAATCAAAAATGAAATCAAAGAGAAAATCCGTCATAGTTTGTTAGTGCAAAATCTCTTGTCTGTTAAGTTTAGCGAAGTAAAAGTGACTCAAAAAGAAGTTCAAGACTTTTATAACCAAAATAGCGATTCAATTCCTGAAATGCCGGCTGCTTATGAATTATACCATATAGTCAAAAATGTCAAATCCGACGATGACACGAAGAAAGCATCTTTTGATTTTGCTGTTAAATTACGCGATTCGCTTTTGAATGGTGCTGATTTTGCTGATTTTGCGAAGCGTTACAGTGGAGACCCCGGTACTGCTGAAGATGGTGGTGAGCTTGGCTGGTTCGAACGTGGTAAATTATTCCCCGAATTTGAAAAAGCAGCATTTAAATTAGCTGTCAACGAGATTTCGTTACCAATCGAGACACCATTTGGTTTTCACATTATCCAAACACTCGATAAACGTCCTGAAGCAGTCAAAACTCGTCATATTTTGCTTAAGTTCGCCCAATCAAACGAAGACAAACAAAAAGCGATTGATTTTTTGAATGATTTGAAGAAAAAAATCGAAGAGGGCTCAGATTTCGAGGAATTAGCTAAATTATATTCAGACGACAAGGAAACTCGCGGCTTTGGTGGTTTTCTCGGCAAATTGCCTTATGAAGATATACCCGAAAAACTCCGTTCAATTGTTACTTCTCTACCTGACGGCGCTCTGAGCGAACCTATGCTGTATGTTTCAGACCCTACAAAAGAGTCGTACCATATTATATATAAAAAGAAATTCCATGTAGTTCACAAAGCTAATTTGAATGACGATTTTAACGAAATTGAGCAATATGCAATTGAAAGCAAAAAGCGGAAATTATATGCCGAATTTCTCCAAAATCTTCGCAAAGTGATGCATTGGGAAATCGTCAGCGATTATTAAGCAATTGCGACCGTTGCACAATCACAACTCTCGGCTCCTGCAGATTTTAGGCTTGCGGCAAGCGAGTTAATTGTAGAGCCTGTCGTCAAAACATCGTCCACTAAAAGAATTCGACTCCCATAAGGGTCGAATTTTTTGTTAATTTCATAGATATTCCTTACGTTGTGCTTTCGTTGCTCTTTACTGAGTGCGGTCTGAGTCTTAGTATATTGATTTCTTCTTACAAAATCATCAGACATATCTCCGCTTACAAATCCATTTAATCCCAAAGCGATATAGTACGATTGGTTATAACCGCGCTCACGATACTTGACTTTGTGAATCGGCACGGGAATGATATATTCATATTTAGTCATTCCGTCTATTTGCATTCTTCTACCTAATAACTTTCCGTATTCATAAGCTAATTGAGACAATCCTTCATATTTGAATTTATGAATCGCTTGTAAATACTGTGTGTTTTCCTTCAGCGATAAAAGAGAAGTAGCACCATCAATTGACACCATTTCTTCGCTGAAATGCTCATACAAACGATTGCGAATAATATTGGGAGGCGGAGCATATGGAATTGAATTCAAACAAGCATTACAAAGCATTTTGAACTGAGCAGTATTTGGTTTGATATGTTTATTGCAAATGGCACAATGCTCAGGAGCGACAAAATCAAAGAGATTGTCTCGGATAGCCCTTATAAACGTAGTGTTTATCAATTACCACTCTTTTTAATCAAACTTATCTAATGATAGCCAACTTTTTGGAAAGTAAATATTGAATATTGAAAGCCCCAAAAGCACCAAATTCTCGATTAATTTCGGTAATCCGACTTTTTGTGGATTTGTACTTGAGCATCCGCAATTGATATCAAGTCCCCGCGCCATAGCCGCAACTACTGCTAATACAAATACGAACATCATTGATGCAGTGATTACAGAATTCGCCCTAACTTTCACACCTGTAATAAGCAGTACCCCGCAAATTGTTTCGAGCCAAGGCAAAATCAATGCTATAATGTTTAATGAAAAGTTCGGCACAATGTCATAATTCGCAATTTCGGAGACAAATAGTGTAGGATTGGCAATCTTACCGATTCCGTAAGTCAAAAAAATGTAGCCCACGATAATTCTTGCTATTGTAGTCGGTATTCCTGATTCGAGTATCTTTTTCATCTAATTTGAGTCGTTGATTTTAATAATTATTATTAACTACTAATTCAACTCATTATTTTACCTTTTTCATAGTCACGCTCAAAATCAATATATTTGTGACAGTCAAAATTTGAAAAATTAAAAAAGTATAAAATGTCTTTTGTAAGGTCTATTTCCGGAATCAGGGCTACTTTGGGAGATGATATGACTCCCGATATGGTAGCAAAATATGTTTTGGCATTCGCTAAAGCTACAAATTTCAAAAAAATCGCAGTCGGCAGGGACGGCAGACCATCAGGTGCATGGATTGAAAAAATTCTTTCTTCGACCCTTTCTTCACGCGACGTTGAATGTAACATTCTCGGCATTGTACCAACTCCAACAGTCCAATTAATGGTCGAGAAATTCGATTATGACGCAGGAATCGTTATCACGGCATCGCATAATCCCGAACAATGGAACGGTTTAAAATTTTTGAATTCAAACGGTGTGTTTTTGAATGAAACTGAAAATCAAAAAGTGTGGGATTTAGTTGATTCGGGAGTTCTTGAAGGCGATTCTAATAATCCAGCTAAAGTAAAATTCTCCGAAGTTGAGCCAATTGATTTTCATATCAAATCAGTCACAAATAGCGGCTACATTGCTGAACGCTTGGAAATTATCCAATCTCGCAAATTCAAAGTGGTCGTTGACGCAGTAAACGCTTCTGGCAGTGTAATCATCCCGAAATTGCTCGAATCTCTTGGCTGCGAAGTAATCGCTATCAATTGCGAAGGCAACGGAGAATTTCCTCACGTTCCCGAACCGCTCCCTCAATATTTGACCGAACTTTCTGCGAAAGTAGCCGAAGTCGGTGCTGATGTAGGTTTTGCTGTGGACCCCGATGCCGATAGATTAGTTCTTGTGGACGAAAGCGGAACATGTGTAAGCGAAGAAAAGACAATAGCATTGGCGATTCAATCTCTGATGAGTGCTTCTAACGATGAAAGTAAGAAAATTGCTGTTGTCAACCTTTCTACATCATCATATTCCGAATGGGCTGCAAGCCAATTCGGTGGGAAAGTTGCACGATGCCCCGTGGGTGAAATCAAAGTCGTTAGCAAAATGAAAGAAATTGGTGCTCTCATCGGTGGGGAAGGTAGCGGTGGTGTGATTTTGCCCAATTGTCATTACGGACGTGATTCCCTTGTTGGAATTTGCTTGATTTTGGGCTTAATGGCTCAATCGAATCGCTCCCTATCAGAGCTATCAAACGACTTCCCAGCTTATGAAATGAAAAAGTTGAAGTTTGATTTTGAAGGGAATTTTGAGAATTTAAAATCTCGAATTATTGAAGAGATTTCTTCTGTTAGGGTCAATTTGGAGGATGGATTGAGAATTGACACTGATAGCTTTTGGATTCATATCCGTAAGTCAAACACGGAGCCTATTATAAGACTGATTTACGAAAAATTGAATGATTCTAATATTGATGAAACAATTGATAAAATCAAAAGCATCATTACGGATACTAAATGAAAGCTGATGAATTGATTTGCTATCATTGTGGAGATTTTTGTCCTGATGACACCATTATACTTGATGATAAATTTTTTTGCTGTAATGGATGCAAAACTGTTCACATTTTGCTTTCGGACAATGATTTGACAAAAATTTACGAAGAAGCCCGAACCGGTTCAGATACAAAATCCAAATTTGACAAAGATGAATTTTCCTTCCTTGATGATAAATCAATCGAAGAAAAACTTTTGAAATATAATATCAAAAATCGCTCAAAAGTGATTTTCTTTTTGCCTCAAATCTATTGTAGTGCCTGTTTGTACCTCATCGAAAACATCCACCTATTGGAAAATGGCGTGCTTGAATCAAATGTAAATTTCTTACGAAAAGAAGTCAGCATCACATTTGATAACCAAAAAACTTCACTTCGCAAGATTGTGGAATTGCTCACACTATTAGGTTATCGCCCGACTCTAAATTTGTCGAATATCGAACAGCCGAAAAAGATTGCTCACAACAGGGCATTATATATCAAATTGGGTATTGCGGGCTTTGCTTTTGGTAATATCATGTTGATGGCAATTCCTGAATATTTATCCGGTGGAAATATCCAAAGCGATATTCGTACATATATGGGCTACATCTCGATATTGCTTAGTCTTCCCGTTATGTATGCCGCAAGCGATTATTTCAAGGGAGCATGGCACGGATTGAAAATGAAGACTGTTAATATTGATGTGCCCTTGAGCTTAGGGATTTTGGTACTATTTCTACGAAGTGTTTACGATATTTTATTCACAGCAGATTCGGGTTTCATTGATTCGCTCACAGGTTTAGTTTTTTTCCTTTTATTGGGAAAGCTATTCCAACAAAAAACTTACCATAATTTATCATTTAATCGCGATTTCAAATCCTATTTTCCACTGTCCGTAATCAAAACTGATAATGGAAAAGACATATCTATTGCTGTCAACCAAATTGTACCGGGTGATTTGCTTTCTATTAGGCATGATGAACTAATTCCTGCGGATTCAATTCTGGAAAGCGAATCAGCATTGATTGATTATAGTTTCGTTACAGGCGAATCATCACCAATTACAGTCGTAAAAAATGACAAAATTTTCGCCGGTGGCAAACACAAAGGAAGTCTTATAAATATTCGCGTATTGAAAAAATTTTCAAGCAGCTATTTGACAGAGCTTTGGAATTCCAAGCTATTCGGAAAGCAAAAAGAATCAACCATCTCAAACTTATCAAATACGGCAGCAAAATACTTTACGGCAGTCGTTTTGTTAATAGCTTCTGCAACCGCAATCTTTTGGATTCCCAAAGATATGACAATCGCCATGAATGCTATTACTGCAGTTTTAATCATTGCCTGCCCTTGTGCCATTGCACTTTCTATTCCGTTTTCATACGGCACAACAATGCGATTACTTGGGAAGCGAAAATTATTCTTGAAAACGGATAAAATTGTCGAATACATTACTTCCGCCGATTTAATAGTATTTGATAAAACCGGCACGTTGACGGAGTTGAATAAATCAGAAATCAGTTTCAATGGTATTCCGCTCGATATTGATAAGCAAATTGCAATCAAATCTATTGTAAAAAACTCGACACACCCATTGAGTAATATGATTTTCAATCATCTTAATTGCGAAACTGTCATAGTTGATGATTATGATGAAGTTGCTGGCAAAGGTTTGATGGCATATGTAGGGAACAATTCAATTTTGCTTGGTAGTAAAGCTTGGCTTCTTGAGAGTAATGTTAAATTCGCATCTGATTCTGACGATAATTTGGGCGAGTTCAATGCTGAGTCACGTGTATATGTAGCCATTAATGGCGTTTTCTCCGGGTTTTTTGCTATCAATTCATCATACAGGCACGGTTTAAAATCACTTTTTGATGAACTGCAGAAAAAGCATGAAATTTATATTTTATCAGGAGATAATGATTCTGAGAGAAATTATCTGCAAACACTGACCTCCAACAAAGCCAAAATGCAATTCAACATGCTTCCGGCTGAAAAATTAGAATACATCTCGAATCTCCAACAATCGGGCAAAAAAGTTATAATGATTGGAGACGGACTGAATGATGCCGGTGCATTAAATCAAAGCGATGTTGGGATTGCAGTTTCTGAGCAACATTCCAACTTTACACCTGGATCTGACGCTATTTTGATGGCAGAGGAACTTCCAAATCTTACAAAATTATTTGAACTCGCAAAAAATGGTGTCACCATTGTGAAGTTGAGTTATATTTTGTCCTTTGTTTATCATAGTATCGGGTTCTATTTTGCAGTTCAAGGGCTTCTGTCACCCTTGATAGCAGCGATTTTGATGCCCGTCAGTTCGATAAGTGTTATAGCATTAACTGTAGGTTCGGCATACTTGAAGGATTATAGGTTATTTCGAAAGATATAGCTATTTCGAAATTTTTTTTACATTTTGGTTACAAATTGATAAAACAAAATTGCATAGTTCATCTTAAAATGATACATTTAAAAATTGAAAATTTGCATTGTGATTTATTGTATTTGCATTTGGCTTATTGAATATATTAAATTTTTATAGGTTTGTAATGTCAGTTGTAATTATTTTGATGAGCGCATCACTATTTGTAGCCATAGTTTTTTTGGTTTCATTTCTATGGGCAGTCAAAAATGAACAATTTGATGATACTTACACACCTTCGCTACGCATTTTAAATGATGAAAACATAAATAATGTAAAATTAAAAGATGGAGTAGGTGAATGAGTAATGATTCTACCGTTTCAGTTAACCCCAAAGACCTCGAAACCTTCAGCTATGATAATGTAATAGTCCGCAATTTTGCTTGGGCAACGATTATTTGGGGTATTGTGGGTTTTCTTGTGGGCTTGATTATAGCAATTCAAATGTTTGCGCCGGCATATTTTCCCTTTCTCGATGTGGGAATATCATATCTTTCCTTTGGCAGACTTCGCCCATTACATACAAATGCAGTAATATTTGCATTTGTTGGTAACGCAATATTCATGGGTGTTTATTACTCATTGCCACGACTTGCTAAAGCTCCGATGTGGAGCATCTTACTCAGTAAATTGCACTTCTGGGGTTGGCAATTGATTATTGTCTCTGCTGCGGTTACCTTTCCATTGGGATTAACTCAAGGCAAAGAATATGCTGAATTGATTTGGCCCATTGATGTTGCTGTTGCAGTTGTTTGGGTGATTTTTGGTATCAATATGTTGATGACCTTAATCAAAAGACGCGAACGTCACATGTATGTAGCAATTTGGTTCTACATTGCATCATGGGTGACAGTTGCAGTATTGCATATAGTTAATTCTTTAGTAATTCCATATTCATTGCTTTCGAGCTATCCAATATATACAGGTGTGCAAGATGCATTGGTTCAGTGGTGGTATGGTCATAATGCTGTTGCATTTTTCTTGACAACACCATTTTTGGGGCTTATGTATTATTTTCTCCCCAAAGCCGCAAATCGTCCGGTATATTCATACAGACTTTCGATTATTCATTTTTGGTCATTAATTTTCTTATATATTTGGGCGGGACCACACCATTTACTGTATTCATCTACACCGGATTGGGTTCAATCGCTTGGTACTGTATTCTCGATAATGCTTATTGCACCGTCATGGGGCGGAATGATTAATGGTTTGCTTACTCTCCGAGGAGTTTGGGACAAAGTTCGTGAAGACCCTATACTGAAATTTATGGTTGTTGCAATCACGGCATATGGTATGGCTGTATTCGAAGGTCCTATGCTTTCGATTAAAAGTTTCAATGCACTGTCGCACTTTACAGATTGGACAATAGCCCATGTCCATGTAGGTGCTTTAGGTTGGAACGGTATGCTCACTTTTGCCATTTTGTATTGGATAATACCGAAAATGTGGAAAACCGATTTGTATTCAAAAAAACTGGCAAACTTGCATTTTTGGATTGGATTCTTGGGTATTTTGATTTATGCTGCACCATTATATTGGGCAGGTATCACACAAGGTTTGATGTGGAAACAATTCTCTCCCGATGGGTTTTTAATGTATCGCAATTTCCTCGAAACTGTGACTCACTTAGTTCCAATGTATGCTATCAGAGCTTTAGGCGGCACATTGTTCTTGACAGGTGCAATTGTCATGTTGTATAATTTGATTATGACAATGAAACGCGGTACATTCATGGCTGAGGAAACTTTCAAGGCTCCTGCAATGGTATCTTCACATAACGAAAAAGTCAACCACAGATGGTTAGAAGGTAAACCAATGCCGTTTTTGATTGCATCGCTTATCGTGATTTTAGTAGGTGGTATCTTTGAAATTGTACCAATGCAAGTAATCAAGTCGAACGTACCGACAATTACAAGCGTTAAGCCATATACTCCACTTGAATTGCACGGACGCGATATCTACATCCGCGAAGGGTGCTATTTATGCCACTCACAAATGATTCGTCCATTTAGAAACGAGACTGAACGCTATGGCGAATACTCAAAAGCCGGCGAATTTGTTTACGATACTCCATTCCAATGGGGTTCAAAACGCACGGGACCTGATTTGCACAGAATTGGCGGCAAATATCCTCATGCTTGGCACTATCAGCACATGTATGACCCACAATCTATTGCACCGGGCTCGATTATGCCACGTTATCCTTGGTTACTTGAAAATTCCTTAGATACTTCGCATACTTCTAATAAAATTAGAGCACTTATGACACTTAATTTCCCATATCCTCACGGATATGATAATGTAGCATATATTGATGTTCAAACTCAAGCTATGGAAATTGTTGAAGATTTGAAAATTTCGGGAATCGAAACCACATACGATAAGGAAATCATTGCTCTCATTGCTTATTTGCAAAGATTGGGCACTGATATCAAGGGCGAAAGTAAACCAATTTTCAGCAAACCATAAGGAGGGCGTGATGTTCAGACAAATCTTCCAAAATATACAAGGTATAGAACTTCTGCCTACGTTTACTTTATTGTTCTTTTTTACTTTCTTTGTAGCAGTTTTTATAATGGCGTACAGGTTAGATAAGAAATTTATAAATTACATGGGCTTATTGCCACTTGATTCTGATGACACTTTAAACGAAAATAAATCAGGAGATGAAAATGTCACAAACTGAAGACAAATTATTAGAACATAATTATGACGGTATTCTCGAGTACGATAATCCACTACCTAAATGGTGGGTATGGCTTTTTATTCTGACAGTAATTTGGGGTATAGGCTATTTTTTTTACTATAACATCGCCGAGATAGGACCAAGTCAACATGAAGAGTATTTAGCCGAATTCAATACCGGTTCCGCAGATGCTATGCGTCTAATTCAGCAAATGAACGAAAAATGGGCTGCTATTGCATATGTCCCAATCACCGATAATGATGCTTTGGAGCAAGGCAAAGCAATATATATTAAAAATTGCGTATCATGTCACGGTGCTAATGGCGAAGGTGGCATTGGTCCAAATGTTACTGACAATTATTACATACATGGTGGTGGAATTGAAAATACGATGAACGTCATAATTAACGGAGTCCCCGAAAAAGGGATGATTTCTTGGAAACCATTACTGACGCCTGAAGAAGTGCAATTGGTAGCAAGTTATATTCTGACTTTGAAAGGTACACAACCGGCAAATGCTAAAGCTCCACAAGGCGAACTTTGGGAGCAATAGCCGCAATTTATAAAGAAGCTAAATAATGACTGATTTTAAAGAGTTGAAACAGTTTGGTAGTGAAGCTGTAAACCCCGAAGATTCTGATAAGCTAATAACAGAAACCGGAGTTTCCTTTAGGGATAGAGTATCTAACATTGATAAAAAAGGAAACCGAATTTGGATTTATCCCAAAAAGCCGAAAGGCGATTATACTAAATGGCGCTCCGTCGTAGCTGTCTTTTTATTGATTTTTATGTTTGTTCTACCTTTCATAAAAGTTGGTGGCAGGCCATTCATGATTCTTGATATTTTTGAACGTAAATTTATCATCTTTGGTATCGTTTTTTGGCCCCAAGATTTTTATATTTTCGCACTTGCATTTCTGGCTCTCATTGTGTTTGTAGTCCTCTTTACTGCAGTTTACGGGCGAATATGGTGCGGTTGGGCTTGCCCTCAAACCATTTTTATGGAGATGGTTTTCCGTAAAATCGAATATTGGATAGAAGGCGATTACAAGCAACAAATGGCACTTTCTCGCTCGGGATGGAATGCAAATAAGATTTTTAAAAGGGGGCTGAAGAAAACAATCTTCATATTGCTTTCATTTATCCTTAGTAATTTATTCCTTTCCTACATAATTGGTATAGATGAGTTGCAAAAATACATGACCGAAGGACCGGCGGAGCATTTCACCTCTTTCGCATTTGTGATATTATTTGCAGGTGCTTTCTATTTCATATTTTCGTGGTTTCGAGAGCAAGCCTGTACTTTTATTTGCCCTTACGGACGTCTTCAATCTGTACTTTTGGACAAAAATTCGATTGTTGTTGCTTATGATTTCAAACGTGGTGAGCCGCGAATGAAATTCAAGAAGAATATGCCGGAAGATGCAGGTGATTGCGTAGATTGCGGCGCTTGTGTCAGAGTTTGCCCAACAGGGATTGACATCCGAAACGGCACCCAACTTGAATGTATCAATTGTACTGCTTGTATTGATGCTTGTGACGAAGTGATGTTGAAGGTCAATAAACCAAAGAATCTGATTCGCTATGCTTCTGAATTGCAAATTACCGAAAGCACCAAGTTTAAATTTACTCCAAGAATTATGGCTTACAGTGTTGTGTTGCTGTTGCTATCTGGCTTAGTCGCATATTTGATGTTCAACAGAAGCGATATCGAAGCTACAATATTGAAAGTTAAAGGTACGATGTATCAAAATACCGAAACAGGAGTAGCCAACGTTTACACTGCGACTATTATCAACAAGACTTTCGAACCTATGGATTTTTCATTGAAATTGATGGATATTCCCGGAACGATTCAAATTATCGGGAAAGACCATCTCCATGTCCCTGCTGAAGGGCTGACAGACGCTACTTTCATTTTAGAATTACCCCGAAAATTTGTGACCGGAACTCGAAATAACATACAAATCGGAGTTTACTCCGACGACAAACTCATTCAAACTGTTAACACTGGCTTTACTGGACCGGCTCCCGGTATGAAATAAGGAATATGGAAATATGAAAATATATGGAAATTGGGCTTTTGCTGTAACAGCATTTTATATCACTTTTGTAGTGTTACTTGTATCATTAGTTGTGTATGTTTCTCAAGATAAAGTAGATTTGGTTGTCGAAAATTATTATGACCATGACCTTGTTTTCCAGAAGCAAATTGACAAAGTTATGCGAACGAAAGCTCTCAAGGAGCAAATCATCATATCGAATATCGAAAATAAAGTCGTCCTGAAATATCCGGATTCATTGAATTATCCTATTTCCGGCTCAATTTTGATGTTCCGACCCGATAACTCAAAGCTAGATGTGAAAATCCCGATTCAACCAAATGATGAAATGATTCAAATCATAAATACCGAATCATTCAACAAAGGGCTTTGGAAAGTAAAAGTAGATTGGTCAATGAATGACACAAGCTATTACAACGAAGAAATAATCATTTTTAATTGATAAACTATGGATTGGACTTTAATAAGCGCTGGATTCATGCTCGGTGTACTTGGCAGTATGCACTGTATTGGTATGTGTGGACCAATTGCTTTGGCTATTCCGCATAAAGGTACATCAAAATTTTCAATATTTTCAGAAGGATTCATTTACAATTTTGGCAGAGTTATAACTTATTCTATAATGGGGCTAATACTAGGTTTAGCCGGTTCTTCTTTCAAACTTGGGGGCTTCCAAGAACAACTTTCATTAGTCGTTGGAACAATTATTTTGCTTGGAGTAATAATACCTAAAAAATATTATTCAAGATTGAACGACACTAAAAAAATTAGTTTTTTTGTTTCAAGTATTAAACTCAAGTTTCAACAATTATTGAAATCTAAAAGTCTCATATCCTTGCTATTTATCGGAATCCTAAATGGGATTCTGCCTTGCGGTTTGGTCTATATCGCATTGGCAGGCTCATTTGCAGCAGGTGATATCGTAACATCTACTTTCTATATGGCTGCTTTTGGCTTCGGGACTCTTCCTGTAATGGCTGCAATTTTCATTTCAAAAAACCTCATCTCGCTCAATGTCAGACAAAAAATAAATAGATTGATTCCTTATGGTGTTGCTTTAGTGGCAATTCTCATGATTCTTCGCGGATTAGCTCTCGATATTCCATTTATCAGTCCGGTGCTTCCGGAAACAGTTTTATCCGGCGAAGCATCTTGTTGCCATTAAATTTGATTATTGTGGAAAAGTTTTTTATGTTTGAAATTGCTTTTTGTTTTATTTGCAAAATCTTTATTTTAAACTGTGTTACAGTATTATTTATGACTAAGAACATATAGGTATGGAAAATAAATTTGAAATTAGTCTTGTTTAAAATAATTTTGTGTCTTATTTTGCATATGATAGTTTGTTAAAAAAGGAAAAAGTATTGGAATTTGTTACAAATATTAAAAAAGACGTCACTTTTTTGTTTTATATCGGATTTGTTGAAGCCGATTCCATACCTTATTATTCATCACTAATTATAGCAGGCGAGTAGTGAAAAAGACTGTTCTTGATTATGCGCTGAAAGTGAAATTACCGTTTACGGTATTTATTATACTTACATCATTTGCCATTACTTATTTTGTGGCGAAGCCCGAACGAGATGGCGTCGGTTATGCTCCGGAACAACCCGTAAAATTCTCACACAGATTACATGCGGGGGATATGGCAATTGATTGCCAATATTGCCACACAAGTGTCGAGAAATCTCGCCATGCAACAATTCCATCTGCAGATGTTTGTATGAATTGCCATGCAGTTGCCAAAACGGATAGCCCCGAAATCGTGAAATTAACCCAATATTATAAAGAGGGTAAACCGATTCCGTGGAAAAGAATTCATAGGGTGCCTGAATATGCCTATTTCAATCATGCGTCGCATGTTGTCAATGGGATTGATTGTGCAAACTGCCACGGTGATGTTCGCGAAATGGATATCATTAGCCAAGTTCACTCATTTACTATGGGCTCTTGTCTGGATTGCCACCGCGAACCCCAAAAACGTATGCCACAAATGACCGGAAAACTAAATAATGGACCTGAAAATTGTAATGCTTGTCATCGTTAATGATTGTAAAATTTTTTAAATCGGGAAATATGAGTAACACAAGAAGAAAATTTTTCAACTCTATAGGTGTAAGCGCCCTTGGCGTTTTAGCACTTAACGTTTTACCCGTGAAATTTATTAAAAACGGCAAAACGGAAAATAAAGCCAATCCAAAGGTTATGATTCATCCGCTTGCTGTTAACAGAAACTTAAAAGGGGATGGTTGATGGACAATAATGCTACTAAACCTCGATTTTGGAAAAGTCTGAATCTATTGGCTAATAAACCCGAAAGTATCGAAAGCACTCGTCACGAATTCCGGAAGGGTGTTACTGATGATTTCGATTTGAATGCACTTCCTGATAAATCAAGAAGAAAATTCCTTGCTGTTCTTGGTGCTTCGGCAGCTTTTGCGGCTACTGCTTGTACAGACTATCCCGATAAAGGCGAAATTATTTCGTATAATAAAAAACCATCGGGAGTGATATATGGTCATGCTAATTATTATGCATCATCTCTCAACAGTGGACTCGGAATATTAATCAAAACGAGAGAAGGACGCCCAATTAAAGTGGACGGCAATCCTCAGCATCCTATAAATCAAGGCAAAGTTGATGCTATTGCACAAGCTGCAATGCTTGATTTGTATGACCCGGGAAGAGTACGCTATCCTGTCAAAAAATCGGACAGCAACTTACTCCTTCACAAAGATGATATGCCCAAAACAGATTGGGAGCGAATTGATAAAGATATTACCGAAAAATTGAAGGCTGCTTCGCAATCAGGCAAGGAAATCGCCATTGTTGCACATTCAGTCAAATCTCCTTCGCAAGAAAAATTGTTCAATGAATTTGTACTGAAATATCCAACAGCTAAGTTCTACACTTACGAAGTTTTTGGAAATCAAAACAAATTGAATGCATGGGAAAAATGCTACGGCAATAAAAATCTTTCCGTCATTGCTTGGGATAAAGCTGATGTAATCATCGCTTTAGAATGTGATTTCCTCGGCACAGAAGGTATCACAGTCGAGCAAATCAAAAAATATACCTCAAGACGCGATTTTGATAATGCCAAAAGTTTCAATAAGTTATATACTGTTGAAGCAAATTACAGTTTAACTGGTGCAAATTCAGACTATCGTTTGAAACTCTCTCCCGAGTATCAATATGACTTTATCATGGCTCTGATTAATGAAATTGCCGTCAAAAAAGCTCAATCAGCGGTCAATTTAGACGATTCGGCAATGACGAAAATTCGCCAATATAATCTTTCGGATTTTGCGTCAAAATTTGGTTTACATGCTGATAAGTTGGCTACGATGGTTGATGACATTTTGCATCACCCAACTAAGACTCTTGTAGTATGTGGAAATAGCTTGCCTGAAGAGTGCCACATAGCAGTTAATTTGCTGAATGAAGTTCTCGGAAGCGTCTCGAATGTGTATTCGGACAAATATGAAGTTTTGCACAGACCTACAAATACGATGGCTGATTTTGCACAATTAAGTGCAAAAATGAAATCCGGCAATGTAGGTGTTTTGATTCATTTTGATTCAAACCCTGCTTATCATTTACCTCATGAAATCGGATATACAGACGCATTGAAAAATGTTGAGACAATAGTTTCGATGATTCATATCGAAAATGAGTCATCCGAAGGCAGTCACTTCATTTTGCCTGTCAATCACGAATTCGAATCTTGGGGTGATTTCATGCTTCGTAATGGTGTGTTGAGCACTCAACAACCTGTTATAGCACCAATATTCGATTCACGTCAAAAAGAAGCAGTATTGCTCAATTGGATGTCTGAGGATTACACAAAATACAATCATGATATTTATCATCAATTTATGAAAGCACATTGGCAGGAAAAAGTTTTTCCTGCAGCCAATACTTTTAGCTCTTTTGATGAATTTTGGTATTCATGTTTGCATGATGGTATTTTTACTTGGGATGAATTAAGCATTCCTCGTGCAATTATTAATGTAGCGTCAATATCATTAACGCAAAATACTTTGAGTAAATCAGGCTTCACGGTTATACTGACTAAACCACATTATCTTGGTGATGGTCAATATGCTAATAATGGTTGGTTGCAAGAAGTTCCGCATCCGATTACAAAAGTCGTTTGGGACAATTGTGCAATGATGTCGCCTGCTACTGCCAAAAAACTTGATGTCGCTTATGGTTTGGACAAATTGGACAAAATCTCCGACATGATTGACTTAACCGTGAATGGCAAAACATTAAGGCTTCCAATAATGCCCCAACCGGGTATTGTAGATGATGTGATTGCTGTTGATCTCGGCTATGGCAGAACAAGAGGCGGAGAAGTTGGGACGGGCGTTGGATTTGATGCTTATACATTAATGAATAAAAGCGGAAATAAAATTTATACCGGTGCCTCGGTTGCTAAAGCAGGCGAAAGCTACGAACTGATTTCCAGCCAAGAGCATCATTCACTTGATGAAGAATTCGTAAAAGATTTCCATTACAAGCGTCATATAATTCAAGAATACACTGTACCATTTTATGTGGAATTTGAAAATAAGCTCGAAGAAGCAAAATCACGACTCAAAAATGAATTCGGTG
This sequence comes from Desulfobulbaceae bacterium, assembly GCA_018335795.1. Taxonomy (GTDB): domain Bacteria; phylum Bacteroidota; class Ignavibacteria; order Kapaibacteriales; family UBA2268; genus PGYU01. The sequence goes on along the minus strand of JAGXRP010000006.1, from coordinate 29,207 downwards.
ACGACCGCGAAGCTTACGAAAAAGCTTTAAAAACTGAAAAAACACATCTTTTGGGACATCACGAATACCAAAGTCACAGCGTTTATCCCGATAAAGAATACCCGGGCGTTAAATGGGCAATGGCAATTGACATGAATAAATGCACTGCTTGCAATGCATGCGTAACAGCTTGTAATGTCGAAAATAATATTCCGATTGTAGGCAAGGAAGAATGCGGCAAGGGTCGCGAAATGCACTGGATGAGGATTGATACCTATTTCAGTGGCACTCCCGAAGAGCCAATTACCAGTGTTCAACCTATGCTTTGCCAACATTGCGATAACGCTCCATGCGAAAATGTTTGTCCGGTAGTTGCTACTACTCACAGCCCCGAAGGTTTGAACCAAATGACTTACAATCGTTGTGTCGGTACGAGATATTGTGCCAACAACTGCCCATATAAAGTAAGACGGTATAATTTCTTTGATTTCCGTAACGATTTTAAAGACGGCTACTATCGCATGGATACACTTGAATTATTAAATAATCCCGAAGTGACTGTCCGCTCGCGTGGTGTAATGGAAAAATGTACGTTCTGCACTCAAAGAATCGAAGAAGCTCGTTCGGCTGCAAATATTAAGGGCAAGAAAATTCAAGGCTCTGACGTAGTGACAGCTTGTCAAGAAGCATGCCCGTCAGATGCAATTATGTTCGGAGATATGAATGATCCGAATTCAAAAGTATCGAAATTACGCAATCACAGTTTGGGCTACCACGTACTCGAAACGATAATGGTCAAACCCAACGTTACTTACATTTCAAGATTGAGGAACACAAACATGGAGGATACACACAGTGGCCACTGATATTACTCATGAAGTTTCTGTAATAGAAGGTAAGCCTACACTCAAAGAGATTGATGCTACCATCATCAAGCCAATGGATGAGATGCCGAATATTAAGTTTTATATTGCAATCGGCTTCACTCTCACTTTGCTTTTGATTGGTGTTATATCATTAGGTATGGCATTTTATAGGGGTTTAGGTCTATGGGGTGTAAACAATCCCGTAGGTTGGGGCTTCGCTATCATCAATTTCGTATTTTGGGTGGGTATCGGTCATGCCGGTACGCTTATTTCTGCAATTTTGTTCCTCTTTCGTCAAAAATGGAGAACAGGTATAGCACGATTTGCCGAGGGCATGACGATTTTTGCGGTCATGACAGCAGGGCTTTTCCCATTAATTCACGTTGGACGCCCTTGGTTAGATGGCTATTTGATGCCACACCCCAACCAACATAATTTGTGGGTGAATTTCACTTCACCATTGTTATGGGACGTTTTTGCTGTTTCAACTTATTTTACTGTTTCATTTGTCTTTTGGTATATGGGTTTGGTTCCTGATTTCGCTACAATGCGAGACAGACTCAAAAACAGCACTATAGTTTCAAAAGTTAAAAAGACAATTTACTCAGTTTTATCTTTAGGTTGGAGATTTTCAAATCGTCATTGGTCACATTACGAAATGATGTATCTGGTGCTTGCCGGATTTGCGACGCCACTTGTACTCTCGGTTCATACGATTGTATCATTCGACTTTGCGGTTTCGATTGTACCGGGTTGGCATACAACTATATTCCCGCCTTATTTCGTTGCGGGTGCGGTATTTTCAGGCTTTGCAATGGTTCAAAATGCTTTGATTATCATTCGTAAAGTATTCAATATGGAACATATCGTTACGCTTGATACACTCGAAAAAATGAACAAAGTCATCATCGTCACAGGTATGATGGTCGGCTATGCTTATGGTATGGAATTTTTCATTGCTTGGTATAGCGGTCACGAAGTTGAATCATTCGCCTTTTTGAATAGAGCCTTCGGACCTTATACTTGGGCTTATTGGATTATGGTGAGCTGCAACGTTATATTCCCGCAATTTTTCTGGATAAAGAAACTAAGAAGAAATATTCCTTTCATGTTTGTTGTTGCAGTGTTAGTCAATGTTGGCATGTGGTTCGAGAGATTCGTAATTACAGTTACCTCACTTTCTCGCGATTATTTGCCATCGAGTTGGGCATATTACGTCCCAACAATCTATGATATAGGCTTATTAATCGGAAGCTTTGGATTCTTCTTTACATTATTACTATTATTCACACGAACTATGCCCGTTATATCAATCGCTGAAGTAAAAAGTGTTGTTGCCGGTTCTCAACCTACTCGACATAAATTAGGTCATCACGAGGAGGACGAGCATAATGGATAATAAAATATTACATTCGGTAACTGCAATTTTCCATACTCCGGACGATATTATCAAAGCTGCAAAAGCTGTCGTCAAGGCAGGGTATAAGAAATTCGATGTGCATACTCCATATCCGGTTCACGGAATGGACCAAGCGATGAAATTGAAGCGTTCTCCTTTGGGCTACTTTGCTTTCGCGCTTGGAGTAATTGGCGCTACACTTGGATTATTGCTGATGTATTGGACTATGACGGTAGATTATCCACTCAATATTGGCGGCAAACCTACTTTCCCGTTGCCGGCATTTGTTCCGGTTACTTTTGAAATAACTGTTCTTCTTGCATCTGTTGCAACAGTAGTATCTATGATTGTTATTTTCTTCAAATTCCCGAATAACAGTCATCCACTACATGATACTGAATATATGAAACAAGTATCTTCGGATAAATATGGTTTAACTATCGAAGCTGCTGACCCAAATTTTGATTTTGAAAAGGTTAAAGACTTTCTTTCCAAAATTGGCGGTACAAATGTAGAAGCGATTTATTACGATAATGATGAAATCAATTCAAAATTGACTTTATTGGAACCGAAATTTTTGACAGGATTAGCAGTTATATCAGTTTTAGTAATTACGATTACATATTTCTCACTGAATAAATTGATGTTCATGCAACCATTCAATTGGATGATGGACCAACAAAAAATTACAGCGATGAAAGTATCCACATTTTTTGATGATGGATTTTCGATGAGGCTACCGGTCGAAGGTACTGTTGCTCGAGGTTTCAAACCATATCCCTATCCGGATAGTGTCGAGCTTGCATCACGAGTCCTTGTAAATCCGTTGGAATTTAGCGATGTAAATCTTGAAAACGGAAAACGAAAATATAATACTTTCTGTAGTCCTTGTCACGATTATCATGGTAACGGTGTTGCACGATTAAATGGACAATTTCCTAATCCACCGAGCTTGCATACTGATAAAGTACGTGAATGGTCAGACGGGCATCTGTATCATATTATAACAGTAGGGCAAAATACTATGCCTTCTTACGACAAACAATTAACCCAAGAAGAAAAATGGCAAGTCATACTTTATGTCAGAGCTTTACAAAGAGCCTTGAATGCTCAGGAGGGTGATTTACAATGAGTAATGATAACATAGTTTTATACGAAAGAAAACCACTCCCGACTAAACTCCCATTGTTGGGCTGGTCATTATTATTGATTGGTGTTGTACTGACATTTTTAGCTTTTTCTACCGACAATGTTCGCGCTTCTTACAATTTGATTATTGTGTTGATGTGGGTGTTTAGCATTGGATTTGGTTCGCTGTTCCTTATTGCTCTTGAGCACATCGTAGGTTCGGATTGGAGCGTTCCTTTCCGAAGATTGTCAGAAATATTAGCAGCGGTATTGTTTGCAACTCCTTTAATTGCATTGCCTTTGTTTCTGAATCTCGACCAAGTATTTTCTTGGCTCAATCCTGTGATTTTGGATTCCGACAAATATGTTAAGAACAAGTCTCCGTATTTGAATGAGTCTTTTTTTGTGATAAGAAATATATTTGTCTTTTTAGTTATGTTTTTATTCTACTTCCTACTTGTAGGTCGTTCGTTAAGACAGGACAAAACGGGCAAAGCCGATACAAAAAAATGGTCAACTAAGATTTCGGCTATCTTTATGCCAATTTTTGCCATTTTGATTACCGTTGTGGCTATGGATTGGTTGATGAGCTTGGAGCCAAAGTGGTTCTCGACAATTTTTGGTGTTTATTATTTTGCAGGCTCTGTGCTAACAGCACTTGCCGTATTGACATTCATTGCTATAACATTAGCCGAAAATGGATATATTAGCAAATATTTGACTGAAGACCATTTTTATAACTTTGGCGCATTGATGTTCGCTTTCACAAACTTTTGGGCTTATATTGCGTTTAGCCAATTCATGTTAATTTGGTACGCAAATATTCCAGACGAAACTATGTGGTATATGCAAAGAGGTGGAGAAGGATGGATGACAATCTCGCTCGGTTTGATTTTTATCAGATTTTTAATTCCTTATATGGCGCTTGTCACCAGACCATCAAAGAGTAATCCATTCCGACTGAAAATCATAGCCGTTTGGGTATTCATTGCTCATTATTATGATTTATATTGGGTGATTATGCCCGAATATACTAAGAAAACTGAACTTCACGCACCGGTTTATAGCTGGTTTGAGTTTACAGTGCCGATTTTGGTGCTTGGTGTAATAATAGTTGTATTCAGCCTTGTTGCGGGTAAAAAGAATCTCATGCCAATTGGCGACCCGAAATTCAGAAAAGGTTTGGAATTTCATCTTTAATTAATTAGGAAATAAAAAATGGAAAATAAATTCAGACCCGAAGATGAGATAGATTACAAGGATTTCTTGAAAAATCCATTAAGATTATTTGCTGTTGTTTATCCTTATTTAATTATGCTGATTATTGTCGTCGGAATGTATTGGGTATTCAATCTTGACCATGCAATCTTAAATACTCAACAAAAACAGCTGCTTGCTCGCGATACAGTTGCTCCTGAAATTCCTATGCAAAAAGGAGCGATGATGGAAGGAGTAAATGTTAAGGAAATCAGTGTGCCTAATGCCGAAATGATTGCCAAAGGAGCCGAATTATACAAAGCAAATTGCTCTTCATGCCACGGCAACGAAGGCAAAGGTGATGGAATTGCAGGCTCAGGATTGAATCCGAAACCCCGTAATTTTACGGAATTGGATGGATGGAAAAATGGCGCCAAACTTTCGGAAATGTGGAAGACTTTAGAAGAAGGAATTCCCGGTTCAGGGATGGTAGCTTATAACTATTTAAACGTAGTTGATAGGTTTGCTCTAATTCATTATATGCACTCATTGATGCCTGATTTTCCCAAAGATTCCGATTCAGATTTGGAAACTTTAGATTTGACTTATTCGCTTTCCGAAGGAAAAGTTACATCAAATCAAATTTCTGTTTCGATGGCAATGAACAAAATGACCGAGGAATATAGTAACAATAAGACTAAAATTGAACAATTTACTAAGGAATTAAATACTGTTGAAGGCGATATTGCTGTTTTGTTGGATAAAGTAATATCCAATACCGATAAAGCATCTATAACACTTGTTAATGGTAAAAATTGGCAAAGCGGGACTAATGCTTTCATCAACGAAATAGCTTCTACCATTAACAATAATGGTTTCAAAGCAATAACATTGAGACTGACTAAAGACGAACTTACGACATTGCATTCATTCTTGTTAAACGCCCATAATAGGCTTAATCTACAGTCACAATCATGAAATATTTTTTAGCATTTTTAATATCTATATTGCCTTTGGGCTTGACTTCTGCAGTAGAAGACAAAGTTGAAGTGGGTATAGAGCACGAAAAGAAACTCGGCACTTATCTACCATTGGATTTGGAGTTTGTTGATTCGGAAGGATACAAGCGAACTTTGAAAGAAATGATAGACAAACCCGTAGTTCTTGCCTTAGTTTATTATCATTGCCCGGGGATTTGTAGCCCCCTACTCAATAGTCTCGGCGAAGTCATTGATAAAGCTTCTATTGAACCCGGCAAAGATTACAAAGTTTTGACAATTAGTTTTGACCCCCGTGAAAATCACGAGGTCGCCAAAAAATGGAAAACAAATTATATATCGGGGATGACTCGTCCAATTTCACCGGATGATTGGATCTTTATGGCCGGAGACAGCACTAATATCGCCAAAATAACAGATGCAGTAGGTTTTAGATATAAACCCGACGGAGAGGATGATTTCGTTCATGCAGGAGCATTAATAATGATTGCACCTGATGGCAAAATTACTCGATATTTATTGGGTACAGAGTACTCACCATTTGATTTCAAATTGGCTGTTGTCGAAGCATCAAAGGGCATTTCAGCCCCACCGATTTCTAAGATGCTTGCGTATTGCTTCAGCTATGACCCTGAGGGTAGGACCTACGTCTTCAATTTTAACAAAGTTGCCGGTACTGTGATTTTTCTTGGGGTAGGTATTTTCTTCGTAGTTTTATTAGTAAAAGGAAGAACAAAAAAAGTAAGTAAAGGAGAAGAGAATGTCTGATTCTACAGTAAGCACCAACGGTGATTATGTAAATTTTTATCAGTACAAAGGGAAGCATACCGGTATTCTGGGTTGGTTGCTTTCCGTTGACCACAAAAGAATAGGTCTTTTGTATCTTGGCTCGATGGTGACATTTTTCCTTGTCGGCATGACTCTTGGTTTCTTCATGCGACTCGAATTATGGAATCCCGGGCAAGACATTATGGGACCACAAACATATAATGCTCTGTTTACATTGCATGGCATTATAATGATATTTTTGGTAATTATTCCGGGTATCCCTGCCGGATTTGGCAACTTTTTCCTACCGATTCAGATTGGGGCAGAGGACGTGTCATTCCCGCGACTGAATCTTTTTTCGTGGTATCTATATACAATCGGCGGATTATTGGCAGTTGCTTCGCTCTTTTTGAGTGGCGGACCTATTGATACAGGCTGGACTTTTTACGCACCTTACAGCTTACGAACCGGAACTGAAGTAATTATGCCGCTTATGGCTGCATTTATTCTTGGCTTCTCTTCGATTCTTACAGGCGTGAATTTTGTTACGACTGTTCATAGATTAAGAGCTCCCGGAATGACTTTCTTCAAATTACCACTCTTTATTTGGGCTTTGTATTCAACAGCTTGGATTCAAATTATTGGTACTCCGATTATTGGAATTACAATTTTATTGGTTGTTGTAGAAAGATTATTCGGCGTTGGATTGTTCGACCCTGCTATGGGTGGCGACCCGATTTTGTTTCAACACTTATTCTGGATTTACTCCCATCCGGCTGTATATATTATGATTTTGCCGGCGATGGGTGTTGTTTCGGAAATTATTCCAACCTTTGCACGTAAAACAATATTTGGCTATGGTGCAATCGCAGTATCATCTATTGCTATTGCTTTTGTCGGTACTCTGGTATGGGGACATCATATGTTCACATCCGGAATGAGTGACGAATCACGATGGGTTTACTCTTTCCTGACATTCATTGTGGCACTGCCTTCGGGCGTTAAGATATTCAATTGGGTTGCCACAATGTACAAAGGCTCGATTAAAGCTGAAACACCTTTTCTTTATGTGATGGCATTCATTTTCTTATTTTCAATTGGTGGTCTGACAGGGTTAGTTCTTGGGTCATTAGCAACAGATGTCCATTTGCATGATACATATTTCGTCGTAGCCCATTTCCATTATGTTATGTTTGGCGGAACGATATTTATTTTCTTTGCAGCATTGCATTATTGGTTCCCAAAAATGTTTGGCAAAATGTATAACACTAAAATTGCGAACATTGCTCTTGCAATAATGGTAGTTGGATTCAATATGTTATATTTCACGTTTTTTATACTTGGTTACTTAGGAATGCCTCGAAGGTATTATGATTATTTACCCGAATTTCAAGGAATGCACCAATTTGCGACTGTTGGTTCATGGGTGATGATAGCCGGTATATTGCTTATGTTTATCAATTTATTCCTTGGATTGAAAAATGGCAAGAAATCCGGAAATAATCCATGGGGTGGAATGACCTTAGAATGGACTGTGCCATCACCACCTCCATTATTGAATTTCAAGAAAATCCCAACTGTTAAATATGGTCCTTACGAATACGAACATTATGATGAGGTAACGAATAATGTCAACTAATAGCTCTACAAATGTAGCACATGAAGAGGAACACGGACACGAACATGTTCACGACTTGAGAGACGATTATGGCTCGAAGCTTGGTATGTGGTTGTTCCTTTTTACCGAACTTCTTTTGTTCGGCGGACTTTTCTTGCTCTACATGGCTTATAGATTTGAGTATTTCCCTGAATTCCAACTTTCGGCAAAAAGCCTAAAGATATGGATGGGAGGCTTAAATACTATTATACTACTTACGAGTAGTTTAACAATGGTATTGTCTATAATTGCATTGCAACGTCGCAAAATCAAAGCATCAATTTATTGGCTAATTACGACGATAAGCTTTGCATTTGGATTCCTTGTAGTTAAGTATTTCGAGTGGTCTGATAAGTTTTCACACGGGATTTTCCCCGGTGGTGAAGAGTTAGCTCTCAAAACTCAAGGTGAGAAGATTTTTTATGGACTATATTTTTCTATGACAGGATTGCACGGACTTCACGTTATTATCGGTATGATAATTCTTACTTTCATTTTAGTATTTATTGTTAAAGGTAAAGTCAGCCCCGATAGGTTTGTTCTTCTCGAAAACGGAGGACTATATTGGCATCTTGTTGACTTAATTTGGATTTTCCTTTTTCCACTGTTTTATTTATTGCATTAAGAGGTAGAAATGTCACATACTGATACAAATGACGGAAAAATAGCTCACGCTCACGACCCAAGATATGGAATCAATATAATGATTTGGATTACACTACTTTCGTTGACTGTAATCACAATCGCAGTCGCCGGGATTGATTTGGGTAATTACACGCTTTTAGTTGCAATGTTTATTGCTGCCATCAAATCTGCTTTTGTTATTAACTACTTCATGCACATTAAGTTTGAAGATTTGTTATTCAAGTTGTTTTTGGTTGGAGTGATTTTGGTTCTTTTAGTGGTTTTTGTTTTGACAGGATTTGACGTATTCTTAAGATAAGGAACAAAACATGTTTGAAACAGCATCAGATTATGCTCAAAATGTAGATTTTGTAATGCTTTTGATTGTAGGCATTTCAGTTGTCCTACTCTTAGGCATTACCATAGCCATGATTTATTTTGTTTTTAGGTACAGCAGAAAAAGAAATCCTGTAGCAAAACAAATTCATGGGAACGTAATTCTCGAAATCATTTGGATTGTAATACCCACAATTATTGTTATGGTAATGTTTTGGTATGGTTACGAAGGCTTTCAAAGGCTTCGTGCAGATTCTGAGGGTGCTTACGAAGTTAAAGTATATGGTTTTATGTGGGGATGGAATTTTGAATATCCTAATGGCAAAAAAAACGACACTTTGTACATTCCTTTGGGTCAAAAAACTAAACTTGTAATGACTTCGAGAGACGTATTGCATAGTTTCTATATTCCTGCTTTCAGGCTCAAAGAAGACCTTGTAGGTGGTAAAAGCACTTTCATTGTGCTCGAACCTTCTAAAACCGGCTCATTTGATGTAGCTTGTGCCGAATATTGCGGTTTGAACCATTCCAGAATGTACACTAAATTGCATGTTCTCGAAGATAGCGAATTCGACAAATGGCTTAAAATTGGTATGCCCGAAGAAGGGAAGAAAGATGAAACTAAAACTTTACCTAAAGATTCTGTGAAAACAGAAGCCATTTTGGAGTAGTATATAATAATTAAATGAAAATCAATGTATAGCGATACTATAAAATATACAAGCGGGATGATTAGGTCTAAACTCGAGATTCTTGCCGAATTGAGCAAAGTCAAAATAACTTTTTTTGTTGCTATTTCAGGTACAGTGGGTTATATTCTTGCAGGTGGTTCGGTAGGATTTGAAATGCTAATGACCTTGCTCGGCATTTTCATACTTTCTTGTGGCTCATCATCATTTAACCATATCCAAGAAGTTGAAACAGATGCTTTGATGGTAAGGACAAAGAATCGTCCATTGCCACAGCACAAAATGAGCATCAGCGAATCCGCCTTATGGGCTTCTGCTATGGTTGTTTTTGGATTAATGATTTTGATTATATTTACAAATCCGCTTGCGACTCTTCTCGGCATAGCGGCACTCGTTTCTTACAATTTAATGTACACACCGCTCAAAAAGCTCACTGCATTTGCTATTTTCCCGGGTTCGATTGTCGGAGCATTGCCTCCTGCAATTGGTTGGGTTGCAGCAGGCGGAGATATTGTTGACCCGAAGCTGATGTCTTTGGCAGTATTTTTCTTTGTTTGGCAAATACCTCATTTTTGGTTTTTGATGCTCATTTATGATAATGATTATCGCCGAGCCGGATTCCCGACTCCATCGAGATATTTTTCTAACGAACAACTTAAGAGAATTACTTTCGTTTGGATTGGTGCTTTGGCTGCTTCGTGTATGATGATTCCTTTTTTCGGAGTTACTCATAGTATATTTACTAATTTGCTTTTGCTTTTGGCAGGTGGAATTTTGCTTTGGAGAACTCGTTCTCTTGTTGTTAAATTGGAAAAACAATTCAATTTGAAACTTGCTTTTGTTGATATAAATGTTTACGTATTATTTGTAGTTGTTTTACTTTCAGTTGATAAATTCATTAATTGAAAATCTAATTCGAGGCTGATAAAATGGAATTTTTAGACAAACTTGTTATACCGCAACCCGATTATAATTTGAATCTATTAAATTATTTTCTGATTCTCGGGTTGACAATTTTTCTTGCTTATTCGGGAGTCTTATTTGGCAGTATGTCATTGTCGGTATATTTCCGTAACAAGAGTAAAAAAGTAACAGATAATAATGCGAAATTATCGCGGGATTATGCAGATTTGATAACCGATAGCTGGATATATTCCTTCGGTCTCGGAATTGTTCCGTTCTTATCTATCATATTTATTTATACTCAATTGCTTCATAAGCAACCTGTCGCAATAGTTAGTTATCTCACATTGGCATTTCTGTTTTATCTTGTATCGGTATTACTGGTTCATAAATATAAAAAATCTTTACATTTGAGCCAATTATTGTCAGCTCTGAAAAATAAAGTTACTGATAGCGAAGAAGTATCTGCCGAAATTGAAACTTTGAATGATTCAACAAACGCCACAAAAGGAATGACCGGCACTTGGTCTGTTATATTGATGTTCATTAGTATGTGGATATTTGTAGGCACAGTGACTTTTGCTATGAATCCGGATTCATGGTGGCATGGAAACGTTTTAACAGTGCTATTCTCAGCAGCATCAATTCTGAAATTTTTACAATTCATAACTGCAGCATTAGCTTTTACAGCAGTATCATTTGTATTCAGAAATTTATATTGGGATGCTGAAAGAAAAAATTATACAGAGGAATATTCAGAATTTGCCAAAAAAATAAATCTATGGTTGGCATTGGCATCCGGATTGTTTTTACCAATTTTCATTGTTCTTTCATTGTTCATTATACCAAAGACATCGCTTAATCCACAGATTTTTGCTGCTGTTACATTGAGTCTTTTACTAATGTTAGTAATACTCCAACAAGTTTATTTAGTCATAAAGGACAACAAAAACAGCTATATCAGATACGCTTTCTACTCTTTTATCATCGTCTTTGCATTAATGGCATTTATTGATAAAGCTGCATTCAGCGTGGGCAATAGAGCACATGTTCTTGTGCTTGACAAAGAGTATAAGGTTCATAAAGAAGAGTTCCTGGCAAGTCTTGGAATTGAAGCTGCTCCGATTAATGGTGGCGAGATTTATACCGGAAGATGTGCCGCTTGTCATCGTGACGAAGATGCTCCTACAGCGCCGGCTCATAAAAATATAATGCAGAAATATTTAGACCAAGCTGACCCATTAACAGCCTTAATGCAATTTATCCAAAATCCAAAGCCGGTGAATCCGAAATGGCCCCCAATGCCAAACCAAGGCTTGACCCCTCAGGAAGCCAAAGCAGTTGCTGAATACATGCTCGAAAAATATTCCGCAAAGGAATAAAAGCTATCTTAAGTATTTATACTGATTCAATTTAAAGAATATTGCTTATATTAGTATCGAACATTTTATCATTTTATAAAAGGTGTTTTATGAAATATTTACTTTTAATCTTATTAGTTCTTGCTTTTGTGTTTTCCGGTTGCGAACAAAACTCAACTAAATGGCAAGATAACAATGACAGACCGCCAGTAGTCTATGATGGCGATGATGAATGGGGCGACGACGAAGAAGAAATCGTGCCTGAAGACCCTTGCACTACTGAAAACGAACAATGGAATACATTCATGGCTGATGTTGAGGCTGCACTTGGTATAGATTTAAGTGAAGTTCTTGTCAACGGTGAGCCAATTAGCTGCTCAATTTTGGCATGTCTTGAAGAAAATTACAACAATCATGGCAAATTTGTTAGCTGTATTGCTCATTTAACAAATGATATGGTGAAAGCCGGAATCATTACCGGAAAGCAAAAAGGTGTAATTCAAAGTATTGCAGGTGCTTCTGATATTGGCAAACCAGTCCAAACTATCGGTGCCAAAGGCAAGAAAAAATAAACGGTATTTAAAAAAAAAGTGTCATTTCGATTGCTCAGAATGACACTTTTTTTTTGTAAAATAAGCAAATTAGATGCAATCAGCTATGGCTTGAGCCATTTCTAAAGTACTTGCATTTCCACCCATATCATAAGTACGTACTTTTCCTTCTTCGACAACCTGAGCCACTGCTTTTTCAACTTTTAATGCCATTTCCTTTTCACCAAGCCAATCAAGCATAAGTTTAGTCGCTAAAATTGTAGCAATAGGATTTACTTTATATTGTCCGGCATATTTTGGAGCTGAACCGTGAGTTGGTTCGAAAACTGCTAATTTTTTTCCGATATTTCCAGAACAAGCAAAACCTAATCCGCCAACCATTTGAGCACACAAGTCCGAAATTATATCGCCGTAAAGATTTGGTGCAACGAGCACATCGTATCTTTCTGGATTTTTTAGCAACCACATAGTCATTGCGTCTATGTTGCCTTCGTCAAATTGGATTTCGGGATAATCTGCAGCGACTCGTTTTCCGATTTCCAAGAATAAGCCATCAGTTGCTCGAACGACATTTGCTTTATGAATGACAGTTACTTTCTTACGTCCGTGCTCTTTTGCAAATTCAAATGCTGTTCGGATGATTTTTTCGCAACCATTGATAGTGTTGATTTTACATGAAATTGCATAATCGTTACCATTCAAATTAGCAAATGTAGCAAATGGTTTGCTCAATTTTTGCAAAGTGTCAGAAAGTTCTTTCGGTACAGGGCTGAATTCGACACCTACATACAAATCCTCAGTGTTTTCGCGGAAGACAACGATGTCAATATCATCTTTTAAATTCAGTGGATTGCCTTTATATGCTTTCGTAGGGCGGAAGCAATTATACAAGTCAAAAGTCTGTCTCATGCGGACAATAGGCGAGCGGTAAACTAATCCTTTGTTGCGTAACTCAGAAACTAATTCGTATTCGGCTTCTTTGACCGGTTTCGATGTAATAGCTCCAAACATTGCAGCATCGACATTGCCGAGCAAATCAATCGTACGTTTGGGAAGTGCATCACCTTCGGTACACCAAAATTCCCAACCAATATCACCGTGAATATACTCTGCAGCAAAATTCAGTTTGTCTAAGACAATTTTCGAGGCTTCTAACACTTCTATACCGATACCATCGCCCGGTAACCATGCTATTTTGTAAGTTTTCATCTTACTTCTCCAATTTTCAAATTTTTATAAAACTTTTTCGTAAATTGCATAATATGCAAGTGCAATATATCGGTTTATTTTTTGATAGTAAAGTGAAATCGTATCTATAGGAAACTTTTCGATTTTTTTTCTCTATGAATTTTGTTCAATTTAACTCTAATCAAATGTCAAAATTTACGCTTTTAATTGCTTGTTTTTTCTTAGTGACTTTTGTAACCGTTAAATCACAATATTACGAAATTCATTGCAAGCATTTCATCTATGGCTATCCCAAAGGGTCACCTATTACTAATGATTTAATAATAAGAGACTCATATGCACTTAGCAGTAATGATTCGACAAAATTCGCTGATTGGGTGTGCTATTATCTAGATTCTGCAACAATTAGCGGCAACGTTTCAACTTCAAGGGTATGGAAAGCTGACCCTTGGCTTGAAGAAAATGAAACTCTAGAGCCTGATGATTACGATGGTGCAAATTCGGCTTTGAAAACCGACAGGGGGCACCAAGCTCCATTGGCAAATTTCAAGGGGAATCGTGATTGGCATACAACTAATTATTTATCTAATATAACTCCACAGAATTCAAAATTGAATCAAGGTTTGTGGAAAAATCTTGAGGATTTGGAACGTAGAATTGTTGCTGTTTACAAGGAAATCTATGTAATGACAGGACCAATTTACGAGCGAAAAATGCCAAATTTGCCACACGCCGATGAAGAACACGTAATACCAAGTGGATATTGGAAAATTATCACTACACCCATCTCAAATGATTCTCTATTAGTGGCTGCATTTGTTTTCGAGCAAACTAATAATACTTCACAAAAATTATCAGATTATTGCATAAGTGTGCGTGAAATTGAATATCGAACAGGATTGGATTTTTTTAATCTATTAGAATTTAATTTGCAGGAACTGATTGAAAATGAAAGAAGTTGTGATTGGTTATACAGATGATTTACCAACTATTCCCGAACTTGATTTTGACTTCCCAGTTTTTGGCATCTTGATTTACGAATGTCGCATTTTGAGCAGTTGCCTTAGTTACTTGTAATATAAAATTTGACCAAAAGGGATTGGAAAGGAATTCGGATGCCGGAATATCAATCGAAATTTCGTTATTTGAAGATAAATCTGCGATTGTCCCGCCAATAGTCCAGCTGATACCGCCAAGAATTTGACCTGATATTTTCAAATTTGCTTGCTCAAAACTAGCAGTATTACCTGCAAAATTAAGCTCAGCACTTTTGATAACTCCTGTATTCATTAACATTTCAGTTAACGCCTTATTAGCGAAATTTGTAAAACTTGAAGTCACTCCTTCGGTCAATAAATCGTTGGAAGCCGCATCAGTACCGGTCTTAGTACGTCCCATTACAAGCAAAAATAGAGCATTTTCATTGATTTGTTCTTCAGAACCGGTCGCTTCAACACCTTCTACGAAATATGTAAACTTGAGAATAGGAAGTTCTTTTGTACCCGTTATTTTCATCCTTACCTCGAATCTGCGATTATCACCATCCTGAACCATGGTTCCGGAATGTGATGCTTCCAGATTTAGCGATGGATTATCAATTGAACCTGTAGGGAATTGAATTGTTCCTGATGTTTTGAATTGTTTTAAAAACTTTAATGTGGAATTTTCTTTAACCTGAACGTCGCCATAGAGCTTTGCTTCGTCCGAATCTCTATGCTTTTGATATAATAATTGGGTGTTTCGTTCGAGTGTTCCTACTTCGGCATACAATTCTCCCAACAAATTCATATCCATCAGTACTGTAAATTTACCCAATATTTTTATTCGCAAATCATAATTAATTAAGTCTGCAATATTCCTTTCTGAAACCGAGCCAATTTTTTGATATTCACTTTCTTCCTCTATAACTGTATCAGTTCTTGTAATTGTGCGTATTCTGTGGACGCTGTCTATTACTTCATACTCCAATTGAGTTCGGACTTTTTGCTTTTTCTCTAATAATGGCATTGAAAGCTCTGCAGACATGACATTTATATCGCCCGTCAGATTTGGTTGTTGCAATGTCCCTGAAAATTGAATAGGGTTAGCATCTGTTGAAATAATGAAATCACCGTACAAATCGGGCATTGCCAAAGATGAATTTTCGTTAAGAACAAGTAATCTATCAGCAATTATCGAAAAATCCATCATTTTGGGCATAAATTTATCGTCTAAATCAACAAATCCTAGTACATCAGCTCTGCCGAGCCTTCCGAATCTCGCATCATAATTGACGTTTTGTAACTTCATATCAACAATCGAAATTCGCGAATTATCAATGTAAATCTCAGCTATTGCGTAATATTCAATATTTGTTGCATCAAGTCTGAATCTGATTGCTTTGGTCTTTATTTTACCCGAGTAAACAGGCTTCTCGTGCAATATTCCTCCAAGTTTGAAACTTATGTCGGCTCTACCCCGAATATCGCTCAATCCCGGTACAAATGGAGATAAAAATTCTAACGGGAACGACTGTGTCGTAAGCACAATGTCGCTCTTTTTACTCTTTTGCTTTTCAGCTATTAATGTATCAAGTCCGATATAAATCGGTAAATAATTAATTTGCAAATTCATTAATTCAATTGGTTCATCGCCGAATTCATGGAATAATTGTGCAGTACCTGTGATATTATCTTTGTCGTGAAGGAAATTGCCTTTAAGAGTACCAATATAATGACTATTTATAGAGATACTGTCACTATACATTTCGGTTTTGATAACAGGTAGAAAAACATCATTGCTAATATTAATTCGCATCGAATCTATATTGAAAACCAAAGTTGAAAATTGATTCTTCATGTCTTCATCTGCAAACATCATCATGTCTTGGACAGGAAAATTATATACAGAAACTTGAAGATTATCCAAATTATCACCCTTTTTAGCACCGGATATTTCAATACGTTCAGCCCCACCACGACCTAGTACAAACTTTTTAATATCAATGGTATTTTCGTATGTTTCAATTAATATTGGTTCCTTGGAATGCCATGAGAAGCTGTTTTCATAAAAAAATTGAAGTGAATCAATACTAAATTTCAATCTCTCGTTTGCAATTGCGATGTTACCTTTTGATACAAAACCCATATTACCATTTACTGCCGTTAAAATTCTAAAGTCTAGATTCTGACCGTCAAATCTTAAATCAGTATTAAATCTGTCAATTATCATATCACTAATCTTACTAACACCCTTCTGTTCTGCAAACAATTCAAAAAACTCAAACTCAGGTAGAGAATCTTTTAAAATTGAAACAAGTCGCCCTTCCATTTCTATGTCACGCAGATTGATATTTGTTTCTGGCAAATTAATGTCCAAATATTCTATATTCATAGTATCTATGAAAACTGACAAAGTCGAATCCGATGATATTACTTGCATTTCAAAATCCATTTCAGTAAATATATTCATATCTTGCATAAAAGCGTTTATCGGCGAAATGTTCTTAATTATTGCATTAAATCTACCATTTATATTTGGGAATGATGCGAATTTTTGTAATTCAAAAGTTTGTGTTGTGTCTTGGATCTTTCTCAAATCCGGGTCTAATGACATTATTTTGTTGTTAATAAATTCTCCAAGATAAGTACCTTGATACGCTAAAACTTCAATTAGTTCGCCCAGATGATATTGCCCTGAAAATGTTGCATCTAAGAAATCAGAATACAGTACTAACTCATTTCGGTCTTCGTATTTGTTTATTTCCAAATCTATACCGAATGGCATTAGTGCTCTGTCCGTGAAAAGAATTTCATTTAATTGGATATTATATTTCCCGGCTAATGAATCGGGATGGAAGCCAATGCCTTCAATAGTAGCAGTTCCTGAAATATGAGTCGGCATTGTTTCGCTTTTCAATAATTTCGAGAAGTTAATGGATTCAAATTTCGCATCTAATTTGTAAGAAGGATTAGATAAATTTGATAAATCGAGTGAACCGGAAGTTGCTAATTGCATATAGCTGTCATCAAAAATATCAAAATGGCTGAAATCATCGGTCGAAATCGAATTACGATACAAATTAGCAACAAGATTTTCGACAACAATTTGACTGTTGCCGTCTGCATTAAATTTCAAAGAAAGGTCTTTAATGTCATTGTCCATGAATTTTGATTTATCAAGGAGCACGTCCCCATGTATTAATATCGTCTTAATTTCTGCCCCATTACCGGTCAATACTGCACTACCGTTCAAATCGCTCTTATATAGATTATTTTTCAATATTTTAGCTAAATCCAAATGAGTAAATTGTACATTGGCATCATAGTTCAAAATACCTTTGAATTTCACACCTGCACTACCTTTCACATTGCCTAAATTTGATTTAAGATTCATATTTGCAAAAACGCTATCAGCACTGCCTTTCACAAACAACTCATCAAATTGGACTATCCCAAATTGTGGAAGTTCGGAAAGAGCCATTTCGGGCAACATCTGAATCAAATTGGCTCTTTGAATCATGGAATTGTCAAGATTCAATTCGTATGCGAAATTATCAGAGTCTATCAACCCATATAAAGACCCAATTGCTTTGATATTTGATTCGCCATTGTCATAATACAAATTTGCGATTTTCAGGTTGTTCAAATTCCCCGTTGATTCGATATTTATATCCTGTTTGCCTGTGATTGTAATGGGCATTTCCGAAAAATATTCGATGAATCTTTGGTCAATTTGATTAACCTCAATATCAATATCGAAATGTGCCGAATCCAGAATTGGCTCTTCGGTACCGAATACATTATAATTTGTCATTTTCAAATCACCATCAATTTTATATTCGGATGATTTGAAATCCAAATTATCTATAGTAAGTTCCTTGGGTGAAACTTTTGCATCGAAAGCAAGATTTTCGAAAGTAAATCCGCTAAATAATTCTTTTGCCGACATTGATTTCATTTTCAATCGGAAAGAGTTTTTTTCTAAAATAGCCTCCGCCCTTGCTTCCATATTCAAAGATTCGTATGTCATATGGTTGAAGTCAATCTTTTTCGTGTCACTATTCGCCAAAGTAGAATCAAACATCGTAAAATTAGCATTTTGCATGATTAATTTGTCAACACTAATCACCCAATCGCTCGGAGTGGTATCAGATGGTGTGTCTGATGGTTTGGCGATTTTGTCATAATTCCATAGGCTATCCCTCGAATTGCGAAGTAGTTTGATTGTTGGGTTGGTCAACTTGAGATAATTTACGGAAATTTTATTTTGGAGCAAATCCGAAATATCAAATTTGAGATTAAGTTCTTCTATATATGCTAATGTATCGCCATCTGTATAAAGTGACACATCATAAATAGTCAATCCTTTTGTGAGACTGATTCTCAAGTCTTTGGCATGAATTTCGGCTATCAATTCATCATTTACAAACCCCAAAATGCTTTTCAAGGCATAAGAACGGAAAAATTCGAATTGCGACAATGTGATAATGCTTATAGGCACTATTATTATGAACAACAAAAAAATCAGAACCGATCGTTTCACGAAAGAACCGAATTTCCCTTTAGGTTTTTTATCTATACTTTTATCTGCCATCACAGATTAAGACGTTTCAAAATAAGTTTTATCTATTAAAATTGGTGTCACAGGACTTTCATTTGAATTTTCGATATATATTGGCATCCCCGAGAAATAATAAGTGCCCTCCGGAACCACTGATAGATTAAGTAATTCGAATATAACAGCTTTTTTGAAAATTGTATCATGAACAGGGCGAGTCGGTGAGTTGGGCTGATAATCGGTAGATTTCCATGTTGTCCCGAATAGATGAAAATCCGGTAAACTTATTAAATATTCGGCTGCTTCGAAATCTAAAACAAGTATGTAATTTTCGGCATGAAAGCCGTTTTCATTTTTGGGATAATTTTCGGTTGTAAGCAATATTTTAGGCGGAATTGATTTCCCGATGCAAATCTCATTAATTTTGCTTTCGATTTCGCTACGACTTATGACTTTGATATAAGTATTTTCAGTGCCGTCTATCCGAACATAATCGTTGCGAAATTTGAGCACCAAAGCTTCACCAAAGAAAAAATGAGGAGAGTCCTCGATGTAACTATGAAGTGGTTTGCCGTCATTATTTGTATGCAAAGGCGATTCCGCATGAGTCAGACTATGCGGTTTGAGAGTATGCTCATCATAATTGACCGGTGGCAAAGCGTTAGGCAGCTTGCTGTAAATATTTCTTTTGGAATATGGTGTGCCCTCGTTCCAAAATCCTGACATTTCAGCTTTTATCTTATTTCCGATAACGTATATCATAATCACCTAAAAAGGTTAATAAAAAAATGCCCCGAAAGTATTTTATTACAAATTATGTAATTCAAAAAAATTCCGAGGCATTTTGTCTAAAAATTCTTAAAGTAATTGGTCTTGCTCAGGTTCATCAATAATGTTACCATTTAGTTGGTCTTGGTCATCATCATGAACGACAGTGATAATATCTGCAATCGAGTCTCCTTCGTCCAATCTAATCAATCTAACACCTTGTGTATTCCTACCGATAGTTCGAATTGCTTTTATACTTTGTCTGATTACAATACCATTGACTGTCATAACCACCAAATCATCATTATCAATTGCGGGTAATATCCCAACAACTTTTCCGGTTTTTGGTGTTACATTCATAGAAATCACTCCTTTTGCACCGCGACGAGTAAGACGGAAATCTTCAAAACGAGTACGCTTGCCATATCCATTTTCGCTGACTACCATTACTTGTGCGTCTTGGCGTTTGATAATAATCATTGCTACGACCGAATCATTTTTCGAAAGTGATATTCCGCGAACGCCAGTCGCAGTTCTCCCCATCGACCGAACATCAGATTCTCTGAATCTACACGCTATACCATTGCGAGTGCCGATAATTATATCTGCATTACCATCGCTGATACCTGCTGTCATCAGTTTATCGTCATCATTTAATCCGATAGCAATAATTCCATTTTGGCGGACGTTTGCAAATTTGGATAATTCCGTTTTCTTAATAACACCTTTTTGAGTACACATAATTACGAATTCATCATCAACGAATTCCTTAACGGGCATCAAAGCTGTTACTTTTTCATTTGCTTCTTTGGCGATTACGTTAGCAAGTGACCTTCCCTTTGCTGTACGACTGCCTTCAGGTAAATCATACACCTTGATTCGGTAAACTTTGCCGGCATCAGTGAAAAACAGCAAATAATGGTGAGTTGAAGCCTGATAAATAAATTCGATAAAGTCATCATCATAAGTCGTTGAGCCGCTGGCGCCTCTGCCACCTTTGTTCTGGCGACGGTAGCTACTCAATGGCGTACGTTTGATGAATCCTTTATGCGAAATCGTCACTATGACGTCTTCATCGGCAATCATATCTTCGATTGTGAATTCTTTTGCATCACGAACTACTTCAGTTCTGCGGGCATCACCAAATTTTTCGCGAATTTCGATTAATTCGGTTTTAATGATTTCCATTTGCAATTCATTGCTTGCCAATATCGCTTTTAATTTTTCGATTAATTGAATTAATTCGCGATATTCTTTCTCAATTTTATCTCTTTCAAGTCCTGTCAATCTTTGCAAACGCATATCAAGGATTGCTTTTGCTTGAATTTCGCTAAGTCCGAATGTTTCTTGCAATCCTATAGAAGCAGTAGCAGCATCGCGAGACGCACGAATCAATTTAATAACGGCATCAATATTGTCTAAAGCAATTTTGAAACCTTCCAATATGTGGGCACGCTTTTCGGCTGTGTCTAATTCAAATCTTGTTCTACGTATGACAACTTCATTTCTGAATTCTATGAAGTATTTCATCATATCTCTGAGTGTCAATACTCTGGGTCTGCCCTTAACGAGTGACAACATGATTGAACCGAAAGTTACTTGCATTTGGGTGTGCTTGTATAAATTATTCAGCACAACTTCAGGGCTGCCATCACGTTTCAAATCTATGACTATCCGCATACCGTCACGGTCGGACTCATCATTCAAACCGGAAATATCTTCCAAAACTTTTGCACGAACCAAATCTGCGATTTTTTCAATCAAGCTTGCTTTATTTACTTGGTAAGGAAGCTCAGTTACGATGATAGATTGTCTTGAGCCGGTTTTATTTTCTTCAAATGCGACTTTGGCTCTAACAATGATTTTTCCTCTTCCTGCCCTATAAGTTTCTCTAACGCCTTCGTAACCATAGATTATACCTCCTGTCGGGAAATCTGGTGCCGGAACGTATTCCATCAATTCCTCGATAGTGATGTCGCGGTTTTCGATGTATGCAACGAGCCCGTTGACAATTTCGGTCAAATTGTGAGGCGGAATATTTGTCGCCATACCAACAGCAATACCACTCGCACCATTGATGAGCAAGGTTGGCAGTACAGTCGGTAGCACAGTCGGTTCTTTCAGAGATTCGTCAAAGTTGGGCTGAAAATCAACAGTATTTTTATCAATATCTCTAAGTGTTTGATTCGCAATTTGGGCTAATCTTGTTTCTGTGTAACGCATTGCCGCCGGAGGGTCGCCGTCAACTGAGCCGTAGTTGCCCTGACCGTCAACCAATGGGTATCTCATGCTCCAATCTTGGGCTAGTCTGACCATTGCGTCATAAACTGATGAATCGCCGTGAGGGTGGTACTTACCAAGCACTTCACCCACAAGTCTGGCTGATTTTTTGTAGGCGCGGTTGGGCAATAATCCTAATTCTTGCATTGCGTACAGAATTCTTCTGTGTACAGGTTTTAAGCCATCCCTTACGTCAGGTAATGCTCTTGATACTATTACAGACATTGAATAATCAAGGTATGAGCTTTTCATCTCATCTTCTAACAAGGTCTGTACTATCGTTTCGTAATTCAAATGTGACATTTTATGATGATATATAATTTAATAATAATTGTCCATATACAAACTTACAAATTTACGCATTTTTAGCGTCATAGCATAGTTTTAATTGCAAATAATTCATCAAAATCTACATTAAATCACTACTTTCAAAATATGCCTGCTCATTTCGGAGTTCGTCGAGCAACTTTGCATAAATTGGCGAGTTTTGGAGGATTTTCGCATTGCCAATAAAAATGAAATGTGATTTGGCTCTTGTCATTGCGACGTTGAGTTTGCGGTCTATTAGAATGTCATCGAAATAAGATATGTTCGACATTGAGGAAAGCAATTGCTCGTAATTTGTGGCAGACGATATGATTATAAATTCGCGCTGACTGCCTTGGTAGCGTTCGACTGTATCAACATTCACCGTGTCGCCGAATTCATCATTCAGGAAGCTCTTTACCAATGAGCATTGTACTCGATATGGAGCGATTACACCAATAGTCTCATTATTGAAATGATGTTTGACGGCCTGTTTGATAGTTCGGCAAATATCAAACACAATCTTAGCTTCAATCTCGGACTCTTTGAATCCCAAGCCGTGCATACAATTAATGAAACTGAATCTTTTTGTGGCAAGAATTCTCTCAATCGGATTGCTCGAATTGGCGGAAAAATGCTTGATTTTTTCCTTTTGATTCAATCCGAATATTTGTAATGAATTATTATAAAAAAACATATTGGGATATTTCTGAATATCTTCGTGCATTCGAGCTTGATAAATTAATGTGTCATATGCTTTATTCCAATCATTGAGCTTGCAAACGCGCAATAATCTATCAAATAGTGAGATTGACAAATTTGTCATACAAATTGAAGTAAGTAATTCATTTTCAATATGATAATATTGAGGAGATTGGTTGATAATTGCCGGAAGCTGCTTTTCATCGCCAATAAGAATAAATTTCTTGGCTCGAGTTAACAATCCGGCTAATTGGAACTCCGGAATTTGCGACGCTTCATCAGTAATTATTATATCAAAACATTTCAAACCAAAAATCGAATCATTGCTCAGTGCTGAAGCCACTGTCGAAATATACACATTTGAGTCAACGACTTCTTTATAAAGCTCTTTCAAGCTGATTTTGTCCGCCAAATCTCCAACCAATCTGTTGGACTTTTTCTTGGATGCTTTCGAGCCTAATCTCAAGAATTTTATATCGGGTTCGATTGATGAAATCACACTTTCAATTTCATCCACCGCACGATTTGTGTATGCCAACACCAAAACTGATTTTTGCTCTACATTTGCGAAATAATCAACAAGTGCGCGAAGCATATAAGAAGTTTTTCCGGTTCCGGGTGGACCTTGAATTATGAAATAATTTTTTGCATTGATGCATTTCTTGAATATTTCGTTTTGCTTTGTGTTAAGGTAAGATATTGTCTCAATTTTCTTTTCATCAAATTCCGGTTCTCGGATTCCTAAAATGTATTCAGAGATCTTTTTATCTGTACTTAATAATTTATAAATCGAATTTAAGTTTGATTTATTTGTTGATTCGAGCCTATCAGATGTAATTGCCCATTCTATATTTATATTGAGACTATTTCTGGGCAAAGTTTTGTTTCGCAAAGAAATAATTAAATAATCTGCACCGGTTGAAATTATTGAACCACGTAGCAACTGGTCTTTGTGAGGATGACACTCTCCTGTGGAGTCATAATGAAATAATACAACAATATCTCCCTGCCTTAGCGATGTATATTGCATATTATTTTTGTCAACCTCAAAATACAAATGTAATTGCTGTGGATTGCTCTGTTGCAAATTTAACTTCAATTCTGTCAAAACATTACTATTATATATTATATCAAATTTATTTAATTTCCATAAATTTGAATATGATAAAAAAGAATCAGAGCCATAATTACCTGTTTTACCTGTTATTATTTCACGATAAACGAATGATATTTGTTCTTTAAACCATTCTTGTAAAATAGGGGAGGACATTTTATATAAAACATAAAATTTTGTTAACAAGTCATTTGTTATAAAATTTGTAATACTTTCAGTAAGCTCGGAATTGGACTCAATTAATTTGAAACGTCTTGCTGCAAGAGCAAATTCAGCACCAACAACAAAATTACGATGCGAAATTAATAAACGCTTAAAATGAAAAGTATTCGGCACATTTCGTATTGGATTGTCCAAATCCTGAGCATACAAAATTGCTGAAACTCCAAAGCGTTCCTTATTTATTTCGTCAATAAGCAAATTATAACCCGTTACTTGGGCTAGGTGCTGTACCCACACTCCGCTCTGAATATACTTGCCGTCATCTCCGAGCATTGTGAGCTTTTGGTTGGGTGGTTTGCCTGATTTTAATTCGAGTATATTCACTTCGGAATAATCTTCGTTTTTAATTTCTGCAATATCCAATCGTCCCTGTAACCCATATATTGGAGATATAAATGAAGGTTCTACAATCGGGTCAATGTATTCAATTCTCGGCAATATTTCTGATAAATTATTAATTATTTTCTGTATTTGTTCCTTCAGAAACCCGAAATCTTTTTTATTATTTTCAAAAAAGTCGAAAAACGAAAGTGGGTCAGACTTTAGTGCTTTTTCAAAAAGTGTGTCAAAATCAGCATTTGGCTCTTGAATAATTTCGTCAAAAATTGTATTTACTATTTTCCCAATTTGCAGATGAATACTATTAGGGAAATCAGAGATTTTCTTGATGAAATTGACAAAATAATCCGGTCCTGATGATTGGAAGCTGTTTGCAAGCTCCGTGACATCTACTAAATAATCCGGTTCGAGAACAATGATAGAGCGAGATGTTGATTCAAACTTATAATCTGAAACTTGGTTTACATCAATCGCGTTTATATGGATTCCATTAGAAACATACTTATAAATATCGTTCCATGGCTTGTGAAAAGTAATACTTATAATATCATCATCACCTTGAAATTCGATTAAGCAATAATCTTCATGCTTTTTAATGATTTGTACAAATAATAAATCATGTAAATCTAATATAACAGATTTCTTATATTTGAATGAACTAAAGTATTTGCCATAATCGGAATTGTCAAAATCAATTAATTCACCGGAAATAATATAATTAATAATGTCGTTTACTAAAAGAATGCAATTATTGACAATTATATCATTAATATCATAATTATTCGAGTTTTTAGATAATATTATTAGTTTATTGAAATAATTCTTCAAATTCGTAGGAAATTTGAATCGCTCGTGAATATACGCATTGATTGCATACGAACTAGGGAAGCTTTGATTGGTTAAATCAGCTATATCCCGATAATAAGATTTGAGTATTGAAACTAATTTCTTTAATCGCTTTGCATCATTTAATTTTCTGTCAGCGGCTATAGAATTAATTAATTCAAAGTATTTTTCAGGTTGGACCATTTCTAATTAAAATCCGGTCTGATGTCCTTGATATTTAATTGTGGAGTCTTATTTCCACTAAAATTCGAAAACTCCAAACTATAAACAATCGAAAAGGTTTTGCCATTATTACACAAATTAACTTTTTTTGCTAAATTAATCCCAATTGCATCAATAGCGAAATTATTTTGTATCGCTCTAAATCTGATATTGCTATTACCAATGATTTTAATTCCATTTTGGGATTTGACTCCTTTTGAAACAAAAACGGGCTTGTAATTAGCATATCCGTAAGGAGCAAAAATATTTAAAGTGTTTAGAAATGAGGGTGAGAGTTCGTTAAATTGCAATTCGGCATCAATCAAAATTTCAGGAGTCAACATTTCCTTCGTTATTTTTAATTTAGCTAAATCGTCAAATCGTTTTCTAAACTCAGGTACATTTTCAACTTTTAGTGATAATCCTGCGGCATGTTTGTGCCCACCGAATTCGAGCAGCAAATCTTCGCAAATTTTTAGTGCCGTATGAACATCAAAATCGTTTATACTACGGGCAGAGCCTTTGGCTACTCCGTCAATATTAGTAAGTAAAATTGACGGCAGATTGTATCTATCCACAAGTCTCGAAGCTACAATTCCGATTACTCCTGCGTGCCATTTATCGCCATAAATCACTAATGAATGAGGAGCCGTGGTCTTGATTAAATCGTCTGCGATTGGGATAGCTTCTTCAAAAGCATGTTGGTCAAACAATCTGCGTTTACGATTTTCATCTTCGAGAATTTGCGCTATGCGGAATGCTACGTTTTCATCTTTCTGCATCATCATCTCTACTGAACGTTTAGCATCGCCCAATCTGCCGGCTGCATTTATCAGTGGAGCAATGGCATAAACAATATTAGATGCGGTAATATGCCCTAATTTAAGACCTGTACAGTGAATTAAGCCCTTCAAGCCTGGGCGAGGATTGCTATTGAGTAACTTTAAGCCATAGTGGACTAAAATGCGATTCTCGCCAAGTAGCGGAACCATATCGGCAGCGGATGAAATGGCTACATAATCAAGAAATTCAATCGCTTTAGAGCTAATACCTAACTCATGCGATATAGCTTGGACGAGCTTGAATGCCACACCACAAGCAGAAAGTGATTTAAAAGGATAAGGGCAACCCGGCATTAATGGGTCAAGTATTGCTACTACTTTGGGTATCTGCGGACCGGGCTCATGATGGTCGCAAATGATTGTATCAACATTTAAAGATGTAGCGTATTCGATTTGTTCGTATGATGTAATTCCAACGTCAACAGTTAGCAACAAAGAAGCGCCACGGCTAATGCCGAGGTCAATACTCTTATTAGATAGTCCGTATCCATCCTCGAATCGGTCGGGGATATAGTAATCTACACGCCCTCCGATTTCCGTAAGGAACTGACATACCATTGATGTACTCGCTGTACCGTCAACATCGTAATCTCCGTGTACCCAGATTAACTCCTGCCTTCTTATCGCAAGCAGTATCCTATCAACTGCCTTTTGCATATCCTCCATAATAAATGGATTATGCAACTCGTTCAACGATGGCTTAAAAAAACCTGCCGCATCATCTTGGTCAGTCAAACCACGCGATGCCAGCACCTCAGCCAAGCTTTTGGGTATTTTTAGAAATTTCGCTATTCTTTGTACAGTCTCTTCATCATTATTTTGTCTGATTGTCCACCGATAGTTCAACATAAAACCTATAACATTTATATAATTACTGCAAAATTATGTATAATTTTGTAAATATCAAAATAAAGTGTGGAAAAAATTTCACAGTTTGTAAAAAAAAAGTAAAGTTGTGTATGAAATTTGATGAAAATGAAGAGCTGTCAAAAAGCTCACCAATTAGGAAACATAAGGTTTCCAAGCGAAAATTAGTGCGTGAAACAGGCGAGTTGCCCGATAATTCAGAACTTGGTATCGTTGTTGCCCAAATTGGCAATACCGTTATCGTTGAATCGGATTTAGACAAAAAAGCGGAATACATTGATTGCAAAGTTTCCGGAAAAATTATAACGCCTCATTCTCAGTCAAATCTTGTTGCTGTAGGCGACAAAATTCAGTTCTTGCGAAGCAATTCAATTGCGGAAGATTCCGGTTTGGTTACAGGGCGAATAGTTGCAGTTGAGCAAAGAGAGACCTATTTCTCAAGGAAAGCAGCAGGTAGAGTGAACCGTGAACATGTTATAGCTGCAAATTGCGATAAATTGCTGATTTTATCCTCTTTAGCAGACCCTATTTATAATCGTAGATTTATAGATAGAGTCTTGCTTGCAGCCGAATTTGGTGACATTCAGCCCGCAATATGTGTCAACAAAACGGATTTGTTCGATGACATTACTGCATTTGAAGAAGATTTTGAAGCATATCCAAAAATGGGAATCGAAGTATTCTTTGTGAGTGCAAAAAACCAAGACGGATTGAATGAGATAATCAAGTTTGTTGAGGACAGTACGACTTTGCTTTTTGGACCATCAGGAGTCGGGAAATCTACTTTGCTCAATGATTTGGTCGGTCAGGAAGTCCAAGAAGTGGCTGAAATCAGCGAGCGAACCGGCAAAGGTCAGCACACAACAAGTGCAGTGCGGATGTTCAAACTTAGCGACACTACTCGGCTGATAGATTCGCCCGGAGTTCGGGAATTCGCTTTATGGAACGTCAATAGGGATGAGCTGCCCTTATATTTTCGTGACTTCGTAAAATTCATGCACGATTGCAAATTCACTCCTTGTACACACATGCACGAGCCGGGTTGCGCCGTTCTTTCGGCTGTGGACCGTGGCGATATAGACGCAGAAAGATACCAAAGTTACATCAATTTAGTCGAATCAACAGACGAAATTAGTTTTTAATTTTTTGGCTTGGCAAAATTTTCATACTTTTGCATTGGCATTTTGGAGAGGTGGCAGAGTGGTTGAATGTGGCGGTCTCGAAAACCGTTGTACGGGCAACTGTACCGAGGGTTCGAATCCCTCCCTCTCCGCTGAGTGAAATCATAAGGAGGCTGTCTCATAAGGGCAGCCACTTTTGTTATTTTTGTGGAAAAAAAAGAGAAAATACTAGGTGTAAATCGGCGTCATAACAGCTGTAATCAACAATAAGTTAGCGATGCAATGAGACCAAAGTTTAAATACTATAATCAATCACAAGCGTTTCTACTTCCCCCATCTCTTGATGAAATGATTAAAGAAACTCATCCTGTTAGGACAATAAATAAAATTATTGATGAAATTGATATAAGCGATATC
>JAGXRP010000005.1 GCA_018335795.1 Desulfobulbaceae bacterium | reverse complement strand
TCACAAGGACGACAAAACCGACCGAAAGCAGAAAGATGCCCACGGACAGCACCAGCGCGCCCGTCGGTCCCGTTTGCGCGGACTCGGACTGCATGGGGTTGAAATACCTGGCTGTCCCTTCCTCCCTGAGAGGGATGCTGTTTTGTTGCTGCACCAGAAACCCGCCGAAGACGGTCACCAGCATGGCGGCAAGCACCACGATAATGATGATGTTGAACACTTTCATATTGCCTTTTTTGATATTCATGAGCGGACTCTCTTTCTGCGTGCTGACGGGACCCCTCCCGCCTGCGCGATAGGGAAGCGGATGGGGCATACACTCATCATACAGGCAAAACTCCCCAACCGCATCACTCGGTCAGGGAGTCTTCCCCTCCGCCACTTGGGGGACGGTTAAAAAAACTTCCGAAGTGCTTACTTCGCCTGCTGACTACTGTTCATCCTCTTCCAATTTGTCCTCTAAATCGCTTCTGAATTTATCTTTCAACAAATTGCCATTTGAAAGAGCGTCAAAGAACACATCGTAGGAGTTTGGGCTAAGAAAATGGAAATGATAAATCTGGCTTATTGAATGTTTTGACAGTTCTTTGTTCAAATCTTCAAAATGCTGTCTCGCATATTTCAACTTTGCTTTGTTCTCATTGGTTACATCACCATCGCTTTTTATTTCAATCACCAGAAAATGAGTCTTTTTGTCTTGTGTAACTTTGACAAAAAAATCAGGATTGAAGGTTTGAGTTTTTGAATGCTTGCCAGCACTTGATGTCATCGAATATTCAATCGAATAAAAACCCATATCCCGACTCTTGATCCAAGCATCAACAATCTGTGCATTTTCGGCTTTACAAAGTCGTTCAATAAACTTTCTCTCTGGTTCATATCTAGCAAAAACTAAATCAAGAGGTGTTTTTAGCAGGAATACATTGACTTCTTTAGCCGAATACTTTGGAAATGTTTCATCTTCATCAACGGCGCTTAATATTTCTTTCAATTCAATTTCCAACTCTTTTGCGTATTCTGACGAAAAAAATACAGAAGCGTTGTGCCGTAAATTTCCAACAGCCATGCTCTCTTTATCAATATTTTGCGTGCTGATCGCAAAAGGCTTTTTTGCTTTTCTTTCGTAGAAGGTTGTTTTACCAGTTTTACGCAACAAGGTATTAAAACTACTCTCAATTTTGATTTTGTTAATTTCAGTCAATCTATCGCCTTTGATGCCAACTTCTTCCATTGATTGACGAATGATTTTCCTGATTTCTTCTTTTGGTGGCAAATTTTCTTTTGAGTAATTCCCTGTGGGTAATTTCAATATTTTGCCTTCCCACTCGCGCAAGCGCAATTCAGAAAA
Organism: Desulfobulbaceae bacterium; assembly: GCA_018335795.1. Taxonomy (GTDB): domain Bacteria; phylum Bacteroidota; class Ignavibacteria; order Kapaibacteriales; family UBA2268; genus PGYU01. Next base: position 3,313 of record JAGXRP010000005.1, on the reverse strand, counting down.
AATCTTATTGACGATTTCGTCAACTGTATATGTGGCATAGTGAATCAGGGTGCTTTTACTTTCACTTACACCAAACAAGTTAGTGTATTCAGTATCTTTCTCAAAATCTTCAATTTGCGATTGAAGTTTTATATAACCTTTTGTGTAATCAAACTCATCATGCTTTCTCTCGGAAAACTTCTCCTGTGGATTTCTGGAATAGTCAATGTTGTAAACTTCAAAGTGATGAAGGGCTCTATCGCCTATTGTCAAAGGCGATGAAACTAATTTCATTTCGATTTCAAGAATTTCTTCTACCAAGCCACGAATGTTCCTACTCCAGGCATCATGATTAAAAACCCTTACTTTAGGTTGTGGACTTTGATAATGCACAGGAATTCGTAAACCACGCCCTAAAACCTGTGCAATCAGAAGTTTTGAGTTAAATGCTCGGTCTTCCCACGGAACGATCTGAAAAACGTTCTTTACGTCCCAACCTTCGGTAAGCATTGAGACAGAAACAATCCATTCAACTTTATTTGTCTTATCGTCAACTTCCTTGAGTTTGCGAATATTTGCTTTGTGTTCATTTGCCGAAGTAACAATTAATACCTTTTCGTCCACCTCTTGAGCACCTAATTCTTCTTTTTCCACAAGAAACTCGGAGAGCTCTGACGCCAGCCGTTTAGCGGCAGTAATATCTTTTGTAACTAGGATTGTCAAAGGTTTAATTTTGCGATATTGATTTGCGTTTAGTCGATGGTTGTCATGAATTTCCTGAAACTTGATTTCAGAATCAGCATCATCATTTTTGCTAACATAATCAACCATCTTCACTATTCTGTCATTTACGGCTTGGCGTAAGGAATAACGATAAATGACGTCATTGAAATATTCATCTTTGATATAAGCCGTACCAGTAAAACCTAAAATGTATTTGAAGTTGTAATCGGTGCTCAGTAAAAACTCTTTCCACTTCTTCAAGCTTTGGCTTTCTTTATTCCTGCCTTCAATGGTATTGAAAATATGATGGCATTCGTCATTTAAAACCAAAGTCCGCTCGCCATTGCCTGCAAAGCTATCCTTTATGGATGACCCCGTTTTTTCGTAGACAGCGTGAATGTTTTCAACGCAAATATCACCTGTCTTGATGGTAACATCAGCGGTTTTGATGGATGGATTTTTTGATTTACTTTCTTCTGGAATGGCTTTCAACAAAGCCGTATCGTGACTTAGGTATTTGAATTTTTCTATCAATCCATCTTCAATGGTCAAAGAAGGACAAAGAACTAAGACCCGATCTACTAAACCTAAGCCGAGCATGATTTGAGCAATTCCATAAATCACATAGCTCTTTCCTGTACCTGTCGCGAGATCAACAGTGGCGGAAAGCTTGTTGGGCAATTGCAGTTGATGAAAATAATCATCTATCGTATTGTACCGACTGCGCATTTCGGTATTTCGGGGGTTGTTGAAATTTTCACTCACTACATCCCGAATATCTTTGTATAACCCAGACGCTAAAAAGATAATTGCCTTTTGAATGGATTCTTTTTGAAATTGCCTATCGCCACAAAGAATGTCTAGGTAACGATCCCACGTTGCTAGATTTAGTTTCGCAGGGTCGAAATTTTTGTTGATTTCTAATACAAGGTCTGCTGTTTTGTAGGTTTTAATTTCCTGCATGGCTACTTCACCTTGAATTCTTCTTTAAATTCGTTTCCGTACACATCTACATAAATCAACATCATCCGCTTTCCACATTCTTTTTTCGGAATGGCAGGAAGTTTGATTTCTTTTGAATGCTTCAACTCTTCTTTTAGGTTTGATTTGACTTCTTCATCGTCATCCTTCTTTTTCTTTTTGGGCAATAAATCATCTGCGAAATAGTATTCATCCATGTCAAATTCGTTGCCGTTGAAGTCTTTGTCAACTAAGACCATTGAGAGACTTTCAAAATTCTCTATGTCCTGACCCGTTTCATCTTCAGCAAAATCTGATAGAAATTTTTTGATGGTAACTTGGACGTCTTTATTGTTCACCGAAATACTACTTTTCACTTCTGGCTGGCGCATGAAGTGAAAACCAACCGCATCTTCCAAGTCATTGACATTGTTCTTACTTTGCGGCTGGCGAAATTTTTTGAATTGAACCTTGTGTAATTCTCGAATAACTTGGTATGGAACTTTCAGAAAGTAATATCGTACTTTATCTATTTCGTAATAGTCACTTATAAAACCTACATACGACGCGGGTGCAATAATATAAATGCGCCTCCCCGCTTTGTTTCCAAGATAGCTATGCAAATCATGCAAATATTCTTCGTCTACCGCCGCATCTTTGAATTTCCAATATTCCCAAATAATGACGTTATAGCCATCTTTCCGTTCTCCATTAATGCGAATACCGCCGATTGTTTTATTTTTTGGCTCAACTTCAAACAAGTTCATAACGAATTTTCCATATTCTTCTTGTTCAAGTTTGAAGATTTTTTCTAAATCATAGTGACCTGTGTTTACTGTTTGAAAACTTCTTGCTGTTTTTTTATAATTCTTTTTCGGATTTTCAAAAGATTTACTTCGCTCAATATTCAACATTCGCTTTTGCATTGTGTAAAGTGATAATTTGCCAATATCACAAACAATCCATTTGCGATTTAATTTTTCAGCAACTGCCGCTAAAGAACCAGAGCCAGCAAAGAAATCCATCACTAAGTCGCCTTCGTTTGAGGCAGACATAACAACCCTTTCCAGTAATTCTTCAGGGTTTTCTGTTGGATAGGTTGAGTTAAAGTTATACCCTTTTAGGTCAGTCCAACTATTATCAACTGGAACATCTTCACTTTGTAGGAATTCAGGAACTCCGTATACTCGGTTGCCCATAATGTCAATATATGACCTATCTGCTAAAATTCTTATGCGCCCATCTTTTTCCATTTGGTCAATCTTTACTTGCGTGTATTTCCAATGTTGACCTTTGGGTGGATACATCAATACCCCTTTAATTGTTCTTTCAGGTGGATTCCGTATACCTGACGAAACCATGTGACCTGCTTTAGTTTTTGTGTCCAGTCGAAATGAGAGACTGAGCAGGTTGAAATTGGGTGTTGAACTGGGCGGCGAATTCCGCCGGAGTCTTGTACTTGAGAGAACTATGCGGTCGCTGGGTATTATAGTGCAGTCGCCAGTCTTCAATCACAACTTGGGCATCCAGCAGGGATGAAAACCATTCGCGCTGTAAACATTCGTCACGGAATTTGTCATGGAAGCTTTCGATAAAACCGTTCTTCCAAGGTTGTCCAGGCGGAATAAAAACAGGACCAACGCTCTTTTTG
>JAGXRP010000004.1 GCA_018335795.1 Desulfobulbaceae bacterium | reverse complement strand
CCTTCTGATAAGCAACAAGCAGCGCAAGTATTGGAGGAAAAGTCAAGGGCGTCCGCCCTTCAGGACGCTTGCCTTGCCCTTGACTTTTTCGGAAATACGGCTACCTTTGCTGATCAGAAGATGAAGGACAATATGAACGATAACAACCTAAACTCTTTTAACAATTATGTCCAACTTATAGGGGGTTGAGACAATATTTATCTACAGTAACAATTGTATTTTCCTATATAGTATCAGTGACCCAATTTATCATTGGATCACCGGGAACTGTGGTAGGATAAGTATGGGTTTCAAGACAAATGTATGTGCCAGTTAGGTCATCCCGAAAATCAGGTTCTTTTTCATTGTTAAAATACTCACAGGATGTCATAACAAATAATAAAAAGACAATATATGCCAATTTATTAATAGTTGTTTTTTTAATCATTGTTTTCGTATTTAGGATTTATAATATTTTTATTTAACAAATTATTCTAAACTTCAAACCTGCACGTCAGAGAGCTATAATATAAGCCCGCTGTTAGCACATGTGCCAACTCACGAAAAGTCAATACTTAGCTTCAAATGTCTCCCAAATCCTTCTTCAAACTTTTCTCTCTCATTTGTCCCCCTAGTACCATATTCTTGATTTAGGTGGTCTTCGAAAGAAGTCAGTTTTTTATTTGTTTTTTTGTTTATTGAAGTATTGTTTTTTAAGTTTTTCTGCTAATTCAATTTCTTTTTTAGGTGTTTTCTGAGTTTTTTTTGAAACCCATTAATAAGAATTACAAGGTGTCCTTTATAAAAGAAGCAAAAAACTCTGTAAATATTTGAGCTTGCTTCAACTCTAATTTCACAAATTCCGGAAGAACCTGTAATATACTCAAAGAATTTCTTTGGAATTCTCTCAACCGTTGCAATTAATTAAAGTGTCCAGTTGAATTTAATCTTTACTTCTGGCTTAAGCGTATTGTAAAAATCCAGATAGTAATTGTCGTAATAAAAAATTTCTCTTTAGTCATATAGTAAAGTTAGCTAATTAGGTAATAATTTCCAAATTAGTTTTTTAAAACGGTTTTTGGCATATGTGCTATTGACGAAACATGAAGAATACTTGCATTTTCGTCAATAAGTTATATCTTTGCGAAAAAAAACAATGATAAAGCGAGAAACATATTTAAGCAAGTTAAGACAACTCAAAGACCAGAACATAATAAAAGTCATTACGGGGATAAGACGGAGTGGAAAATCAACTCTATTAGAAGCTTATAAGGAAGAATTATTATCAAGTGGCGTTTCTCAGAGGAATATAGTTTTTCTAAATTTTGAGGAACGGGAAAACATTAACTTTACGAACTGGACAACATTATATGATGAAATTATAAAAAGCGTAAACACAGACAATAACTATTACGTCTTTTTAGATGAAGTACAACTGATTAACGATTTTGAAAAGCTAATAAATAGTTTATTTGTAAAAAAGAACATAGATTTATACGTAACTGGCTCAAATGCTTATCTACTATCAAGCGAGTTAGCAACACTTTTAACGGGTAGATACATAGCTATTAATATTCAACCGTATTCTTTCAAAGAATATGCTTTAGCGAATAAAGATGAAAAAAACACCGACCGTCTTTTTCGCAAATATATAAATGACAGTTGCTTTCCTGAAGCAGTTACTATTTCTCAAAAAAGCGAAGATTTGGTAAAGGATTACCTCCAAACTATATACGACACAGTTATTATTAAAGACATTGCCAAACGTTATAAACTAAGAAATATTTACAATCTGCATCGTATTGTTAGTTTTTTATTTGACTCGGTAGGGTCATACGTTTCTCCGACAAATATTGCGGAAGAACTAAATAAAAACTCACAAAAAAAGATATCACACAACACGATTATTAAGTATTTGGATTATTTTACTCAATCTTATATTCTTTATTCAGCCCCACGTTACGACATAAAAGGCAAGGAACTGCTTACAACAAATGAAAAATTTTATGTTGTAGATTTGGGTTTAAGAAATATTGTAACAACCAATAAACACGACGCTGATTTAGGACATAAACTTGAAAATGTGGTTTATTTCGAATTATTTAGACGTGGAGGTAAGGTTTATGTCGGAAAGCACAACGATAAAGAAATTGATTTTGTAGTGCAAAAACCAAATAATGAGCGAGAGTATTATCAAGTTGCTTTTACAGTTAATGACGAAAAAACATTTATGAGAGAGATTTCGGCATTTAAAAACATTAAAGACAATTATCCTAAATATCTTTTAACACTCGATTTTGATAATACGAACATTGATGGTATTCAAAAATTAAATGTTGTTGATTGGTTACTACAGTGAAGAAAAAACATAAAACAATGAAAATTGCCATTGCATAACATCGTGTATAAAGTGCTGGAGCTTGGATTGTTGTCATCCTCCAGACTCGTGGTTTTGGATTGAAACGAGAAGTGGCCTAATCCGCTAAATACCAGCATTATATACGCCCCTTGTTAGGCGCTGGCATTAATCAATTATCACAAATTCTCTAAAATTTTCTTTGTCAATTATCTTTGTGGTCGCATTATAAGTTTCAGTAAATGTTTTTGGTAATTTTTGATTATTTTTTTTTCGCCACTTAAATTCAAAACCAAAAATTTTGCCTTCATTTTCCTCTACGAAGTCAACTTCTTGTTGTTGTTTCGTTCTCCAGAAATAGGTGTGAGCAAGACTTTGTTTGTACTCTATCTGCTTAATCCTTTCTGAAATTAGAAAATTCTCCCAAAGAGCACCTTTGTCAATTCTTAGTTCTAATGGATTGAAATTACCTATAACCATATTTCTTATCCCATTATCATAGAAATAAATCTTCTTATTTGTTTTTATTTCATTCCTAACGTTTCGGCTAAAGCTATTCAACTTAAAAATTATATAACCTTTTTCTAAAATGTCAATGTATTTACTAACTGTATTCTTATCCACGTTTACAGTTTGAGCTAATTCTGAATAGTTCACTTCACTCCCAATCTGAAGAGCTAGAGCTTGAACAAGCTTGTCAAGAACCTCTGGCTTTCGTATGTCTGCATAGGAAAGTATGTCTTTATACAAATAGCTGTTTACTAAATTCCTTAGGATACTAACTTCATCTCCCACGTTATTTAATACATCAGGGTAAAATCCATAAAGTAATCTGTTCTCTAAACTCTGCTCTGCGTATAAAAACCCGTGGTGGTTTTCATATTCTTCCCACGAAATTGGGAATAACTGATATTCCCATTTTCTCCCGGTTAAAGGTTCATTTATTTTATTTGACAAATCAAAAGAGGATGAACCACTTGCAAACAATTGAACGTTTTTAAATCTATCTGTTATTATTTTCATAGTAAGCCCTATTCCCTCAATTCTTTGAGCTTCATCAATGAAGACATACTTATAATTCCATAAAATCCTTCGAATCTGTTCTGTATTCGCTTCTGTTAATAAAGTTCGTGTTTTAGGGTCATCTCCGTCAAGGAGTAGATAATCTTTTGACTCAAGGATTGATTCGATTAGAGTTGTTTTTCCCACTTGTCGTGGACCAATTAGAATAATCGCTTTGCCAGAATCTATTCGATTCTTTATCCTGTCACTAAGATATCTTGAGTACATTGTTTTTCTTGCAAAGATAATAACTTTTAATTAGTGTATTCACCAAAAGTTATATTATTCTGTGAATGTGTTCTTTATGCTTTCGCCTAACGGCAGTCTGTCTAAAAACCTCCGTTAATTTTCAATATTTTTCTTAAATATAACTGATTTTTGGAAAAGTTTTAGAATTCCGGAAATTGAATTTTTGAAAAAGTAAAACCGAGTACAAATGGCTTAAAATTCGTTTCTGGGTTTGAAAATATTGGGGAAAAACGCAAAAAGGGATGCTAAGAAGTTGTCAAAGGCTTCTTTGCCATTGTCAAAGTCAACCCTGAATCCATAGTCTTTTAATGGCAAACTATCAACGAAAACATCAATTATTCTAACTTCATTATCGGGGTCAATAGATTCCTCCAGTAAAACAGGAAAAAGGTGTGCTTGACTTCGGTGGGGAATTGTTAATGGGGGTTTTTAGACAGTCTGACGGTGGCGGGCTAGTATAGTGGCGATTTGACTGCTACAAAAGTGTCAACCCGTGACCAAATATATAAATAAATACTAAACTTCAAACATCCACCTCAGTGAGCTATAATATAAGCCCGCTGTTGTAGCTCGTTGTGTGTCCTGCGTTACCACAGGGTACAAAGATACAATAGTTCTTTGAAATGGTAACAAAACTTTGATAAAGATGACAGACTTACTTGACAGAAACAGCAATGAGCTGACCCCGAATAAATGGATAAAGTCAGAGGTCTCACAAGAAACGAACAAGTAAGAAGTGGGCTGTCGGTAAAGATGTTCAGGCGTATTTACCAAACCGCCTTGTGGTGCTTGTATAAAGAGTATAGGTATTGAGCGACAAGGTCAAGGCATTATGGGTCGTTTGTATGATTACATAATGT
>JAGXRP010000003.1 GCA_018335795.1 Desulfobulbaceae bacterium | reverse complement strand
CGACGTAATCAGCATTGTCAAGTAATGCGACACCGTCTTTATACCATCTGTACGAAATTGGTTCGCCAATTGAAGATTTTGCCGATACGCTAAAGCTTACAAACTCATTTTGACAAGGTGAAGCATTCATAGGTTGACTAGTAATCGAAAATTCAGATTTGGTAAGTCCAAAGTTCCGAACTGTATCATTTCCACACAGACCATAAACCACAACCCAATAATCATTGCCGTAGTCAGAATCTTGGATATCAGCTATTATCAGACTGTTAGATTTAGTACCAATGAATCTTGGAGATTCTAATAATTGTTTGCTTCCTCTGAACCACTGGACTTTAGGCTCGAATTCAGGTGGAGCTCCGTTGACGTGTGCTCTTACTACCCAGTTTACAGAATTTCCAAGCATTACGGCTTGTGTGTTAGGTTTTCTTGTGAATTCAGTTGGTGTTGCTACATAAATTGCTGCAGGATTTGAAGTCACAATTTTCTTACCGGAGCAATCTTCTACAGTCAAACGACATTGGTAAATACCGGAATTGTCATAATCAACATTCGGAATAATCAAAACTCGTTTGTCAGCATAAAAATTCTCTTCTGTACTGATTTCTTTACCATTTCTTAACCATTGGAATCCATAAATTGTTCCTTCGGCAAAAACTTTGAGTGTAACTTCGTTACCTGCACAAACAACCTGGCTCGCCGGATGCTCTTCTATTACGAAGAAGTCCCATACTTTGACAGTTGTTGAAGGAGTTGGAACAAGTGGTGTTCCGCATGTAGTGCTACCTAAAATCATACAACGATATTCAGCAGATTCATCAGGACTCATATTAGTCATCACAAGCGTTGGAGTATTGGCAGTTGGATATTCGTTAATACTAAGGTTAATAAATCCTGTCCCCTTACTCTTTTGCCATTGATAACCGAAGATTGTCCCGTCACCGGTTGCATGAATAGTAATACTCTCATCTTTGCAAATGTAAGTCAAATCGCCTTCGTAATGCAATTGAGTATTTTCGAGCGGGTCAGAAATATTAACAAAACTGATATTTGAATAGACAATTTCAGGTCCGCAATTCCCGGGTCCCTTCACTTGCAATCTGTAATGTCCGATAGCTGATTCAGGATTATTCAAATCAAGTTGTACAACGGGACTTGTTTCACCAGGCATGGGGATAAATGTGCTTGTGCCTAATTTTTTAAATTCCCATTGATATCCATAAATATTACCCGTTGGAATGGTTTTAATTAGCAATTGTGGACTAGTAGAACAGACATCTTCATCTTTGGGTTGTAAATTAAAAGCGATAGGCGTTTCGACTACAACATGTTGTGATTTAGTTATCAATTCAACATCCATAAACTTAGCTTTGGCATAATATGTTGCAGAATCGGACATTTGAAGCGATTCAAATTCCAATTTCTTAGATTTTGCACCATTAATACTATAATGATTTTTAAACCAAACAATATCAACACTTGATAAGCCATCTCTTGTTATCTTATCACCAAATTCTAATTTGTAATCAAATGTCATTGTGAGTGGGTTGCCAACACAATAGACATTGTATCCAGGAGTAAGTGTGTTGTCCTGAGTCATGTTCAAATAAGCGATAACTTCATCAGCGCCTACATATGTCGAGTTTTTGCGTAGTTCGCCATCGGAATCATATAGAACTTGGTTCATTCGTGGAATCATAAGACTGGAGTTTCCAACACTACTGCTATTTAAGTGCAAATCAGTATCACTAATATGATTTGTTGTTACAGAGAAAGAGTTTACATCTTTTCCGGTCATATTTTTCCATGCTGTCAAAGTTGTAGCAACATTTGTGAAAGGATAAGAAGTTCCGAATCCGCCATACTTACCATCAGTACCCCCGATTGTGTAATTATTATTATCAAGTATGCTCAATACATTTGTAAGATTACTGGTACCCCACAAAAATATGTTAAACGAACTTGTGCCGGTAACACCCGAAATTGAGTTGTGAAGTATATTTCCTCTTACATCGTTGTTCAAAAAAGTGGAGGTAAACAAAATATTTGCTGTAAGTGAAGGTTGTGTACCTGCGGAAGCCTGACTACCTTTCATAATGATTGTATTGTGCCATATCTTGTGTCCGGAGCCGCCGGCAACACGTATTCCGAAAGGATTATATAAAGTGCTTGTAGTGCTATAATTCATTGTGGTGATATCAGAGATGAAGTTGTTTATAATAGTATAACCAACAGAAGAACTACCTGTGATATTAATACCATAAGCTCCATAACCGGAAGCACTTGGTTGCTTAATATTATAAATACGATTTCCATCTAAAGTTACGAAGTTTGAAATCGAACCACCAACTTCTATTCCGGAAAAGTTTGTAGAAAGTGTAGTTGCGAAACTATGCACAATATTATTACGAATCATAGCAGTTTCGAGCCCCATTACGTCAATACCTCTTACTGTAATACCATCACCAGTACTTGCTTTCCCAATTTCGTTATTCTCAATTAGTAAGTTTTCGAACATTTGTCCGGCAGTACTTACACCTCTTGCATAAATGCCGTAAGAAGATTTGTAAATATGATTGTTACGAATAGTCAAATTGTTTACTCTTGGACTTGTGCCACTTGTGGACATAACTCCATCAGTTACGAGGATACCATAAGAGCCATTTGTGCTTGCAGTATAGCCATTATAAATTATACAATTTTGAATTGTAATATATTTACCACCATCAACACCTAAACCACCGCTACCTACTGCTATTGCAACCAATGCACCTGAAGTTTGAGTATTTGAAATTTCAAGATATCGTCCATCGCCCTTGTAGCTACCATCCAAAGTTAAATAACTTACTCCTATGAAGGCTAATAGAGCATTATTTGGAACAGCACCTGTAATTTTCTTAGTTTTGGCTTCACTCGGACCTATTTTAACGTTGTAATATGGTGCATCTTCGTATATTAATTTTTTAAGTTGAACAGAACCTGACTCAGTAATATCGGTCGAGATGACCACATCGACATCACCTGTCAAAATACCATTATTTAAATATTCGAATAGTCCACCGGCATCGGTTAGTGTAGCAAAATCTTTGCCGGTACCTGTACCTACTTTAATTTCGCCTTTGATAGCTTGGGCTACTTTGTAACTATCAGGGTCATAAAAAGGGAAGTTTTCGGCTGTCAAACTTGTAGAAGTAGGCTTGACCGAGAAAAAGCCCTTGGAAACACTAATGTTAGCAGAAGGAGCAAGGTCTTGGGCAATAATAAAGTATTCATAAACATCACCAACTTTCATACCATCATAAATTTTGTTGTAATCCAACGTAAATGAATATTGGTCACCGCTTATTGTAGCAGTTGCATATTTCCATCCGTCTTGAGTCGAATTATTCCCCACCCAAGAATTACTATTTTTTATTGCTCTGTAATATAGCCTCGGTGCTGAAGAAGTTTTGTTGACTGCAGTATAGTCCTTAATAGTAGCAACAAGTACTCTGTTGTCTGTTTTTGTTGTTGAAGCAAATTTCTCAAATACAATATCCGGACCCAAAATGTCTGCGGCTTTTTCGTATGCACCGGGAGTCGGATTGGTAGTCGAACGTTGTACTCCTGTAATATCATATATAACATTACTTATTCCGGTACCTTTGCCGATGACTTGTGAACCGGGAACGGGTGCGTTATTGTTAATTGAGTTAAACTCTGTGAAAAGATTCATCGAATTTGCTTCGCGAGATGTAGCTGATTTCCAAGCCGTCAAATCATTTATATCTGAAGTCAAAAATCCAATTTTGCCATATGCACCACCTACGTAATAGTTATTGTAATCCATTGTAGAGTTGGTTAAATTACCTGTACCTACAAGATAAACACAGAATGAACGCGACCCGGACAAACCTTCGAGAGTGTTGGAAAACAAGTTATTTCTTAAATCAATTGTGTTGACTGCTGTAGATGAAATCATTAAGCATGCGGAAAGAGTACCTTGTGTGCCGGTTGCGATTTGTTTACCACTTAGCTGAACGCTATTATGCCAAATCTTGTATCCTGTTCCACTCGAAATGGCTATACCAAATGGGTTTGTAGTTGTGCCGGTAGTGCTCCATTGGGTTGTTCGAATATTTGCAATTGAGTTGTTAATTATTTGCGTATTACTCGATGTACCCTGAATAAATATTCCCCATGCACCTGTAGTACTTGTGCCATTAGCAGTAATATCAAAGATTTCATTTCCGATTACTTGTGCATCTGCCACAGTTGTCAAGAAAATTGTATAAGAATAGGTTGAAGCTACAATTTTGGATATTTTATTCTGATTGACTTTAGATTTATCTGAACTACTTAGATAGATGGCGTAAGATGAACCTGCAGGTGTGTTTGTATTCTCAATATAATTGTTTAAAACATTAGTTTCGATACAAGAACTTAGAAATATGGAATACAATGTAGAAGCGCTATTGTAAAAGTTTGTCAAACGATTATTTTCAACTTTAGAATAAGGGCAACTAGACAAATAAACACCATAAAAAGTAGTTGTATTTGTGATATTGTCAATTTGATTATTATATATTTCCGCATATTGAGCAGAAGATAAGAAAACACCATAAAAGGTGCTACTCAAAGTGAAATTTTTCATTACATTATTGTAAACCTTAGAATAATTACCTATACTTATATAAATACCATAACTACCACCGGAAGAAACCATGTTTTCTATACGATTATTGTAAATTTCAGAATCGGGTTCATCATAAAAATACATAGGATAAATCCATCCGGTAGCTTGAAAATTTGTAATAGTATTTTTATAGAACTTATTCTTTTTTCCATAGTATGACCATACACCATACACAGAGGATGTATTAGAAAACCTGTCCAGAGTGTTATCGTGAAACTTAAGATTATCGCAATAATAAAAATATCCACCGTACCAAGTTATAGTCTCACTAGTGTTTGATGCACCAAATGAGTTATAACTTACAGTTAGATTCTTTACATAAGCAGTTGATAATCCATAAGCTCTAACACCTTCACGTAATTTTTTAAAGTTGCAATACATAATAGTATTGTCGTCATTGCCTGCGCCTGCGCTGGTTAAAGAAGTGCTAATACTCAGTACAATGCCGTATCCGTTTGCGTTGGTACCGCCTACAATATTAATATTTCGTATAGTATTCTTGGAGGCACCACCACCACCGGTAGTATTACTATCTAACCAGATAACAGAGTGAGTACTTGTGTTTGTATTTTCTATTGTTAATTTGTTTGCTGTTCCTGATTGGTTCTGGCGACCGTCGAAAGTAACATTGTCAGCACCACGTAATTCTATGAGTGCAGTGGCTTGATTACCGGAAATTTTATAATCTCCTGTAGGATAAATTACAACTGAACTATAACTAGCGTTGCCCTGACCGGATGCATTCAAAACCGCCCTTGCGGATTCTGATATATCAGCGGTAATTTTAGCAACGATGTTACCGGTATGAGTACCATTATTTATGGCAGTAAAAGCAGCAGATAATGTTGAATATTCGGTAGAGCCGATTTCAACTTTTGCATTAGCTTGCTGGACATAAATCGCAAATGCGAAAACGAAAATAAAAAATCTTGTAAGGATTTTTTTCATAATAAACCTCGAATAATTAATTTAACAACTATCAATTTCATATAAAGAATTCTCAGCCCCAACAAGCAAATAATAAACATACTCACAAATCAATTAGAGTATAATTAAAAGAACAATAAAACTATTTGCGAAGTTATGATATTCGACATAAATAAAAAAGAGAAATCGTAAATTGGATGAAAAAAGTATCAAAAAGTGGCATTTTTGTACATTTGTTAAATGAGAGTGAAGTTATTATGAAAAAATACTCACTCTATTACGACAAAAAAAAAGCCGACTCATGCGAGCCGACTCTAAAAAAACCTTATTATTTATATTCTTATTTAATTACTGCTATGCGTTGAATCAGCTGCACACCGTTTGCTCTCATGACAACTGAATAAATTCCTGAAGTCAAATGTAAAGCGTTAGCATCAATGTTAAGTTGATACTCGCCACCTGCAAGTCTTGTATTGACAAGTTTTGCGACTTCGACACCTAATTGGTTAATTAGGACGATTTCGACAAATCCATCAGCTGAAACTTCGTAAGAAATTTCAGAGGTCGAATTCACAGGATTAGGTATAGCTGCACCAAGCTTGTAACCGTCTTTCATTTGGTCAGTAACATCACTTGTTGAAGTT
>JAGXRP010000002.1 GCA_018335795.1 Desulfobulbaceae bacterium | reverse complement strand
TTTTTGCAGAGATATTTATAGATGGTTCGTTTATTATGATATTTCCGAAGAAACTGAAAATAATGTGATTAAACCTTTAGCTCAGATTTTGATTGACAATGACTTTGAAATCAAACCCGTTCTAAAAGCTCTTTTTGAAAGTTCACATTTCTACGATTTGCAAAATAGAGCTGTCATGATAAAAAATCCGATGGATTTTATCCTCGGAATGTATAAGATTTTTGATACAAAATTCCCTGAAACTCAGGATTATGATAAGAGTTTCGCACATTTATTCAATTACGGTTTTGTCCAAGCATATATTCAAGGGATGATAATCAGCAATCCGCCGAGTGTAGCCGGATGGCCCGCGTACCATCAAGAACCATCATTTTACAGGTCGTGGACAAGTTCTGTTTCGATTCAGTTTCGTACTATATTAAGTGATGTTTTTATTTTAAATGGTTTGAGACAAGCAGAATTCACTCTTCAAGCAGATTTATTTAAAGTGGTTGCAAATTTCAGCCAACCCGAAAAGCATTTAGAACTAATTAAAGACGCTCTTAATTTCCTTCTGCCTGATGTATTGGCTGAGAATATAATTCAAAATCAAAGTATTATGGATTATCTCTCCGAAGTAGTTTTGCAGACTAATCCCGATTATGAATGGACTTCCTTTTGGTTGTATATGGTTGATAATCCGGATAACAAGGAAGTTAAGAATGCAATTTTGTACCGGCTTAAGTTATTATTCAAAAGTATTTTATCATCAGCTGATTATCATTTAATGTAGGAATGGAAATGAAAAGAAGAGATTTCATCAAAACAAGTTTGGCAGTTTCTACTTTACCAATTATGATAAATGGAATGCCGGTGAATCTGATGTCAAGCCCTTTTAATGAGTTAATGGGCTTTTTAGGACAAGAAAATGACCGAATATTAGTTCTGATCAACCTTGTAGGTGGTAATGATGGGTTAAATACAGTAATTCCTTTAGATAAATATGATTTACTTGCCAAATTCAGAGGGCAAGTAATTATTCCCGAAAAAGACGTTCTTAGAATTAATGATGAGACAGGATTGCACCCATCTTTGAAGAGTTTGAAAAATTTACAAGATGATGCTAAACTCGAAATTGTCCAATCAGTTGGTTATCCTAATCCGAATTTTTCGCATTTTCGCTCTACAGATATTTGGACTTCGGCATCAGATTCGGATAAAGTCGTAACCACCGGATGGCTTGGGCGTTATCTTTCGGAATATCATCCCGATTTCCCGGCTAATTATCCGAATGAAGAATTCAAAGACCCATTGTCAATTACTGTTGGAAGTGTTGTATCGGAAACCTGCCAAGGGCACGTTGCTTCGATGGGTATGGCATTAGCTCCAAATGGGCAATTCTATGATTTGAATGATATTCCCTATGATAGTGAACTTGAAATTCGCGCCGGTTTGGAATTGAAATATATTCGCTCTGTAATTAGCCAAACAAATAATTATTCTGTTACACTCAAAAGTGCTTTAGAAAAATCAACTAATTTGGTGGAATATCCCAATTCGGCACAAAATCAATTGTCTGACCAGCTCAAAACCGTCGCCAGACTTATCGCCGGTGGTTTGAAAACTAAGGTTTATGTTGTCAGTTTGGGTGGCTTTGATACTCATTCAGACCAAGTTGTGAGCGGAAATCCAATATTTGGTACTCATGCCACTTTGTTACAAAGTGTTGCTGAAGCAGTAGGTGCATTCCAGCAAGATTTAAAACTTCATGGCTTAGAAGATAGAGTAGTTGGCATGACATTTTCCGAGTTCGGCAGACGAATCCTTGCTAACGCAAGTTTTGGAACTGACCACGGAACGTCGGCACCAATGTTTTTGTTCGGTTCGATGGTCAATCCCATTATTCATGGTAACAATCCATTTATACCCAATGAGGTTACGGTACGAGATAATCTTGATTATCAATTCGATTTTAGGTCTGTTTATTATTCGTTGCTTATGGATTGGTTTGAAGTTCCGCAGGACAAATTGGAAAAAATCATGCTCGGCAAATTTGATTATATGCAATTAATCAGGTCTTCATCGAGTGTTGGAGAATCGAATTTGCCTCAAGCTCATTTATCGGTTTACCCAAATCCTGTAGTCAACAATGCATTCATCAATCATACTTTCGACTGTATTAGTGCCGCCAAATGTAGCATTGTTGATTATTCGGGAAGATTGATTTATGAATCAAATATAAATATAATTAGTGGGAATGCTATTGAGTTGGATTTATCTCATTTCCCAAGTGGCGCTTATATTGTTAAAATTTCTAATGGTTTGAAATTTGGGACAATTAAATTGATGAAAATATAAATTACCAATCCGGTTGGTCAATGAATTTTTCTAATCCGGTTGGTGTGTAGCTTTTTTCGCGTTTTAGCATTTTTTCGATATATTTACCTAATATATCGAATTCAATATTTATTTTTCTTCCGGGTTTCAAAGTTCGCAATGTAGTAACATCCCAAGTATGTGGTATGATGGAAACCATGAAAGCGGAACTGTTCTCTCTCGCTACTGTCAGACTTACTCCTTCGATAGCTATCGAACCGTGAATTACGACGTATTTATTATATTCAGGCGGATATTCCACCCAGACGAGAATTCCTGTTTGCTCCTTTTCGATTGATTTTATATATGCAACGCAATCCACATGCCCTTGAACGATATGTCCTCCGAGCCTATCACCCACAGCGGCTGCACGTTCCAAATTCACTTTATCGCCATTTTTGAAATGCCCCAAAGTTGACTTTCGTAAGGTTTCTTCGACTGCGGTTACTTCAAAAGTTTTATCTGTATGAGAAACTACCGTTTGGCAAACTCCATTGATTGAGACGGAGTCATCAATTTTCAAATCGTCCATGATTTTCTTAGCTGCGATAGTGAAATGCTTTCCACCGCCAATGTTCTTGACCGAATCTATCGTACCGATTTCTTCAATTAATCCTGTAAACATAATCGCCTATTCGATACTATCAACATAAGCAAGGTCAATATTTCGTTTATTGATATTGACTTTGATAATTTTTACTCTAACTCTCATTCCAAGACCGAAGATTTTTTTAGTTCTTTTGCCGACTAATCTGTATTTTGCTTCTTCAAAAACGTAGTAGTCATCATTAATATCACGAATATGTAATAATCCTTCCGCCCAAATATCATCCATTTGGACGAATAATCCAAATCCTGTAACGCCGGTTATAGTACCGTTGAAAGAACTCCCAATGTGCTTTTCGGACATTACTGCATGTGTCAGTTTGATAGAAGCTCGTTCAGCTTCCATTGCCGTTCTTTCAGTGCTTGAGGTATGAAATCCGCAATCTTTGACAAACATTTTGAGAAAAACTAATCTATCCGGCGACGGTTTGCCTTTTGCATATTCTTTCAGTAACCGATGTACGATTAAATCGGGATAACGTCTAATAGGGGAGGTGAAATGCGAATAGTCAGTAAATCCGAGCCCATAATGACCTACATTTTTATCTGTATAAATCGCTTTAGCCATTGAACGTATCAAAACTTGGTTCACAACACGTTCTTCCGGCTTGCCGTCGAAACTTTCCAATATATTATTGATATCTGATGATGTAATTTTCTTCTTTTTGGTTTTATGTCCTAATGAAGCTATAAATTCCAAAACTTCTGATATCCTTTTTGGGTCAGGTTCTTCGTGTACGCGGTATAGAAAGGGTAATTCCATGAAGTATTCTTTTCGCAATTTTTTGATATGAAGAGTAACCGTTTGGTTTGCCAAGAGCATACATTCTTCTACAAGCGAAGTTGCTTTGGTAGTTCTTTTGAGTAAAACTTCGATTGGTTGCTTGTTTTCGTCGAGTACGAATTTGAATTCTGTAGTATCGAAATTAATTCCACCGTTGCGAAACCTATTATACTTAAGCCTTTCGGCTAAATCGTGAAGTTGTAATATCAATTGAGAGTTATCACCATTTTTGGATTCAATAATTTCCAATACTTC
This sequence comes from Desulfobulbaceae bacterium, assembly GCA_018335795.1. Taxonomy (GTDB): domain Bacteria; phylum Bacteroidota; class Ignavibacteria; order Kapaibacteriales; family UBA2268; genus PGYU01. The sequence goes on along the minus strand of JAGXRP010000002.1, from coordinate 49,080 downwards.
ATCGTAATTATAGCGTCTTTTGCTTTTAATGATTGATTCAGCGATTTCGTAATCAACTACATTACCCTTCATATCAATTTCCATAAAAACTGAGAACGTTAGACGCGGGACATTTGGGTTGAGCGAACAAATTTCATTGGATAATAATTCGGGCAACATCGGGACAACTCTATCCACAAGATAAACACTATTGCCGCGGTAACGGGCTTCGATATCAGTTTCGCTATTCTCGGGGACGTAATGGCTAACGTCTGCAATATGCACTCCAAGTTTGTAATTACCGTTTGGCAGCATATCTAAGGACAATGCGTCGTCAAAATCTTTCGCATCGAATGGGTCAATAGTAATTATGAGCTTATTACGCAAATCCATCCTTCCGGGTGGTTTTCGCTTAATATCAGGGACTACAGCTGCAAGTTCTTTCATTACTCCATCGGGAAATTCCGTCGGCAATTCAAATTCGCGAATTATGGAATCAAATTCGACAACGGGAATGCCCGATTTGCCAATTATTTCCTTAACTTCAGCAGTTGGTGATTGTAGAGGGTCATCCCAATGCAATAAACTTGTTTTAACTTTATCGCCGAGTTTTGCACCTTTGAGTTTTGTTTCGGGTATGAGAAAATCTACATAATAATGTGCTTCGTCCGGTATGAGGAAGTAGTAGTAGCCGTTATAATCTATCGTTCCAACGATTGCTGTTTTATTTCGTTCGATGATTTTGGTTACTTCACCGCGAGCTTTTTTGCCCTTTTTTTGTGCATGAAGTTGCACTACAACTGTATCGCCGTGAAGCGCTGTGTTCAAATTTCGAGTTTGAATGCTGACTTTCGGTGCAAATGATAGTTGTGTCTCAATAACTCCCTTATCATTTTCAATTCTAATGGTGCCTGTAATCGTCGAGTCGGAATCATTTTGCTTGAAAATATATCTTCGTTTTGCGGTCTTTTCGATTACACCTGTTCCGATAAGATGCTCGAGAGAACTTTGCAATATAGCATATTCTTCTGTGTCTGATTTAATTCCGAGTGATTTTGAAATATCTAAAAGCCTCAGAGGAACTTCAGAATTTAGTATCAAATCGAGAAGTTGAGTTGTTAATTTTTCGCGTTTCATATAAGTTTAAGAGAATTAGTAAAACAAGTGCACATTATTAGTACGTTCGAGAGCTTTGTTTAATGCACTACCTGCGTTATTGATAAACGATGAAATATCGTGGTCGGAATTCGATAGTCCTGCAATTCCTATGCTCAAAGTAACGCTAAATTTACTTCCATCAACGTTTAATACAGTATTTGCAATTTCGGCTCTTGCTCGTTCGGCAATTAATTTTACTTGATTTGATTCCTTAGCAACGAAAAGTACTCCGTAAGTGGATTCATCTATTTGCCCAAATTTTTCATAGTTTTTAAGATATTTTTTCACCTTTTCGATAACCATCATTTGAGCAAATTCATAACGGTCCCAATGCTTTTCAGGGTCGAGTGCTGCATACTTGTCAATTTTGAATATACATAAAGTCAAATCATTATGCATGTCTCGACTTCTGTCCATTTCTTCTTCGATTCGCTTATAAAAAGCAGTAGGATTGAGCAGACCAGTTTCGTGGTTAAGAAGTTGCGATCGGTTCAGACTTTCCATCAGGTGCATACGTTCAATAGCATTACCGGCGTGAATTCCGAGAATCTCTAAAATTGTAACATCGAAATCTGAAAGATGGTTAACCGACACATTTTCGACAAACATCGCACCATAAACACCTGTTGCCGAGCGAAGTGGAATACTGATGAATTCGCCGGATTCTAATTTCGGTTCAAACTTTGTATGCCTTACACCCCTAACTTCTTTTGATGTAAACCTTAAAGTTTTGCAAGAGGTAATTGTTTCTCCAACGATTGAATCTTCGAATGTAATTTCCTGACCTACGCTATAGTTGAAAGCAGATTTTACTGCTTTAAGTTCCCAAATTTGTTTTTCGGAATTGAATCCAACTACACCTGTCGTTTGATAATCAAAAATTCGCGAAACAGAATCAACGATTGTTTCAGCCAAATTTTCTGCACCATCTTTGCTCGATGTAGCAATATAATTAAACAAGTTGACAGCTTCCAAGGTTTTTGATGCTTGTAATAAATCATACTTTTGTGTGTAGCTTTTGACAAGTGCAGATATTAGCTTTGTGAAGTGTCCCAAAAATGCAACTGTTGAAGAACTGTATGCATCATTGGAAGTTGAATCGGCACATAAGACACCGACGGGATGCTCTCCCCAAAAAACTGGCACACCCACAAATGACATAGTCTGAGAATATTGGTTGTAATAAGGTATCAAATCAAGTTCTGCAGATGGGTTAATGTCAGTCAATATTTCTGGTTTCGCATTACCTAATATTTGGCTTAAAATATCAGTAGAAATTGGTATCCGTTTTTTGCCTGAAATCAATTCCGGTTTATTTGTAGCAAATGCTTCAAGTATAAATTCGTTATTATCGTAATCGGCAAGTAAGAACAGAGCTGTTCGTGAATCCGTTATAGAGCGGATAATGATCAAAATACGAGATAAAAAGTACTCAAATTCCTTACGAGGTTCATCCCCAAGTATTTGGTCAATTTCTGTAAATACCGAAATCGGTAGGTCAATTTTTTTCTCGGTAAATTTTTTGGTTTGTTGTTTAATCGGAATATCAGCCTGTTCTTCGATTATTTCTTCTTTCGTGTTTAACGGTCCGTCAATCTCTTCGATTATGGGTTCCATTTCTTGAACCTCATATATCTCTTCGAGTTCGTCAAATTCATCAGTAGTTTGTGCAGATTGGCTCACAGGTTCTACATCATGAATCTGTTTATTTTCTTGTTGCGATTCTTGCTCATTTACATCGTAATGTTCGATGTTATCAGCAACATTTGTATATGTATTTTCATTATTGATATTTTCCTTAATCCGAATTTTTTCTTCCAATTCTGTACTTTTTGCTAAATCTTCAGGAGCAATCGAAACAGCACTATGAGTCCGTTTCGTTATACCGACAATTCGCATTCCCGAAGTGCTTTCGTTATATGAAAATCCTGATGCACGAGATTCGGCTACGTATGTTTTTGATGTGGCTTTTGTAGTTTCTTGTTTTGATTGGACATTAGTTTTATCTTTGTCGGATTCGAATTTCATATAGGCAGTTTCAGTCATCGGGAATTCATCATCCTTGCCGAAAGATTCTTCGAAATTTTCTACTGTACGCCGAGTGCCTGAATAATCTTTAGTTGTAGTCACTTCAAAATCTTGTCCTTCGGAGGATTTTGGGAATGGATTTCGGACAACATCAGAATTGCGTTGCGAAATCAGCATAAATAATGATACTGCTCCGAGTACAGCTACGCTGACTCCGATTAGTCGGACTGCACTATCCTCAAAAAAAAGTGCTATCAACAAACCGATTAGAATTACAATTACAGGTATTACATCAATCGGCGAAATAATTTCCTTAAAATTGGACTTTCTCTTGTTCATTTTATTATCATAAATATATTAGAAACTGCAAACCCCCTGAAAAAAAAATATGATATGATAATATATACCATACCATATTCTAAGATAAGCAATTTTTGCCAAATAGCAAAAACATGTTTAAAGGTTTACCACATATACATATTATCTAATTTCCAATGTCTTGTTGTTTCTATTGTTTGCTTAAATTCGTCAGACAATAGCGGATAAGTTAAATCTATCTTATATACGGCTTTAAACTCGTTCACTGTTCCACGAGGATGTATCATCAACGTGTAATTTGCAGTGCCTTTTGCATCTGATAGATGCAAAAGTTTCATAATATTGAACATGCGGGCATTTGTAGCCAGCGGCGTAAATTTAGTAGATTGACCTTCGATAACATAATTTTTGGGTGTAATTTGCTTTAGTGTAAATTTTGCCGAATCAATAAATTGTGTATTTTCAATTGATACAGGGACAGCTGTTGTCCAAGATGTATCCTTAGCCGCTTTGAATGTAGGGGGAATTGATTTCACAATATCAAAATAATTACTAAGTGCAAAATCTGACAATCCGATTAGCCATGTATTCTTGACCAAAGAGTCACTCGGTCCGGTCGCGGGATTTGTTAGATATTCTCTCTGAGTTTCCAATCTATCACCTTCGATTTTGACAATTTCATTATAAGGAGAATAGGTAACTATGTATGACATTCCTAAAGGTATGGAGGCGATTTTGTAATCATCATTCCCCGGCATTCTCATATCATCCGCTTGAGAATTGAAAAATATTGTCGTATCGCCATCTGAAAACCTGTATTGCAATGAATCTACCGATACTTCTATTTGATTGAATCCATCTTTGGAAGCATCATTAGGTGCTCTCAAGCCAAAGTAATAAGTCAATTCTCTGTTGAATTGCTTAGAAGTACCGTCACTAAAATATCGTGTGATTTTCGAAATCTCAGTGAATGTATAAGTATGATGGACATTAACAGGGAAATTAACCCTGATTGAATACTTTAACGGTTCTGTTTCCGGGCTCGATTTTTGTTGAGAATATACTTTTCCCGAGCCAATCAGGAAAGTCAAAATTAAGATGGCGAACAATACTTTCATTTTCTAAACTCCTTTGATACACAATTTATATAAACTCCAAGCAGCAAGCGTCATCCCATCCCACAGCTCACCACTCTTGATTAACGAATCAATCTCTATTTCGTTAAATGTCAAAATTGAAAATTCTTCTCCGGCGTCCGGTGAATTTTCCTCAAATCTTAATTCTTGGGCAAAAAACACATGACAAATTTCGTTCGTTACTCCATTCAAGGGATTGAACTCACCAATTTTTTTGAACGAACCTGCGATTAATCCTGCTTCTTCTTTTAGTTCTTTCTTAGCATTGTCTTCTATACTATTCTCAGATTTTACTCCACCACCCGGAAATTCGATACTGAATCTGCCATTCAAATAACGAAATTGTCTGACAAGGATGAATCTGCCGTCATCTAATTGCGGAATTACAAATACCGAGCCCGGTGTCTCGACAAAAAAGTAATTGCCGATTTCATCATTAGGCATCAAGTATTCATCTTTCCGATATATCCAATAAGGATTTTCGTGGATTATTTCTTGCTTTATCGTATCGAATTTTGCCATTTACTATCGAATTCTTGCTATTTGTTTACTGCTACTATTTCACTTTCGGGGAAGAAAAAGCCAATTTCACGCAAAGCGTTTTCGTCAGAATCACTTCCATGAATTGCATTTGCTTCGATTCCTGTCCCGAATCTTGCGCGAATTGTACCCGCTTCAGCTTTTTTAGGGTCTGTAGCACCGATTAATTTACGAAATTCTTCGACGGCATTGTCTTTTTGTAATGCAAGTGGAACAATAGTACCGCTTGTCATATAGGCAATTAGTTCGCCGTAGAAAGGCCTTTCTTTGTGAACGGCATAAAATTCTCCCGCTACTTCCGGGCTTATTTTTGTTAATTTCATTCCTAAAATCCTGAATCCTGCTTGCTGTATAGCTGCAATAATTTCACCGCTTACATTTTTGGCGGTTGCATCAGGTTTGATAATTGCTAAAGTTTTATTTGACATTGAGTCCTCCATAATTATAATAACACATTAGTTTGTTTTTTATCTCAAATTATTTGATTTTTTTTCAAAAATAAAAGCGATGTTTAGTAACATCGCTTTAAACTTTAGACGATTAATATCCAATTCTATTCATTGTTGTTCGGATTTTCATCGCTTGAGTCGAACACAATCACATTTTTGGGATTTTCCGGAAACTTAACAACGGGTTCCTCAACCGGTCTTAAGTCAACCGGAGGTTTAGCAGTCGTTACCGTGATACCTTTTTTGCGTCTGCCTCTTCTGCGAGCAATTGCTCTTTCCAAAGGAGTCATACTCGAAGTGTCAATGACTTTTTTGGGCTTTTTGGGAGCTGCTTCTTTTTTTGCTTTTGCTTCTTGATTTTCAGTAATTTCGTTACCCACAGTACTATTTACTGCACCTTCGGCTCTCGGAGGTCTCCCCGGTCTTCTTTTGGGTGTTGCATCGGTTACTACGGGAGCAACAGTTTTTGCAACTGCACCTTCGGCTCTTGGAGGTCTTCCTGGTCTTCTTTTGGGTGTTGCATCGGTTACTACGGGAGCAACAGTTTTTGTAACTGCACCTTCGGCTCTCGGAGGTCTTCCCGGTTTTCTTTTGGGTATTGCATCGGTTACTACGGGAGCAACAGTTTTTGTAACTGCACCTTCGGCTCTCGGAGGTCTCCCCGGTTTTCTTTTGGGTGTTGCATCGGTTACTACGGGAGCAACAGTTTTTGCAACTGCACCTTCGGCTCTCGGAGGTCTCCCTGGTCTTCTTTTGGGTGTTGCATCGGTTACTACGGGAGCAACAGTTTTTGCAACTACACCTTCGGCTCTTGGAGGTCTTCCCGGTTTTCTTTTGGGTGTTGCATCGGTTACTACTGGAGCAACAGTTTTTGCAACTGCACCTTCGGCTCTTGGAGGTCTTCCCGGTTTTCTTTTGGGTGTTGCATCGGTTACTACTGGAGCAACAGTTTTTGCAACTGCACCTTCGGCTCTCGGAGGTCTTCCCGGTTTTCTTTTGGGTATTGCATCAGTTACTACTGGAGCAACAGTTTTTGCAACTGCACCTTCGGCTCTCGGAGGTCTTCCAGGTTTTCTTTTGGGTGTTGCATCGGTTACTACGGGAGCAACAGTTTTTGCAACTGCACCTTCGGCTCTCGGAGGTCTTCCCGGTCTTCTTTTGGGTGTTGCATCGGTTACTACGGGAGCAACAGTTTTTACAACTGCACCTTCGGCTCTCGGAGGTCTCCCCTGTTTTCTTTTGGGAGCAGGTATCCCTAACTTCAAAGAATCAAGAACTGTTTGACCAATCTTCGCGGGTGTTTCGACTACAAAAATACCGGCTTCTTTAAGTGCTTTGATTTTTTCTTCAGCCGTGCCTTTTCCACCGGATATAATTGCACCGGCATGACCCATACGTCTTCCGGGAGGTGCAGTTCTACCTGCAATGAATGCTATTACCGGTTTTTGAACATATTTCGCAATATAAGCGGCTGCTTCTTCTTCTGCCGAACCACCTATTTCACCAATCATAACGATTGCATGTGTGTTGGGGTCCTCGTTAAAATATTTTATAGCATCTATATGTTGAGTTCCGATAATTGGGTCGCCACCAATTCCAATACAAGTTGATTGACCTAATCCTAAATCCGTTAATTGCTTTACAGCTTCATAAGTCAAAGTGCCTGAGCGAGAAACAACGCCAATATTGCCTTTTTTATGAATAAAACCCGGCATAATACCGATTTTTGCTTCATCAGGAGTAATTACACCCGGACAATTGGGACCGATAAGTACTGAATTGGAATTATCCAAGGCATGCTTTACCGGAATCATATCACGAACTGGAATTCCTTCTGTAATACAAATTATAACTTTGATTTTTGCGTTTATTGCTTCCAAAATCGCATCAGCCGCATATGGTGGTGGAACAAAAATTACAGATGTATTTGCACCTGTTTTCTTTACAGCTTCACTTACGGAATTGAAAAGTGGCACAGCTGATTTGAACATTATGTCCCCTTTTCCGCCATACAACATTCCACCTTTGCCGGGAGTTACACCTGCAACTACAGGAGTTCCGTACTCAATCATCTGTGAAGTATGAAAAGTTCCTTCCGAACCTGTGATGCCCTGTACGAGCAATTTTGTTTGTTTTCCTACTAAAACACTCATTAGTCATTCCTGAATTATTTAGTTAATTGTCTTTCAAATTACTATTTTATAAATTATTTTAATATTTGCTAAATTATTAATTTACTACGAATGATTATGATTGAAATTATTTTAATAAAATTATATTTTTCAAAAAGCATTTTCAATATGTGTAATCACAAATGGGCGAACAGTAGCATCTATACCCACAAAATCTAATCGGCACTCTCTATCGTTAATTTTATTAACATATAAATAACCTTCTGCTGTTTTGCGAATCGTTTTCCGCTTCGAAAGTGGGACTGTATCGTAAATTGTACCGTACTCTACTGACGTTCTGGCTTTTACTTCAACGAAAACAAGTATATTGCCAATTTGAGCAACTATATCAATTTCGCCCAATTTGCCAAAATGAAAATTCCGCTTAATTATTGTGTAACCTCTGTCAGTCAAATAATTAGCGGCGATATCTTCAAATTTTGAACCAATTGAACGAGTTGAATCAGTCATTTGTATTTATATCTACTCCATTTTTTTCAATTTCAATAGGGTAATTGCCTGTAAAGCATGCAGTACAATAGTCAATGCCTTCTTCTTGAGGCACTGATTCCATCAATTTTTCTTTCGATAAATAATGAATTGTATCAACGCCAATATATTCGCCAATTTTTTCTATCGAATCGTGATGATTTGCAATTAATTCTTCTTCACTAGGAAAATCCATTCCATAAAAGCAAGGATGCTTGATGGGCGGTGAACTGATTAATAAATGCAATTTTTTGGGATTTGCTTCTCTGACTAATTTCACTAATGCTTTAGAAGTTGTCCCCCGTACAATCGAATCATCTACGAGAACAATAGTTTTTCCTTCGATTACACCTTTGACCACATTGAATTTAGCTTTTACTCTAAATTCTCTGTTATTTTGTCCCGGCGCGATAAATGTTCTGCCAATATAGTGACTCCTGATTAACCCTAATTCAAACAAGGTTTCGTTGCCGTTTGCAGAGTTAACTCTCGAAAAACCTATAGTTGCGGTATTTGCACTATCAGGCACAGGAACTGCTCTGATTTTATCATCTTTATCGACGATTGGCATTTCTTCGCCTAATTTTTTCCCCAGTTTTCTGCGAACTTTATCAACACTATGCCCGAAAATTTTGCTGTCAGGTCTTGAAAAGTAAATATACTCGAAAATGCAATGGTGGGCAATAGGTGTTTCGTCAACGATTTTAAAAGATTTAATTTCGCCTGTTTTTAAAGTTTCTTGGTCTATTTGTATAATCTCATTGTGATGAACGCTTCTAATATATTCGGCACTAATAATATCGAATGCTGCAGTTTCGGAAGCAATTATATACGCCCAACCGGTATCGGTTTTCATTCTGCCAATACTTAGTGGTCGGACTCCATTTGGATCGCGTGCGGCAATTAACGTGTCGTCGGTCAACATTGTCAATGAATATGCCCCACGTGCTGTTTGGAGTGCATCTCGCACTTTTTCGAGGCGTGACTCTTTTTTACTTTTTGCGATTAAATGCAAAAACAATTCTGAATCTGTTGTAGTTTGGAATATCGAACCTTCTTGTATCAATTTATTACGTAAAGTCTTTGTATTGGTCAAATTGCCATTATGTGCCAATGCAAAAATACCATCATTATAAATCATACTAAAAGGCTGAATATTATTTGTAGAAGATGAGCCTGTAGTCGAATAACGATTATGACCGATTGCCATATCGCCTTTTAGGGTTTGGGTAAGGATATTCGGTTCTGAAAAAACATCTAATACCAAACCCTGCCCTCGTTTTGCAGCAAATCTCTTTTTCTTTTTTTTCTCATCTTGATAAATACTAATTATTCCTGCTGCTTCCTGTCCCCGATGTTGTAAAGCATGCAGAGCGTAATATGTCATAATAGAAGCCTGAGGATGTCCGTAAACTCCTACTACTGCGCAATTTGGACGAGCCTTGTCTAATTCGGGAACTAAGATGGATATATTATTTGGATGTCTTTTCATTTTAAAATGTGTTTCTCATGTTCTCAATTTACAAAAATAAGGATTTATAATTTTTAATTCTGAAAGTGGAAAACTTTTTAAGTTTAGCATCAATTGTTTCGGAAAAAATATTCGCTTAAGTCATCAAATTTTATGTTTGTTATTATCCAATCATGCTTTGGTGAACGATAAAAAGTAAATATCCATCGAACAGGATAATTTGAATGAATCCCTAAATAATTCAATCTGATATATGAATTACTCACTATATCAGCATAAACAGGCTCATAGCTGTAAATTTTGCCGTATAAACCGATTGCTCTTCTGGTTTGGATAACTAAATTATTCAAATCCTCTTTTTGGTTCATAATCGGACTATTTTGCAATAATTCTTCGTAGGCTTTATTTACATCTTCGGATTTCAAAGTTTCAAAAAAATTTTCAACTCGCTTTTTCAAGTTTGTAGGGACTTCGTCGAAACCACGCCCTTGAGTATTAGAAGCAGAGTGTTGCAGTCCGCCGTCTTGGGCAAACATTGTGAATGTCATCAAAAAAAGCAAAGTAAACAGTATTTTCATTTTAATCTCTTGGCATATTTACAAATATAAAATTACAAAAAATATCGGAAAAAAAATATTTTTGTTTAATTCAATTTCACGATTTTTTTTACATGTTGCAATTCTTTGCGGTTTAAATGTCTGTAAGTACCTCTTGGCAAACCCGATACGTTTATTCCAGCGAATGTCTTCCTGTCGAGTTGTTTGACTTCGTATCCGAAAGTTTCAAAAATTCTCCTTACTTCGTGATTCTTTCCTTCACGTAAGGTAATGGTTACTTTTGATTTATCATATGTATGAATGAACAATTCACATGGCTGAGTTTTTTCACCGTTTTCGAGCTCAATTCCCTGCGAAATCGCTTTTGCGTCTTCTGTTTTGAGAACTTGGTCTAATTTCACATCATAAACCCGCTCAATTTCATACGATGGATGAGTAAGCCTATGAGCGAGGTCACCATCATTTGTCAGCAAAAGAACTCCTGTTGTGTTGCGGTCTAATCGCCCTACAGGATAAATTCTTGCATGTTTTTTGACAATGTCAAGAACGGTTTTTCTACCTAATTCATCGTCGGTGGTTGTAATTATGTTTTTGGGTTTATTCAACACAATGTATATTGGCATTGTCTTTTCCTTAACGGGGTCGCCATGCACAGTTACAAAGTCTGTTTTGTTTACTTTCGTGCCCGGCTGGTCCACCACTATACCGTTTACTTTTACGGCTCCATCAAGAATCAATTTATCGGCTTTGCGACGTGAAGTTACACCGGCATCAGCTATGAATTTGTTCAATCTGATATCAACATCAAGTTCACTTTCGCCTTTTTTCTTAGGCCGCGTGCTTTTTGCTTTTGTCGTTGTTTTGTTCGAGCTGACAAGTTCTCTTTTTTTAGTCATAGTTTTCATTTTTTCAATCCGATTAAGTCAGAAACAACATGGCAACACCGATAACTGAAACCGATGCTCCGATTAATGCTCTTGCATTTATTTTTTCTTTGTAAAATACGTAAGTAACGGGTAATATCATAATTGGTACAGTTGACATTAGTGTCGCTGCTATTCCTACCTGAGTGTTTGTCAGCGCTACAAAACTGAGCGTTATTCCTAAGTATGGTCCTATCACCGAACCAAGTGCTACAAGACCAAAAGTCTTATTATCTTTCGAGTATAATTTCACAGGATTTTTGTATCTCCCAATAAAAATTGCTGCCGGTAACAAAAATACTACAGACGATGCTATGCGTACAAAAGTGGCTGTTATGCTATGAATATCACCGTCAGAATACGCCATTTTTGCAAGTATCAACCCAATTCCTTGCCCTGCTGCACCTAATAAAGCATACATCAACCCTTTGGCTGTCATATGAAATTGGCGATTGCCTGTGCTTGGCTTTCTATCAATAATTACAATAAATATTCCGCTAAGTGTAATCAGAATACCTATGATTGCGAAAGTGGACATTACCTCACCCAGCACAAAAAATGCTAAGATTCCCGCAATTGCTGGATTAACAGAATAAATAAGCATTGTCATTCGTGGTCCAATCGCACTGAATGATTTGAATAAAAAAGAATCTCCAACCACTAAACCAACTATACCGCTTAATGTAAGCATCAGAAGTTGGTAACTCGTGACAGAATAACTCAGACCCCAAATCAAGATTGTAATAGCTAACAAAATTGTAGCTAATGCCATTCTGTCAACGTTCAGTTGGATGGGACCTAATTTAATAGTTGCAGTTGTGAATACTATAGACGCATTAGACCATAGTAAAGCTGCTGTAAGTGCTGAAATTTCCCCTATAAACAAATTATGTCCCAAAGTAAAATGCAAAAATACGAAACATTCATCGAAAATTGACTAACTCTTTTTGGGACTTTCGATTGAACGCCGGAAAATCTCGAATGTCAATAGTGTATCTAAATCATGACATGATTTTGGATTCACAACATTTGCATTGTTGATTATGTTTTTCACAATGCCATTGTCATAATAAGCACTTGAGAATGTTTCGGTGGAGTTGAGATAATCGCGAATTTCATTCCCAAATAATCTAAACATTTCAACTGAATAATCGCGATGATATTTGCTTTTTGTGAATTTTAAGTATAATCCAACTGACAGAGTACCGAAATTGAAGGGGATTTCGTGAGTCCCTTTGACTAAATTTATCTTAGCTATTGCTGGAAATGCTTTTCTGATTGTGTCTCGATAAAACCTTCCATTTAACTTTTGATTCGGAGCTAATGCAACCAAAGCACGATTCATGATGGGTTGGTTGAATGGACTTAAGCTGATGTGTGTGCTATCTGCCAAACTTTGCTTTGCGGAAATATTATTACTGATTTTAAAATCTATTGAAAAATCGTCTAATCGCTTTGCTAAATCCTGTCGTTTATTCATTTCGTATGAACTAATGATTGAATCTGCTTTCTCTAATGCAATCTTCTTTAAATCTTGAGCTAATCCATTATCTAAAAAAATCGTTCGAGATGATTTGAACAATTCATATAGTCGAAATTTATCTATTTTGGCAAATCCCAATTTAGATAAGTATTGCAATTTCGAGAACAACATGTGTCGCCCAATTTCTGCCCAACCTGCATCAACTTGAATTAGTCCTTTTTTGTAAATATAGTCACAGAGTCGCATAAACAAATATTCTGAAGCGACTGATTGACTTCTGTTACCTTGTACATAATTGATTATATCCCCAAAACCAAATGGGTAGCTTTCCAAATCATCAGTATCTAAAATCGAATGTTCCATTCCTGCAGCATTACAAACTTTTATTGCTGTTAAATTATCCGGGTGGTCGGCAAATCCAATGCTTACTGCCTTCAAATCGGATTTTGCAGGTTTCATCAACGACAATAAAAATCTCGAATCCAATCCGCCGGACATTGATATTACTGATTTGAAATCATCAATTTCAGGGAATGAAAGTTGTATTATTTCATTTTTGATTTCTTCTTCTGTTTTGGGAAATTCTGTGGGGGCTTGCAATTTGGATCTCTCCCGAATTAGACCTTTGTCTGTCAATTTCAGTTGGAGCATCTCTGCACCGCAATAACGTGTTATCCCCTGTGCATGTGATTCTTTGTCTAATTGAACCTTGAGTAAAAAACCTGTTGCTAACCAATTTTGATTAAGTTTTAATCCACCTGCAATTTCGGCAATTAACCTTACTTCTGTACTTATTATGCTGTATCCGTCGCCGACGTATTCGTAAAATTCGCGAAAACCAAGTATATCATTGACAATTGTTAATGTATTGTTGCGTTTACTGCAAAAGACAAAATGCCCCTCAAAAGTACTTGCTTTTGAGGGGTTTTGTGCAACTGCATCGAGATTTTCATTTCTGACTAATATATACTTGTCATTTATTTTCATAAGAGGCACTCCGCATACTGCTATATGCGATTCATCGGTTCGTCTATATGCAAAAGTTTCCTTTAGTCCGCCACCTGCGAGCAGGTAATCGGACGATGAGTGAATCACTTTGTCGCCAAATTTATTGGTGACAAGCACACGAATGGAATCGGGGAAATGCCCGAATACGGCAAAAATAAAAGTCAAGGCTACCCTCCCTCCCTGCCATTAGTCAGTATTTCTTGCGGGCTATACTTTTTTTCGTTACCCATTAAGCATCACCTCCAAAATTTATACTTATTGTTAGACAGATAATTCTTAAATTGCAAAGTATGAATAAAAAAAACGGAAATCAAATTTTTAAAAAAAATATATCGGTTTCGATTCTCTACTTAATGTCGGCAGACCTTGTTAATGCTGTATTAGGTATATTATTTGCGTTTGTTCTGGGACGATTTTTTGGAGCTGAGTATCTCGGGATATACACCTTTTCATTTATGCTCGCCACAATGCTTTGGACTTTGGGCGAATCCGGTTATGAAGTCGAAATTCCACGAGAAATAGCTCAAGAACCTGACAGAATGAAAGCATTAATCGGAGATGCACAAGTTTTCAAAACGCGAATTCTCTTGTTCGGATTTCCGATATTTTGCTTCTATGGCATGATCGCCTTAGGAGAATGGTATTTTCTGGCTATTTTACCTTGGGTAATTCCGGCATCTGCAAACATGACATTGAAGTCTGTTTGTCGTGGTCTCAAGAGATTTTCGAGCATATCAATCATCGAAATCAGTACATCATTGTTTTTGTACCCTACAATGACTCTCGTTTTGTGGTTAACCGCGAATATTGCTTATGTATTTCTGGTTTTGGTTTTTTCGGAGCTTATAAAAATGTTCCTTTATTTATATACAGTTCGTCAAATTGAAAATTTCTCCTTAGACATATTATTTCCATATACAAAGTCATTATTCTCATTCAGTTCAACGATTGCAAGAATTAAGGAACGACGCGGGTTTACGTTCGTTAATTTGCTCACGATGATGCAATATAGGTCAACCTTGTTGATTTTACCTTTGTTCCAAAGCAACTATATGGTAGGTGTTTTTACTGTCGGTATGCGATTTGTATCGCTTCTTAGATTACTTCCTGCTTCCACCGTCAATGTTCTTTTGCCGGAATTCTCCTCCGAAAGTAGGACAGAGCATAAATCTTTGCTTAAGAAGTCGCTTTTTTACATGTTTTTAATCAATGCTATAATTGCAGTTTCAATATTTGCTTTAGCAGAATTGATTATTGATTTGACATTTCAAATCTCCGAAGCTATTGGGATTTTGAAAATTATGATTTGGGCAATCATACCTATTTCGATGCATCAAATTGTCGAATCATTTTTAATATCACGCAATTACGAATTGCAAATCTCTAAATCATTGTTTGCCACTGCATTGATGACTTTTATTGCTGTTGTTGTCGTAAATTTCTTTTATGGTATTAACGGTATAGCATTTATCTTTGTAGTTGGTGAAATTGTACTTTTAACACTTTACTTATTTTTATTGCAAAGTAGTGAACAACGAGAAAGAAAATAAAGAAACCGGCGAAGAAAAGGAAGAAATCGGCTTCATGGGGCATTTGGATGAACTCAGAAAGCGTATAATTTTTGCATTTGTAGGTATTATCATAGGTTGCATAATTTCAGGTTTCTTCATAGAAGACCTTATGAACTACATTTTGCTCGCACCGGCATCTGCAGCTAAGTTGAGTTTGCAAAATTTGCAACCATTCGGTATTCCATTTTTATATTTTAAAGTGATTTTCATTACAGGTTTTATCATTTCATTCCCTTTTTTATTGTGGCAAATATGGCTCTTTATAGCTCCGGGCTTATATGAAAATGAGAGGAAATGGGCAAGCAAGATAACGTTTTTTACTTCTATATCCTTCTTCATCGGGGTAGCATTCGCTTACTTTTTCATGATTCCCTCTATGCTTGGATTTGCTGCTACATTCGGTACGGATAAAATCAGAACCGATATTGATGTCAACGCATATTTCGGATTTGTGACACTAATGATTTTAGCTTCGGGGATAATATTCGAAATGCCAATGGTATCCTATGTTTTGGCAAAAGCAGGTTTAATCACATCTAAAGGACTTAGGTCCTATTGGCGTCATGCAGTTGTTGTTATAATCATCTTAGCTGCAATATTGACACCGACTCCCGACCCAATTAACCAAATGTTTTTTGCGCTCCCACTATTTATTTTGTATGAAATTAGCATTTGGATTGTAAAATTAGTCGAAAAGAAACCGAAAGATGAATAATACGATAACTTATATATTTTCGTTACTTAGTTATTATTCATGTATGAATTTCTCGTACTCTATGTAATTTTATTGAACTGAACATGACATTAAACGATATAATTAAACCTGTAAAAGATGATTTGAAAGAGTTTTCAGAGTATTTCAAAAGCACTCTGAATACAAAAGTACCGTTGTTGAATTTAATTATCAAGTATGTTGCTCAACGAAAAGGGAAGCAGCTTCGACCGGTTTTGGTGTTCTTGTCCGCTAAAATTTGCGGTGAAGTCAATCAACGTTCCTACGTCGGAGCATCTTTAGTTGAATTACTGCATACTGCGACTCTCATTCATGATGATGTAGTTGATGAAGCTTCCGAACGTCGTGGTTTGGCATCTATCAATGCAAAATGGAATAATAAAATAGCCGTTCTTATTGGTGATTTCTTGCTCTCTAAGGGATTGTTAGCTGCTGTTGATAATGAAGAATTTGAATTTTTACAAGCCGTTTCTGTAGCTGTAAAACGAATGAGCGAAGGTGAACTGTTGTCTATTGACAAAAGCCGAGGAACATCAATAGACGAGGAAACTTATTTCCGAATAATTCGCGATAAGACCGCTTCATTGCTTTCATCATGTTGCAAAATAGGTGCTTTGAGTGCTACTAATAATCCGGCTCAACACGAAGCACTCAGCGAATATGGCGAAAATATCGGCATTGCTTTCCAAATTAAAGATGATATGCTTGATTATACGTCCCGTAGCGTTTTAATCGGTAAGCCGGTAGGCAATGACATCAAAGAGAAAAAGATAACATTGCCTTTGCTTTACTCATTGAGCAAATTAGAAGAAAAAGATGCCGAAAAAATCAAAAATAGAATTTTGAAAGGGAAAATGACAAAGGGCGAAATAGTAGAACTTATCGAGCAAGTTGTGCAAATTGGCGGAATAGATTATGCAGAAAAAATTGCTAAGGAATACGTTGACAAAGCGAAATCATATCTTGAGATTTTTCCCGAATCACCTGCAAAGACATCTCTTTTGCAATTTGCTGATTTTGTTATTTTGCGTACAAGTTAATAATATTGGGATTTGAAAGCATGGATGATATTAATCAACTTTTTGCAATAGAAGCCGAAGAGCTTATTAGTGAAGGTCGAATCGCCGAAGCTATTTCGCTTTGTGAGCGAGGATTGGAAATTTATCCTGATTATGCAGCAGCTGTCGCTATATTGGCTCATGCATATTCTCTTGAAGGTAATTCGGAGCGTTCACAGCAAGTTATCGAAAAATTCTCCGTTAATATTATTCAAAATAAGCCGGCAAAAATTCGAACTAAATTTGCCCAATCTGAATCTACAGAATACTTTATTGAACAAGATGAACCTATTGAAGCGACAAAGGAAGAAGGAATTGAAGTCGAATTTGAGCAGGTTGATACGGTTGAAATTTCTTTACGCTCAGACATCAAATTATCTGCGTTTTATGACAAATCGGCAAACGATACTTATCGTCAGAAAATAAATAAAGCATCAGAAGTAGCAAAAAATCGTCAAATTACAATGTCGAGATTTTATTCTGATGCAAACAATCGCAAATTGGCACCTAAATATCGAAAAAAATTAGTCAGAACAATCACAATTGAAAGTGATGAATTTTTCAAATTGGACGATATACGTGGTTTGCCGGTTACCGAAACATATGCAAATATTCTAATTCGTCAAGGAAATTTCAGCAAAGCGAAAGCAATTTATAGAGAATTAATCAAAATTCAACCCGAAAAAGCAAAATATTTCGAGTCGAAAATTTCTGAAATTAACTGACAACTAAGTCTTCACCTTGCGGAGCGAGGCAATCTACATTATTATGTTGCGGATTGTTAACCAAATGACTCACAGGATAAGCCCTCAATTTATACGATGGAATTGGTTTTAGTCTATCACTCAAAATATTAAAATCCAATTTTGTATCTAACCAGTCGCTAATATCATCAGGCTCTAAAATCACGGGCATTCGATTATGGATTTGTGCCATCAGTGTATTTGGTTCGGTAGTAATTATAGTCGCTGTAGTTATGATTTCGTTGTTTTCATTTTTCCAATTATCGTACAAACCTGCAAAACACATCAGTTCATCGTTTTTCATAGTTATGTAATGCGGTATTTGGTCATTTACTGCTTTAAACCATTCATAAAATCCTGATGCGAGAATTATACATCGATAGCGATTCAGGAGTCGTTTGAAAGAAACTTTTTCTGTAAGTGTTTCCGCTCGTGCATTTATCATTTTATTCCCGATAGAACTATCCTTTGCCCATGACGGAATCAGTCCCCATCTGAAATACGATAGAGCGACCGAATCGCCCTCATCCTTCAAACATGCGATAGATGCTGAGGGAGCAATATTGAAGCTATTCCTGATTTCATTCTGAATCTTTATTTTGGGCACCAATTTTCCGACATCTTTGGTCGTTGCATTTAGTGCAAATCTTTCACACATTTACAAAACCTTATCATTTTCCAATTTCCAAAATTAATAAAAAAATCTTTACTCCGTTGTATCAATCAATATGTAAAATTTATGTAGTTTTGAACATGAATGAAATTTCGACTAAAGAAGCTACTCGCAAAAGATTGAATGAAATTGAGTCTGAACTCAAGTCATTAAAATCTAAACAAAGAATGTTGTCCGCAAAATGGCAGAGTGAAAAGAGTGCTATTAGTTCCATTAGGACTTGTAAAAAAGAATTAGAAAATCTTAAAATCATTTCGGAAAATTTTGAACGCGACGGCGAACTCGCAAAAGTTGCCGAAATAAGATACGGTAAATTGCCCGAAATCGAGAAAAAACTCCAAGATGCAAATCAATTGCTCCAAAAAATTCAGTCTGAAGGGAAAATGCTGAAAGAAGAGGTAGATGCTGAAGATATTGCTGAAGTTGTATCAAAATCCACAGGAATTCCCGTCAATCGTATGTTGGAATCTGAACTCATAAAATTACTTAAAATGGAAGAGCGAATACACGAAAGAGTCATTGGTCAGGAAGAAGCTGTCATCGCTGTTTCCAATGCCATTAGGCGTTCAAGAGCGGGATTGCAAGATATAAATCGCCCCATAGGTTCATTCATTTTTATTGGCTCAACCGGAGTCGGTAAGACCGAATTGGCGAAAGCATTAGCAGAGTTCCTTTTTGATGATGAGCAAGCGGTTATCCGAATTGACATGAGCGAGTATATGGAAAAATTTTCTGTTTCGCGATTACTGGGCGCACCTCCCGGATATGTAGGATATGAAGAGGGTGGGCAACTCACCGAAGCCGTGCGACGGAAACCATACTCAGTACTACTTTTGGACGAATTTGAAAAAGCTCATGCCGATGTTTTCAATCTTCTATTACAAGTTCTTGATGATGGCAGATTGACCGACGGCAAAGGCAGACTCGTTGATTTCAAAAATACAATTATCATAATGACTTCAAATTTGGGTACTGAACTTATTCAAGATAAACTGAATTTGATTGATGAAATCAATCGAGACGAGATTATGTCCGACATCAAAGTGCTTATTGTAGAACAATTACATAAGCGTTTAAGACCTGAATTCTTGAATCGGGTTGACGAAATTGTTCTTTTCAAACCTTTGACAAGTCAAGAAATTAAAAAAATTGCCGAACTACAATTGAAAAGACTTGGTAAAATGTTAGCTTTAAAAAATATTACTTATGAAGTTTCTGAATCTGCTTTAGAATGGCTTTCAAATATCGGGTTTGACCCACAGTTTGGAGCCAGACTGCTTAAACGTGCTATTCAAAAGCACATTACTGACCCATTATCGGTCAAATTGCTTTCAGGGGAATTTAGTTCGGGAGAAAAAATTTACATAGATTGCTTAGAAAATGGAAAATTTATTTTTTCAAAAAAGTAAATTGATATAAATTGCTTGTATGAATAAGTTATACTTTAAAAAACATATTTTATTTCTGTCACTTGCTGTAATAATATCTGCAATGACAGCGATTTCGTGTTCTTCACCCAAGGAAACTGCAATCAAACCAATCGTTTTCCCTGCTGTTTCCGAGATTCAAAAGGGTGAATCTGCCAAATTATCTTGGCAATTTGAGGGTGCTGAAAAAATAAGGATTGAAAATTTACGCAGAAATTACGACCCGATTGACAGTTTAACCGTCAAACCCGACGCCACCACAATCTACAATTTTCTTGCTATACGAGGTGTGGACACAGTATTATTCAAATGGCATGTCTTTGTTAAAATGCCCGAAGATATAATCACTACAGGTACTGTCCAAGCTACTGATGCTACACCTTCATTTTTGCAATCCGAATACTTCTCGGGTATAATTGATTATTCTGCCAATGTAAAGCCAAAAAATTTTCGCATACTTTCTCATATGATTGACAATGACAAAATCAATCTTAATCTCTTAGTTTTCGATGAATTTGGGAATTTCATCGAAGGACTTAATAATAATTCAAAGTTTGGAAGTGATTTGGTAGCTACTATGGTAGATATTCCATCCGAAAAAATCACAAATTTAGATGTATTATCTTTCAAGAAATATCATTATGATTCAAAACATATTGATTTGGCGGTATTGCTTGATAACTCGGCTATTGCAGGCGATTACTATCCGATTTTCGACAATTTCAAATCTTTTGCCAAAGGTCTGAGAAATAAAGACAGAATTATGTTTCGCTCGTTCAATCAAAAAATCAACACTTCGGTCGCTCTGCAAAATGCCGACAAATTTAATAATTTTATTCGTAATCTAGGTATCGAAAAAGCAAGTGGATTCAGCGCTGTTTACAAATCCGGGCTAAGTACATTACAATCATTTGCTTCGATGCAATCTGACAATAAAAAAATTTTGGTTTTGATTGCATATAGCACGGACAATGCTTCGCTTGTTTACGACAGAAATGACTTGGTTGAGTTTGCCGTATCGCGTGGAATTCCGATTTACGTAATTGGAATAGGAAATGCCGTAGATACTTACTCGCTCAAATATCTTTGCGATAACACAGGTGGCAAATACTACGGTTTGGATGACAGTCAAATATCGGATTTGCCAAAAGTTTTCAATGAGATTTCTTTTTCTGTGCGTAAAGGCTACGAACTTACTTTGGCTTATAATGAGCAAAAAAATCCAACTGAAAATTATAGAAATATTATAATCAGCCACAACACCATATTGCCGAGAATTGCCGATACAGTCAAAATTCCGATTGCTCGCGAAAAGCAATTTTTCAGATACCAAGCAGTTGCATCATTCGAGCAACGTGATACCGTATTGAGTCGCGATTTTGACGAAACTATCAGTACTCTCGCACGGGTTTTATCCGAAAGTCCCGGACGCAAAATAGAGTTAATTGGAAATAGCAGCATCGAAGGCAATGATGAAGAATCCCAAAAATTAGCTCTGAAGCGTGCTCAAGAGGTAAGACGCAGATTAATAGAATTAGGAGCCGACCCTGCTATGATTCGGATTCGTTCCGAAGGTTCAAGCAATCCTATTTATTATTTACAAAATTCGTATTGGGCACAATACTACAATCGCCGGGTAGAATTGCGTTGGCTCGACCCCGATTATTTACCTTTTGAAATTATTTCTGGTTATAGGGATTCGGAATTTGATGCGCTACTCCAAGTTGAAGAATGGGAAAATATCGGTTATCGTTCTTACTACGACCGGGTTTTGCAGAATAATTCCCCTGTTTATCGCGTTAAGATTTGGGGATATAAAACTCAGCAAGATGCCGAAGAAGTCGCATCGAAACTTGCCAAACGCTACACCGATTTCAAATTTGAAATTCGCTAAACCAAGAACTTTTTTGTTAGCTTAGCCACATTCAAACCACTGATTGCAGCTCCTTCAATCGTTGCGGGGAGCCCCGTATCGCACCAATCACCCGACACGAATAATCCTTCTATATCTGTAGATTCGCTCGGTCTTTGTTTCTCGTTCTCGCAAGTAAATAAGGGAGTAGCGAATTTTTCGATTATAACTTTATGTCGAATTGGTTTTATCTCATCGTCTATTTTGAAAACCATTCTAATTTCGTCGAAAACGAGCTCGGCTATATCATCTAAAGACATTTTAATAATACTTTCGGCGGCGCTGACGGTTACCGTAATATGACCGCCAAACTTAGGAGATTCTATCTTTATCAAACGTCTGCGGTTAAAAATCCATTGAGAATGATAACCAATAATTCCTGCAAAATCAAAGTCAAACAAATCTTGCTCGAACCAGAAATAAACCGAGATTATCGGAGAGTAAGTCATTTTCATTGCGAATTCAGCTAAAGGTGATTCAGATGGTAGCATTTTTTGATGTGAATATGGTGGAACGGCTATAATCACTGCATCGGCTTCGATTATTTCACCGTTCGATAATATCACTCCTTTGCAGGTATTTTCAATAAAATTCAATTTTGCAACTTTGGTTGAAAGTTTGATTTTGGAATTATTCTTCGCAAGAAATTCATCAAGAGGTTCTAATAATTGATTCAAATCAGTTGTTGGGAACATCAGAATTGCTGATTTTCTATCGGCAAAAAATGCTTTCTTGAGAACATTTACCAACAATTTTGCCGGAGCAACATTCATTTCGGCATTAATCGTTGCCATTATAAGTGGTTCCCAAAATAAAGTGATTAAATCTTCGCCCTGATTATGCCTACGGAGAAAAGTATGGCAATCTTCGTCAGTATTGCCTTCCAAACCGATTTTCAGTTTGATAGCAAGATTAATAGCAGCAAGTTTTGAAACTAATTTGATGTTTTGGAGCGATAATAATCCATAAAGTAGTCCCAAACTACCCGGCAATTTTGAAGTGTCTAAACTTGTAGTACCATTTTTTGAATAAAAATCTATAGATAAAGATTTTTGCTTTTTAATTTGACCGTCAGTCCCCAAAATCTTTAGAATTTCTAAAAATCTGTGGTAAGCTCCCGTAAGTAAATGTTGCCCATTATCAATCAAATCGCCCGATATATTATCCTCGATAGAGTAGATTCTGCCACCGATTTGAGACTTTTGCTCAAGCAGTACTACTTCATGCCCCGATTGGCAAATTTCGATTGCTGCGGAAATTCCGGCAACACCTGCACCGATAATAATCACTTTTTTCATGTACAAAAGTAACAAGCATTCGTCATGTAATTCAAAGAAATTTTTGAATATTTGCAAAACAAATTTTTTTGTGATTTAAAATGATATTATATTTGTAATCTGTATTTTTGCGGACGTGGCGGAATTGGCAGACGCGCTAGACTTAGGATCTAGTACCGAAAGGTGTGAGAGTTCGACTCTCTCCGTCCGTACTTTAACAATTGTCTTAGGATTTTGAAATTGGAACACTCGATAAAAGAACTGAATGCGAGCGAACAAGAAATCACTGTAACCTTGGGCGCAGACTACCTACGTCCTGAATACGAAAAGGCTTATAGGAAAGTTCAACCCGATATTCAACATGGGGGTTTTCGCAAAGGAAAAGTGCCCATAAATTTAATCAAACAGCTTTATGGCAAATCAATCGAAGCCGAAGCTGAACAAGACATTATTTCGGATGCATTTGCAAAAATTGCTAGCGAAAACAAAATTCATGTTGTCGGGCAACCTCATTTGCATGATGTCAAACATGAAAATGGAAATCTTACTTTCACTGTTCATTACGAAGTTATCCCGCAATTTACGTTAAACGAATATAAGGGATTAGTAATTGACGAGCCTGTTCATGTAGTTAATGAAGATGAAATTGACAATTATGTCAAGAATCTTTGTGTCCAAAATGCAAGTTTTGAAATTACTGAGCAAGTTGACGATTACGAACATGTTGTAGGAATCAAACTGACAGAATTGGACGAGCAATCCGGATTGCCATTGATTAGTGCCAAATCCGAAGAAATGCACGTTTATTTGAATGATAAACAATTAGGTGATTCGCTCAAACAGTCATTGCTCAACACTAAAAACGGTGACGTTTTTACATATAACCATGAAATTCCTAATCAAGGGGCAAAAAAATACCAAGTTACAGTAAATGAAGTCCAAAAAGTTGTTCCTGCCGAATTCACTGATGAATTCGTTGCTGAAATTTCCAAAGGCAAATATTCCAATACAGCTGATTTTCGCGAAGAAATTTCATTTATGCTCCAAGATGACTGGGACAAACGTAGCCGTAGCGAAATGGAAAACAATCTTATAAACAAGATTGTAGAACTCAATCTTGAATTCCCGGTTCCAAAATCCATTGTGAATTTGGCAGCCATTGATTATTATCGTGACATGGTTAAGCAATACGACCCCAAAGCCCAAATTGATAAAATCGAAACTATACCTGAACAAATTAGCGAACATATCAATCCAATCGCAGAGCGACTTGTAAGATGGGAGCTAATCCGTACTAAAATTATTGAGCTCGAAGGCTTGACTGTCGAAGAACACGACATAGAAGAATTCGTACAAAAGAATGCCGAAAAGGCAGGAATGGAACCCGAAAAATTAAAACATCAGTTACTACATGATGAACGATTTACTAACACTATTTTGGTTAAAAAAACAATGGATTTATTATTAGACTTTTCAGTGACGAACGAAGTCCCGTTCGGCAGTGGTGAAAATGAATATGACCCACTTGCTATGGGTGGAATTGATGATTTCGACGACGAAATCGAAGATGATGAATTCGATGATGACATTGATTTCGATGATGATGAAATTTTAGACCCCGAATTGATTGACGACGAGTTGATGAACGATGACTTTGACGACGACGACGAAATTGATGAAGAAGAAGATAAATAAATCATCTTCCTGATTCTTTTTTCAAACGGATTACTTTAAATTAATGCCTATCTAAATTCGTTTATAGATAGGCTAATTTTTTAATTTATAGGATAATTTCTGAATGAACAACCAATTAATACCGATAGTAATCGAACAAACAAGCAGAGGAGAACGTTCCTTTGATATTTACTCACGTTTGCTTAAAGAAAGAATAATTTTTATTGGGCAACCAATTGATGATTACATGGCAAATTTAGTCATTGCTCAATTGCTCTTCTTATCAAGTGAAGACCCCAAAAAAGACATTAATTTATACATCAATTCTCCCGGTGGAAGCGTAACTTCCGGATTAGCTATTTACGATACGATGCAATTCGTCAAACCCGATATAAGCACTATTTGCATGGGTATGGGCGCTTCAATGGCTCAAGTCTTATTATGTGCCGGTGCTAAAGGCAAACGTTACGCATTACCAAATGCAAGAATATTGTTGCATCAGCCTTCCGGCGGTACACAAGGGCAATCTTCAGACATAGAAATTTATTCGAAAGAAATAATACGAATGAGAGACAGCCTATATCAAATCATTGCCAAACATACCGGCAAAGATGTAGAACAAATAAAATTGGATGCGGACAGAGATAAATACATGTCCTCACGCGATGCCGTTGAATATGGAATCATTGATTCAATTTTGGAAACAATTCCCGATTCGCCAAATACTAAACCAGAAGAATCGAAGTAATTGAGATGAAAACTAAAGAAAGTGTCAAATGTTCTTTTTGTGGCAGAAATGCCAAAGATGTCACCGGGCTAATCGAAGGACCGGAAAAAATCTTTATTTGCGATTTTTGCGTTGATAGCGCTGTTGATATTTTGCGTCACAATAAAGTGAGTTCGCTCGAATTGCAAGAGCGGCACGAATTGCCCAAGCCGTCAGAAATCAAATCTTATTTAGACGAATATGTAATTGGTCAAGATTATGCCAAACGAGTACTTAGTGTAGCAGTTTATAATCATTATAAACGAATTCGCTCCAACGAAGCTCGCTCAGGCAAAAACGATATCGAACTCGAAAAAAGCAATATTCTGTTTATCGGACCAACCGGGACGGGAAAGACTTTGATGGCAAAAACTCTTGCCAAATTTTTGAAAGTACCTTTTGCAATTGCCGATGCCACTACTATTACTGAAGCCGGTTACGTCGGCGATGATGTTGAAACAGTTCTGCTAAATTTACTCCAAAATGCAAATTACAATGTAGAAGCGGCTCAACGCGGAATCATTTACATTGACGAGATTGACAAAATCGGACGTAAGAGCGAATCTTCATCAATTACTCGCGATGTTTCCGGCGAAGGTGTCCAACAAGCATTGCTGAAAATACTCGAAGGTACTCGCTCCGGCGTTCCACCTAAAGGTGGAAGAAAGCACCCCGAACAACCGTTGATATATATTGACACTACCAATATTCTCTTCATTTGCGGTGGGGCTTTTGAAGGTATGGAAAAAGTTATTGCAACGAGGCTTAAAAATAGCACAATCGGATTTACTGCCGAAGCTGGGGAAACTGTCGAAGAGAATTTAGCTTTGCTAAAACATGCGGAACCACAAGATTTGCTCAAATTCGGCTTTATACCAGAAATTATTGGCAGATTGCCCGTGCTTGCAGCGCTCGAAGAGCTTACAGATTCGGCATTGCTCGATATTTTGACACGACCGAAAAATGCTATTATCAAGCAATTCGAGAAACTCTTTTCGCTCGAAAATGTCGAAGTCGAATTCACAAGCGATGCCTTGGAAGCTATTGTAGCGAAAGCAAAGTTGCGCAAAACAGGTGCTCGCGCTCTTCGATCAATAGTCGAAGAATCAATGTTGAATGTAATGTATGAAGTGCCTGATAAGAAAAATCTTGAAAAAGTAATTATCACAAAGGAGGTTTTCTCCGAAAACGCCGAACCTCAATATATTTACAAAAAAAATAAGCAAACAGCATAAATTTTTGCAAAATAAGTTTGGACTAATAAATTTAACTCGTATATTTGTAGTTCTATTAAGTAAAAAATTGGAAATAATTTAAAATGACTGCAGTAGTTGAAATAGCAGGTGTACAATTTACGGTACATCAAAACGATATGCTCAATGTTCCATTGCTCCCTGGCGAGCCCGGCAACACAGTGACATTCGACAATATTCTATTTGCTGAGAATGACGGTGCTACTCAAATTGGTACTCCTTACATCACTGGCAACGTTCAAGCAAAGATTATTGAGCACGGCAAAGGCGACAAAGTACTTGTATTCCACAAGCACCGTCGCAAAGGATACCGTAAATTAAACGGACACCGTGCCAAATATACTCAAATTGAAATAACAAATATCAACATATAATTAAGGCTTAGACAATGGCACATAAGAAAGGTATGGGCTCGACCAAAAACGGTCGAGATTCGCAATCCAAGCGTCGTGGTGTAAAAAAATTCGGTGGCGAAAGTGTTGTCGCAGGCAATATCATTATTCGCCAAGTAGGCACTAATATCCATCCCGGCGATAACGTCGGAATGGGCAGAGATTACACAATCTTTGCATTGATTGACGGCAAAGTCGAATTCCAAAGAAAAGACAGAGACCGCAAGAAAGTTTCGGTTTATCCGTCTAACTAATTGTATTAATAACATAATGGTGTTCATCACCACTTGCAATCGGGCTTGTTAAAACGTAATGTTTCAACAAGCCCTTGTTTTATAGTATTAACCCACAACCACATTGCTCACCCCATTTCAATTATTGAAGGGAAGGAACAGCGTTCTGACCAAAAACATAGCCCACGGTTTCAATCGTGGGAATGGAAAAATGACGTTATAGATGTGCCACATCTGGTAGGTGTGGTACATCTGGTACCCTGTCCTGTCAGTTGTTACAACTGACGGGACAACGACTACACATTTTACAATTAGAATTTTCGATGCTATTCCTTTTTTTTATATGTTTGCAAAATAACTAAATGCAAAATATCGGAGGAGGAGAATGAAAATGAAAAAAGCTGTTCACTCTGCTACCGATAGGGGTCTCGGGTCTTACGACAATTATTTTTGTACTAGACATAATGAACCTTTTTTGGAGAACATGATATGAAACATTTGATTCTGTTTTTATTGTGCGCTTTCCTCAGTGTTGCAATTTGTCAAAATGATGTTCAACTTGATGAGGATTTCAAGTTTCGTCAGGAATATATGGGCGAAATTGAAATTATGGAACAATTAAAAAATCGTCCATATCGTTTTGATGAGAAAATCTCGATAGACATTGAAAAAGACAATACAGTTGAAAAGTTAATAGCTTTAATTGGAAAAAACGAGAAGATAGAATCTGTTATAATCGGTATTAAAGTTGATAAGAATGTCCCCACAAATAGAATCCATTCATTAACAGTTGAATGCGAGGGCGATACCTCATTTTCAAATATATATGTTCTACTTCTATCATCAGAAATTGAAGGCGAAAATACCGATATGATTGTCAATGATTATAAATTTATTGATGATGTAGTAATCAAGCAGAATTTCAATAAGGTGCAAAACGAAAGAGTAAAAAGGGTGTTTCAATATCAAAGCAGCAAAGCATGGAAACCTGTGCCAGTAACAGATACAACAGGAGAAGATATGGAAACTGAATATCTTTTTTATGAAAGATTCGATTTAAACGAAAACAACTATACACAACCTTGTGATGAAAGCAACTATACAGATCCTTGTGATGAAAGCAACTATACAGATCCTTGTGATGAAAATTACTATAAAGATCCTTATGATGGTAAATTAAAAATTTATCACCAATGCCTCAAAAAGATTGATAGCAGCCTATATTATTCTCTGGAAAATAATGTGCAGTTAGAACAAATTGTAGAACATTTAAAATTGAATTATCGAGTTTTTGGTATAGCTGTGTATTATTTTAACACTAAAGATAATATGAGTCAATTACAAAATATAGCCATCCAATATTCAAAAGAAATAGGACAGAGCGAATCTTTAGATATATATATTTTAACACCCATTCTGATAAAGACATCATTGCTTACCTCCGACTGGAACAACAGTTATATTTTCGAATCTGTTCTAATAAATATGTCCTTGATTGAAGATCTAGAATATTGTTATAGTTATTCTTTTGGTTCTGGGGAAAACTTACGTTATGGTTTCCCAACACCAGTTCCTGATGCAAGTGAAGATGAGATTGAGGAGTAGATTTTTTCAATGAATTTCAGGTCGAGATAGAATGAACATTTTTCTTCTTTCCCCACGGTTAAAAACGTGGGCAATGTTCTCCTTATTTTTCACTCGTTCCCAAATACAAAAAACCCTTCCGAGACTTTCGTCAGGAAGGGTAAATATGTTGTACCAAAGGTCGTTATTAGAAGTTTGAACTTACTTCATATTTGTTAAAGTTGCTTATTCAACTATTACAAACGAACGAACAAGGGAAAATTTATCTGAGAATAATGTGTAGTAATATACTCCACTCGCAAGTTTAGTAGCTTTTTCATTTGTCGAGAATGTTACTGTGTGTGTACCGGCAGTTTGGTAGCCATCAACGACAGTTGCGACTACATTTCCGAGCATATCGGTAATATTCATTTTGACATAATCTGCATTTACCAAACTATATTGAATTGTTGTCGTATTTGTGAATGGATTCGGGTAGTTATTCGATAATGTGAAATTACGCGAATACTCATTATCCATAACGCTTGTTTCTGAAAATATCAAATCGGTTTGGAGTACCGGGAATAGCTGATATCCATTATAAGGCGAATTCATACTTGACTGACCAAGCACGCCAACAAATATTGCTGACTCGAGGAAAGGCTGTCCGACCATATGTGTATCTTCATTGCTTCCTATGCTGATTGTAACACCATTAGAATTCTCCGATGGGTCAGTAACTTGGTAAAGTGTTCCGGCGTTGAAAGTATTACCGCCTACATTTGGTAGGGTCAGGTCAACAACAGTAATCAAGCGACTTTCGTACATCTCACCATTTTGCATAATATCTTGCAATGTTACTTTAATAGGAGTCGGCATTGGATTTGACGGAGATATTACTTCATATCCTGTCAAATCGTCCCCATTAATCACAGTCAAGTGGTTCATCTCTGATGTTCTACCTTGAACACGAATTCTATCTCGCATTCTAATCTCATTAGTTGCAACATCATAATGGAAGTCGCCTGAAGATTGAAATATTGTGATGCCACCTGTTTCATCTTGAATCCGTGTATATTTACCAAGAGTACGTGTAACAATACCCTCGATTGCAAATTCAGTACCCGCAGGTAGCGCTTTTGCTTCACTGATTGAAATGACAAATTCACCGATTCCGGTAACATTGATTATGTCAATTCCGGCATTGTGAGTAAATTGAATTAATGCATCCACTTGACCTACAACATTAGGTGCAAAAGTTATATGAAATGTTAATGTTCCATTAGGTGGAATTGTTCCGCCTGTTGGTGAGATAATGTATTGATAGTCATCAGAAAACAAGTCAGAGAATATCAAATCAGCATCACCGGTATTAGTCACAGTAACACTTAGTTGTTTCTGTGTGCCTACTAAAACGGTTCCAAAATCAAGATATGATGTATTGATAGTAAATTCCGGATTGGTTCCTTCAATTCTACCGGTACCACTAACTCTTACTGAATCTGATTCGTTTGCAGCATTATGCATGAAATAGATATAACCGGATTTCAGTCCTTCGGATGTTGGGGTAAAAGTGATTATCACTTCCATAGTCGAACCGGGCGCTATTGTACCACCTGAGGATGAAACTGTATATTGATTATTTCCAGAAAATATACTCGAAATTATCAAATCGTCATCACCGGTGTTTGAAATTATTACTTTTCTTTGTTTTTCTTCATTTACTAAAACTGAACCAAAGCTGATATTTGATGTATTTACGGCAAATACAGGATTTGTGCTCTGTGTTCCGCCGGTGCCAACAACTCTGACAGAATCTTTCAATCCTGAAGCATTGTGAGTGAAATAGATATATCCTGATTTCAACCCATCAGTCAGTGGCGAGAAAGTCACTGCAAAACTCTTGCTCTGCCCGGGTGATAATGTTCCGGAACTTGAATTCACTGTAAATAGTTCATTGGAAGATGTCACATTGCTTATTATAAGATTTGATGTTCCCATATTAGTTACAGTGATTGAATCCACTTTTTGAGAGCCTGTATTGATTTTCCCAAAGAATAATGTACTCGGTTTGGAGGTAAATATTGCTGATGAACTACTTCCGCTGACACTTACCGTATCCTTAAGACCGGCATCATTATGATTGAAGATAATAGAAGCGGTTCTTATGCTACTTGACAAAGGAGCGAATGTAATATAGTATTTTATTGAATCACCGGGAGCAATTGTACCATTTTTCGGAGTTACAGTAAATAAGGCATTCGTACTTGTAACGTTAGATATGATAAGATTCTCGCCACCTTTATTGATGACAGTTACAGAATCCATTTTTGTTTGACCGTTACTGACATTTCCAAAATCTAAACTTGTAGGGTTTACTGAAAATATCGGAGGATTTTGAACTTCTTCATCCGGTAAATTTGTTGTAACGCCGGAAGCCATTGTTACTGAGGCACTAAATGCCAAAGCTCTGCCATCCATTGAAGCTCCTGTACCAAGAGTAACCGATTGGTCAGCCAAAACTGTGCCTTTGAGTGTTGCATAAGTGCCTATAGTAGCTGATGTGCCTACTTGCCAAAAGATATTTTTAGCTTGTGCACTACCTGCAAGTATGATTTTGATTCCGCTTCCTATATTAAAAGAGGTGGCAATCTGAAAAATCCATACATCGGACGAACTTCCCGTTAATGTTAGGTCTGCTCCGGTTATAGCTGCTGACGATGTGAATTTGTATAGTCCGGCAACGAGGCTTAAACCACCCATATTGCCATCGCCCGGATTAAGAAAATCGCCTGTTGGGACAGGTGTTCTGCCTGCAGCATCGTTGTAAGCAGTTGTCAAATCACTTTTCGCTGTTTGTAGTAATGTAGCATTTTTTACCGAACCCGCAGGACCGGTATCATCAACAACATATAAAATCCCGTCTACATTCGAGCCATCAAATCCCACTATGAAACTTCCGGCAGCCGGACTTAAACCAACATTGCCTTTAATAGCAACCGGTGGAATGCCTGTAACTGTTGAACCTGCCAAAATCACGAAATCTTCTAAAGAACGAAGGTTCAATGCAGGTATCGAAGTTGCTATCGAACTTCCGGTTATTACTAAAATTATCAATGTACCCATAAAGCGTAATAATTTTGTACGTATCCCCGCTAAACCTAAGTTATTTGTCATTATCATAATCATTATCCCTTAAAATTAAATTTGAACTACTATCAATTTGATAGTGTTTTTATGAATCTGTTCAAACGGATTCATTTGCGTTGCAAAGATATGTTTAATATCATAGTGTATTTTACATAATTAATTTTTTTTGTTATACTTATCACTCATTTTGGTATGTATTTTGACATTTTAAAGTTTCGAATTTAACGAAACTTCAATTAAGCTTGATTTTGTGTAGATTATAGGGAAAATAAAAAACCCGATTAAATATCGAGTTCATTTATAGAATAAGTAAGATTTTGAATATTCTAAAACATTATAAGGCATTTAGGGTATTTATTATTAGGATAAACGAGAGTATCGGCTTGGATTATGTAATTTGGCAACCCTGACCGAGAATCATTTCACCAGTCGTATATATACCATACTCGGGAAAGTAAATATTTGCGGCGATGTCTTTGTCAATCACTAAATTTTTGTCATCGGTAATGTCTGCCAATTCGATTTCAATACTTATTTTGGATGTCAAAGTATTATAATCCGGTAAACGAGGAGGGTTTTGCCCAAAACTCCTTATATGAAATATTGCTACTAATATAGCTAAAGCAATGAAATACTTATGAACATTTTTTATAGTACCTCTAGTATAAATTTACAAATTTGTTATAATTGCAAATTAAACAATATAAAAAAAATTCCAAATAGCAATATCATTTTCTATTCTGTGCTACTCTGCTCTCAAAAACCGATTTCAAACTCATACGTTTTGCAATTACATAATTGATACTCAATACAAATATAGACCAACTGAGAAATACGGCTGCTCTATATATTTGCTTAACTACAAATGCATCAGCGAATCGTTGTTGTATATAAGTGTAAAATAGCCCTAAAATTAGAAATAAACATAGCCCATGGTTTTAACCGTGAGTTATAGAATAGTATAATTTTTTTAAATATACTCCTTGATTTCAATTTCACCGTTTATGGCGAAATATACACCTTCGGCTAAAGCTTGCAATTCATCTTCGCCGGGATAAACGAAAACAGGAGCCAAAAATGCAACTCTTTTGCGAATCCACTTCGTGAGCAATTCGGAATAAGCAACACCACCTGTGAGAATAATCGCATCAATTTTGCCTTCGAGAACTGTAGCGAGTGAGCCGATTTCTTTAGAAATTTGATATGCCATCGCTAAGTAAACCATCTTTGCCTTTTGGTCACCTTTTTCGATTTTCTCCTCTACTTCCATGCAATTATTTGTGCCAAGATAAGACACGATTCCACCTTGTCCGGTAATCATCTTTTTAACTTGGTGCAATTGATATTTCCCGGAAAAACAGATTTTTGTGAGTGTCCCAACAGGAAGGCTACCAGCTCTTTCGGGCGAGAATGGTCCTTCGCCGTCGAGACCATTGTTCACATCAATAACTCGTCCGTTCTTATGAGCACCAACTGTGATACCACCACCGAGATGAACCACAATTAAGTTGAAATCCTCGTATTTTTTGCCGCGTTCGCGAGCAAAACGTCTTGCAACAGCTTTTTGGTTCAAGGCGTGAAAGATGCTTACTCTCGGCATTTCGGGACGTCCTGAATAGCGAGCAATATCGTCCAATTCATCAACAACTACAGGGTCAACGATGAAGGAATTTGTTTGTTTGCCGACAGTCCGAGCTAATTCATAAGCCAAAATTCCACCTAAATTGGAAGCGTGCTCACCGAGAATTCCTTTTTTCAAGTCCTCCAACAACGCTGTGCTGGTACGATAAACTCCGCCGGGAATTGGTTTGACTAAACCACCACGACCAACAAAGGCATCAATTTCTTTAATATCAATATTATTTTCTTTCAAAGCCTCGATAATCACATTTTTGCGAAAGTCATATTGGTCTATTATAGATGGGAAAATATCCAAATCTTCGACACTATGACGCAAGGTTTTATCGAATAATAAGTTTAAATCTTCGTAAACACCGATTTTCGTTGAAGTCGAACCGGGGTTAATAGCAAGTAATTTCATGATTCATTTTCCTGTTGGATAAAATTTTAATAACATGCCGCCAATGCAATAGACATTAGTTTGCTCTTGTCAGAATCGGAACGCGAAGTTAGCACTACCGGAACGGATGCTCCGAGGATAATAGCAGCGACCGTTGCATTTGCAAAATATGTGAACGATTTATATAAAACATTTGCGACCTCTATATTGGGAGCAAAAAGCAAGTCTGCATCGCCGGCAACTTCACTTTCGATTCCTTTATGCTCAGCAGATAATTTGGAAACGGCATTATCGAATGCCAAAGGACCGTCTATGATACATCCTGCGATTTGATTTCGGCGATTCATCTGAGTCAATGCTGCAGCCTCCATAGTTGATGGCATTTTCGGGTTTACACCTTCGATTGCTGCGAGGCAGGCAACTTTGGGACACTCATAGCCGAGATGCTTGAACATATCGAGAGAATTTTTAAGTATTGCTACCTTTTCGTTGAAATCGGGAGCGATGTTTTGTGCTGCATCGGTCAGAGCAATGATTTTATGATAAGTCGGGACTTCGAAAAAGCCGATATGAGACAACAAATCTCCTTTTCGCAAACCGCTATCTTTTTGAAGAATTGCCCTCAAAAAATCAGCAGTACCAACCAATCCTTTCATCAAAATCTGTGCGTGCCCGTCAATTATTTGTTTGACAGCAATTTGAGCCGACGTTGCGGGATTGCTTTCTTCGATTAGTTCAAATTTTGAAATATCAAATTGGATTTTTGCAGCAATAGCATCTATTTTTTGTTTGTTTCCAACGAAGATTGGTTCTATTATATCATTTGCAGCAGCGTCTTTGACTGCACCTAATACATGTTCATCTTCTGCTGCAGCTACTACAAGATTCTTCTTGACTTTACTTTTGGCTATATCAACAAAGCTATTTAATGACTTAATCTCCATGGCTTTTCTCCATTTAATTTACATTTTGTTCAGATTAAACAATACTAAATACAAAAATAATATCATTTTATGAATAAACCGTGTTTTTGGTTTCGATTTATTGTCTAAATTTAAGTCGTTCATTTTTCTTACTTTTGTATAGTTGACAGGTAGCATATATGAAATCAAACATAAAAAACGGACTTATCGAGTATATGAAATTCAATGCCGAGCTTTACGGCAACGGATTATTGCTTGATAATAATGTCGGAATCGAATTCAAAGCGACTGAAACGAAGTTAGCACAAAAGGAAATTTTGAAAGAGGAAGAAATAATCAAACCGAAGATACAAGACACGCCGCCGCAAAAAGTGCAAGGAAAAAGATTGAGTACTGAGAGCAATTGGAAATCAGCGACTACATTGGACGAGCTTGATTCTCAAATCAACACCTGCCTCGAGTGTCCGCTTGGGGAAACGCGAATCAAATTTGTATTCGGCACGGGTAATCCAAATGCAGATATAATGGTGATTGGCGAAGCTCCGGGAGCAGATGAAGACGAACAGGGTAAACCATTTGTAGGACGTGCAGGTCAGCTGCTGACAAAAATTCTCGAATCAATCAATCTGAGTCGCGAAGAAGTCTTTATAGCAAATATCATCAAATGTCGTCCTCCGAGCAACCGCAGACCGGTCAAAGAGGAAGTTGACAAATGCGAACCATATTTGAAAAAGCAGATTGATTTGATAAAACCTGCTTTCATACTATCGTTGGGACTGACTTCGGTTGACACATTGCTCAAAAAAACGCATAAGATGTCCGAAATTCGCGGAAAAGTTTTGGATTATCACAATATAAAAATGATAACAACATATCATCCTGCTGCATTGCTCAGAAATCCGGCTTGGAAACAATTCGTATGGGATGATGTAAGATTCTTAAGAAAATTATATGACGAATATTTACTAAATTCTGGAAAATAAATGAAAATAGCTGTTGTTTATGGTGGAATCTCAACTGAAAGAAATGTTGCAATCGCAGGTGGTAAAGCGGTTATCGAGGCATTACGTTCTTTAGATTACGAAGTTGTGCCGGTTGACCCTGCTTATGGAGCCGATTTTTTGGTTCGCAGCGAAGAGCAAATAGCCGATATTGAAAAATTTCATGATATTGAAGACCTAAAGCAATTCGAAAAACGTGCATATATAGATTGTATAGCGTCCGATGTATTCGACTCCATTGATGTTGCATTCATAGTTTTGCACGGAAAATATGGCGAGGATGGGCTAATCCAATCACTTCTTGAGTTACGAGGTATTCCCTATACAGGAAGCAAAGTCAAAGCGAGTGCCCTTTCGAGTGATAAAGCCGCATCGAAAATCATGTTTGCTTCCGCGGGTGTTCTTACTCCGCAATGGGAGATGGTTCATAAAAAAGATATTGATAATCTGGAAGTTTATAAGGATTTGCGTTCATCATTGGGCAAAGAATTGGTTATCAAACCCAACGACCAAGGCTCTACAATCGGGTTGACAATAATTGACAATGGCAATCTGGACGATATTCACAATGCAATTGTATTAGCTAATAAATATTCTGACCCTGTGTTGGTCGAAAAATATATAGAAGGACGTGAATTAACTGTCGGGATAATTGGTGGTGAAGCATTGCCGATTATCGAAATCATAACTCACGACGGATTTTATGATTATGAACATAAATATACCAAAGGCAAGACGGAATATATATGCCCTGCAGATTTGACTGATGATATAGCCGAATTCACTTCGACAATGGCAACAATAGTTTATAATGTATTGGGATGTGACGGATTTGCTCGAGTGGATTTCCGATTAGACGACGAAGGTCAGCCATGGTGTTTGGAATTAAATACAATTCCCGGCTTTACGTCTAAAAGTTTAGTACCTATGGCTGCAAAGGAAATCGGCATAGAATTCCCCGAACTCTGCGAAAAAATCGTAAATTTAGCTTTAAATAAGGAAAAAGATTAAAAGATGAAAGATATTCAACTTCTCGGGCTTGGTAATGGATTAGTGGATTTGCAATATGAACTTAGCGATGCTGAATTTGCAAAACTTGGGCTTCGTCGTAGCGAGATGAGACTTGTAGATGAAGTGGTGCAATCCGATATTTTGAAATCATTTGCAAACAAACCCATGAATCGCTGTAGCGGTGGCTCGGCAGCAAATACAATAATAGCATTTAGACAGCTTGGTGGCAAAGCAGCATATAAAACTGTACTGGGCGATGATGAATTTGGGAGATTTTATGCAGAAGAATTTAAGAAATTAGGCATAGTATTGAGTGCTCAAACTATTGCGAAAACAGCCACCGGAACATGCGTTGTGCTGATAACTCCGGATTCGGAACGCACAATGCACACATCTCTTGCAGCCACTGCACTATTCACAGAAGCAAATATTGATGAAGAATTAATCAAACGCTCCGAATGGCTTTATATCGAAGGGTATAAATTTTCTAATCCTTCGGGCACTAAAGCCGTTTTCAGGGCTACGGAATATGCGAGGCTCCATCATACAAAAGTTGCAGTCACCTTTTCGGACACATTTATTACCGATAATTTCAAAGCGAATCTTGACCGCGTTGTCAATGAGAGCGAATTAGTGTTTTGTAACGAAGCCGAAGCTTTATCATTTACAGGTAAAGCAACTATTGATGAAGCAATGGACTTTTTTGCGGACAGAAGCCAAAATGTAGTCATTACAATGGGTTCTAAGGGAAGTCAAATACTTTGGAATCGCAAAAAACAACATATAGCTGCTTACCCGGCAACTCTAAAAGATACTACAGGTGCAGGCGATGTATTCGCCGGAGCATTTATGTATGGATTGATTGATACAAATTCATTGAGGATAGCAGGTAATTTGGCATCCGCAGCCGGAGCAAAAGTAGTATCACAATTCGGAGCACGAATTGCATCAGGACTAAGTGAAATCAAAAAGTCAATATATAATTTAAATCAATAATGGTATGCAAGTGATGAAAATAAACAGTTTAGCAAAGTATTTTGTTTTTTTTATTGCACTTTTCTTGTTTAACACATCTATATCTTATAGCCAATCCGGTCTTAAGTTTTCCGAGCTTGCCCAACGATTGGAGCCTTATTTTGATAAGTTGCTTATTGATGACGTCTATAAGCAATTGCCGCAAGGAATAGATTATTTCATTTGGGGCTATGATATTGGCGATTTTTCGGGCGATGACCATGCAGACCTTGGAATTACTCTAAGACTTGCCGGCGATAGGTCGCGAAATATGCAGGTTTATTTATTTGTTGATATTGATGGATTTATGCGACGAGTCGCTCACCACAAGTATCAATTTGTGGAATTACCACTCGAAATTGGGGTGGTAATCAGAAATAATATTTGCTTTGTAACAAAGAAATTTGAGGAAAATCACTGGAAAATGGACGGTTATACATATGATAACGGCTCGATTTTGCTTGGTGAAGTATTTAATACAGGGCGTGTAGGCGATTTGACTCATGAAAGTGTCCGAAACTACAAGACTTTACGTGGTAGTGAAAAATATATCAACACTCGAAGCGGAAAAGAACTGTTTTACAGAGATTTCTTGAGTATCCCGACCTACAGACGTGGCAGAACTGTTTACAAAGGTTATTTCGGGGACACTTTCGCAAATTATACCGATTTCGTTCACGAAGGTGCATATGATTGGAAAGGTGAAAAAGATTGCTCATTCAAAGTGACTTCAGCATTCGATGATGAATATTTGTATTTTACAGTCGAAGTAATTGACGATGCAATTGTAACTCAAAGTTGTGATACCTGCATAAGTGATTATTTGGATATTTGGTTCGACATAAATTCTAACCCGACATTTGATAGATTCACTGAAAGAAACGGGAATAAAGTGAAATTCCGAACTCAATCTATAAAAGGATTGTATAAAATTAGTGTCTTTCCGGGAAATTTCTTAGACAAAGACCCATATGTAAAAGTATCTACTAATGATGAATTGACTGATATCCAAAAGGAAGATGCAAAATTGATTAAAGCAGTCTCAAATTATTTGGACGACAGTTTGGGTTATGTTTTGAAGTTTAGAATTCCATTCACTTTGTTTGGGTATGAAAGCAACCCAATAGATGATGAATTTTATGAAATCGGATGCACATTTGTAGTCATTGATTATGACAATGAATACCGCCCCGAAGAAAAGACCGAAATAGCAACATCCGCTTTCATTCCATATGACCCGTCTACTTACGGTTCGCTTATTTTGATACCAGACGGCAAATGGTACGGCGAATCAGAAAATATTTTCACCGAAGATGTAATTAAAAACTTGTTTGAATACGGCTTTTAGATACAATTATGTCATATTAAAATAAATTCATGACAAAATATCTTGTTAGTCTTGTATAAAAGTATTATTTTTGAACTTTAATATTTTCGGTATTTTGAAATTAAAAATGACATTAATTCAACTAAACCAAGAAATTGGTCGCAATCAGGAAGGTTTATTACTATTGGTTTGGAGACCTTCTTGCCGGCGGCTTTTGGTGTGTTGATAGGTCATTATTGGCTCGACCAAAAGTATGGAACAAGCCCTTTGTGGACTCTGATACTAGGTCTGTTCGGTTTCATTGTCAGTATGTACAAGTTGTTTAAAACTGTAGCATTGATAAATTCCGAAGGTAAAAAAAGTAAAGACATTAAGGACAAGAAAACTCTTTGACATTATTAGCTATACTTACGTCAGTTGTCATAAATGCTGTCGGGGCTCTGATTGTAATCAAAAGGCTCGAAAGGATTATGATGAAGCAAAATTGGAAGGATTTTGTCAATAAATTTTTTGGTTTGTTGGCAATAAAATTCTTGATTTCGGTTGTTATTGTCGTAGCTATAATCAAGTTCAGCGGATTCGACCAAATTGTTTTCGCAGTAAGTTTTGTAGTGAGTCATTTTGTGGCTTTGTTAAGTGAAATATTATATATCAACAAACGTTTTAGCGTGATAAAATTCAAATGAATGATAAACAAAGGATTTCTGCATGAGTCAAAATAACTCCAACACAAAGTTGGATTTGATAGATACCAAAAATTCATCTAACGAATTAGAACTTCAAGAGCACGATCATTCACATACTGATAGCAAACAAGGGCATGAAGAGCAAGAAGGTTCGATTTTCATGCAATTGCTTGGGAAGTTAAACGACCACGATGCATTATACATAGGTGCTTATAAAATCACAGACCTCCCTAAAATTTATATTGATAACGGATTTCATTTCTTCAAAAATACCAAAGCAGTAAAAGAATCAGGTTTATATACAGTGACCGAACACAAAGGTCACAAATCAATAGTCAATAATGAGACAGGGCTTGCCCCAGCTTGGGATTTGTCTATTACAAACTTTGTAATATTCCAATGGCTCGCAATATTAATCTGTGTTGCAATATTCCGCAAAGCAATTGTAGGATACAAAAAGCGCCCCGGCAAAGCCCCATCAGGATTTCAAAATGCAGTAGAATCAATAATCCTATATGTACGCGACCAAATGGTACGTCCGAACATTCCTTCGGTAGCAGTATCAGATTTCCTACTCCCCTATTTCATAGCCCTATTTTTTTTCATTTGGACTATGAACTTAATGGGATTGATTCCGGGCGCCCATACAGCAACCGGAGCCATAGCTACAACAGGAGGATTGGCAATTATCTCGTTTCTTGTAATCAATATAACAGCCATGAAGGTTTCAGGAGTCGGAGCATGGTTCAAGCATTTATTGGGCGGAGCTCCTTGGTGGCTTGGATTCATAATGGTACCCATTGAAGTAGTAGGTTTGTTCATTAAGCCTTTCGCTCTCACAATTCGTCTTTTTGCAAATATGACAGCGGGACACGTAATTTTGCTTTCGCTATTAGGGATTTTATTCTTTTTCAAGACATTGGCATTATCGCCGGCAATAACCGCGTTTTCATTATTTATATATGCACTCGAATTGTTGGTAGCAACAATCCAAGCCTATTTGTTTACTATGTTGACGGCAATATTTGTAGGATTAGCAATTGGCGACCATGCTCACGAGCATGGAGCTGAAAGTCATGCACATTAATTAAAATTTATTTGATATATCATTCTAAAAAAATTGGAGATTTGAAATGGACGCAAATTCATTAGCATTTTTAGCCGCCGGTCTTGGAGCAGGCTTAACAGTAATCGGTGCCGGTATGGGCATTGGCAGATTGGCTTCATCAGCCTTAGAAGCATCGGGCAGACAACCCGAAGCTGCAGGTGATATCAGGACAACCATGATTATTGCCGCCGCTCTTATCGAAGGTATCGCGATGTTCGCTGCCGTTATTTGCTTATTGCTTGCAATTAAGTAATAACGATTGAGTTTTTTCGAGTTGGAGCGGAATAATCATTATTCCGTTCCATACTCTGTTTTTTATAGAATATGTATCATTTTTATTATTTAATTCATTATTGAGGAAATATGGATTCCATTTTAAATATACCTCACGGTTTAGTTTTTTGGACTGTTATTAACTTTGGTATTTTCTTGTTCTTGCTTATCAAATTTGGTGGCAAAGGCATTATCAATGCTATAAAAGCAAGAGAAGAATCAATCCAACACGCTATTGATAGCGCCGATACAGCCAACAAAAATGCAATGAAATTGCTCGTAGAGAGCCAAGAAAAGTTAGATAATACGCAAGCTCAAGTTGCTGAAATGATTGCAAAAGGCAGAGAACAAGCCGAATTGCATATTAAAAAAGCTACTGATGAGGCTGAAGCTGTGAAAAAAGCGAAAATTCAAGATGCTCTGAAAGAAATTGAAAGAACTAAGGAAGCGGCACTTGTGCAATTGCGTTCAGAAGTCGCCGACCTTGTTGTCCAAGCAACCGAGCAAATTTTGATGGAAAAATTGGATGGAGCAAAGGACAAAAAGCTAATTAATGATTTCATTGATAAATTGCCGAATAATTAATCATGGTTGAACAAAAAGTTTCCAGCAGATATGCCAAAGCATTATACGGAATCGCTGTTCAATTCGATTCGGTAGAAAAAGTTTATGCCGATATGTTGAATGTTCAGCGAACAATTTCATCTAATTCGGAATTATTGAGCTTTATCAAAAGCCCGGTAATCAATCATCGCAAAAAAGAAGCAATTTTTGATGAATTATTCACGAACCAAATTGGCAATACTACCTTAGAATTCATCAAATTATTGGCTCACAAGCAGCGTGAATGGCTAATTCTTAGTATAATCAGACAGTTTGAGATTATTTACAATCTCGAAAATAATATTGTCGAAGCAACTATAACTACTGCACGAGAAATGGACGAAGCAACCAAACTAAATGTATTGGCAGCGCTTACCAAATCTACCGCGAAAAAAATAAAACCGACATTTGTAATCAATCCGTCTATCAAAGGTGGAATTATGGTGCGAATTGCCGACAAAGTATTTGATGCTTCGATTAGCAATAAATTAGAAAATTTACGAGTTAGACTAAAAGAAACTCTTGATGTTGAAATCAATTAAAAATTAAAATTATTATAAAGGTTTTACAATGGCAGATGTTCGTCCGGATGAAATATCAGCAATATTAAGACGACAGTTATCAGGATTCGAAAACGAAACCGATATCTACGAAGTCGGGACGGTGCTTCAAATTGGTGACGGTGTAGCTCGCGTTTACGGATTGAGAAACGTAATGGCGGCGGAGCTTGTCGAATTTCCGAATGATGTGTACGGTATGGTACTTAATTTGGAAGAAGACAACGTCGGCGTCATATTATTTGGCGATGACAATTTAGTAAAAGAAGGCGATACTGTTCGCCGTACAAACCGTGTGGCTTCAGTGCCAATCGGTACAGAATTATTGGGCAGAGTGGTCAATCCTCTCGGCATTCCAATTGACGGCAAAGGTCCGATTGATACAAAACAATTTTACCCGATTGAAAGAAAAGCATTGGGTGTAATGTATCGTCAACCCGTTAATGTACCGCTTCAGACAGGTATCAAGGCTATTGACGCATTGATTCCAATCGGTAGAGGTCAACGTGAGTTGATAATTGGTGACCGCCAAACAGGTAAGACAATTGTGGCACTCGACACAATCATCAGCCAAAAATATACTCACTCCGAAGATGCCAAAGCACGCGGTATCAAACCCGTTTTCTGTATTTATGTTGCAATCGGTCAAAAAGGCTCTACAGTAGCAAACGTATTGTCGTATCTCGAAGAATACGGAGCGATGGAATATACTATCATCGTAACTGCGAATGCCTCCGACCCCGCACCACTTCAGTTCATTGCACCTTTCTGCGGATGCTCGATGGGTGAATATTTCCGCGACAACGGTATGGATGCACTTATCGTTTATGATGACTTGTCGAAACAAGCTGCGGCTTACCGTCAAGTTTCATTGTTGCTCAGACGCCCACCGGGACGCGAAGCATATCCGGGTGACGTATTCTATCTTCATAGCCGTTTGTTAGAGCGTGCTGCAAAATTACACGATAGTCAAGGTGGCGGTTCGCTGACTGCATTGCCGGTTATAGAAACTCAGGCAGGCGACGTATCGGCATATATCCCGACAAACGTGATTTCAATCACAGATGGTCAGATTTATCTCGAACCAAACTTGTTCAACGCAGGTGTACGACCCGCATTGAACGTTGGTATCTCGGTATCTCGTGTGGGTGGTGCCGCTCAAATCAAAGCTATGAAAAAGATTGCAGGACCGTTGAAACTCGAATTGGCGATGTTCCGCGAATTGGAAGCATTTGCAAAATTCGGTTCGGATTTGGACAAATCAACTCAAGCCAAATTGAAACGTGGCGGATTGTTGACAGAAATCTTGAAACAACCACAGTTCCACCCGATACCGGTTGAAAAGCAAATTGTGTTGA
The DNA here is from genome assembly GCA_018335795.1 of Desulfobulbaceae bacterium. Lineage (GTDB taxonomy): Bacteria > Bacteroidota > Ignavibacteria > Kapaibacteriales > UBA2268 > PGYU01. The sequence continues at coordinate 5,064 of JAGXRP010000002.1, read as the reverse complement.
TTTATGCCGCTACAAACAGTTTCTTGGACGATATACCTTTGACTGAAATCAAACGCTACGAAAAAGAATACTACGAATATTTTGATAATTTACATGCAGATTTGTTAGTAGAAATTTTGGATAAAAACGAACTTACTGACGATATTAAGAAGCGGCTTAACGATTTGATTAAGAGCTTTAATTCGACTTTCATGAAAAGTTTGAAAAAATAATATGTTAGTCCTTACAGGCGGAGCCGGTTTCATAGGTTCATGTTTTTTGAGAAAACTTAACGATGAGGGTATCAAAGATATCCTCGTCGTTGATAATCTAGGGACACATGAAAAATGGAAAAACTTGTTGGGTAAAAAGTTCAAGTATTATTACAACAAGAGCGAATTCCGCCAGAAGTTGAAACAAAGAGAATTTGCCGCAGGAATTAACGCAATTATTCATTTCGGTGCATGCTCGTCAACCACGGAAATTGATGCTGAGTATTTATTAGATAATAATTTGGCTTACAGCATAGACCTTGCCGAGTACGCTGACCGAAATCATATTAAGTTCATTTACGCAAGTAGTGCTGCAACTTATGGCGACGGAAGTTTGGGTTATTCGGATAAGAATTTTGACGGATTAATGCCTTTGAATTGCTATGGATTTTCTAAACAACTCTTTGATAATTGGGTGATTGATTCGGGTTTGGACAAAACTTTCACGGGGATTAAATTTTTCAACGTGTTTGGTCCGAACGAATATCACAAAGCCGGAATGGCAAGCATGGTATTCAAATCATATAAGCAAATCAAAGAGACCGGAAAAGTTAGCTTGTTCAAATCGAATACGTCCGAATTTGCCAATGGTGGACAAAAACGCGACTTCGTTTACGTTAAAGACGTTGTCGAAGTTGTTTGGCAAATGTACTTAAATAATAGTTTTTCGGGGATTTACAATTTGGGAACGGGTCAATCTCGCAGTTGGAATGATTTGGCAAATGCAGTTTTTGCATCTCTGGGAATTAAGCCCGACATCGAATACGTTGACATGCCCGAATCAATTGCCAATCAGTACCAAAATTATACTGAAGCAGATATGAGTAAATTAGCCGAATCGGGCTTGAACTATAAATTCAAATCACTCGAGGAAAGCGTTGCGGATTACGTGAATAGTTACTTGGAAAAAAATCAAAAAATATATTAAGCAAAATAACGACGAAATATTATGGCTACTTTAAGAGATATTAGACAACGGATTCAAGGTGTCAAAAGTACATCGAAAATCACTTCGGCGATGAAAATGGTTGCGACTGCAAAATTGAAGCGTGCCCAAACCTCAATCGAATCGGCTCGCCCCTATTTTCGCAAAATTGACTTCATATTGTCCAATCTTGTCTCCTCGCTATCGGATGATTACACGCATCCCTTGCTCAGAAAAACGAACGAAATCAAAAATATCGCACTCGTCGTTGTGACTTCCGACCGCGGTCTATGCGGTAGTTTCAACACTAATTTGCTCAAAGAAGCTATTCGCCATTCCGAAGAACTGAAAAAGCAATACCCGGGAGCGGTCATCCATTTTGTAGCAATCGGCAGAAAAGGCATATCATTTCTCAAAAAGCGCAACTACAACGTAATAGCCGAATTTCAAGGGATTTTCGCTCAATTAAATTTTGAGCACACACGACAAATTGTGGATGTCTTCGCAGGTAAATTTATCGAAGGGACTTATGACAAAGTAGTGGTTGTGACTAATGAATTCATCAACGTCATGAGGCAAGCACCTTCAATCAGAAACATTTTGCCAATCGAAAATATTACAACAAGCACCAAATCCAAAACATCGGTTGATTACATTTTCGAGCCATCGAAAGAGGCAATCATAGATGATTTGCTGCCAAAGCTTGTGGACATCAAAATTTGGAGCGCCCTACTCGAATCCAACGCCGCAGAGCAAGCCGCACGCAGAATAGCTATGGACAATGCGACTCGCAACGCCAAGGAATTGATTACATTCCTCGAGTTGCAATACAACAAAGCCCGCCAAGCCGACATCACAAAAGAGATGCTCGAAATCATCGGTGGTGCCGACGCTCTCAAGAGTGCATAAACACACAAGTCACAAAAAATATCATGAAAGCTGCTCGAATGGGCAGCTTTTTTTTGGGGGATGTGTTTGGGAGTGATATAAACATAGCCCATGAATTTATTCGTGGGTGAAGATTTTAATGCAATCACCCCGTCTGCTGCGCAGACACCCCTCAAGAGGGGAATTCAAGAATTTTAAAAATATTTTCAATTTTTATTTGGAGGTTTACTCGTCCCGTCAGTTGTTACAAAGTTAGTGTATCGTTAATTATTACAAAAGACGACTATAATTCAGATTCATCCCTACTATCAATTATAACAACTGACGGGACAAAATCAAATCTTGATTCTTCGCTTCGCTCAGAATGACGCAGCTTCTTACGACTTTGCAACAAAGTGATTGAAATTTTTGGGGAAAATATTTTCAATTTTTATTTGGAAATGACGAAAAGCTTTATTACGTTAGCATTGTACAAACATACAATAAAGGCAATTGATGTTGAAAATTTGTAAAATAGGTATTTCTACAGAGGTACAGAGGTACAGAGGTACAGAGGTACAGAGGTACAGAGGTACAGAGGAATGACGAGACACGAAAGTCTTTCTGTATCATATTGCTCAAAACTTATCCACAAGCATCAGACCAAACATGCCAAAACAAAAATCAACAAGTACATTCAAGTTCATTGAAATACCATAAATCGTATTCACTCACTGTTGAGAGAGGTCGGATATGATTGCGCAATGAACACCCGGAGCACGGGGAGCTTTGGGGGTGAAATGAATACCCACCGCGTCGAAATAGTGAAATCTATTGTATTTTTTTAACTAAATATGTAAATTTTAAAAAGGGTACTATAATGAAAAAGATAATAGCAGCAATTTTCGTAATAGCATTTTTGTTTGCAAATATTGGCATACAAGGTGCCATTTATTATTCACCTACAGGCTGGACATCATCTACTGGTGCATCTTCAGGGCCAGGAAGACATTCAGGACATACAGTTACTTATGGTCCAGGGGGTGAAGTTATCAGTGTATCAATAAGTTGCGATAATGATCCTGCGTGGACTTGTTGGTCTATAAATGGTAATGATTTATTTGTTGACCCAATTCAAACCGGGCCAGGTGGTCGAGTTGATATGATATCATCAAATTAAGATGTTAATTTATTCTATTCAACCAATCACATTTTGATAATTAGTTTTAAAATGTGATTGGTTTATTTAAATTCTGGAGTTCAAAATGAAATATTTATTATTTGTATCATTCTTTTTTTTTACAATAGCTTGTAATTCAGAAGAATCTACTAAAAATAACTTTACCTTAAGTCTTGACAAGCAATATGTGCTTCAAGAAGAAGATAATCAGTTAATCACAGATATCGCAAAATTCAAAGCATTTGAGAATGGTACGATAAGTATAGTTAGTAGCAAAGACGGTAGTTGCAAATTATACGATACAACGGGCAAACTCCTTTGGCAATATATACCTGATTGGAAATTGATTGATACTTTTTTAGCTGTAATAACTCACGACCATGATTTAGTAAGAATGGGTTTTGATATTTTAAATAGCGAAAGGTTAATTAAACAACAATATGAATTACATGGCGATATTGATGAGAATGTGTGGACGAGATTTATTAAAAGCTATAAGCATAGTATTGAGACTTTTATTTATAATCCTGCTCTTAATAGCTATTCTGCATGTGTTAAGCTACAAATAATTGCAATTGATTCATCAAGTGGCGAGTCAAAATATATTCAAGCTTATAGTCCTTTAATTATTATTTTTGATGAGGATTTGAAGTCAAATGACTATATACCCCTTGTAAATTATTCAATTGATTCTATAAGATATGTTAAAATGAGTACTGAAATCACAACCTCCTCTGATGAATTAAATAATTTATTGATATATATGCATACTTTCCCGAGTTATCATCCTATTTATAGCAAAGAAGACCCCAAGAATATCAAGTTCTATACAATTGCAGAGATTGATAAGAATAGTAATGAAAAATCGTATGGAGCAATTTTGCCTAATAAAAACATAAAATATAAAGTATTTCAAAATTTCTCATATCCACAAATGATCGTAGATGATAATAAGGAATTATGGTATGTATTCCCAATTAATGATACTATATATAACTACCATACTCTTTATCAATTTCCGCTCCAATTTGAAGTAAATAATGATGAGTTCTATGTTAATTTCAGTTCTGTAAACGACTATTTAACAAAAGCTAAAATGTTGAATTTTACTATAGAAAATATTAGTGTGACAAAGGATAATAATTTACTCGTCTATACAAGATTCCCAAAACGTGACGGTAATAAACATAGTGCCACAAATTTGATTCAAGTTTATGAAAAGAAGGGTATTTTGAAAAAACAATTTAGGTATAATATGGAATATTTCCCAAATAAACAAGTACATGGAGTAGCCGCTAATCCATTTAATGAAAGTGAGGTTCTTGTTGTTACCGGCGATGATGATAATTATTATCTTAACTATTGCAAATGGGTAGAAGTGAAATGAGACTGATATCTATCATATCGTTATTTGTAGGATTGACCTTTATTAGTGCGTTCTCGCAAAATAATTTCGAAAAGTTGAAATCAAAATGCAATTTGCAAAAGTATGAATATATGGTTGTAGTATTTATTGACCCGGGGAATTGCGTCAAATGTGAAATCATTCCCCAGTGGTTGATTCAATGCGTCAGCCAGCGTGTGCACTACCGTAAATTCAAACCTATAGCAATGGTGAAAGTAAATCGCGAAAAAGAGCTGAAGCAAGTTTCAAGCAGAATTAGTTGGGACGGTCCACTTGCAAGAGATGATAATGAATTGAAAAAGCAATTGAAAATAAATGCTTCAACGGACTTTGCTATAATTGATTACAAAGGAAAATTAATTTTTGAAGTAAATACATCCAACTCAAACGTAAAATCTGATGACATGTGCGAAGAAGCGTTCAAAGCAGTAGTGAA
>JAGXRP010000001.1 GCA_018335795.1 Desulfobulbaceae bacterium | reverse complement strand
AAACAATGTACCCCCCCCCCCACGAGAACCTTATGGCTATTGACAGTAGCAATTTGCATACTATACTTAACTAATGTTACGTTAACAAAAGCACAACAAGTACCTGAAGAAGTTTTGAATATGACCACCCCTTCACCTTGTTTTACTGACCAATATGATTCCGGTAACCCTTGGTCTGTAAAGAAGTATTACAAATTGTGTACAAATACTTGTAGTGAGCTTGAAAACAGTGAACTTGGAGAATGTTGTTATTGGATAGTCTATCATGATAGAACGATAACAAATGACGTTACACAGCAAAAATCTTACCAAGTCAATGTAGTCGCCGTTATTGCCGAAGGTGAAGATTGTGATGAAAGAACTAAAAGTGAAATTATTCATGCTTTTCATGTATGTTTATTCAAAAGTAAACCAATAGGATTCTTTCAATATGAAATAACCATGGAAGTCTCTCCAAATGTTTATATACCATCTTTTATATCAGGCTCGAAACCAATATATTTTTATTCTACCGGTGGCTGTTTCCAAAAAGATATTAATGGAAATGTAGTATTTGATGAAAATGGCGACCCCATTGCTTGTGATGAATTTGAATATTGTTGTTATCGTGATAAACAAGTTTCAATTTCAAATCATTCTATTACCGATATAGATTCCAATAATGAAACTTCAGTAAGTAGAATATATTATGGTCAGACACGCTATTGTCCTTCGTCATGTTCAAAGTTTTGTGAAAATGTAATTTATGAAAATATAACAGCTGTAGAAGAACCTGAGCCTCCTTTACATTGTAATGTGGCTTGTAATAGCGAATCTTTTATGTTAAATAATAGTTACGAAATGGAATTACCTTTTTGACCAGGATGTTCAGTAACAGTTTATTATAGACAAAGAATAACATATGCATGTCCTGAATTTGGTTTAGAATCAGCTAATGATTTATACTTAGATAGAATTGATTTCGTGGAAGGATCTTGCCCACCATGTAATACATTGCCATCAGAAATACATGCAGCTGTTGTGGACAATCTTTTAAAATACCATTTCCCAAATATCCCTGATCCAAATAAATGTAAAGATTATTATAGACTTTTTCAATCAGCATGTTGGCAGGATTATACAATTCCAGGTTATAGTTTAAATGATTTATATGTAATGCCAATACGAACATTTAGGAAGTGCCAGGGTGAAAATTGTTGCGTTCATCGCTATCGCCTCTGTCGAGATGGTAATGATAATATTACTTATGAGTTGCTTGAAGTGATAAGTACAGAAGTTAACTGTGAAGCAACAACTTCCTTTGGCTGTTTCTTCATTTGCAATAGTCCCGAATAAAAAGTGAGGTAAGTATGAATTCCAATTTTTTTAAAATTTTCTGTATCTTAATGATTTTTTTTACATACAAAAGCATCGCTCAAACCGGAAAATGGGAAGTGGTTGCAGATATGTATATCAAAAGTAGTGGTGATAGTTATTGGGCTTGTCAGATGATTGACATTGTATCACCAAACGGGAAAGACATTATGGTTATAGGTAATGTTAATTTTAATAGTCCCCACATATTGCAAAGTTCTGATTCGGGCAAAAGCTATAATTATACTTTAAAAATTCCACCAAGCGTTTATGAATCAAGAGCAAACGCAATTAGCTATCCTGATACTTCGCTTGCTATAATTGTTTGCGATTCCGGATACTATTACCGAACCACTGATAATGGCATAAATTGGAATAAGCATCAGTTTGAAAATAAAACAAGGACATATTTAATAAAATTTTGGGATAAAAATAATGGAATTATTTTTCAGAATGATGGATTAGTTCGTAGAACAACAAACGGAGGCGAAACTTGGTTTGATTTCCCTAAAGTACCTGTAGTCAACATTCCTAACGCATCATATCTCATCTTATTTGATAAATATTCGGCTTATTTTACTGAAGCAGATACAAAAACTGATTCAGTTTACTATTTTCATAAAACTACGGATTTCGGTGCAACATGGGAATCATACCCGGGACCGGAATATCCGCCAGGGGGAAGCCTCCATTTTGTAAATGAAAATCTGGGATTTCAGTATGGAGGAATAAGCAGGGGACAATTTAAAGGTGATAGGAAATTTATTCGTAAAACTACTGATGGGGGCAGAAGTTGGAAATTTGTTTTTGATCATGAGGTATCCCCTCACGACCCTATTGTTTCTCTACACTTCGCCGATTCTTTATATGGAATTGCTACTACTTTAGCGTATGTATATCAAACAACGGACGGTGGAGAAACTTGGGAATGGGACCCGAGTTTCACAACTGCTGAATTTTACGAGCGAATTAGCACCGTTATCATGCTTGACCAAAACAGTGCTGCAGCATTAGCAATGAATACTTGGAGAAATATTTACAGGTACTCAAGACTTGGAGTTTCGGACATTGACGATTTCGATTTAAATTCTGAAAATCAATTTTCAATTTATCCCAACCCGGCAACGGAATATATTGAAATAGCCATTGACATCAACCCTACGGTTAACTGTAAGGTTGATGAAGGTTCAGAAATCAAAATCTTCAACACACTTGGTGAATGTGTTCTTAACGAATCAATTCATCCGATGACTCCAAGTCATCGGATGAATGTAGGACATCTCCCTCGTGGTGTGTATTATGTCCGTATCGGCAAACAAACGCAAATATTTGTGAAGATTTAAACATCGTAGGGACAGAACAGCGTTCTGTCCCTACATATATATATGTTTTGTCAGTTGTAACAACTGACAGGACGAGAATACAGCATTTAGACAGCTATTTTTTTTACTTTAATAATGTTTTATAAAATGGAGAAAAATTATGAAAAAATATTTAATACTTGTAGTTATCATGTGTTATACTTTTGTACATGTAATTGCTTCAAACCCTGAATGGGTGAAAATTAATGATTTGAGAACGTATAATGTTACATTTTTGGACGGAAACATTTGGTATGGGAACGAAAAAAATGGTTTGACAAAGATAAATCTTGAATCCGGAACAAGTACAATTTTTAACTCTTCGAACTCGCCTATTCCTAATGGTGTAAGTCTTTTTGCATTTGATGAATTTAAAAATATCTGGCTCCCTCGAGATTCTTTTTTCTTGGTGTATGACAATCAAAATTGGACAAAAGTAAATTATGACTTTTACAATTTGATTGAAAATGATTACGATTTTTTTGTTCAATCTTTTGCAATTGACAAATATAATAATAAATGGCTCGGTAGTGCATATACCGGTCTATTTAAATTTAATGATACAGAGTGGAAAAGATATAGTGCTACAAATTCTGAATTGACAGGCAATTGGGTGAGAAGGTTATTTCCCGAGGGGAAGGATTTGTGGATAAATTCCAATGATTATTTAAATCGTATGGATATTATGACTGAGGAAATTACTCCATTTCTTAAACTGCCGGGTGATGAAGAAATTCCAATTTGGATGCCTGAAATATTTTGCAAGGATACAGAAGGGAAGATTTGGATTTTCAATCGTTCGACTTATTTTCTAAATTACGATGGCGAGAATTGGAATACTCTTTGGATTGATGAAGATATACCCATCAAAAATCCTTATCTGATGTCAATGGCAATTGATAAAAACAATAAGATTTGGGGTGGCGTCTCGGCAGCTACTGATAATAGTGGGATAATAATGTATGATGGCACGGACTGGAATTTCTTTAAGTATGATGTAGAAAAATTTTGGGCATATTCAATTGCCGTAGATGATGATAATCATAAATGGTTTGGTACAGCAATTGGGCTTTATGTCTATCGTGAAGGTGGCGTCAGCAATGATATTCTATCTCTCACTAGCGTAGAAGATTCGGAAGTTTCAAAGTCAAATGGGATTATACTTTCTCCAAATCCAGCAACGGAGTATATAGAAATCAATGCTACTATCAACCCTACGGTTAACCGTAGGGTTGATGAAGGTTCGGAAATCAAAATCTTCAATACACTTGGGGAATGTGTATTGACTGTAGAGACAATTCATGAATTGTCTCTACAACGCATTGACATTTCGCATCTCCCTCGTGGTGTGTACTACCTGCGTATCGGTAGTCAAACGCAGATGTTTGTGAAGATATAGTCGTAATTCAATGGGCTGCTCGAAAGAACAGCCCATTTTTTTTACATATAACGATGAATTTCGCCGACATGCTGCCGGAACGTGGGTTTGTATTGCACAGGTTCACGCCCGAAGCAAACGCCCATAGCCTCGTAAAAGGCAATTTCCTTGAGCTCAACATTTCGTTGTTTGATAGCTTCTTGTGTCGGAATATAAATGATTTCCTCTGCTTCTACCCCAACAATAGTAACTCCCCAAATGCCTTTGTGCATAGCCAGAACAGCGCCACCGCCAATTTGCTTACCGAAAGTCACATCATATGCACTTGTAGCACCGGCACGAACCAAATGCCCGAGTTGGATTTCACGAATTTCAGGATGTTGATAAATATCATCTACATAGATTCCTTCTCGTTTTAAAATCAATTCCCAATAGGAATCCTTTTTCATACGGTCTTCGAGATGCTGACGAATATATTTGCCGACTCCGGATAACTTCTTATGCCCGAATGAATCCAAATTATCGGAAGCATCGGCAAAAAATTCACCTTTTGAGTTTTTTACACCCTCAGCAGCAACAATGATATATGTAGAACCCTTTACGTCACTCGACATCAATCTGTTGACATATGTTTGTTTGAAATGGTCATAAACAATGTCATAATCCACGTGAATCTCGGGAATGAGTATGCAATCAGCATCGGCACCAAGTCCACCTCTGAAAGCAGTATGACCCGAGTATCTGCCGAATACTTCAATTACCAAAGCACGACTATGTGTAATGCCTGTGGTACGCAATTCATCAGTGAATTTTGCAATTCGATTAATTGTCGAATCGCCACCGACAGAATAAGATTGCAAGTCCAAATCCATTGTTTTTGGCACATGAATACATTTGATACCATGCTCAATCAAATCCACCACTACACCACCCGTATCGTCGCCACCGGCAATAATCAATCCATCAATATTGTGCTTTTTCAAACCTTCTTTGATTATTTCGTACTTGTGTACATTATTGATTTTACTGATTTTCACACGTGAGTGTCCGGCTTCCGAACCTGCGACTCCCGAATGAATTTTGTCGGCACGAGCAAAATCTATAACTACAGGCGTGATGTTCGATAAATTATACAAACCGGCATAGCCATGAGGTATCAAGCACGATTCGATACCCAAATGATATGCTATGCGTGCAGCACCGGAAATAACGGCATTCAAACCGCCACAATCACCACCACTTGTAATGATGCCAATTCTTTTTATGTCAGACATTTATTCTCCCAATTTTTATTTTAATGCACAAAAAGTAACTGTGCAAGTATAAATATTGGAAGTAAGACGATTATAGAGAATTTTATCATATAAGAAAAGAAATCGGGCATCTTAATTCCTTGACTTTCTGCAATTGCCTTAACCATAAAGTTAGGACCATTGCCGATATAGGTCATCGCTCCAAAAAATACCGCTGCAGTCGAAATTGCTATCATAATGCTTTCGGGTATGCCTGCTACAGCTCCTGCAAGTAAAGAGCTTGGGTTAAGTTCAACCAAACCTACCTGCAAATAATAAAATGTGACTGCTGTTGGGGTATTGTCCAAGAATGCACTCAAAAATCCTGTTGCGTAGTAAAATTGCGCAGCGGTAACAATCCCGAGGTCATTTGCATGAATCTTAAGATATTCGAGAGCCGGCACCATAGTTATGAATATACCGATGAACAGATATGCAACTTCAAGGATTGGTTCCCAATTGAAATGGTTTTTCTCGCGTACAATTTTGGTAGTAAATATTAATGAGAGCGCTGCCATCAATAACAAAAATCCTTCACGTAAAAAACCGTAATATATACTGTCTTTGATGAATTCCATTGTGTTAGTGTTAATAAATGCAACACCACAAATTACACCAAACAAGAAGATGAAATTAAGTTTGCCTGAGATTTTGATTGGTTTCTTATCTAACGAATCGCGTTTCAAATCTTCGGGTTTTTCCTTACTATAGTAGTATCTATCTACGAAATAATATACAATCAAAATTAAAGAATTAACAAAAATCCACTCTTTGAATAGATTCAAGAACCAGAAAAATTCGGCTCCACGAAGGTACATCATGAAAAGTGGCGGGTCGCCTAAGGGAGTTAATAGACCACCGCAGTTAGCTACAGTAGCAATAAAAAACAAAACGGTATGAACTTTAAACTTGCGTTGCGAGTTAGTTTGCAAGACCGGGCGAATCAACAACATTGCCGCACCTGTTGTCCCCATCAAAGAAGCGAGAAACGCACCGAGTCCTAACATCAATGTATTTATATGGGGCTTTGCTTCAATATCACCTTCGACATAGATTCCACCTGTAATTACAAATAATGAACCGAGCAAAATAATAAATGGCACATAATCAAAAAATACGATGTGAGACAATTCATGCGAGAATCCTGTTAGCAGGAGATAAATCGCTGTAGGAATACCCAAAACTAAAGCTACAATCAACTTGTTTTTGTTTGATTCCCAAAAGTGATGTGCCACAAGTGGCAGTACTGCAATAGCTCCAAGCATTAGTACGAATGGTAGTAGCGAATACAGTGGTATGTCATGAGCAAGTTCCATTTTCAACCTTTTTACAAATTTGTTAAATTCCCAAACTCAAAATTATGCAATTTTACAACTCAATACAAGATAATAAATGAAATTTGTTAATTTTTGATAATTCAAAATTAAAATTCGGTATGGCTAATTTTAATTTTTAGGAAATTTACTTTGATAATATGCATGCTTATGATTAAAATTATGTAATTTTTTATTAATTTAGCATAATGAAAAAAATCTAAATCGGCAAATATGAAGAAAATAAACCCTTGGGGTAAAGAAAACCAAAACATTACATTGATTTTTCAGGGATTATTCAAGAAACCTACAGAACAAGAAGAAGAGATACTGCGTCAAGTAAAATTAGACATTTTGAACTATATTATCCGGCTTGGGATAATAGTCGGCGCATTATCATTGCTTTCGGGTATCATTCTATCCTTCGAAATAGCAGACCCTTCTTATGGTGTGTTCATATTTTTAATCTATTTGACATTACTAAGCTTATTACTTATAAAAAAAGAGAAATACATACTCAAATCTAATATTTTGTTGATTGGTCTTTTCACTTTATCGGTTTATTTACTTTTCAAATTTGGACCGGATTCTGCTGCTACATTATGGATGCTGACATTTCTCATTTCGACTACGATACTAAAAGGTGGTAAAGGAGCCATCATTGCATTCGGATTAGTTATCTTCGTCTTGATAGCTTATAGTATCACATCCGATTATGAACTTCTAGATTTGAATCAAACAAAAACACTAACTACTCTTGAAATTTTAACGATTTCATTCGACCTGATATTACTTTCGGCAATTATTTCAGTTAGTCTTTTGCTGCTAATCAAAGGATTGACAAGTGCTTTGATACTTTCCAAAGAAAGCAAAGACAAGTTAACAGAGCAGATGGAGATTGGTAAATTAGCTATAGACAGTTTGAGAGAGGAAATAGCCGATAGAATAGTGGTAGAGAAAGAACTGACTTATAGCGAAAGGCGATTGCAAAATGTGCAATCAATAGCTAAAATTGCGAGTTGGGAATTAGATTTGAACAAAACGCTATACTGGGGGACAGAAGAGTATTTTAAAATAATCGGAATGGAGCCCGATACAGGAAGTATATCGTATTCGGAATTCAAGCAATTGTGCCATGAAGAAGACAGACCACTACATTCTAAAGCGATTGATTCGTTGCAGAACGGAGGTGAAGATTTTGATATTAGGTACCGAATTTTCAGAGCATCTGACGGTGAAATGAGATGGATTCGTTCGATAGGTGAAATTGTTAAAGATTCTTATGGCTACCCACTACGAATAACGGGAACAATGCAAGACATAACAAAAGATATGCTTTTGCAACAAGAAATTATCCAAAGCGAAGCACAATTTAGAGCCCTATTTAACCAAGCTTCAGTTGCAATTCTATTGTTAGACAAGATGCAATTTATAGATTGCAACCCCAAAGCAGAGCAACTTTTTGGCTTCAGCCGTGATGTAATTGTAGGGCTAACTCCTGATAAGCTATCCCCAAAATTTCAAGGCGAGGGACTAAATTCTTTGAAAATTGCCCAAGAATATGTTACTCGAGCATTGGATGGCGAATCACTTACATTTGAATGGAAACATCTCAAAAATGGCAATGAGATGATTGATGTCGAAGTATCATTAAACAGAATCCCTATAAGAGACTCTTTCATATTGCAGGCTTTTTTGATTGATATTACTGATAGAAAGCAATATGAACGAAGAATTATTGAAATAAACAAAGAACTTGAAAATCGTGTCGCCGAGAGAACTAAGCAATTAGAAACAGCTCTTAATGAATTAAGTTACGAAAATGAAGAACGGAAACGCACGCAAATTGAATTGGTCAGAACTCAGGACGATTTGCTTGCTGTTTTGACTAAGGAAAAGAGCCTAAATGAGCTTAAAAGCCGATTCATAGCAATGGTATCTCATGAATATCGAACACCATTGACTGTGATACTATCCTCAACATACATTTTGGACAAACTTTATGAGATGAATGATGAGATTTCCTTCAAGAAAAATTTGGAACTGATTCGCCATTCAATCCAATCGCTGACAAAGTTGCTTGATGACGTCTTAGTATTTGAAAAACCTACTACGAAGGATTGGCAAGTTACTTATAATACTATTGAGCTTTGTAGTTTTATAGGTTCGATAATAGATGAAATTAAGATGACAATCGGGAAAAACAGGATAGTCAATGTCAAATGTGCAAACAAGAAGATTTTGATTGAATGTGACCAAATCTCATTAAGGAACATTATCAGCAATCTTGTTGCAAATGCTTTGAAATACTCAAGTGAAGATACAAGCGTAGATATCAGCATTTTTGACAATCAAACCTCAGTAAATATGCAAATCAAAGATTATGGAATCGGCATACCTGCAAATGAGATGGAAAGTGTATTCGACCCCTTCCATAGGTCGCGAAATGTAGGAAATAAACCCGGCACAGGATTAGGACTTGCAATTGTTAAGAAGTATGTTGAATTGATAAATGGCACTATCACATTTGAGAGTGAAGAAGGCAAAGGAACAACATTCATTCTTAAGTTCGATAAGTAAAAATCAGTAGGAATTGACAGACGAATCAAAAGACAAAGCCCACGAATTCATTAGTGGGTTGTGGATTTTAATGTTAATTTGTACTTGCGATGGTTCAATATTCTGACAATTAACACTTACAATTGCCATCAAAAATATAATCAGATTTTTCATGATTTCCTCCTTACCTACCAACTACAAATTTATTTGTGTAATGATGACCGCTTATTTTAAGTTTTACTATGTAAACACCGGCAGGTAACGGCAATTCTATTTGTATTTTGTCTCGTATTAATAAGTTATTGCTTTGGTATAGTACATTGCCAAGCATATCAATAATCGAGACTTCGTTAATGATTGGTATGTTTTCTTTTAATTGGATGGTTATTTGGTTCTCTTGATAAGTCAAATCAAATATATTTGGTTCTTGATCTTCTACACTTGTTGCAAGCAATCTATCCAAATCCAAACATACAAATGACTTACCCAGTAGGATGAGTGTGTTATAATTTTTATTATATCTTATAGTCCCACCGTAAAAATCAATATCATCAAAAAATATTTGACCAGTGAGTAAATCAATCACTTTTGTACTCCTCGTGTTGCCTATTTGATACGTCGTTACCACCGTATTTCCTTCACCAATAAAACAAAAAGACTTGATATTATCTTTTGAGTTAAATTCCTTTATTAATGTCGTTTTAAATGTTCCTGGCTCTATTGAATAGAACTTAGCTCCTCTTATTCCCCCGACTTCACGAGTAAATCCTAAATATTTATCACCAGCACTAAAATTTATTTCCTTTGTAGGACCTTCTTGTTGGTCATCCGTACTAATTAATTTTGGAGTCAATGTTTCAGTATCCCATAGATGGAAATACTGAATATGTTCATTGCTTTGATATTTTCTTAACCAACTCCCGGACGCAAAATGGCTTCCGTTTGATGAAATACCTATTGAACTAATAAAGAAGTCACCAGACCCTGGAGATTTCATTGAAAAATATCGGGATTCACCAGTTTCAATATTATATATTGCCAATGATGAATCCAATACTCCCGTTCCTAATACTAATAATTTTTCATTGTCAGGGAAAAACTTGACAGTCCCTCCAGTTATTTGTCTTAATACAACAAAAGTCTCATATTCAATTATATTTGTTAAGCCACCTGAAGATAGCGCAATAAGCCTACCATCGTTGGATATTTCTACATAACCAACTAAGGGTTGTGGTATAAAACGTAAGATTTTCCCTGTTTGCCCATCAATTTCATACGCTATTCCTGATTGACTGGCGATTATATTGCCGTTTGGGTGAACACAAAATTGCTCAATCCTGTTAGAATCTGCCTCCCAGATGATAAAATCTTCAATTGATTGTGCTTTTGCTAGTCTTGTCTGAAAAAACGACAATAAAACTGTCGTCACGATTAAAAACAATGCTCTTTTCATAAAAATTCTCCTTGAAATACATTTTCCGTATATATTCTAAGACACATGAAAGTGGTATTTATCTCAAAATTAGGGAAAAATTTGGGAAATGAGAAAAAAAAAAAGCGACTGCCTTATGAGACAGCCGCATGAATTTTAAAGTTTATAGACTTTATTTTGGATTCGATTTTGTAGCTTTTGTATCGCAACAATCTTTGCCGGACATCTTAGATGTTTTGTCTTTGTTGTCGCAAGCTTTGCCTGTAGTTTTGCAACATTCTTTTTCACCGCTTTTGTTACATTCCTTAGCATTTGCTAAGTCAGCTTTGTAACCCATGTCTGCAATAAGTTTTTTGATTTTAGAATCATCAGTCTTATCAGTATCGTATTTAACGGTTACGATTTTTGATTCTACGTCAGCTTTAGTTTCAATTACACCACCGACTTTTTTCAATCCTTTTTGAATCTTTGATGCACATGAGCCACAATGCAAATTGGTTTGGAAGCTTGTTTCTTTGATTTCACCTGCATATGATACACTCACAACAAATAAAATAGCTAAGAATATTGAGCTTATGGACTTAATTTTTTTAAGCATATAAATACCCCTTTGATAATATAGATAAAAAATAACAAACAAAAATAACTAATTTTTTAATAACTCCAATGCCTTTTCAAGTAGTAATTCCGTATAATTCAGAAATTTATTGTTATTACGCAGCAAAAGCACATCAGGTTCGACACTATTACCGTTTAATAATTTGTATGTCGAATTATATGCTTTCATGCCTGTCATGGATAGACTTGTGCCGCCAATTAGTCTTGTAGAGAAGGTTTCGCCGATTAATCCGGCTGATGGTGCACCGAGCAAAATACCAAGTTGAGATTCTTTGATAATATTAGCAACAGCTTCTGAATAACCAATTGTAGATTCGTCAATCAAAAAGATTAGCTTTGTGTCTGTGTATTTCTTCCTGCCTGTAATTCCGCCTGAATATATAATTTTAGATTGAAGTTGTTTTTCAGGTTTGGTATAAACGGGTATTTCCCACCTTACGCCGTCCAAATCTTTATCTGAAAAAAGGCTTAAGACATGTTCGCTCATACTCATGTGCCCTCTCATATCGAAAACAAATGCCTTAGCTTCAGGAATTTGGTCCGTAACACGTTTGAAAGTTTTATCACTCACCTGGGTCATATCTACATAATAAACTAAAGAGTCCAACTCAACAATGGGTTCCGGTCGCGGTTCGTAAATATCATGAAGTAGAGTATTCCTGGTGACAGCTACCTCGCGAGATTCGCCATTTTTATTTTTCAAAGTGAGTGTACTCTTAGAGTCCTTCACTCCTACCCTAATATTTGCAAGTGCTCGCAATATTGCAAAATTTTGATTGACAGCATAGTGTTTGATTTCATATTTTTTGATCAAATCATTAATCTGAACACCATCAACATGAGTAAGGACATCTCCTGCTGTGATGTCTAATGAATTGTCTATTACAGAAGTGACAATCACGTCTTGCTCAAATTTGTGGAAAACAAGTGGGAGTCCGTATTTCAAGTCGTAAAACTGATTCCATACCGTAACTCGTGGGTCAGTCAAAATCTGAACCATATTGTTCATAATATTTGAAAAATCTTGGTAAGAATTAACAGTACTAACAGAAATTAACGATTGAATCAACATATTCTCGAGTTCAGCTTCGGCAATAGTTTTTAATGAAAAATGTTTGATTATATTCCAAAGCTGAATCACAGCTGCTAATCTTGTGCTTTTGTCATTAATAGTGGGGTTGTAGCCGAATGGTTTGCCCGGAATTTCCAATTTTTTGATAAAATCGTCAGCTATGAATTCTTTTTGAATTGGGATAACAAGTGGAAATGCAATGTCGTATTGTTCATTTATAGGAAAGATTGCTAATTCTCCCATATCCGGGAATTTAATCATTGTTTCAAGGTCCGAAGCGATTCTGAGCGAGAAAGAGCCACCGAATTTGACATTTAGCTCTCTGCCTGCATTATAACCTGCGCTCAGAACAGCCGGTTCGATTTCCCATGAATTCAATGTATTCCCTGCCCCGGATTGCTCAAAATCACCGTTTGGAACGATAAATTCCTTTTCGAGCTTCTCGCCGTCATAAACTTGAACTTTAATATCATCAAAATAGGCAGCACCTTCGCCTAAGAATACTAAAGCTAAACGCAAATTGTAAACATTTTCGGGCATATTGATTTCGACACTATACTTTTTCCATTCATTTTCTAAAGCCGGAGTTTCGGAATTGGTTGCAAAAGTATAATCTTGGGAATTTATGATGTCTGTCTTGCACCAAATTTGAGCGTTGCTTCCGGGAGATTTGCCATCCACTTTAATCATTGCCGAGACAACAACTTTTTTGTTGTCATATTTTATCATGTCAATATTTTGAAAGACAGAACCTTCTCGACTTCTTGTGGTTGAGTAAACATTTCTGAGTATTGAATAAAATGCCGGACTATTCTTGACGACAGGTCCGCCTGCAATTTCAGCAACATACGCTATTCTGTCCTGAAGAGTCGTCGGTTTTAGATATGAATAGTTTATTTGCTCATTTTTCTTGAGTATATTTGCTTCCGGTGCAATATCCTTTAGCAAACCCTTCATGTCTGAAATGAAATTATCAGGTTTGTCGAGAATACGTGAAATTGAATAGAGCATCAGTCTCTCTTGGTCAAGTGAACGGAAATTTTGCGAAGGATAGAAATGATGTAGATAGCCATAGAGTTTTGCAAAAGTCACAAGTGCCGGGATAGCTTTATCGGATAATTGTTGAGGTGGTAAATCAGAAGAACCTTCAGGATTGATTATATCAATGCTTACAGCGTCAGCCCAAAGTCTTGCTTTTCCATTCAACAAAAAACCGAATCTCAATTCATCTGCATCGTTAGGAATAAACGCCATTATTTCCTTTTTGTGCCATACATTTTCTGTAATTTGGTCATTTTCGCCATATTCTGTGACAATAACTTCTTTCTTTTCATCTCTAACCACAATCCATAATTCTCCTTTGGCATCAGGCTCGCCTATATCACATTTGACCCATGCTGAAAAGCGAATCGTCTTATTCCGAAAAGGGAAGGCATCAACGGATTGGTATAAAGTTGACATATTCGGGCTTCCCTCGACGATAGCTGTATCGGCATTATAGTGCGGATTGTCAATCGCAACACTAAATCTACCTTCGTAAACAGTCTTATGTTCAATAAAGGCAATGTAACCAGCTGTGGCAAGTTTTGATGGGAATACCCATCCATCGGGAACGAAACCGGGTCTGCCCTGCTCAAAATTGAGATTATCAGGTTGGTAAAGAATGTTTGAATAAACATTGACAGCTGCTAATAGAATCGTAATAATTATAATTTTCTTCACAATTTTTTTCCTTAATTTCACTTTCTCAATAAATAATGACACATGAAACAATAAAATGTTTACAAAAAACTACTTATTTGTTTAAAGTAATACAAAAATAAGATAAATTTGAATTATGAAAATATACACTAAAACTGGCGATGATGGAACGACGGGCTTATTTAACGGTAAACGTGTCGCCAAATATGATTTACGCGTAGAATCATACGGCACTGTTGATGAGCTGAATAGTATCATTGGTCTTGCAAATTCGGGCGATGTTCCCCAACCAATCAAAAATGATTTGACAAGAATCAGCAATCTTTTATTTGTACTTGGCACCGATTTGGCTACCCCAACTGAACCTCCGCCAAAATTCAAAGTGGACAGAATCAACAAAAATGACATAGAATTGTTAGAAAATTTGATAGATAGCTACGTTGAAAAATTACCCGTATTGAAGAGCTTCATTTTGCCGGGTGGCTCGGAAACTTCAGCCAGATTGCATGTAGCTCGAACCGTAGCAAGGCGAGCCGAGCGTTTGGTAGTGCATTTAGCAACTTTAGAGCAGGTATCAAACGAAGTGATATTGTTTCTGAATCGCTTGTCTGACTATTTATTTACTGCTGCACGTTTTGCAAACTTTTTGCTTGATGTTCCTAATGTAGAACGAGAAATAAGATAAATTTTATCTGAGTAAAATGTAGATATACCCAACATAGAGTAGAAGTAGCACTATCCCCTCTTTTCGGTCTATGATAAATCCTGTACGAGCAAGAGGAAGTAAAATAACTGCAAACATCAACATGATTGACAAATCAATATAAGTAATATTACCAAAGCTAATCGGGCTGATGACAGCTGCTATGCCGAGAATAGCAAGAATATTGAAAATATTTGAGCCAACAATATTACCCAAACTTATATCACTTTCGCCTTTGATTGAGGCAACAACACTTGTAGCCAACTCAGGCAAACTGGTCCCGATAGCTACTATAGTTAGCCCGATAACAGACTCGCTGACATTGAAAAAACGTGCTATTTCGATAGCATGCTCAACAAATAAATCTGCTCCGACGATAAGTAAAGCTAAGCCCCCAATTATAAATGCAATATTCATCCACATTGGCTTTGACTTTTTTACAATTGAATCTATCTCAGTATCTACTTCAAGATTACCTTTCTTTGATGTCATGAAAATAAGTAACCACAAATAAACGACTAACAACAATATGAGTATAACACCTTCTACCCTGCCTATTTGACCGTCAATCAACATAATCAATGGCAAAACTGAAACTGCACACATAATGAAGATATCTTTGCGTACAATTTGAAGACTTACATTAATAGGTTTGATTAGCGCTGTTATACCGACAATCAATCCAATATTGCATATATTAGAACCGATGACATTTCCCAAAGTTATGTCACTATTTCCTGCAAGATTTGCATTTACACTTACGACTAACTCAGGACTGCTTGTACCAAATGCGACTATTGTCAAACCAACAATCAGTGGCTTAATGCCCATTTTGAAGGCAATCCGTGCAGAACCGCCTACTAAACCATCAGCTCCGAAATACAAAAGTGCCGAAGCAAGCAAAAGCATCAAAAATGAGAGTATCATATTTATATTTTTACATTTAGAAAATTAGTCAAAGCGAAAATACTTCAATTTCAGCATTTTTTTTAAGAAAATTTACTTTTTCATTATGTT
Organism: Desulfobulbaceae bacterium; assembly: GCA_018335795.1. GTDB lineage: Bacteria > Bacteroidota > Ignavibacteria > Kapaibacteriales > UBA2268 > PGYU01. The sequence continues at coordinate 46,225 of JAGXRP010000001.1, read as the reverse complement.
GTTTGAAAAAATAGTGATATGTTGTTATTTTGAAAATGATAGAAAATTATGAAACAAGTGGTTTTTGACACAAAAAAATTTGATTCTTTGCTTTGTTTGAACTCCGAACTGCCGGATTATGTGTTTGAATTATATCCGCATATTCCGATTATTGCGGCTGATGGAGCAGTTTTCGAACTGAAAAAGCATGGTTTGAAAGCAACAAAGGTAATTGGAGACTTAGATTCCGGTAATCGTGTGGAAATAGAAAAATTATATGATTCAGCAGATATTATAGAAATTGCTGACCAAGAAACGAATGATTTTGAGAAATGCTTGAAATGGCTGGAGCATTCAGGAATGAAAAACATTTTGATATTAGGTCTTCATGGCGGATTGCTCGAACATACTTTGAATAATTGGAGCATTTTGATGCGTTACGGGCGGAAACTAAATCTGTGCAACTACGAACTTGGCAGATATGCAATTCCGATTTATGATTCTATAAAAATGAATTGCGTTCAAAATGAAGTTGTTTCGTTAATACCTAATGGAATTGTTAGACTAACAACTCGAAATTTGAAATGGGAATTGAGTGATGAAATTTTGCAATTTAGTGAACGAGAAGGTGCCAGAAACGTTACTTTAGGTGAAAATTTTGAAATTACAGTTTCCGAAGGCTCTTTTCTTATGTTTGTTGATTCGAGATTGCCATTGAGTCCGATTTTTTTATAAATTGTATATCTATTAGGAGTAGTATGATGGAAAAAGATATTAATAAACTTAAAAGTGAGTATCTATCTAAGGAAGTAGAGCTAATAAGTTACGGACGCTACGGAATTGCTATGATAATATTCCCGACTCAAGGCGACTCTTGCCATGATGCGGAGAATATAGGTTTCGTTCATACTTTGAAGGATTATATTAATTCCGGCAGAGTCAAAGTATATTCGGTTTCATCTGTAAATTTGCAATCTTGGCTCGACTCTAATAAAACTGATGAGGAGAGAAGTCGCCGACACTACGAATACAACAGATTTTTAGAAGAAGAGTTAGTCCCCTACATCTACGAAACATGTGGTGGACCTGTCCCAATGATGACAATGGGAGCAGCAATAGGTTCATATCATGCGGCAAATACTTTTTTCAGACGACCCGATATTTTCATGGGAACAATTGCTCTAAGTGGTTTTTACGATATACGCAAATTGACAAAAGGTTTCTTCGATGAGAATTGTTATTTCAATTCGCCGGTGGATTATCTACCTAATTTGAACGATAATTACTGGATGTCTTATCTTCTCAATCGTAAGCATATTTATTTAGCTTCGGGAAGCGGACGATATGAAACTCCCGAACAGACTAAATCATTCTCGGACATTCTAAATGCAAAAGGTATCAGACATAGATGTGATTTGTGGGATACTAAGTGGGACCATGACTCAAAAACGTGGAATGAACAATTGAAACATATTACTAACTCATTTTTATAAGCAAGATATGAGCATTCTTACACTTCCATTCGGTAATAAACCAAAATCAGAGGAAAATAGCAATCATAAAATCGGATTAGATTCTAATTCCGATTTGACATTTTTGCTGAAAGAATGTAAGATTCACCTCAATAAATTTAACGAACAAAAGATCCGCAAAGCATTCATGATGTGTTTAGACGCTCATGAAAATCAAATGCGCCAATCAGGTGAACCCTACTATACTCATCCTCTTGAAGTAGCACGAATAGTTTTGAAAGAAATTCCTCTCGATGAAACTTCTGTTATTGCGGCTTTATTGCATGATGTTCCCGACCAAGGCGATGTTTTCCATATCAAAGACATCAGATTGGAATTTGGCTCGACCGTCGCTAATATAGTTGAAAATATATATAGAATTGGTCATATCGAAAACAATAATCTGCCTGTTGACAATCAAGCTGAAAACTACAGAAAATTATTGATTTCATTATTCCGTGACGTCAGGATTATACTAATCAAATTAGCAGATAGACTTCATAATATGCGAACTTTGGAGTATCTTTCCGATGAAAGCAGGGTCAAATTATCCAAAGAAACTATGGATATATATGCACCTTTTGCTAATAGATTCGGTTTACGAAATTTGAAGTGGGAATTAGAAGATTTGGCATTCAAATATCTGAATCAAGAAGCATACGAAGAAATCAGGGCTGAGTTGAATTTGTCTCGAGAAGAACGTGAGGAGTATATTAAACAATTCATCAAACCAATCGAAGAAAGATTGGCTCAAGAGGAATTACTCAAAAAGCTAAAAATAAAATTTACAATTGACGGAAGACCAAAGCACCTATACTCGATTTACAACAAAATGAGAGCAAGAAGTAAAAGCATAAATGAGCTATATGACCTATTCGCAGTTAGAGTGAATTTGGATAGTAAAGACCCCTTTTTGTGTCACTATGTTTACGGGATAGTCGCAAGTATTTACAAGCCTGTACCAGAGACTTTTAAAGACTATATCAATAATCCGAAACGGAACGGATACCAGTCTATTCATTCGGCTGTTGTAGGGTTGAATAATAAAATTGTCGAAATTCAAGTACGAAATATCTCAATGCATGATATTGCTGAAAAGGGTTTGGCGGCTCATTTCGTATATAAAAATCAGGTTGGGCAGAATAGCATTCTCGAAAAGAAGCAAATAATGGAATGGGTGCAAGTAGTCAGAAGCATCTTCGAGAATGCCGGCATGAGCACTAACGAAGATGTAATTAACAATGTCCGGAATAATTTTCTGCTTGATGAGATTTATGTCTATACTCCAAACAATGAGTTTAGAACGTTACCAAAAGATTCGACGCCTCTTGATTTCGCTTTCGACATCCACACTCAAATCGGATATAGCTATATTGGCGCAAAAGTAAACGGCAAAATTGTCCCAATCGAACACAAACTCGAAAGTGGAGATATAGTTGAAATTCTGACATCGGAGCAACCACAACCAAAATCAGATTGGTTGCAGTATTTAGTGACTCCAAAAGCCAAATCGGCAATAATTAAATATCTTAAGGATGAGGAAAAACGCAATATCATCGCAGGGCGAAAGATTTGGAATGACAAATTGCAAGAATATGCAATTCGAATTCCGGATGATGAGATTGACAAAGTCGCAATATCACTTCAGTTTCCAACGAAAGAAGATTTGTTTTTGGCAATAGCTAAGAAAAAAATTGATTTTGAAAGAACGATGGAATTTGTAAAATATAAGCTGAAAGACGGTTTTAAAATTGGGAACGAGCTACGAAAAATAGTCGAAAAAACAAGCTCAACATTGCTTTCGTCCGATAACTACTTGCATTTTGCAGCCAAACTTGATGCATTAGACTTTGAACGAAATGACAGAGGATTGTATGAACTGACAATCAATGTTTCAGTAAGTGATAAGATTCAGATACTCGAAGAGATGAATTCTAAGATGATTTCGGTCAATGATATAGAATTAAAATCACTTTCATACCAATCCGAAGGAAATATTTTGAAAGAGCGTATAGAGCTGTTAGTCCCTGATAAGAAGCACATCAAGATGATTTTCGAGAACATATGGAGTGTACACGGAGTAATTTTAGTTCAAATAGATAAAAATAAAAATTGAAGTTAAGAACTTTTTTATTTATTTTTGAAAAGATGATGTACGTATAATATAAAGTAAACGATTGTGAATTTGACATTAATACTGTTTATGGTATTGGGAACCTTAGCAATAGGTTCGGCAATCATAACTATTGCAAGCAGACATCCTGTTCGTTCTGCAATGGCTTTGGTCTTGCATTTCTTCATGTTGTCGGGCTTGTATCTGACACTTAATGCACAATTTTTGGCAGCAATACAAATCTTGGTTTATGCAGGTGCCATAATGGTACTTGTAGTATTTGTAATCATGTTGCTCAATCTTTCAAACGAAGAAAAGTTGAAATTGAAGGTTTCGTCTCGCTACGTTCTCGGTTGGGTGTTTGGTTCGGCTCTTGCATTCTTGTTAATGACATTGTATATCACTCATTCAAGTCTAAGTCAATTCAACGCAGAAACAGCCGTTGCAATAGGCACGGTCAATAACTTGGGTAACGAGTTGTTTACCAATTATATAGTCCCTATTGAGTTAATTGGCGTATTGCTTACAGGAACAATAGTTGGAGCAATAGTATTAGCAAAAAAGAAGTTAGAAAATTAAAAAGTAAAAATTATGCAAGCAATACCCCTTGAATATTACCTCGTTTTATCGGCAATCATTTTTTCGATTGGTACGATTGGCGTCATTACGCGTCGCAACGCAATTATCATTTTTATGTCAATCGAATTGATGCTGAATTCGGTCAATCTTACCTTTGTCGGCTTTGCCGCAAATTTGGGCGATGCCTCTGGACAAGTATTTGTATTTTTCGTCATGTCGGTGGCTGCCGCCGAAGCCGCAATCGGTTTAGCAATCGTCATCGCCCTCTTCAGAATCAAACAAACTGTAAACGTTGACGAAATCAACATCTTGAAGTGGTAAGAGGGAAAGGGAAGGTTTTGAAAGAAGTCGTTTAAGCACATAACCCACGGTTGAAACCGTGGGCTATGTTTTTTTTTACGCCATTCTATTCTTTTACAAACGGTACGAAGCGATTGCCGATTTTTACAAAATAGGCGCCGTGTTGTAAATCGGATACATTTACTCTAACTTTATCGCCTACGGAGAGGCTTGAAGTGAAGTTTTGAATTTCTGCTCCCAGAACATTAAATATTTGCACTTCTATATCTGTGTTTTCAGCCATACGGTTAACAGTAGGGTTGATATCGTGTAGATGGATTACGAGATAATCTGACGTAGGATTGGGATAAATCATCAAACTATTTGCAATTACATCATTAACTGATGCCTCGAGCAAGCATTGAACTTCGAGACTTATGGCATGTGCTGAACACATTTGTTCCGAACCGTCTTTTTCCATTATTGCTCCCCACATTGGGTCACCAAATTCAACTCCGGGAAGGCCTCCATTCAAAAATAAAGCAATCATAAAAACATCAGGCTCGAGAGCATAGAAATCCGAAAACGCTTTCGAAGAACTCAATGCACCGGCAGCTTTGTCGCTATTTTCCCATTCAAAATCATCCAAAGATTGTTCCAACGCAATAGGAAGACCGCTTTCGAGTATTTCTTCTGCCGGAATTTCTTCAATAAAATAGCCTCCGAGCATTGGTTTGAACAAGGTGTAAGCGCGAAAATCTGTTCGAGCTTCATTTGTGAATATATAAATCCACATATCACCTTTGCCGGTCATAAGATCGAATCTCATTTCGAGAACTGTTTCAAAAAGTTCAATATCTTGATTTAACGATGCAACAAAAATCAACTCAGGGTCGACAATTCCGTCAACCACGGCTCTTTCGCGAGCTGTCGGAAGTGGTTCAGTAGCCAATTTCTTTTGTAAAAATTGACTTTCGGCGGTGTATGTGAAAAAGAGAGCTAATAAACTAAGAATTATAATATTTTTCATAAAAGTACCTAATTAATGTTAACTATATTTGTAAAATGTATATTACATTACGCAGAAATTACGAAAAAGTTATATAGTGAAAAAAATTATTTTAAAGAAGACTAAGTTTGATGATGTAGGAATACAAAAATCATACAAAATCAATTATGAGCAGGACTTGAATCTCAGTCAATATGATGCAGTAATGCATAGTAAGGGTCCGGCGTTAGTAATTGCCGGAGCGGGCACAGGCAAAACACGCACATTGATTTATCGAGTTTCGCGATTGATTGAAGATGGTATCCCTCCTGAATCTATTCTCTTATTGACTTTCACGCGCAAGGCATCGCAAGAAATGCTTTCCCGTGCAGCACTTCTTCTTGATGGACGAGCAGAAAGCGTTTCCGGAGGTACTTTTCATTCCTTTGCATCGCTAATTTTGCGTCAATATGCTCAGGTTATGGGATATGCTTCAAATTTCACAATCCTGGACCAAAGCGATTCGCAAGATGTGATTAATTTGTTGCGTCATGAATTTGCAGGGAAGAATGAAAAACGCAGATTCCCGACTAAAGCTACTATCAGCAAGATTTGGAGTCTCGCAGTAAACACGCAATCACAAGTTGATGAATTAATTGAAGAGCAATTTCCATGGTATTTAAATGAAACGGATAAAATCAAGGAACTAATTTTTAAATATGTTGAGTACAAAAAACGTTATCAACTGATGGATTACGATGATTTATTGTTGAATTTGCTTTTCTTGATGAAAAATCACCCCGATATTCTTGAAAAAATCAACAAAAAATATACTCAAGTCATGGTTGATGAATATCAAGATACGAACAGGCTACAACATGAGATAATACTATATTTGGCAGGGAAAAACAAAAATGTGCTTGCAGTGGGCGATGATGCCCAATCAATTTACAGCTTCCGTGGAGCAAATTACCAAAATATAATGTTCTTCCCGGATTCATTTGAGGAGTGCAAGATTTACAAAATCGAAGAAAATTACCGAAGCATTCAGCCGATTTTGAATTTCAGCAATACGTTAATGAGTTCTGCAATATTCAAATATGAGAAAAATTTGTTCTCGAAACGAGAATCTACAGAGATGCCTAAAATAATATCATCGCAAACTGAGAGAATGCAATCAAAGTTTCTCGTTCAACAAATATTGGAACACCGCGAAGAAAATATTCCCCTCGAAGATATGGCGATTTTGTTCAGGTCGTCATTTCATGCTTTTGATTTGGAAATCGAGCTTGAAAAAGCAAATATCCCATTCCGAAAATTCGGTGGTTTGAAGTTCATGGAGGTAGCCCACGTAAAGGATATTATTGCTTATCTGCGAATATTGGCAAATCCGATTGATGCGGTAAGTTGGCAACGAGTGTTGAAAATATTGCCGGGAGTTGGACCAATGACAGTTGATAAGGTGCTCGAACAAATTTCTGACAATCAAGTCAATACAAACGATTATACGCAATTAGACAGTAGCTTGCGCTCATTCGAACATATACATAAATTATTCAAAAATCTTGGCGAAGTATCAAAATCGAAATTGAGCATAGCCGATAAAACTGCATTGTTGACCGAATATTACAGACCCTACCTACAAGAGAAGTATGATGATTGGCAAAAGCGCTGGAAAGACCTCGAAACGTTGATTTCAATTTCTGAGCGGTACCGTTCCTTGGATAATTTCTTGAATGAATTATCGCTCGACCCACCAAATGAATCAGTATCGGAGTTGACACCCGAATCGAAAGAAGAAGAGTATCTCACACTTTCAACAATTCATTCAGCCAAAGGGCTCGAGTGGCGCGTAGTATTTTTGATTTGGGCATTGGAAGGGAAATTTCCTTCATCAAAATCAACCGATTCTCTCGACCAAATGGAGGAAGAACGAAGATTATTTTACGTAGCTTGCACTCGAGCAAAGGATTATTTGTATGTCACTTACCCTACAAATATTTTCGACCGTGAATCGGGATTTGTATTGAGCGAACCGTCTCGTTTTCTCGAAAATATTACCGATGAATTTGCCGAAAGATATGTAATTACTGAGGAGGAAGAGGAGGAATGAGCCGTAAACGAGTACTTTTCCTGACAACTCGATTCCCTTATCCCCCGATCGGTGGCGATAAGCTAAAAGCATTCAATTTGCTTAAAATCATGTCAAAACATTATGATGTAAAGTTAATTGCATGGAGTTACTTTAAATTGCCTAAAGATTCCTATCTGGAACTAATCAAATCACTCGGAGTTGAAGTTGAAGTTTTAAGGTTAAATCCCTTTAAAGCAGCTTTAAATTGTGGATTGAAACTATTTTCGGGATTGCCATTCGAGATTTCATTCTATAACTTGAGCGAATTTCGTAAAGCAGTTGAAACAAGCGTGAAATATGATAAGATTGATGTTGTTGTTGCTTTCTTCATGCGTTCAGGGGAATTTGTAAAGAACATGCAAATCAAAAAACTATTAGTCGCAGAGGATTGCAGAACATTGTATCAAAAGCGTTCGTATGAGCAAACTGATAAATTTTTGCAAAAAATCGTCCGATACCACGAATGGAAAAAGCTACACAAGTATGAGAAAAGTATGATGGACAAATTTGATGCTGTCAGTTTTGTAACCGAGCATGATATTTCGAGTATCAAAAATATTAATCCGCATGGGAACTATAAATTACTTACAAATGGGACTGACGTTGAGCATTACAAAGATTCCTCAAAGCGTGAACCTTACACATTGCTTTTCGCCGGTAAAATGAATGTTCATTCTAATCAAATTTCTGCAATTCAACTCGCAAAAGAAATTTTGCCGGTAGTTGCAAAAGCAGTCCCTGAAGTTAAATTGATTATTGCCGGAGCAGACATGAATGCAGAAATAAGAAATTTAGCTTCGGACAAAATTGAAATCATCGAAAATGTCAGTGATATGCTTCCGCAATATCAACGAGCCACCATTTTTGTTAATCCGCACCGAGGAGGCTCCGGAATTCAAAATAAACTTTTGGAAGCATTAGCCTGCGGTTGCTCCGTGATAACGACTATAACAGGCATTCAGGGAATCAATGGCATTGATGGCGAACATTTAATTATTGCTAATGACAGCACTGATTTTGCCCGGAAAATCATCAAACTGCTTGGTGATGAGGATTTACGAGCCAAAATTGGCACACAAGCAAGGAAATTGATTCTCGAAACTCACACCTGGGATGTGGTTGAATTACAATTATTATCAATTATGAATGGAATATTGAATGAATAAAGCGGTTTTTTTTGATAGAGACGGGATTATAAATAAGCGTCTAATTGACGAATATGTAACTAAAATTGAAGAATTTGAATTGCACGAAGAAATCATCGAAATATTAAAATATGTGAAAATGAAGGGGTATTTGGCAATAGTTATCACAAATCAACAAGGCATTGGCAAAGGTTTGATGACCGAAGATGATTTAGTAATAGTTCATGATTATATGCAATATCTTTTGCAAGAGCAAGCCGGAGAAAGCTTTGATGCTATTTTTTATTGTCCTGAGCTTGACAATAGTGGCAGTCCGCGAAGAAAACCGAATCCCGGAATGATACTTGAAGCACTCGATTTGTTTGACATAGCCCCGGCGCAATCGATAATGATAGGTGATAGCATTTCGGATGCCCAAGCAGCGATAAATGCCGGTATCAAGTGTATTTTAATCGGTGATTTTGAGTTCCAACATGCCGATGTCACAATTTTGCCTGATTTGAAAAACTTACTTGTAAATATTAATCATTCAATTACGTGATTTTCATTTTAAGTTTGATAAGATTGCAAAAATGTTTGAATGGGCAATAGATTTTCTGAGTTCTGTTCCTTGGTATTGGGTACTTATAATAGCCTTCATGACGACACTAATAGAGAATGTTTTCCCGCCGGCCCCGGGCGATTCAATTGTAGTATTTACCGGTACACTAATCGGAATCGGTGTAGTGGGTTTTGTACCATTGCTATTAGTTTCGACACTTGGTTCAACTGTCGGCTTCGCAATTATGTTTTATTTTGGTTCAACCTTCGACCGGAAAGTTATTGAATCGGGGAAATTTAAGTTTATTTCCCGAGAAGCATTGATTAAAGTAGAAAAGTGGTTTCAAATATATGGTTATCGACTAATTGTTGCAAATAGATTCTTATCAGGCACTCGTGCTGTAATTTCATTTTTTGCAGGTATGTCAAAACTAAACTTTACAAAAACGATTATTCTTTCCGGATTGAGCTCTTTGATTTGGAATTCGATTTTGTTGTATTTTGGTTTTGCATTTGGTGATAATTGGGAAAATATTGACCGTTACCTTTCGATTTATGGCAAGATTATATTCCCCGTGGCAGGGTTGATTATAGTCTTTTTCATAGTTCGTTGGTTTATAAATAATAAAAACGGTTCCAATGGTGCAAATAAAAAAGAGCCCCAAGAAATATCTTGAGACTCTATGAAAGATAAAATTATTTAGATTATCTTGTAATGTTAAATGGGCTGATATATGCCTTATCGCCGATTTTGAAGATTGCAAAATATTTACCTGATGCAAAGTTGCTGATTGAGCGTTCAATATTCAATTTATTGCCACTAATCATGCCGAGATTTTCACTCATAAGCAATTTGCCATTGATGTCGCGAATTTCAAATTTTGCATTTTGATTACCCTCGATGTCGAGCGTAATTTGAATAAAATCTTGCGTAGGATTTGGCGAAATTTTCATCATATTTCCAGAGTAAATATTATTGACATTGCCGCCTATCATAGTAGTGAAACTACGTACATCAGACCATTCGGAAACGTTTACACCATCTGATGATAGTACTCTCCAATAGTATGTTGTATATGGTTCAAAATCATTTACAGTTATCTGGTTGGTTTCAGTTTCATCTGTTACAAAAGTGAAATCGAAATTCTCATCTTCAGCAATTTGGATGACCCAAACGGATGCGCTTTCGTCATCATCCCAAGAGAATGTGATTGCATTTAATGGCAAGTCTTGACTTCCATCAGCAGGCTCAAGCAATGTCGGCGGGTTGAGCACAATTGCTCCACCTTCGATAACGAAATACCATGTGGCAGACCATTCTGACCAAGCTTCACCATTATGAACTGCTACATGCCAGAAGTAATTGCCGGCTTCTAACTCATAATCGAATTCGAGCGTATTTGTCAAGCGAGGATTTTCACTATAGATTACATCCGTAAAATTTGCATCTTTAGCTACTTCAATTTTCCAAGAATAATCTACACCTGTTGCATCTTCCCAAATGAGAGTTGGCATTTTTGACGCTACTACTTCACCATTTGTCGGACTAATCAGTATCGGTGGGTCCGGAACTGTAACTTCATCAGGAATTTTTGTTTTGAAGTTCCAAATCGAAGAGAACTCTGATATCTCTTCACCTCTAATTGACCTGACTCTCCAATAATATGTCGTTCCAATTTCTAGTTCAAAAACATTTTGTGATGTTGTGGAGATTGTGGCTTCAAAATCCATAGTGCTAAAGCCAGGATTAGATGAAACTTGCAAATGATATTGGATTTCTTCTGCCGCTTGAAACTCATCACTTTCATTGCCAATACTGCTCGTAACAGGTTCTTCCCATTGCAAAAGAACAGGAATTTCGATGTCAACAGAATTATTTGCCGGTGATTTCAAGGTTGGTGGTAATAATTCAATCGTTCCTTCACCAAATTCGGAATAAGTTACGTTATTAGTATAAACCGGAGCTCCCGGGAAACCAATATAGGACACTACAATATTGCTAATTGTCAAAATTGGCTGAATTGAGGTTGATGCATGCCAAGCATAATTTGTCATTTCAGTTTTGATTATCATAGGAGGGAAACCTTCCATGATTTGAACAGTATCGTAAATTGTGGATTTGTAATGAAGTCTATAAACATTGCCATATTCTTTGCCGGGCATTTTTAGAGTACCGTATGCATCGTATTCGACCATAGTTTCACCGTATCGCTGCATTTCCATATCCCCATCTTCGGTTTCAACATAAATCTTAGATTTATAGCTTGATGTAAGTTTTTCGTTGTATGCAAATGGAAATTTAAAATGTTGGTCATAAGGAGAATCAATGATTTCGTACAATTCAAAAGCACCGATGCCAAGTCTGAAAAATCCGCCTGAAGTTTGGCGGTAAAAAACTGCTGCGGTGTCATTCATTTGTGCAATTGTCGCTAATGGAAATTTGTCAGCCTGAGGAGCAAATTCAGGTTCTATAAACTCCAGAAGGGTCATATAGTCAGAACCACTCAAACGAGTTAAAGAAGAAAAATCCCAATTAATATTAGCACCTTTATTGCCTGCTACAACCCCTGTTGTATCGCAATCATACAGTACATATTTATCTCCTACTTTGGGCATCATCTCTCTAATTATAGTTGGCTGAGATAATAAATGAATAGAAGAGAAAACGAATACAAGAAAAAGTAAACTAATTCTTAACATAATACCTCCGAGATTAAAAATAATATTTTCAAAAGTAAAGATAGTTTTGACAAAGAAAAAATATATTTTGCTCTAAATTTTGAAACTTTTCATAACTCTATACGAATATCTATAAAAATGGCTTCATTATTGTAACTTTATTTATATTGTAAACGTCTTTTGGATATAGAATTATAACGATTAGATTAAATTTTTGATTTATATCGTAAGAGTTAGGATGAGAAGATATTTTGATAGTGGTGCGAAACAGGCATAAATGTTTTTCGGGTTTCTTTCGTCTTACAAAATGATTTGATTTACATGAAGCAGAATATTTGTTGATAAAAAGGCAGAAAATTATTTTGTACTTTAGAAAATAATACTTAAGTTTGAAACATGAGAAGTACAATTTTAGTGATTCTTATAGCAATGGGACTGATAACAATCGGATTTGCTTCCGATAGTATATTGCAGTCCTTTACAGCCGAATCATCAGGCGATAATGTTACCGTCAAGTGGACAACTACTGACGAATCTATCATCAAACGTTTTGAAATAGAGCGTTCTGTTGGCGACCAAAATTATAAACGAATCCATTCCGTAATAGCAAAGGGTTCTCCTAGTAATTACAGTTTCCGTGATGATGAAGCATTCATGAAAGATGATGTAGATTACACACCTGATTTGCAAACTCAAAACTTTTACAGTTACAGAATCAAAATCATCGCTAATGATAATACAGCCACATTTAGTGATGTAGCCTACGTTAAGCATAACACAAGTAGCATAAGACGCACTTGGGGTATGATTAAAGAGATGTTCAGGTAAGATTTCCACTATGACTCAATACTATTTATATCGTGTCATACTCTTGACATTTTTTTTCGTTTTGTCAATACCCAATACTTTAATTTCCAAAGACGTTTACCACAACAACAAATGCGGATTCCACCTAATCCATTCTGCAGATGGAAGAGAATCTTTAATGCGTCGTGTAAACACCAAAAATGGTGCACCTGACGTCGGGCAAAGAACCCATATTTCTCCGAAGGGTGTTTTCGTAATCCATTATGACATAACAGGGCTGAATGCTCCAGATTTGAAAGATTCAGATATGAATGGAGTACCTGATTATATTGATTCAGTAGCTTATTACATGGACAAAGCTTATGAATTGCAAGTTGAACAATTGGGCTACGTCTCCCCTACTCCTGATGGCGGAAGGCGTGGCACTCAAGAATACGATATATACATTTGGGATTTAGGAAATAGTGACGATGACCCTTGGCATCCGAACTATCATGCCGGTGGATTATACGGCTATACATTTTTTAACGAAGATATTGACTATGTCCCATCGTCGGGTTTCGATAAGTTTTATTCCTACATCGTACTTGATAATGATTATAGCCCAACGGATTCTATCCGCCCACAAAATCAAACGAGCAGAGCCAGACAGGCTTATAGCACATTTGGGATGGAGGGGCTGAAAATTACTGCTACGCATGAGTTCCAACATGCAATACAACTAATATATGGCAGAAGCTCTCCTGCATCAATTGGTATTATGGAAATGTGTGCCGTATCAATGGAAATAAGACAATACCCTGAAATAAAAGATTATATTCAGTACGTTCGACATATTTTTAATAACTTGTCATCGTACCCGTTTGGAGTTGATAGTCCCGATATGGGCTATGGTTACTCACTTTTTGCAAAATATTTGATTCTAAACCATGGCGATGATGTTTTGAAAAGACTTTGGGAGTTAGTTGGCAAAAAGATTGAAGTCTATTCTGCTTTGGATAGCACTCTCAAGGAACTGAACACAAGTTTGAATAATGAATTGAGCAAATTTTCCGAATGGGCATATCATACCGGTAGCCGCTCAATTGAAGGTAAATACTTCCCAAATGCCATGAGTTTGCCGGAAATTAAATTCTTTGGAACTCAAATCTATTCAAGCCCATCAGTGTCTGATTCGAGAACCTTAGACCCATTGGAAATCCGTTCACTACGGTATATTTTCAAAAATGGTAAAGACATAACCAATGACACTGTCGATGTAGTGCTTGTAAATTTGGATTTGAATTCCGCAAAAAACCAATTCAGAATAAAAAGGGAATATTTTGTCGGTATTTCCGAATTGCATCAATCAGGTTGGGATATGGTACCAAATCTGAATTATTATTATACTGTTGAATCAGCTCATGAATTCCTTCAATCAAAGATTTATGTCCGTAAAGGCGACGTTTTAATCGAGATTGATTATGCTTTCCCTAATTCATTTAACCCCGAAAATGACGAAGCACTGCACTTCCCGGCTCCCGAAGGTTCTAACTTGTACGAAAATTTGGAAGTTATCATTTACAATACAGACATGGTAGCACTCAAAACCGAGAAATTACCTGTCGGCTCATTTAACGGACGAAAAGTGCTAAGTTGGACCAACTTTCCGCACGATTTGGCAAATGGCGTTTATATTTACGGGATTTATCATAATGATGATATGAGTATTGGCAAATTTACGGTTTTGAAGAAATGATTATGAGAGATTTCCTCTTCAAAACAGATTCAATAGCCAAGTCCTATACGGGCAAAAATTTCATTTACAACAATTTTTCGATTGAAATCCGCCCCGGTGATGTCATTGCCATTACAGGCGAAAACGGCTCGGGCAAATCCACATTGCTGAAAACTATGGCAGGAATCATCAATGCAAGTCGCGGAAAAATCAATTTCACGAAAAACGGAACTGAAATCGTCCAAGATGAACATAATCTTCATTTCGGATTTGTCGCTCCTTATGTAAATTTGTATGAAGAATTCACACCTTTGGAACAATTTGAGATATTTTGCAAATTGAAGGGGATTTCGATTGATATTGAAATATTTGAAAATCTGATGCTCGAATTCAACTTGCATAAACATGCACATAAGGAAATCAGGAATTTTTCATCGGGAATGAAGCAAAGAATGAAATTCATATTAGCTCTGGCTCATGATACAGATTTACTATTTCTTGACGAGCCGACATCGAATTTGGACACTGCCGGTATTGAAATCGTCGGCGAATTAATAAAGCGAAAATCATCCCAAGCTTGTGGCATTGTGATTGCTACAAATGAGGACAGAGAAAAGCGACTTTGCAATGCTTTTTTCGATTTGATGGATTATCAATAATGCAAGGAATCATTATGCGTTCATTTCTAATATTTTTTACTGCAATTGTAATCATATCTTGCTCCGAGTCAAATGATTTGAGAAGCAATCAAATTGACAAACCGTCTCATTTTGAATTTCTATCAACGGTAGAATTCCCGACAGAACTTTCATTTTGTGGCGAAAAAGTGCCCTTAGATGACCCCGAAGTTCGCGAAAGAGCTGAAAGGGAATTTTATATGCTGCTGCAGCAACCCGGGCAAATCATACTTTATTTGAAGCGTTCGGGTAGATTTTTTCCAATATTCGAAAAAATTATCAACGAAAATGGTATGCCTGATGATTTGAAATACTTAGCTGTTGCTGAAAGTGCCCTTTATCAAGCTAAATCAAGCGTTGGAGCAATAGGATTGTGGCAATTTATGGCAGCGACTGCCAAGACAATGGGGTTGCAAGTGGACGATAACGTTGACGAAAGAAGACATCCGGAGAAAAGCACTCGAGCAGCAATGAAATATTTGAAAGAAGGATATAAAAGCCACAAATCTTGGATGTTGACTGTTGCAGGTTATAATATGGGACACACAGGTGTACAAGATAATTTGAATTTCCAGAGTACCGATAATTATTTTGATTTGCATTTGAATGAGGAAACTTCTCGATTCATTTTCAGAATTGCGATTATTAAACATTTTATGGAAAATTCTCAAAAATATGGTTTCAATTTACAAAAGTCCGATTTGTACCCACCTGATGAATATGATATAGTTAAGGTGGATAGAGCCATTCCGGACTTATCGGCATGGGCAAAAAGCATGGGATATAATTATAAACAAGTCAAAATGCTAAACCCTTGGATTTTGAAACGTTCGTTACCAAATCCACCCAAGGGCAATGTTTTTGAAGTAGCTGTACCAAAATCGTAAGGATATAATGGAAAACAAAAAAATCTATATAGGTACAATTACCGGAATCAGAGGCTATGGCGGTGAAATGAAAGTCAGCCACTTAGATATTGACGACGTCCATTTACCGCCAGAAACAGAGGTTTATATAGGTTATTCGCCCAATTTTTCAGTTACTTACAAAATTGTCAAATGGCGACAAACCAAAAAACAAGCCAAATTGGAATTAAAGGGAGTTGATTCCGATGAAAAAGCTATGCAATTCATGGAAGCGGGCATTTTCATCGAAGAAGATAAATTACGCACGATATCGCCTGAAATTCAAATCACATCCGATTTTATTAATATGAAAGTGATTGATGCCACTTCCGGCGAGGAATTGGGCGATGTTATTGATTATTGGCAATTACCGGCAAATGACGTGATTGTGGTGAGCGGAATCAAAAATGATTTCAATGTACCAAACGTGCCTGAATTTGTCGAAAAAATTGATTACACAAATAAGAAAATATTTATAAACGTGATTCCGGGTTTGGTAGATTGATATGCCATTAATTCGAATAGATATAATCTCGGCTGTACCGGAAATAATGGAATCGGCAATTAGCGCAAGCATCATCAAAATTGCTCGCGAAAAAGAAATTGCTGAAATCAATCTCCATAATTTACATGATTATGCGACCGACAAATACCGCCATATTGACGATTATCCTTTCGGTGGTGGTGCAGGTATGGTGATTCAATGCGAACCTGTTTTTAGTTGCATTGAAAAGTTGAAATCTGAGAGGAGGTATGACGAAATCATATACATGGCAGCCGATGGCGTTCGATTGAACCAAAGCCATTGCAATGAATTATCATTGAAAGGCAATATAATCATACTTGCAGGGCATTACAAAGGCGTTGACCAAAGGGTTCGAGATGCTTTAATTACTCGCGAATTTTCCATTGGCGATTTTGTTCTGAGCGGTGGCGAGCTTCCGGCGATTGTGCTTGCAGATTCGATTGTTCGATTGCTTCCCGGAGTGATTGGAGATTGCGAATCGGCACTGCATGACTCATTCCAGAGCGGATTGCTCGAAGCTCCGATTTACACAAGACCGGCAGAATTTCGCGGTATGAGAGTTCCCGATGTGCTACTTGGCGGGCATCCGCTTCATATCGAAGAGTGGCGAAACGAACAATCATTGAAAAAAACAGCCGAAAGACGCCCCGATTTGCTCCAAGATAATATTTAATCCCTTTTTTCGACTACTAAATAATATTTTTTTACATAAATCGGTAATTTTCGATGATTAAATTTATTATTTCACTGACTATTTTGCTTTTTATCGCATCAGAACTATTCGCTGAACCCACTAGATTACTAAGATACCCCAATACTTCCGAAACAGACATTGCATTTGTTTATGGCGGCGACATCTACACTGTGCCCCTATTAGGCGGTATAGCCCGCAGATTGACAAGCTCCGAAGGAATTGAACGCTATCCGCGTTTTTCACAAAATGGCTCAGAAATTGCTTTCACTGCAGAATATGACGGAAGCAATGAAGTTTACGTAATGCCGTCCAGCGGGGGAATTCCGCAACGGTTAACTTACAGTCATACTGAAGCAAACGTTGCGGAGCGGCAAGGTCCCGACATTATTATCATGCAATGGACTCCGGACGGTGAAAGTATTTTGTATCGTTCTCGTCAAAATAGTTGGAATATCCTTGTCGGTCAATTATACACAGTCGGCAAAGCGGGTGGCTTGCCCGTTCAGTTGCCTTTGCCTCGTGGCGGATTCGCCTCAATGAACTCCTCCGGCACAAAGTTGGCTTACAACAGGATTTTCCGTGAATATAGAACATGGAAACGCTATAGTGGCGGTCAAGCTGACGAAATCTGGATTTATGGCCTTTCCACCGGGCAAAGCGAAAACATTACTAACAATGACTTCCAAGATATTATTCCAATTTGGCATGGTGATAAAATTTATTATCTTTCGGATAGAGATTTTACTATGAATTTATTTTGTTATGATTTGAATACAAAAGAAACTCGAAAAATCACGAATTTTAATTATTATGATGTCAAATTCCCTTCAAAAGGGAAAAATCATATCGCATTTGAAAATGGCGGAAATATTTATTTAATGGATTTAGCGACTGAAAATGTCCGCCAAATCAACATCGAAGTTAAAGAGGATTTCCCTCAATTACGTTCATCATTAGTGCCCGTCAAAGATAGGATTACAAATGTGGATATTTCTCCAAGCGGTGCGCGTGCACTATTCACAGGGAGAGGCGATTTATTCACCGTCCCTGCTTCCAAGGGTAATATTAGAAATCTTACTAATACACCGAGCATACACGAAAGAAATTCGGTGTGGTCGCCGGATGGCTCACTCATTGCCTTCATCAGTGACAAAAGCGGTACAGACGAAATTTATATCGTAAAGCCGGATGGTACAGGCGAAATACAATTGACTAATAATGGAAATTTTTATCGTTATCTATTGAAATGGTCACCGGACAGCAAAAAATTAATTTCGTCCGATAATACTCGCAATTTATATTATATTGATATCGTAAGCAAAAAGCAGACAAATATAGCAAAATCAAGATTTTGGAGTTTTTCCGATTTTGATTGGTCGCCTGATAATCAATGGATTGCTTACACAAATTATACAGACCGCCGAACAGGAATGATTTATATTTATTCTCTTAAAGATAATACAAGCTATCCCGTTACAAATGAATTCTTTAACAGCTACGGAGTAGAATTTTCTCCCGGGGGACGTTTCCTATTTTTTATTTCTGACAGAAATTTCAAACCATCATTTGGGGCTTTCGAATATAATTTTCAATATTCAGATATGTCTAAAATATATGGAGTTACATTGCAAGACACAACCCTAAATCCGTTTGCAGTTTTTGAAAGTGACGAAGAAATGGGCGATGAGAAAAAAACTACCAAGAAAAAAGATAAAATAAGTTCCGAAAATCCTATTAAAATTGATTTTAACGGTATTGAAAGAAGAATATTCGAATTTCCCGTTGCACCCGGAAATTATTCAAGTCTGACTCCTACATCAAATCATCGAATGTATTTTGTTCGAAGTGCTACCGGACAAAAGCCTAAGTTCTATTATTATGATGCAGTTAAGCAAGAGGAAAAAGAAGTCGGAGAATTTTCGCAGTATGTTATTAGTAATGATGAAAATTCAATATTGTTCAAATCAGGAGATGATTATTATATTTCATCACTAAAAGAAAATATTAATACTAAGGAAGGTAAATTAGATTTTAAAGATTTGCAGGTAATGCTTGACCGCCGTGCCGAATGGAAGCAGATATTCAATGAATCATGGCGCCACATGAAGCACTTTTTCTATGACCCGAATATGCACGGATATAATTGGGATTCATTGAAAATTAAATATGAGCAGCTTCTCCCCTACGTCGCTCACCGTACTGATTTGACTTACATCATAGGAGAAATGATTGGCGAACTCGATGCCGGACACGCTTATGTGAGTGGTGGTGATATGCCGAAAGTGGCTGCAGTTCCAATCGGATTATTAGGTGCAGATTATGAATTCGACAAATCTTCAGGATTTTACCGAATTAAAAAGATTTACGAAGGAATGAACTGGGAAGAAAACTTGCGTTCACCTTTGACTGAACCCGGGCTGAACATTAATAACGGCGATTATATCGTTGCAATTAATGGAGTTACGCTCAATCAAACTCGCACGCCATTTTCAGAATTAATAAATAAAGCTGATAAATTCGTCGAAATTGAGATTAATTCCAAAGCCTCTCGTGATGGAGCCAGAAAATTAAATATTAAAACGCTAAAATCCGAGAAAGATTTGCGTTATTATGATTGGGTGGAAACAAATCGCCGCAAAGTTGACTCTGCGACAGGCGGAAGAATAGGCTACGTCCACATTCCCGACATGTCGCCATTTAATGGTTTGAATTGGTTTGTACGCTATTTCTACCCGCAGACGAAAAAAGAGGGAATGATAATTGACGACCGCTATAACGGCGGTGGCAACGTTTCTCCAATGATAATCGAAAGATTGCGACGCGAATTGGCAATCGTGAAATACGGTCGTAACCAGGATGAAATATTAACAAATCCTGATGCAATCATGACCGGACCAATGGTATGCTTGATAAACGAGCAGTCCATGTCTGACGGCGACCTCTTCCCCTTCCAGTTCAAGCGTCTGAATTTAGGACCAGTCATCGGCAAACGCAGCTGGGGTGGCGTAGTTGGAATATACGGCTCATTGCCTCTACTTGATGGCAGCGACGTCCGCAAACCCGAGGTAGCAAACTTCAGCCCCGACCGCAAATGGGTGCTCGAAGATGTCGGTATGGTGCCGGATATAGTAGTAGACAACGACCCTTGGAAAGAATATCAGGGAACTGATGAGCAACTCAATCGAGGAATTGAGATAATTCTCGATTTGCTCAGAACTGACACCAAGCCTAAGGTTCCGGCTTTACCGCAATTCCCTGATAAAAAGAAAGATTTTGGGAAATAATTATTTAATTTAATTAATTGCTCATTAGTCTAAACTTCGTTATGCTTTTAAAGTATAACGAAGTTTTTAATTAGGTACGAAGCGAACTTCTCGCCCCACAAATTCTCGAGAATCGAACAAATAAATTATGATATTAATATCATTTATCGAGTATTAATTTGATTATTGAACCTCTTTTACCATCTGAAATATGCACTAAATATACCCCATTAGGAAAGCCTTTCAAGTCAATATTTGCAGTTGATGTGTTATGATTCCTTGAATAAATTGTTTGTCCATTCAAATTCATAACTCGTACTTGATAACTTGATATATCTGTAGATATTGCAATTGCTCCCATACTTGGATTGGGGTGAATTTTGGCATATATAGCATCGAATTCGTGATTAATGTGAGATGTTTCGTCAAATTCTATAATAAAATACAACTGAGAACTACCACTTAAATCATTCCATTCGCCAGAAATTCCAAGCATCGTAGTACCAAGGGGCCATCCTGCAAGCGCAAGACCCGCATAATGTTGACTTCCGCCATAATTATCCGGTTCTTTAATGGTTCCTGTACTTTTACCTCCCCAATTATGGTAAGCGTTATCAACTGCATTCCCATCACCTTTACCAGAAGTTCCTTCACCTGACCAAAATTGGATTCCCATACCTTCATTTTTGCCGTCCCATATCCATTTTCCTTCTTCATTTTGGTCGGTAGCACCTATCCATACATAACCAATGCCACCACCTGTTAGCAGTTGTGTATAATTCCAGGGAATTTTGGCGCCATTAACAATGGCATCGAAAAGAGCATTTTGCTCTTCGGAGGAATTGATAATAGTTAGATATCCGCCCCGTTCTACTGAACAGTCCACGGCATCAGCCCACGTCATTGCTTTTAGTACGATTTCGTATGATTTACCATCGAATGTGAATGAATAAAGAGTATTCTCGTCGGCACACTGAGAAAAGATATTGTGTGTAATAAGAAAAATCAACATGATCGATAATAATGCAGTCTTCATTTTATTTTTTCCATAATATGATAAAATATTGTAACTAATTCAAGTACTATAACACAAAATTGTTAAAAATGTTACATAAGCAAAAATAACAGTTTTACAATATAAAATCAAACAAATACAATAATTATGCAAATAAATTGTTAAGATTGCAAAACTGAATAAATGGATTAATACACTCGCACAATGCCGATATTTATTAAGAAAAAAAAATGGGGCAATAAATTGCCCCATTTTTAATTTTTAAAAAAGCGATTAGTTTTTGTTCACGTCGTTATCTGTATCAATGTCGCCACCGAAAGGTGTATTGATAGTGGGTTTGAGCAAAGTTTTCTCATCAATTTGGCTCACACCTTTTGTGAATTCAAATTTCAGCTTGTCTGCTCCGGCTTCATAATCAGCAGTAATAACTGCACCGAAACCAAGATTTTCTACTAAAATTATTTCGGCTATTTCGTCCTCGAGGAATTTCTGTATAGCACGTTTCAATGGGCGTGCTCCATATTTTTCGTCGAAGCCTTTCTCGACAAGGAATTCTTTAGCATCGAGAGTCAACTCGAATTTCATCTTGTTAGCCTTAAGCCTGTTCATCAGAGCATCTGTTTGAATGTCAATAATGCTCAAAATATCTTTCTTAGTCAACTGATGGAAGATAATGAAATCGTCAATCCTGTTGATAAACTCAGGGTTGAATAACCGCTTGATAGATTCTTCGATGGTTGACTTGATATGAGCATAATCATCAACACCTTTGTTGCTCGAGAATCCTATGTTCCCGCCGGCTTTGACGTCGCGAGTTCCGACATTTGATGTCATGATAATAATTGTGTTTTTGAAATCTACTTTGCGACCGAGTCCATCAGTCAGAACACCATCATCGAATACTTGCAAAAGAATGTTGAACACATCGGGATGCGCCTTTTCAATTTCATCAAGCAAAATTATGCTGTAAGGCTTTCTACGAACTTTTTCAGTCAATTGTCCGCCTTCTTCGTAACCGACATATCCCGGAGGCGCTCCGACAAATCTCGAGACCGAGAATTTTTCCATATATTCACTCATATCAATACGTATGAGCGAATCTTCTGAATCGAACATAACTTTCGCCAATGCTTTAGCAAGTTCAGTCTTGCCAACACCTGTTGGACCTAAGAACATGAATGAGCCGATTGGACGTTTGGGGTCTTTCAATCCTGCACGTGCACGACGAATAGCTTTTGAAAGAGATTTGAGTGCTTCTTCTTGTCCGACAACATATTTTGTCAAATCATCAGATAAGTTCATCAGTTTTTGCGATTCAGATTCGGCGATTCTATTTACGGGGACACCTGTCACCATAGCAACAATGTCTGCAACGTCTTCTTCGGTGACCGGAAAAACCTGCTCGCCGGATTTGCTGTCCCATTCTATTTTGGCTAGTTCGAGGTCGTTCTGTAATTTTTTCTCCATATCTCGCAATCTGGCAGCTTCCTCGAAATTCTGCTTTTTGACTACGTTATTTTTTTCTGAGCGAATGTCAATGATTTTTTCTTCAAATTCCAAAATTTCTTTTGGAACAACTATGTTCGCTAAATGCACTTTAGCACCGGCTTCGTCGAGAATATCAATTGCTTTATCGGGGAACATGCGGTCAGTGATGTATCTTTCGGAGAATCGTACGCAGGCTTCGATAGCATCATTAGTGTATACTACGCTGTGATGCTCTTCATATTTATCTTTGATATTATTCAATATTTGCAAAGTCTCGTCTGATGACGGCGGGTCAACCAAGATTTTTTGGAATCTACGGTCTAAAGCACCATCTTTTTCTATATATTGACGATATTCGTCCAAGGTAGTCGCGCCGATGCATTGAATGTCGCCGCGAGATAATGCGGGTTTGAACATATTCGAAGCATCAAGCGAACCACTTGCACCACCGGCACCGACAATTGTGTGAATTTCATCAATAAATAAAATTACATCTTTTGCTTTTTCCAATTCATTGATAACGGCTTTCATGCGCTCTTCAAACTGCCCGCGATATTTAGTACCTGCAACAAGTGAAGCAAGGTCAAGAGTCACAATCCGTTTGTCGAACAAGGCACGAGACACTTTTTTCTGAACGATTTTAAGAGCCAAACCTTCTACAATCGCAGTTTTACCTACGCCGGGTTCTCCAATTAAGACAGGGTTGTTCTTCTTGCGACGTGAAAGCACTTGCGAAACGCGCTCGATTTCTTTTAATCTGCCAATCACGGGGTCAAGTTTACCTTCTAAAGCGAGTTTAGTCAAATCTCGTCCGAAATTGTCAATCACAGGAGTTTTAGCTTTCTCTTTCGCGTTCTTAGAGATAGGAGCAGCTCCTTGCATCGGACGCATTGATGAGGGTTGCCCGCTCATAATGCCATCTAATTCTCTTCTTGCCACATCATAATTGACAGTAAATTGCGATAATATTTGGGCAGCAATATTTTCTTCGTCTCTCAAAAGCGAGAGTAACAAATGCTCTGTCCCAATAGTTTCAGATTTGAATAATTTTGCTTCGAGATAAGTAATTTTGAGTACTTTTTCAGCTTGTTTAGTTAAAGGAATATTGCCAATAGTAATTGTATTACTTGATTGTCTGACAGTATCTTCAATAGCTTTTTTCAATTTAAACAAATCTGTACCCAATCCTTTCAGAATCCGTACAGCCATGCCGTCGCCTTCGCGAATGATACCCAACAAAAGATGCTCGGTACCTATGTAATCATGCCCGAGACGAATTGCTTCCTCTCGACTGAGTCTTATTACATCATTTACTCTATTTGAAAAATTTCCTTCCATAATCCTTTCAATTTGGTTATAAACTGTATTAATTGACGCTCAAAGTCAATGAATATTTGTTCGCTTAGTGTTAGTGTGTAAAAGTAAAGATTATTGCTTCTTGAGGGCTTCTCTGTGGAATTCTACCAGCATATTAAATGCTTGAACAGGGGTTAGATGGTCAATCTTTATCGCTGCAATTCGCTGACGCATTTCATCATCGCGAAATTCAAATATCGCCAATTGGTCTTCGCTGTGTTTGGGTTTTGTAGTTTTGATAGATTTCATATCGGGCTTGCTTTTGCGTTCATTGCCATGCTTTTCTTCGTCCAGCGTTGCCATAATTTCATCAGCACGAGATATCACTTCATAGGGCATGCCTGCCATTTTAGCGACATGAATGCCAAAACTGTAATCACTTGCTCCCGATACGACGTTGTGGGAGAATATTATGTCGGAACCTGTTTCGATGACTTCGACTTTGAAATTTTTGATTCCGTTATAACGTTCAGATAAATCGTTCAATTCGTGATAATGAGTAGCGAATAGAGTCTTTGCATTGATTTTGTTATGAATATGCTCGGCGATAGACCAAGCGATGGAAATACCATCAAATGTTGCAGTGCCCCGACCGACTTCGTCAAGCAAAATCAAACTTCTTTCTGTGGCATTATTCATAATGTTTGCGGCTTCCTGCATTTCAACCAAAAATGTACTTTCTCCGGCAGTTATATTATCTTGCGCCCCGATTCGGGTAAAAATCTTATCCACAACTCCAATTTTGGCTGAATCAGCTGCGACATATCCGCCAATTTGGGCAAGCAAAACGTTTACTGCCACTTGTCGTAAATAGCAAGACTTTCCGGACATATTCGGACCAGTGATAATATGAATCATATTATCTTTAGTATTCATTTCTGTAGAATTTGGAGTGAAATGTTCGCCGTCTTTGAGCAATTTCTCTACGACCGGATGACGAGCATTGATTAACTCCAGAACAGTGTCATCAGTGATTTCCGGAATGACGTAATTATTTATTTTTGCAATTTCAGCAAGTGATTGCAAACAGTCTATAGTTGCAATTACAATTGCATTATGTTGAATTTCTTTTGTACTTTCTGCAATTTTATTTATTAATTGATTAAATAATGAATTTTCAATCTCAGATATTTTTTCTTCAGCATTTAATATTTTTGTTTCAAATTCTTTTAATTCGTCGGTTATGTAACGTTCAGCATTTCGCAAGGTTTGTTTACGTGAATAATTTTCCGGGATTTTGTTAACGTGAGTATTTGTAATTTCGATATAATATCCAAAAACGCTCGTGAAGCCAACTTTAAGCGAAGGTATTTCGGTGCGGCGCTTTTCTTTTTCTTGATAATCATCGAGCCATTTTTTCGCAGAATATTTAGCGGTGAGGTACGAATCTAAATCTTCGTCATAACCATCTCTGAAAACTCTGCCGGTGCCTAATTGCGCCGTCGGGTCATCAATAAAAGAATTTTGGATTAGCTCGACAACGTTATCTGTATTAAGAAAATTATTAATTAAATTAATTATTTCAGCATTCGTACTGCTTTTTAATATTTCGCTAATCAATGGAATTTTTGCGAGACTATTTTTGAGCGAAACAACATCTCTCGGGTTAGCTCTTGCGGTGCAAATTTTGGTAATCAACCTTTCTATATCACCGATTTCTTGCATCAATTTTTGCAAATCTTTCCGAATATTATCATTATCGTAAAAGTAAGTGACAGAATTTTGTCTTTTCAGAATATCTTCTCTATTTACCAACGGCATACTCAGCCATTTGCGAATCATTCTGCTGCCTTGCGGAGTGATTGTTTTATCTATTACTGAAACCAAAGATGACGAATTATTATCAGTTTGGGAAAATAGTATTTCCAAATTTCGTCGCGTGGATTTATCCAACTGCATATATTTTTCGACATTATAGCGATTAATGGTGCTGATATGCCCGATAACGCTATTTTGAGTTTCGCTTACATAATTCAATAATGCTCCGGCAGCCGAAATTCCGTAATTCAATTCATCAATTCCAAAGCCTTTAAGCGAATTAATTTTGAAATGTCGGAGTAAAATATCGAGAGTAAAATTATATTCAAAAATCCAATGCTCAACTTTAGTCATTACCGTTTTAAAATTCATTGCAGTTAATTCTGTGGCGAAATAGTCCTTTTGCTCTTTACTCACGAGAATTTCAGCCGGATTGAGGCTTACTAAAACATCGTTTAATTTAGTGGACTCAATTTCTGTGACCGAAAACTCTCCCGTTGAGATATCTGTAATTGCAATTCCGATTTGCTTGATATATGACTTTAAGTCTTTAGCATATAAGGATATAATATAATTATTACTTTTAGTTTCCAATAATTTATCATACAATGCAACTCCCGGAGTGACAACTTCGACCACGCCACGTTTGACTATTCCTTTGGCTTTTTTGGGGTCCTCGAGTTGCTCACACACGGCTACACGATGTCCTGCTTTCACAATTTTGGGCAAATAAGCGTCGAGTTGGTGATACGGAAAACCTGCTAAAGGTGTATCAGCCCCTGCACCGTTATTGCGCTTAGTTAATGTAATACCGCAAACCTGTGCTGTAATTACAGCATCATCACCAAATGTTTCAAAAAAATCACCAAGTCTAAATAATAAAATAGTATTTGGATATTTTTGCTTAATTTGATTATACTGTCTTCCTAAAGGAGTTTGGCTTTCTTTCATCATTTTTTAACTCGGAATTTGAACTGAATTCATACGTCCTGATATCCAACCGACTCTTTTATTTATATAATTCGTAGGTTTGGCAGGAGACCATCTATGAGGATTTGGCAAAACAGATGCCAACAAAGCGGCTTCTCTTCGGCTCAAATCAATTGCAGATTTACCGAAAAACTTTTTAGATGCGGCTTCTGCACCATAAACACCATCGCCCCATTCAACTACATTGACATATACTTCGATAATTCTTTTTTTATCCCAAATTGCTTCGATTAAATATGTAAAATATGCTTCAAAAGCTTTTCTTACATAATTACGTGAATGATTTAGAAAGGTGTTTTTCGCAGTTTGCATTGTGACAGTACTGGCACCACGCTTTTTTTTGCCTTTATGACGCTTATTATAAGTTTGCGAATCTTTCACAGCTTTCCAATCAATACCAAAATGTGTCATAAATCTTGCATCTTCGGCTGCGATTATTGCTCTAATCAAATTTGGCGATACTTCATCATAATCAACCCATTGACGCTCTATAAATTGCAATCTGCCCTCTTTAATGGCTTCAACTGCACGAATGAGCATTGTCGGAGTCATCGGAGGGTTAACGTATTTGTAAATAAATACAATACCTACTGAAAAAATCATAAATAACAAACAGCAATATATTATTATTTTAAAGAATTTACCTATCATAACCCACCGGAGCTACAGAATTTGAAATAGAATGTGAAAATGTAACTTCAAAATTGACGGTATCAGGAGGATTCAAGCGGAATTTATCGAAGATAATGCGAAAACTCTTTTCCCCATTTGGGAAAAGGTCTCCATATCCGCGTTCTACTCGTTGAATTTCATTTCCGTCTGTATAAGCCGTTGAAATTAAAATCACAAAATAAGCGGGAATTTCACCGACGTTCTTCAAAGTAACATCAGCGAAATAATGCCCACTTTCTACAAATCCGAATTTCTTTTCCGAAACAATTACTTTCGGGTCTTTTTTCGGTTCACACGAGCAAATAATTAATATAATTATAAATATATATATTAATTTATTACTCATTTAGCAAATTCTTCTAAGAAAATTGCACTTGCTTTAATTCCGCCATAGAAATTATCGATTGAAAAACTTTCGTTAGGAGAATGAATATTATCCGACGGCAATCCGATTCCCATCAAAATTGTTGGTGCATTTAGCTCCGAACCGAACAATTCGACAATTGGAATCGAGCCACCTTCACGCATCATGATTGGGTCTTTGCCGAAAGCTCTGTTCATAGCACGTTTTGCAGCATTCAATCCTTCGCTTTCCAACTCAATCATCACGGGATTACCACCATGCAATGGAGTTATATCCAATTTCACAGTTGGTGGGGTGATTGCCTTCAAATGTTTAGTGATTTTTGCTGTAATATCTTCGTGATTTTGATAAGGCACAAGTCTCATGGAAATTTTGGCAGATGCTTTTGAAGGTAGAATTGTCTTAGCGCCTTCACCAGTATAGCCGCCGTAAATACCATTCAAATCTAAAGTTGGGCGAGCCCAAGTACGTTCTAATGTGGTGAACCCAAATTCACCGTTGCCATCTGCAACACCCAATTCTTCAGTATATTCCTCGTAATTGAAAGGTAACTTTGCGAATCCCTCTCTCTCTTCGCTTGTAAGAGGCTTTACGTCATCGTAGAAGCCGGGAATTGTGATTCGTCCGTACTTATCTTTAAGTGAGGAAACAATGTCGCAAAGTACGTTTAGCGGATTATCCACAGCGCCGCCATAAGTCCCTGAATGCAAGTCGCGATTGGGTCCTGTCACAGTTATTTCGATATAAGAAAGCCCACGCAATGAATAACAAATCGAAGGCAGCCCTTCTGCAAACCATTCTGTGTCCGACACCATCACGGTATCGCATTTGAGCATATCTCTATGCTCGCGAATGAAAACATCAAGATTATTGCTGCCACATTCTTCTTCGCCTTCAATCATAAATTTGATATTTACAGGCAATTTCCCGTTTGTTTTTTGATAAGCCTCGACAGCTTTGATATGTGCGAAAACTTGACCTTTGTCGTCAGAACTGCCACGAGCATAAATTTTTCCGCCATTCACCACAGGCTCGAAAGGTGGTGAATTCCATAATTCGACCGGGTCAACCGGTTGAACGTCATAGTGACCGTAAATCAAAACTGTCTTAGCATCGGCACCTGCACGCAAATCTTCGGCATAAACCACAGGATGTCCCGCTGTTTCGTATAGCTCCACTTTCGGCATTCCAATATCATTTAGCTGCTTGACGAGCCAAGTTGCTGCTTTACGAGTGTCAGGATTATGTTCTGATTGGCTACTGACGCTAGGTATTTTCAAAAAATCTACCAATTCTGTGAAGAATCTGTCTTTGTTTGATTCGATAAACTGAATGTAATCGCTCATTTTCTTTTCCTCTTATTCATAATTCACAAATATTTCATTTTGGATTTGACGAATCAGTACTTCTAATCTTTAAAAATTCTTTTAATTAAAAAAGTAAATTTTTGTGGTTTTAATATGGGTGAATAACAAAAATTTGCTACCAATTTTTTTCAATTTAAGATCCGAGCAGCTAAACATTCCTAAAATTTTATTTAGTTACAACTGCATTGTTAAAAGTGATGATATTAGCTTAAACTTGTTTAAATATTGACAATACAATCACAATAATATCAAAATATTCACTATTTTTGTATTAAGTTAATTTAACTTGTTTGAACAATTTTTGGATAAATTATGAATATATTAGTCTTAAACTGTGGAAGTTCATCTCTCAAATTTCAAATCATTGAGACAGACTTAGAGTTAATTGAAAAGCATGCAGATGTATGTTTAGTCAAAGGTTTAGTCGAAAGAATCGGCTCCCAAGCACTTATTTCCATCAAAGTAGAAGGAAAACAAGCGTTCAAGCAAGCTGCTCCACTTCGCGACCATAAGCAAGCCATCAATTATGTCATCAATTGGATAATTTCCGACGAATCACAAATTCCGGGCATTAATTCAATCAACGACATTCATGCGGTCGGACATAGAACAGTTCACGGTGGTGAAGCATTCCATCATTCGGTACGAATTGATAACGATGTTATCAAAAGCCTCGAAGATAACATAGACTTAGCTCCACTTCACAATCCGGCTAATATTAAAGGTATCAAGGCAGCGAAAGATGTTTTTGGTCCGGGAACGCCGCAAGTAGCAATTTTCGATACTTCGTTTCACCAAACTATGCCGGAAACAAGCTATTTGTATGCTATTCCATACCAATATTATAGAAGATACAAAATTAGAAAATACGGATTCCACGGCACATCGCACAGATATGTATCTTATAGATACAGAAAAATTGAAGGTCTTACAAAAGACGAAACGAATATAATTACTTTACATCTCGGAAATGGTGCATCTTGTTGCGCCATCAAAAATGGCAAATCTATTGATACATCAATGGGGTTCACTCCACTCGAAGGGCTTATGATGGGAACTCGCTGCGGTGACGTTGACCCTTCGGTCATTGAATTTATTGCGCACAAAGAACAATCTTCCTTGGATGAAATTTTCAATATGTTGAACAAACGCTCAGGTTTATTAGGTATTTCCGGCTTAACACACGATATGCGTGATTTGCTCGAAGAAGAAGAAGAACACCAAGACAGACGTGCTACGCTTGCTGTCAAGATGTTCAGCCAACGAATAAAAAAATACATCGGTGCTTATTTGGCTCAGATGAACGGTGCAGATGCGATTTGCTTTACAGGCGGTATCGGCGAAAATGCTACAGAAGTTCGTTCAAGAGCATGCCAAGATTTGGAATGGTTCGGTATTAAAATTGATGAAAAATTGAACAACCAAATGATTCGTGGAAAAGAAGGTATCATCAGCACTGCAGATAGCCGTATCAAAGTATATGTATTGCCGACAAACGAAGAATTAGTAATAGCTCGCGATACAGTTAGAGTTGTTTTAAATGCTCAATTACCATAATATAAAGGTGAAACAATGTCTAAAAACCCATTTATTGATGAAATCAGAACCAAAGCTAAATCTAAGAATGCACTTGTAGCTTTTCCTGATGCCGAAGATATTCGTTCAATCAAGTCAAGTCGCTTCTTAGCAAATGAAAAAATCGCTCGTCCGGTATTGGTAGGTAATCCCGACAATATTCGGAAAGTTGCTTCTGAACAAGGTGTGAATATTGATGATATTTTGATTTATGATTCGATGAAAGGCGAACATCGAAATGATTTTGCTACTTTGCTTTACGAAAAACGCAAACACAAAGGAATGACTCAAGAACAAGCCTACGAGACAGTCGGCAATCCTCTTTATTATGCAGGATTCTTGCTCGAAACAGGTGTCGTCAATGTTGTTGTGGGTGGAAATGTTTCCAGCACGGGTGATGTAATGCGAGCTTCAATCTTTACTGTTGGCGTTGCTGAAGGTATCTCAATTGTTAGCTCATTTTTTATTATGACTTTCCCCGATAAGATGTATTGCTTCGCTGATTGCGCGGTCAATCCAGACCCAACAGCACCACAGCTTTGTGATATAGCTATCAGTTCCGCAACTAATTTTCAAAAAATTACAGGCATTGAACCGAAAATCGCAATGTTGTCATTTTCGACAAATGGCAGCGCAGAACATGATTTAGTTTCTAAAGTTCAGTCTGCAACAGCAATGTTGAAAGAAAAAGCTCCTCATTTGCAAAGCGATGGCGAAATGCAATTAGATGCAGCAATTATTCCTTCAATCGGCGAACGGAAATTTCCGGGCTCGACTGTTGCAGGAAAAGCGAATGTACTTGTATTCCCAGATTTAAATTCAGGCAATATTGGTTACAAACTTACCGAACGATTAGCCGGTGCAGAAGCCGTTGGTCCAATCGTTCAAGGCTTGCGTAAACCTTATTGCGATTTATCACGCGGTTGCTCGGTGGACGACATGGTAAACGTAGCTGCAATCTGTAGCTTGATGTAGAAACAAACTTGTAAAAATACAAAAATGGGGCAATTCATCATTGCCCCATTTTTTTTTATTTCAATCCCTTACGCTATAGTAACATCCGGACTTAGATAAACATCTTGAATTGTGTTCAACAGCTTAACTCCCTCTTCCATTGGACGTTGGAATGCCTTTCTACCCGAAATTAGACCTTGTCCGCCTGCACGTTTGTTAATCACAGCAGTAACGGTAGCTTCAGCGAAGTCGTTCGTGCCTGATGCACCACCACTGTTTATGAGTCCGATTTTGCCCATATAGCAATTTGCAACTTGGTAGCGACATAAATCAATCGGGTGGTCTGATGAAAGTTCGGTATAGATTCGTTTGTCAAATTTCCCATAAGATGAATTGCCCATATTGAGAGCTTCAAATCCTCCGTTGTTTTCGGGTAATTTCTGTTTGATGATGTCCGCTTGAATCGTCACGCCCAAATGGTTGGCTTGTCCTGTCAAATCCCCAGACACATGGTAATCTTTGTCCTTTTTGAATTCATTATTACGAACATAGCACCACAAAATCGTCGGCATACCAAGTTCGTGAGCTAATTGGAATGCTTCGGCTATCTCAACAATTTGCCGAGAGCTTTCATCGGAACCAAAATAAATCGTAGCACCAATTGCAGCTGCACCCATATCATAAGCCTGTTCTACTCTGCCGAACAGGACTTGGTCAAATTTGTTTGGGTATGTCATCAATTCGTTATGATTAATTTTGACAATAAAAGGGATTTTGTTAGCGTATTTGCGTGCTACAATACCAAGAACTCCAAAAGTCGAAGCAACGGCATTACAACCGCCTTCAATAGCTAATTTTACAATGTTTTCAGCATCAAAATAAATTGGGTTTTTGGCAAAACTTGCTCCTGCAGAATGCTCAATACCTTGGTCAACAGGCAAAATGGACATGTATCCCGTGCCTGCCAAACGACCATGATTATAAATCCATTGCAAATTGCCGATTGTGCGGTTATTACGGTCAGAATTAAAGAAAATTCTGTCCACAAAGTCGGAACCCGGTAGATTTAAAAGCTCTTTGGAAATTTTTGGTGTCGAAAAATTCAACAAATAATCGGATTTTTCGCCTAAGTACTCAATAATTTTGCTCATATGTTACTCCGCTTTAATATTTTTCTGAAAGTTTTACAATAATTATACTAATACGTTTATCATTTATATTTTGATATATTAGTATTTGCTAAATTACGAAAATTTTAAGAATAACAAACAGGTACTTTGGTAATGAAAACAAAAGCAATGTATTTTATTTTAATCTCACTAATAATTTTCATCGCAAATATCGCAACATCTGCTCAAGAAGACAGATGCCGAGACTTCATGTTAACTGATGGTTCGGAGCAACTTGTTGACCTTGGGATTGATTCAACAGGCAATTGGTGGGTTCTTACCGCTCCTTTCAGTTTCAAATACAGGATTACTATCAGCGATGTCGAATATGATGTGCTGGATTCGTTGACATTGCCTGTTTTCTCACATGACGGTAAAAATTGGGCATTTTTCGGTTATGATGTTGGAAGTTGGAAATTATTCACTCGTTATGAAGTTATAGAATTTGGTTCAGTTACTCCCGGAAGCATTATATTTTCAACTATTACAAATCTTTTGGTTTATTCTGTTTATCGCGGAGATATAGAATATGTAAATATTAACGGCAAAGAAATCCAAATTATGCACCGTTCCGGGAATTTATATATTAGTCCTTGGGGTGATAGATTTGCTTTTACTGCACTCAGAGGGATGTCTCATGTGGTCAATATCAACGGTCGTGACAGTGATTTTTTTGATGATATAATCCCGGCAGGGTTCAAAGAAAACGGGGAATTTGTTTATGCAGGGCGTCGTGGCAACGGTTGGCGAATTTATTACAACGAAACAGAAATTTCGACAGAATTTAAAGACGTATTGGAAATAGCTGTAAATCCTACCGGAAGAACTGTTGGGGCTTTGGTTCTTGGGTTTAGCTCAAAGTATCAGGGTGTAATGTTTTCAGATGAATATCGCGAACCACTTTATGGCATGATGTACGACAAAGTTTGGGGGCTGGCTGTTCATCCTAATCTTGCGCTAATTTCTTATGGTGCGACATTCAATTTGGCAAATTATGTAGTATTCAGCACAACAGAGTATAATGGGGGATTATCGCCGGGCACTCCCAGATTTACACACGATGGCGATGTTTTGTACTTCATCGGTTGCGATATGGAATGCTTTGTCAATGTTAATGGACGTAAATATGTCATTTATGGGGGATTGGACCCTTCCTATCCTATAGCATTGGATACCGAAGGCAAGGCTATAGCTTATGGAACTTCGGCGCATCTATCTATGGTATATCTCGAAACAGGCAATACACATGCCGGAATTATGGTTGATTACGCTACGAGGGCAATCTATAACAGAAACACAAACAGATTTGAATCGCTGGGAGTAATCAATAATCGTGTTTATTTGCTGACTTGCAAACCTTAATGTTTAATAATCTTGTGATTATAAACCAGATTGTCTTTGGTAAAAAGGTTTACAATATAAATTCCCGTTGGTAGCTTATCCAAATTAAAATTTCCATTGCTCCTACATTCAGCGACAAGATTGCCGTTTAAGCCAAATATAATTGCTTTGGCGATATTGTCAGTAAAAACTATTTGATTGCCTAAAATCCGTACAAAGTCATCTTCATGGGTATCATCAATGCTATTGATTGAATCATAAATACTAATTTTGAATATTACAGTTTGGACTTCATCAGGAAAACCGACTTCATTAAAATGAAAAGCTGCCTCAAGATAGCCAAATGATTGATTCGGATAGGCGTGAAAAATAAATTTGTGGTCAAAATTAGATTCATCACTTAGGTCGAATATATATGACATAATGTGCGAATCGAAATGAAATTCGCCCGGACATTGCACAGAAGTTTCCCAATTTAATGGGACCTCTGTCAAATACTCTTTTTGCCAAAATATTGATACAGGTTCGTCTGTCAGGCTTATTATCTCAGCATAATCATAGACATAATCGAAATCAGTCGTTTTTTTGATAATAATTTCGGTTGGTTCGACCTTGAATTTCGCCGCCTGAAGATTAGGTGTTAGAAATAATAAAGTAATCATAGTGTAAATCAATTTCATAGTGTAGCCTAATTATTAACAAAAACAATTAGAGGATTTTGTTTATGATTTATTTTATTTGAACCGTAAGGCTCGCAACGGGCTTATACTCACAGCAATAAAAGCGGGGATAATTGTAGCAGCAAGTGTAAGAACAAGAGATACGGCAATTACCAAGAGATAATGTTCAGGAACGATAGCTATTGGCAATGTATCTAAGAAATAAATTTCGCCCTGCAATCTTATAATTCCGTATGCATCTTGCAATTTACAAATTATAAATGCGATGCCGGTGCCTAAAAGAGTACCTGTTAGACCGATTGTAAATCCCTGATTGACAAAAGATGCCAACAATTCTCTTTTTCTCATCCCTAAAGCTCTCAAAATGCCAATTGAGTTTGTCTTTTCGAGTATAGTTATCAATAATGTAGTGATAATATTCAAAACGGCAACGAGTGAAATTAGTCCCAATACTAAAGGAATTGGTTCTTTTTGTAGCTCTATCCACGAAAAAAGTGAACCATGAAAATTGAAGATTGTAAAAGCAAAATACGGGTATCTCAAAAAAGACTCAAGCGTATCAACTAAAGCAGTTGATTGATGCATATCAGTCAACATTAATTTATATGAAGAAGCTGTTCCTTCGGGCATATCGAATAATTTTGCGGCTCGTTTCAATGGAATCAAGACCAAAACATCGTCGAATTGAACCATGCCACTTTTGTAGATGGATTTAATAGTAAAATTATCAGCTTTGATTCCGCCAAAGTTAAGAGCAGAATTATCCTTCATAGTAAAAATGACAATTTTATCCCCCATTTTGACGCCGAGTTTTTCGGACATTCGTTCGCTTATTATAGCTTCTTTGGCATTATCATCAGTAAATGAGTACGAACCTTGGGTTATGAATTTATCGAATCCTGTAACAGACTTTTCGGGTATGATTCCATTAATCGTAATTCCGTCTGTATGCAAAGTCGAACGAATCAAGCCTTCTCTTTCGAGAATTGGCTCAACCCCAGTGACTTGCTCGAAATTTTCTTTGATTTTTTCACTTGTTTCTTCATAATTTGGAAGTGGTTCACGATTGAACGATGTAACTATAATGTGCGAAGAAAATCTTTCGGCTGTATTATGCAGCTTCCTATCAAATCCTTCGAGAATTGAAAGAGATAAAATCAATGCTAAACACCCCAAAGTGACGCTTGCTAATGCTACAATCTTAGTAAATTTGAGAAATCTTTTCCTTCGGATACCTTGTGTAAGCCGAGAGGAAATCAGTCGCACTAATGTATGATTCATGATTTGTTTATTT
The DNA here is from genome assembly GCA_018335795.1 of Desulfobulbaceae bacterium. GTDB lineage: Bacteria > Bacteroidota > Ignavibacteria > Kapaibacteriales > UBA2268 > PGYU01. The sequence goes on along the minus strand of JAGXRP010000001.1, from coordinate 9,666 downwards.
TCCGGAATTGAATTTTTTTCATGAATTCTTGATTAGCTCTCGTGCTATAACAATTTGTTGGATTTCCGAAGTCCCTTCGTAAATTTCGGTTACTTTCGCATCACGCATCATACGTTCTACAATATATTCTCTAACGTAGCCATATCCGCCATGGATTTGGACAGCTTCTCGAGTGACTTCATTAGCAATTGTCGAAGCAAATAATTTAGCTTCAGAACTTTCTCTGATGTGGTCCATTTTGTTATCTCGTAACCATGCCGCTTTGAGCACAAGCGAGCGTGCAGCATTTATTTTCATAGACATTTGTGCTAATTTTGCTTGAATCAGTTGATGTTCGCAAATTGGAATGCCCATTGTTTTACGTTCTTTCGAATATTTCAGAGCGGCTTCAAATGCTCCCTGTGCTATTCCTACAGATTGAGAAGCGATGCCTATTCTGCCACCATTCAAGCCTCTCATAGCGATATAGAATCCTTCGCCGACTTTGCCGATTAGATTTTCGTTGGTCAATTTTACGTTTGTCAATCCGATTGAGCATGTGTCCGATGCCCTCATTCCCATTTTATCTTCTTTTTTTGCAGGTTCAAATCCGGGAGTATTTTTCGAAATAACGAAAGCAGCGATTCCTTTGTGCTTTAATTCTGGATTCGTTTGGGCAAAAACGATATAAGTATCAGCATTAGTACCGGAAGAAATCCAATTTTTCATACCGTTCAATACCCAATAATCGCCATCTTTGACAGCTGTGGTACTTTGTTGGCGAGCATCAGATCCCGCTTCGGGTTCGCTCAAACAATAAGCTCCGATATCCTTACCTTCTGCTAATGGGCGAAGGAATTTTTCTTTTTGCTCGTCATTTCCGTAATTTTCCAAAATCCAACAAACTAAAGAATTTTGGACAGAAATCACGATACTTGTAGCGGCATCAACTTTGGCAAATTCTTCTATTGCCAATGTATAACTAACGGCATCTAAACCGGAGCCGCCCCATTCAGGGCTAACCATCATTCCAAGAAAGCCGAGTTCGCCCAATTGGGATAATATTTCTCTGGGATAAGTAGCATTAATATCTCGTTCTATTGCTCCCGGTGCCATTTCTTCTTGGGCAAATTTTGCAGCGGCTTCTTTAATTTGCAGTTGAATATCACTAAACTCAAAACTAATCATTATTTTCTCCAATACTTTTCTTATATCGTCAACTTTTATAAATATGAAATTAATAAAAAAAACAAAACAAGCTATAAAATTTTAAAATCATTTTAGGTAAAGAATGCAACTTTTTACTGTTAAAACGTTCTTATATTATGTATGTTTGACCGAATTGGTATTTTTATTATATTTACATATTATCTACAAACAATATACAAGGAGTATATAAAATGAGAATCTTTTACGCAACAATTTTGATATTTGCGTTTACTTTTTCTTTATTGTTAGCCCAACCCAAACTTGAAATAGAGGGCGGAACTACTTACGATTGGGGCAGAGTGACACCTGAGCAAAATCCGCTCAAGGCAAGTATTAAGCTACATAACAAAGGCAATCAAACTCTTGAAATCAAGCGTGTGAAGCCTGGATGTGGTTGTACTACAGCGCCTCTTGATACTAATATTATTGCACCGGGCAAATATGCCACATTGGACGTTACACTCAATGTATCTACTTACGATGGACCGGTAACAAAAAGCATAAGTATCTTCACAAATGAAGCAGAAGAAAGAACCACGCTTATGATAAAAGCAGATGTAATGCGACCGATAACAGTTTTTCCGAAATTTTTGAGCTTTCCAAAGCTTTTTATTAATGAAGAAAGTGTCGGAAAGGTTGTAATCACTAACAATACCGATAAGCCGGTTAAAGTTAAAGAAGTTGAAGTTTCAGCAAGAGTAATTGCAGGTGCTGTTGATGGTGAAGCTACAATGAAAGTCAACGTCAAAGTCGGTGATATTCTGAACCCGAAAGTACCTTACACAGTCGAAGCAACAATTTTGCCTAAAGCTAATGGTAGATTATCTTCGAGCGTGAAAATCAAGACAGATTGTAAAGAGCACGAATTGATTGAAATTTCCGGATGGGGAAACATTGTTGACCCGAAAGAAGAACCTAAAACGGGGCTAAATAGATAGTTTTTTTGATTTGTAAACAAAAAAATGGGCGATGAAATTAATCATCGCCCTTTTTTTATCAATGTTTAGTTGAACCATTATACTGTAATTCAGCCAATCCGTTGTTAAACTCTTCTCCATTCTCAGGTGTGTTAGTTGTTACACTGAGCTCGACACCTCGACGCTGATAAGCGGGCATATCGAATTTTTTGAGTTGTTCTTCGCCTCGAGGACTCGAAGAAATCAAATTAGTTGGCATCACACCTGCTTTTTCATGGTAAAATCCTCTTGGGACTTTGGAAACAGGAAATTTTGGTGCTACCGGTGCTTTGGGAAATGGGATTTCTATTGGTTTAGCTTTTTCCTTAGGATTCAATTCAACTGCTGTTTCAACTTCAGGTACTGATGTTTCTTCTTGATTAAAACCTGTCGCAACAACTGTAACCATAATTTGTTCGTTCATGTTGGGATTTTGAACAACACCGTGAATCAAGTTTGTGTCTTCGCCGGCTTCTTGTTCTACTATGGAAACAGCACGAGCGATTTCATTCATAGTCAAATCATCGCCACCTGTAATATTCACAAGAACGCCTTTCGCACCTTTGATAGACACACCGTCAAGCAATGGCGAATTGAGTGCAGTTGCAGTAGCTTTTTCAGCTCTATTTTCACCTTTTGCAATACCGATACCCATAATAGCATCACCCATGCCGGACATAATTGCTTTAACGTCTGCAAAGTCAACGTTTACAGTACCATGACATGAAATTATTTCGGATATTCCTCTTGTTGCATTCAACAATACACCGTCAACGATTCTAAAAGCTTCTTTGAATGATGTGTTGTTGTCAATTATTTCAAGTAGTCTTTGGTTGGGGATAATGATTAGTGCATCAACACCTTCTTTCAATCTAAGAATGCCTTCTTTGGCACTTTTACCTCTTTTGTTGCCTTCCCAAAGGAACGGCTTAGTAACCACGCCTACAACCAATGCACCCATTTCTTTTGCAGTTTGAGCAATAACGGGAGCCGCTCCTGTACCTGTTCCGCCACCCATTCCGGCAGTCACAAATACCATGTCGCTGCCTTTGATAACTTCTTTCAATTCAGTGATGCTTTCTTCAGCAGCTTTTTGTCCGACAGTCCAATCGCCACCAGCACCTAATCCGCGTGTAGTGGCGTCACCTATTTGAATCTTGGTCTTTGCAAGATTGTGCTCAAGAGCTTGAGCGTCAGTGTTGACTGCAATAAAATCAACACTTTCGAGACCGCTCGAAATCATGTTATTGATAGCATTCCCACCACCGCCACCAACACCGATTACGCGAATCCTTGCTCCGGTCGAATTAGTAGTATCAATCCCAATTGGCATAATTTAATCCTATTAATATATAAAAAAATTAGAGTTCTTTCAAAAATCTTCCGATGTTGCTAATGCCTTTTTTCATTTGTTCCTTAACTTTGTTTATCCCTTTGTCTTCCGGCTCTGCGTCACTTTTTCCCTCTACTGTTTCATTAATTGAGCTTACTTCTGTTTCATTCTGTACCGATTCGTCTTCTAAAATAGTTGTATTTAGCGAGGAACCGCCATAATTGTGAATATCCCACAAAACAAGCCCTACAGATGTTGCATACATCGGATTTTCGATTTCCGGTACCAACCCTGAATAAGTAAATCCTGATGGAATACCGATCTTCACCGGCATTTGCAAAATATGTTGAGCTAATTCATCTGTTCCGCGCAATAAACTAGTACCACCTGTGATAACCACACCTGCACCAAGTTGGCTGCCGAATTGCGACTTCATAATTTCGGCTTGAATAAATTCAAATATCTCTTCCATCCGCGGTTGCAAAATATTGCAAAGGTAATTTTTTGTTATTTCTTTGGGAGCTCTGCCACCAACGCCGGGAACCATAATTACTTCGTCTTTTTCGATTGAAGCCCCGAAAGAATGTCCGTAATCTCGTTTGAGTCTTTCGGCTTGAGCTTGGATAATTCCAAGACCTTTGCGAACGTCGTCTGTGACTTGTTTTCCGGCTATTGCGAATACTGAAGTATAACGCACGAGATTTTCTTCAAAAATTGCAATGTCGGTTGTGCCACCGCCAATGTCAACCAATGCGACGCCGACTTCCTTTTCTTCAGGTGTCAGAACTGCCATAGCCGAAGCCAATGGCTCCAAAACTAAGTCTTTGATTTTAAGTCCGGCTCTTTCGACGCATTTGTAAAGATTTTGGATTGCAGTACTTAATCCGGTTACGATATGTACGTTTGCTTCCATCCTCACTCCACTCATCCCGACCGGGTCAATGATTCCGTCTTGCCCGTCGATTGTGAAATCTTGAGGTATAATGTGAATAATTTTTTTGTCTGCTGAAATCGAAATCTTACGTGTTTCTTCTAATAATCTGTCAACATCTTTTTTTGAAATTTCGTTGGTTGGAGCCGAAATGCCTACGATTCCGCGTGATTGGAATGATTCGATATGGTCACCAGCAATTCCGACAACAACTTCCTTAATCGTAATGCCAGATTGTTGTTCGGCATCTGCGATTACTCGCTTAATAGCTGCTACTGTTTTGTCAATATTTACTACAACACCGCGGTTCAATCCTTCGCTATCAGCAACACCCATCCCGAGTATTTTGATGATGCGACTGTCGGGGTCTTTTTGTGCAACAATCGCACAAATCTTGGTTGTGCCGATGTCCAATCCGACTGCAATATGCTGTTGTGTGTTTGTCATCAATCTAATCTCTTTTTATTTTGGATATAATACTCTATTTCAATAACCTGCTACGAGCCTATTGCTCCAACGCAAGTCTAAATATTTTACTTCCGACAACATCATTGTACGTTCGTTCTTAGCTGCAAATCTTACATATTTCTTAAGTTGTTCATCTAATTGGTATGAGGCATCTACAATTAATTTTACGCCGTAGTCGGTTGTGATAGTTTCAAAGCTTGTTCCTGATTTGAAATTGATTCGTGAAATGATTATGTCATAATCAGTTTGGCTGATTTCATCAACTATCTTCAATGCCATTTTGAGTGCTTTCATGTTCAACCTGCCACTTTCGTATAAATTGCCTAAGATTGGTATATTATCAACATTTTCAAGTGGTACGTAGGGAAAAGTGAAGCCGGAATCATCGCTGTAAGCAAGGTTGCCGTCTGCTTTGATTAATATTGCTGTAGGTTGGCGTTCAAAAACTTGAACATGGATTTTGCCTTTGCCGTCGTGTGTGATTTTCGTTTTTATGATGTATGGATTTTGCAAAAGCATTTTATCAATGTTTGCTATATCAATTTCGGAATAAGTCTTGCCGAGTACAGAGTCTTTGAGCATTATCATGATTTCCGATTCGCTCAATATATTGCTTCCTTCGACTTCGATTTTGCTGATTGATTGCTCGGAGTACCATTGGCGGGACATGTAAGTCAGTGCCACTATGCCAATCAGTATAACTGCAATAACAATCAAACCGATTGGTAAGGCTCTCAAAAAAGAACCACCTTTGGGGACTTCATTCTGTTTCTGTCGTTCCATGTCTATGCTTACACTTATAATATAAGTACACGACTAAGAGTCTGCACTACCCTGAATTAAAAACATACATGGAAGAAAATGTTGCATTTCTTCCTCTTTTTGTGAAAAATTTTCACTTGCTGCAATGGCAAAGATATAAGACTTTCACAACATTAACAAATATTTTTTTCATTTTTTTCATTTTTTTTCGATTTATTTTTAGTAAGTCCCATTTTAAAAGACATAATTTGTCATGATTATGATTGAATTATGGGTTAAGATATGTTCCAACACAAGGATTCACGAAATCATATAATATTTAGACAATATTTGTATTGCAACATATTTTTTTTTGATTTCGTCAATACAAGTTTTGATTTTAACATGTTCAGCAAAGATTACCGAAATCACTATAAGATAAACATCAAATTAGCCTACCCAATTATTATTGGGCAGGTAGGGCACATCATGACCGGCATTGCCGATTCAATCATGGTGGGACAGGTTGGAAGCGAATATCTTGCTGCGGCATCTTTTGCTCATAACATTTTTATTATGTTTTTTGTGTTCGGTGTCGGCGTATCCACCGGCTTGACGCCATTAGTCGGAGTTGCTAAAGGTCAAAATAATAGCCGTGAATGTGGAAGATTGCTATCAAATGGTACAATTCTCGGGATTTTTGCCGGAATGGCTCTCACAGCGATTATCTTAGCCGTTTACCCCTTCTTGAAATATATGGGGCAAACTGATGTTGTGCTCCAATTAGCGCAACCATACTACATTATTACAGCTTTTTCAATGTTCCCGGGAATGCTTTTTTTGACATTCAAGCAATTCACCGAAGGTCTTTCGCTTACCAAACCGGCAATGTTCTTCAGCATTTCAGGGAATTTGCTGAACATAGTTTTGAACTACTTTTTGATTTACGGTGTCTGGATTTTCCCGCGACTTGAGTTGGATGGCGCAGGTTATGCGACTTTGATAGCGCGCTTATACATGGGTTTGGCATTTGGATATTATGTGTTTTCAAATAAGCTTTTCAAAGGCTACATCAAGCATTTCGGTGATAAATTAATATCGCGGAAAAGAATTATTTCAATTTTGAAACTTGGCATCCCCATCGGATTTCAGCTTATTTTGGAAATCGCTTCATTTTCGTTTGGAGCGATTATGATTGGGTGGTTTGGTGCATACCCGTTGGCAGCACACCAAATCGCAATCAGTCTCGCTGCTACAACATATTTGGCGGCAGGTGGGCTTGCTTCGGCGGCTACGATTCGCCTCAGTACGTTGATTGGAGCCGGAAAGTTTGAGGAGATGCGCCGAGCGGGTTTTTCTACTTTTCTGATGGCGGCAATGTTTATGTTCGTTACGGCAATCCTCTTCATATTGCTGAGAAATCATCTGCCATTGATTTTTGTAAATGAGCGAGAAGTAATCGAACTTGCTTCCGGTTTAATCATCATTGCATCATTATTCCAAATGTTTGACGGTACACAAGTAGTAGGATTAGGTGCATTGCGGGGCTTGAAGGATGTCAAAATCCCGACTCTGACCGCACTGATGGCATATTGGTGCGTCGGCATACCAACCGGCTACACCTTAGCATTTGTCTTTGGCTATGGCGCTTACGGCGTCTGGATTGGCTACTTAGTTGGGCTTGGTACCGCCGCCGTGCTTCTATTCTTTAGATTCGTTAAGGTCTCAAGAGAGGTGGTGTAGAAACATATGTGACCGCCGCATCTTCCCTCTCCGAAGAGAATTCGAAAGAATTTTGAAAATTTCTTGAAATATTTTCAATTTTTGTTTGGAGGTTTCGAAAAACTTTTTTATATTAGATTAGTATAAACATTCAAAATGGAAATTTGATGTTGAAAATTTGTAACATAGGAATTTTTACATCGGTACATCGGTACATCGGTACATAATGACGAAACTCGAAATTCTTATTGTACTCTATTTCTTGAAACTTTTCCACAAACAAATACACTTGTAACACACAAGAATCTAAGACTAGAATTATCACCTCTACTCTCGCAAAGTTCATTGACATACCATAAATTATATCCGCTCACAAATAAGCGAGGTCCGATATGATTGCGAAATGAACACCTGGAGCACGGGGAGCTTCGGGAGAGAACTGAATACCCAACGCGGGAATTTCTACATGAATTTGATTTTTGTTTTAAAAATTAACAGTTTTTTAAATAATTTGAGAAAGAAAATGAATAAGTATATGTTTTTTATATTTTTTATAATTTTCGTTTTGTTTGGCTGCAAAGAAACCGAGCTGAATGATGTAATTAGTACACCTAATTTCAGTATTCTTAACAATGATTGTCAATTAGTTGGGGATTTGCATAATAACGCAGTGAATTATTATATTGAGAATCATTATGATTTTCCAAATAAGACTTATGTAGGTATTGATTCAACATTATATCTTACACAAGCAGGTTTCAATAATATAAAATCATCATTAACAAATTTTATGTTGACCGAGGGTTATAGTATTATTGAAATTAATAGCGCTTTTGCATTAATAGATTCTTTCAATGTTGCATTGAATTTGAAGGTCACCATAAACAACAATGTTTATTATCGTGGACTTTTTGAAGATTTACCTAGCTTTGCAGATAACCTAATTGATTATCTATCTGAAATTGGTATTGACTCAACAACAATTGATTTGATTAGCTTACCAATAAATCTTGCAGGTGAATTCGAGTCATCTGATAATGTAATGAGCATCATAAACAGTATTACAGTGCCATCAGGTGCCAGCGCAGAAACCATCAATAATATATGTCTTTTTAAATCTGTTGCGAATTCTTCACATGATTTATGGTATGATGAAGAAAGAGTAGAAGAACCAATCACAAGTATCCGTAAATGGTGGCAAAAAAATGCACCAAAGGATAAAGGTTCTTGGGTAATAATATGTGATGCTGTAGGTGCTTTATACCTTTCAAGTTATGGACCATTTTGGTCAATTGTAGCTAGTACTTATTCTTCTGTATACGCTAATGAAACTTTTGCTGATTAATAAAAATTAGAACTGGAAATTGTCAATATTTTGCTTTATTCAAGTTAGGAATGAATGTCAAATATTACAAAACTTTTCTTCCCGTCAGTTGTTAAAACTGACGGGAAGACTTACAATGAAATTCATTTTATTAATAAATGGGTATGGAATTTATATGAAGAAGAATAATGAAGATAGAATTACGTTAAAGAACTTAATCTTTGGAAATAATAGGTGTAATTTTAAAATTGGTTTATTAGATTTGATAATATCAGTGTCAATTGCTTTAGTATTTATCATTCTTAATGAAAGCACCAAGAATGTATTCAAATACTCACATCTGATATTAGCTTTATTAGTTTACTTTATAGGTAAACTTCTTTACTTAAGTTCAATCAAACAGCGGAAATCAAAACCTAAATGAGCTTTTGGGGTTCAATCTGTGGCTGTCTCATAAGGCAGATACTTTTAATATATGTTAAAAAAAGGAAAAAATAAAAGGTCTAAAATGGCGTCATACTATCCATAATCACAATAAGTTAGCGAAGAAATGAGACCAAAGTTTACATACGTTAATCAATCACAAACGTCTCTACTGCTTCCATCCCCTCTCCCCTACGCTATCTCAAAATAATTGTCGCTGCCGCGTAGTAGCTTCACCAATTTGGCGCGAACTTGCAAGTGCTGCGTTTTGTTCAATTTTGGGTCGTCGCGGAGCAAATATTCGATTGCTTTTTTAGCTTGGGCTATGATTTCGCCGTCTTCCGCGAGGCTTAGGTATTTGAACTCCGGCAGTCCCGATTGCTTGGTTCCCATTATGTCGCCGGGACCACGTAGCTTCATATCGGTTTCGGCAATTTCAAATCCGTCGGTGGTTTGCACCATAGTTTTCAATCTCGCAATCGCTGTTATTCGCTCGTCAGTCGAATCAGTCCCGCGTTTCATGCTGTATTGGTAGTTGTCCTTGGTCATCAGTATGCAATAGGATTCGCGAGTACCGCGC